>NZ_CP062948.1:1482551-2223827 GCF_014898175.1 Bifidobacterium lemurum
CTAGGTGACCTGTTCGGCCTCGGCGGCAGTTCGGTGATCTCCCGCCTGTTCGGCCAGCGCCGCCATGCGGACGCGAAGCGGCTGAGCGTGTTCACGTTCTACGCCGCGATTCTCACCGGTTTGCTGGTGATCGTGCTGGGCTTCGCCTTCGAGGAGCCCATCCTCACCATGCTCGGCGCGGACCCCTCGACGATGCCGCACGCCTCGGCCTACTACCGGTGGATCATCGCGGCCGCGCCGTTCATCATCCTTTCGATGGGGCCCGGCAACACGTTGCGCGCGGCCGGTCTGCCCTTGCCCTCCATGCTGGGCACGGTGATCGGCACGGTGGTGAACATCGTGCTCAACCCCCTGTTCATCCAGGTGTTCGGATGGGGCGCCGCCGGCTCCGCGGCCGCGACTTTCGTGGCGAATGTCGTCGGCGATATCTACTTCATATGGGTGCTGGTCCGTCGCTGCGACAGCCTCTCCATCGACCCGCGCCTACTGTGGCGGCGTGATGGCGAAGACCAGAGCGCCGGTGCCGACGTGGCCAAGACGATCCCCGCGGACGCGGCCACGGCTCAGACCGCCGTCTCCGCGAAGCGCCGACGCGCGCGTTTCGCCGTTCCCGCCAATCTGATCGGCCAGGTGGTCGCCATCGGCGTGCCCGCCTCGCTGACCAACATCACGCAAAGCATCGGCGTGATCCTCGTCAACCTGTTCCTGCTGCCGTACGGCAACGACGCGGTGGCGGCCATGGGCATCGCGCTGAAAATCGTGATGATCGCGGTGCTGATTCTCGTCGGATTCGCATTCGGCGCGCAGCCGCTGATCGGTTACGCCTACGGCGGCGGCCATATGCGCCGTCTTGCGAGCATCCTGCGTTTCGCCTACGGATTCCAATGCGCGCTGGCGTTGGTCATGACCGCGACGCTGTGGCTGGGGGCGCGACTGCTGATGGGATTCTTCATCGACGACCCCACCATCATCGACCTTGGCACCGGCATGCTGCGCGTGCAGCTGCTCAGCACGGTATGCGTGGCCGTGGTGCTGGTCACCACCGCCACCTTCCAGTCCGCGGGCAAGGCCGTGGGCGCGCTGATTCTGGCGGTGAGCCGCCAGGGCGTGATGCTGCTCGCCACGCTGGTCATCGGCGAGCGGGTGGCCGGATACCACGGTGTGATCGCCGCGCAGGCTTTCGCGGATCTGGCCACGGCCGTGCTTGCCGTGGCGCTGTTCGCCGTGATGCTGCGCCCGCTGCTCGGCATATGGAAACGCCCCGCCTGAGCGCGAAAGGCGCGTCAAGCGGGGCGTGCGTTTACGGTTCGGCTGGTATACCCGGCGTTACTCCAACGTGGGGATGTCGGTGGTGTATTCGGCCAGCCACTGCTCCTGCAGCGCCGCCAGCGTGCCGTCCTCGATCAGCGCGTTCACCGCGTCGGTGACGGCGTCGGTCAGCACCGAATCCTTCGGCAGCACGATGCCCATGCCCTGAGGATCCTCGGAATCGGGGATCTGGCCGAGCACCACGCCGTTCTCCACCTGGCCGGATTCCACGATGTTCACCGCGGTGGGGGAGTCGACCACCAACGCGTCGATCTGGTTGGCGGCCAGCGCCTGGGCCAGCATGGCGTTGTCGTTGAAGGTCTGGATGTCGTCCTTGATGAGTTCCTTGGCGAAGTCATAGCTGGTGGTGCCAACCATGGCGCCGATGGTGGCGTCCTTCAGCTCGTCGATCGACGTGGCGGAGGCGTACGGGGAATCCTGTCGCACCACCACGGCCTGCGTCGGGTTGTAGTAGCTCGGGGAGAAATCGACCGCCTGCTTGCGCTCATCGGTGATGGAGAACTGCTGGATGTTGAGATCCCAATCCTTGGCGCCCGGCGCGATGGCCGCGTCGAAAGTGGTGCGCACCCACTGCACGTCATCCTCGCTGAAGCCGAGCTGTTCGGCCACGGCGTAGGCGACGGCCGCCTCATAGCCCTCGCCGGATTCGGGATCGTCGTTCAGCACCCACGGCGTGTAGGCGGGGTCGCCGGTGGCGATGGTCAGCGTGCCGGGGGTGACGGTCTGCTGCGTGATATCGCTGGAATCGACGTTGGCGTCGGTGGCGGTGTCGTTGGTCGTGCCGCAGGCGGCGGGCAGCAGCAGGGCCGTGGCCGCCACGGCGGCGGCTGCGGCGCGCAGGACTTGGGTTTTGACGGACATGGCCGTCTCCTCTCTCTTAAGCATGGCGGGCGGTGCCATGCGGTGGTTCGATCTGGAAAAATCCGACAAACAACGAGATTAACGCGCGTATGTAACGAACACGTCGCACGGGTTATCGTATGTAGTGATAACGCGTGGCAAACCGGCGGAATAACGACGCCGGCGCGCGCGTGCGGAACACGGCGATTCAGGAGGCGGATATGACGGTGCGTGTGGCGGTGGTCACGGCGTTGGAGAAAGAGGCGGAGCTGTTCTTCGAAGCTCTCGGGACGAACGGCGAGACGCGTTATGGCATGCATACCGCGGCCGGGCGGTACCATGACGTGGAACTCGCGGTGGCGGTGGCGGGTATGGGCATTGTGAACACGGCCGCCGCGGCGCAATATCTGATCATGGAGCACCGGCCTGACGCGTTGGTGTTCTCTGGCATCGCCGGCGGACTCAATCCGCGTATGGACATCGACGATATCGTCATCGGCGAGCGCGTGATCTATTTGGGGGCGGATACGGCGTTGATCGCCGAGTCCGAGCCGTATCTGGAGGAATTCGCGTCGAGCGCCCCCTTGGTGGAGCGGGCGGCGCGCGTGTTGGACGCGCGCGGGCTGCGTCGTGTGGAATCGGTCGCCGAGCATGGCGACACCACGATGTTCGTCGAGCCGAAGCCCTCACACACGCAGCCGACGTATGTAGTCGGCACGGTGGCCTCAAGCATCACCTTCAATACGGCTCCGGCCGATCTCGACCGATCCGTGGCGTTCCATCACGCCGATTGCGAGGAGATGGAGGGCGTGGCGGCCGCGCAGATCGCGGCCAAGGCCGGCGTCGACTGTCTGGTGATCCGCTCGCTGAGCAATATGTGCGGGGAATCGTATGAGCAGCTCGACGGGCGCGACACGGACCTCCGCCGCAGCGCTCGTCTGGTGGCGGGCGTGGTGCTGGAGATGCTGGAGGGGATGTAGCCGCGTCTACGCGTAGATGTTGCGCGGGCGCATGTCCTCGGGCAGGCCGTCGAGCAGAATCGCCACCGAGCCCTCCTCGAACACGGAACGGATGCCCGCGGCCAGCAGCGGGGCCACCGACAGCACGGTCATATTGGGCAGGCGCTTCTCTTCGGCGATCGGCACGGTGTCCATGAACACGATCTCGCGCGCGCCGCACTGCGACAGTCGTTCAATCGCCGGACCGGACAGCAGGCCGTGGGTGGCCACCAGCGTCACCGACTTGGCGCCGGAGTCCTTCAGCGTGCGCACCGCCTCGCAGATGGTTCCGGCGGTGTCGATCATATCGTCGACCACCACGCAGTCACGGCCGTTCACGTCGCCGATGATGCCATGCGCCTCGGCATGGTTCGGACGGGTGATGTCGCGCTGCTTGTGGATGAAGGCCAGCGGCAGATTGCCGAGCTTGCGGGCCCACTGCTCGCTCACCTTGATTCGGCCGGCGTCCGGGGAGACGACCGTGGTGTTCTCCAATGGCAAAGCGCCGCGCACGTAGTCGATGAGCACGGGCGTGGCGGTCAGATGGTCCACCGGCCCGTCGAAGAATCCCTGCTCCTGCGTGGCGTGCAGGTCGACCGTCATGATGCGGTCCGCGCCGGCTGTCTTGAACAGGTCGAAGATCAGACGGGCGGTGATGGGCTCGCGGCCCTGATGCTTCTTGTCCTGGCGCGAATAGCCGAGGAACGGCGCGACCACGGTGATCGAACGGGCGGAGGCGCGCTTGAGCGAATCGATCATGATGAGCTGTTCCATGATCCACTTGTTGAGGTCGCCCGCATGGCACTGCAGCACGAACACGTCCGCGCCGCGCACCGGCTCGGAGAAACGCACGTACATCTCGCCGTTCGCGAAGTCGTAGGCCGTGGTCTCGAGGATGTCGACGCCGAGGTATGAGGCGACCTCGTCCGCGAGTTCCGGGTATGCCCGCCCCGTGACCAAAGCGAGTCGCTTATCCGGCGTGCCTTCAAGAATGGTCGACATGTCCTATCCCTCTACATGGTTGGATCGATGGCCGGTCTGTTCCGCGCCGTAGTCCAGTGTACAAGCACCCCCGGCGTGGGCCGCGCCGTGCGTCCCGACCGTCGCCGCCTGAGGGAGATCCCATCGTCGCGGGGGCGACATATAGTTGGCAAGTTGCCCATAGGGAGCGGCGCGCTCGCGCCGTGATGTATGGAGCGACATGCAAACACACTCCTGCCGCGGAACGTCCGTGGCCGATTAGTCCGAAGGAGGTGGGTGATGTCTGCACACAAGTACGAACTGATGTTCATTGCCGATCCTGAACTGGATGAGCGCGGTCTGAAGAAGCTGACCGAGCAGTATATGGAAATCGTCACCAACGAAGGCGGTTCCGTCGACGAACCCGATTACTGGGGACGCCGCAAGCTCGCCTACGAGATCGCCGGCAAGACCGAAGGCAACTATGTCGTGGTGACCTACACCGCCGAGCCCGCGACCAGCGACGAGCTCGACCGTGTGCTCAACCTCAACGAATCCGTGATCCGTACGAAGATCCTTCGTAAGGACGCCTGAAACCAAGCGTTAAGCAGCTGCAACCAGCTGGTGTAAAGACAAGAAGGTACCGTCATGGCAGGCGAAACCACCATCACCATCGTGGGCAATCTCACGTCGGATCCCGAGCTGCGAACCATCGGCTCCGGGGCGACTGTGGCGAGCTTCACCATCGCTTCGACGCCGCGCACGTACAACCGCCAGACCGGCCAGTGGGATGAGGGGCAGGCGTTGTTCATGCGCTGCTCCGCCTGGCGTGATCTGGCCGACCACTGCGCGCAGAGCCTGACCAAGGGCATGCGCGTGATCGCGACCGGTCGTCTGCAGCAGCGTTCCTATCAGGCGAACGACGGTTCCAACCGCACCGTGGTGGAGATGCAGATCGACGAGATCGGTCCCTCCCTGCGGTATGCCACCGCGCAGGTGACCCGTCAGTCGTCCGGTCAGGGCGGCTTCCAGGGTCGCGGCGCACAGGGCGGCCAGGGCTTCGGCGGCAACGCCGGCGCTGGCTTCGCCGGTGGCAACGGCGGCTATCAGGGTGGCGCCGGATATTCCGGCGGCGCCTCCGCCATGCCCTCCAACCCCGCCGCCGCGCCCGCCGCGGATCCGTGGGGCAACGCGGGCGGTTCGGGAGGCTTCTCCACATTCGGCGGATCCGCCGACTTCGGTGGGGAAAGCGACGAGCCTGAGTTCTAAGCCAGTCCAGCTTACGCAGCGAATATAGATACATAGTTTGTAAGGAGAACATCATGTCACGCAAGAGGCCGCAACCGCCGGTCAAGCCGTTCAAGAAGAAGCCGAACCCGCTGAAGGCGGCGAAGGTCACCGAGATCGATTACAAGGACGTCGCGCTGCTGCGCAAGTTCATCTCCGATCGCGGCAAGATCCGTTCCCGTCGTATCACCGGTGTGTCCGTGCAGGAGCAGCGTAAGATCTCGAAGGCGATCAAGAACGCCCGCGAGATGGCCCTGCTGCCGTACGCCACCTCGGGCCGCTGAGTTCAGGAGGATTAGAACATGGCTGATACCAAGGTTATTCTCACCAAGACCGTCTCCAACCTCGGTCATCCCGGCGACGTCGTCGAGGTCAAGCTCGGCTACGCCCGCAACTACCTGATTCCGCAGGGCCTCGCCTTCGCGTGGACCAAGGGTGCCGAGGCTCAGATCGCCGCCATGAAGCGCGCCCGTCTGGCCAAGGCCGTCGCCACCCGCGAGGATGCCGTCGCCGCCAAGGACGCCATCGAGGGCACCACCGTGACGATCGCCGCCAAGGTCTCCGAGTCCGGCAAGCTGTTCGGTGGCGTGTCCGCCGACGCGATCGCCAAGGCTCTGGCCTCCAAGGCCTCCGTCGATCCGAAGGCCATCGAGGTCGAGACCATCAAGACCACCGGCGACTTCGCCGCCAAGGTGGCCCTGCACCCGGAGATCACCGCGTCCTTCACCGTGAAGGTCGTGGCCGAGTGACGTTGGGCCTTACGGCCTGACCCCATCAGACTGCACAAAGTCTGAGCTTAAGCATCGAAAGCCTCCCCGGGCTCGCTTGGGGAGGCTTTCGCATATCCCCATCATGGTCCCTGTGGTGGGTGTCCCATCGTGCGGCCCATCGTGCGGCCCATGGTGCGGTCCATGGTGCGGTGTGCCCATGGTGCCGTACTTTCCATGGTGCGGTGCCTTGAAAACGTTGAAATTCCAACCCACCGCACCATGTAGGCACCGCACCATGGGCACCACCGCACCATGTACCGCACGATGGGCGCACCATGGGCGCGCGTATGGGGCGCGTACCGTGCGGGTGTTGATGGGATGATGTCGCGACACGCCGACTTGCATATCTATCGAGCCTGAGTAAACTGTTCACTCGGCTCAAGAAATGACCAACGCCCCTTTAGCTCAGTTGGTTAGAGCAGCTGACTCTTAATCAGCGTGTCCAGGGTTCGAGTCCCTGAGGGGGCACAAACAAGAACACCCGCCGGTCTGGCGGGTTTTTTGTTAGGTATCGCTTCAATCGATAGAGAAGCAATCAGATAGAGAAGAAGTCAAAGGATCTCCGTATGGAATACTCCCTGTTCACCATTTTGGCCGCGGAATTCGTGGGTACGGCCGTGCTGATGATCTTCGGCAACGGCGCGGTGGCCAACGTCGAGCTGAAAGGCACCAAGGGCCATGCCTCCGGCTGGCTGACCATCGCCATGGGCTACGGCTTCGGCGTGATGTTCCCCGTGCTGATGTTCGGCGCCATCTCCGGCGCGCACATCAACCCGGCCATGACCATCGCCCAGGCCGTCAACGGCATGTTCGACTGGTCGCTGGTGCTCCCCTATGTCATCGCCCAGCTGCTGGGCGCGGCCGTGGGCCAGCTCATCGTGTACGTGACCTACTACCCGCATTACCAGGCCACCGAGAACGAGGGCGCGATCCTCGGAACCTTCTGCACCACCGACGCCTCCGGCTCCAAGGTGAACTACTTCCTCAACGAGTTCTTCGGTACCCTCATGCTGGTGCTGGGCGCGCTGTGCTGCCTGACCTCGCCGTGGGGCGAGGAGACCCCGGCCGCGGCCGCGATCGTCGTCGGCTTCATCGTGTGGGGTCTGGTGACCTCCATGGGCGGCCCGACCGGCCCCGGCCTCAATCCCGCCCGCGATCTGATGCCGCGCCTGATGCACGCCATCCTGCCGATCGCCCACAAGGGCTCCTCGCGCTGGGCCGAGGCGTGGATTCCGGTGGTCGCGCCGATTCTGGGCGCCATCGTGGGTGCCTTCCTCTACCAGACGCTGTTCGCATAACGGAGCGATAACGGTTACGTCACACCCACGGGTCTAGAATCGGCGTTGTTATGAGTAGCAACAATCCATTCCTCAGATTCGTGGGTGTTGTCGTATCTGCGTTAAAACCGCAGGCGACAAGCCGGGGCGATGACGTCGCGACGACTGCGGGGGATGGGCGTTCGCCGTCGCGGGCGGACGCCAGGCGGCGGGAGCGGGAGCTGCGCCGAATCTACAGGATCCGCCGCATCGTGGTGTTCGGGGTGCTGGATGTGCTGCTGATCGCGGCGCTGGTCGTGATGTTCGTGATATGGCATTCAGGCAAGGCGACGGATACCGCTGGGGACGGCGCCGCCTCGCAATCCTCGCAAACATCGTCGTCTTCGCCCGCGCAGAACGAAGACGATTCGGACGGCGAGTCCGACGGATCCGACGATGCCGACGGCACCGAGAGCGCGGACGGAAGCGCGCAGTCATCGGATGATGAGACGGCCGAAACCAGCCCGTTAAGCGCCGAGCAGCGTGCCGAACTGCTGGCCCAAGCCGAACAGACGGCGAACGCGAGCGGTCTGGCCACGATCCGATACCGGTATTGCGTGGCCACCAATGGCGAGGTCGGCGATGCGACCGCTTTCTCCGACACGGTCTTCTCCACGCTGAACAGCTCCGAAGGGTGGCCGCGCGCGGGCGTGACCTTCGAGGAAAGCACGGACGGGCAATGCGATATGACGCTGATCCTCTCCGAAGCGCAGTATATGAGCTCGTATTCCGAGGGCTGCTCCGAATCCTACAGCTGCCGGGTCGGCGACCAGGTGATCATCAATGTCGATCGATGGAATTCCGCGACCGAGGATTGGCTCGCCAACGGCGGCACATTGGCGCGATACCGCAGGATGGTGATCAACCATGAGGTTGGGCATCGCCTGGGTCATGTCGACAATGAGACGACCTGCGCTGGAGCCGGGCAACCCGCGCCGCTGATGCAGCAGCAATCCATGGATCTGCTCGGATGCTCTCCCAACGAGTGGCCGCTCGACTCGGAACTGTGGGTCGGTTGAGCTGGGTCGGCTGGGCTCGGATTGGTTGGGCCGGATTGGCTGATCCGGATTGGCTGAGTTGGACTGGCTGAGTTGGGTCGGTTGAGCTGGATTGGTTAAGCCGGATCGACTGAGCCGGATTGGCTGAGCTGGGTCCGACTGAGCTGGGTCGGTTGAGCTGGGTCGGCTGATATTCCTTTTTTGCGATTCTCGCCGGGGTCTTGGACGGTGGCGACCCAGAAAGGTGCACTCGACCTGCCTTTTGCGATTCTCGCCGGGGTATTGGGATTCCGCGCGGGTATCCGGCGCGCGGATTGCCGGCCGCGTTCAGGATGCCGCTCGCGTTTTTGACAGGACACGCCGTGCATGCCGGCCAAGTTGCCGCCGGCGGAACTGTGTTTTATGATTGCGGAAACGTTACCGCAAAGTAAGCTCAATCAATCTGATTGATTTGCGCAAACGTTACTGCATAATATTCGAATCGTCGTCATGTGTGGTTGGCGGTGAAGGCGGGAGAGCGCGCCGTTTTTCCGATGCGTCGCCGCCCGAAGGACGCTCCACACGGCGAAGAAGGCCCGCAAGCCCGTGAGCCGAACCATGGACGATTCGGGAAGCATGCGAACGCAAGGCGATGCGGTCTTGCGCGCAGGTACGGAAGCGACGCGGCCCACCGCATGCCGGGCTGCACGGAAAGGAGCCGCGATGGCGTACGTCACGATTCGCGATGTCGCGAAACATGCGGGGATCTCGGTCTCCACCGTCTCCCGTGCGTTGAACGGCAACGGAAGAATCTCGAAGGAGACGAAAGCCACCGTCGAACGTGCGGTCGCGGAGCTCAACTACATCCCCGACTCGCGCGCCCAGGCGATGCGCTCGTCGAAAACGCGGACGGTGGGCCTGCTGGTCCCGGACATCCGCAACGGGTATTTCGCGGAACTCGCGTACTCGATCCAAGACGCCTTGTTCGACGCGGGATACTGCACGTTCATCGGCACCTCATCGGAAAGCGCGTCGCGGCAGGACGCCTTCATCATGAGCATCCTCGCGCAGCATATCGACGGCGCGATCATCGTGCCCCAAGGCGAATCCTCCGACGCGCTCAAGCTGTTGGTGGAGCGCGAGCTGCCTGTGGTGTTCGTGGACCGACGGGTCGACGGTCTGGACGATGTCCCGCTTGTGGATTCGGATCCGCTCCCCGGAATGCGGGCCGCGCTGGAGGATCTTCGCGCGCATGGCTTCACCAAAATCGGCTACGTCTCCGGCCCCGTGCACACCTCGCCGACGTTGCGGGAACGCGAAAGCGTCTTCCGGGCGCTGGCCTGCGAGATGGTGGGCGAGGAGCATGTGTTCGTGGAATCCACAAGCTTCGATCAGGCCTCGTGCGGCTCTGTGCTGAAGCGGATGTCCGACGCGGGGGTCCGCGCGCTGATCTTCGGCTATTCGCAGGATATGCTCCGCGCGATGTCGTTGATGGGCAGCATGGGGCTGCGTATGGGCGAGGATTTTTCGATGGTCTCGTTCGACGACCTGGAACTGTTCCGGCTCGCCAGTCCGCAGGTTTCGGTGATCTCGCAGCAGGTCCGCCAGATCGGATGCAGAGGGGCGCGTCTGTTCCTCGACATGGTCGGGGAGCCGGAGCGCGGGATGCGGGCGCAAAGCCGATCGCAGCGGGTGGAGACGATCTACGTCCCCCGCGGATCGGTCGGCGACGCGCGGTGATGCGGCCGGCGTCGCGCGATATGCGGATTGATATGAAATCTAGAAAGGAACAACAGTGGAAACACGAATGTCCAAAGGCGGGCAGGCTCTCTCATTGCTCGGCGATATCCATGGTGTGGTCAGCGTGATTGGATCGATGAACGCCGACTACACCGTCACCACCGAACGTCTTCCCGGACCGGGGGAGACCGTCAACGGCGGCCCGCTGCGGATTCTACCCGGCGGCAAATCCGGCAACCAGGCCTCGGCCGCCGCCCGCATCGGCGCCACCGTGCGCATGTTCGGCGCGGTCGGCTCCGACGCCAACGCGGACTTCCTGCTCGGCCAGCTCACCGACGCGGGCGTCGATGTGGCGAACGTGCGTCGTGTGCCCGGCCCCAGCGGCACCACGGTGATCACCGTGGACGCGGCCGGCGAGAACACCATCGTGTATTCGCCCGGCTCCAACGCGCAGGTCACGGTCGAATACGCCGAATCGATGCGCGAGACGCTGACCTCGTCCTCCGTGCTGGGATTGTGCTTGGAAAGCCCGATCGACACCGTCGCCGCTGCCGCGCGCATGTGCCACGACGCCGGTGTGAAGGTGCTGCTGAACAACTCGCCGTTCACGCCGACGATTCCCGCCGAGCTCATCGCGGCCGCCGACATCCTGCTCGTCAACGAGCATGAGATGGCGCAACTGCTGGGCGTGGCCGAGCCGGAGGATGACGACTGGGATGGTTTCGATTGGAATTCCGCACTGGAACGCATGCGCGCGTACGGTTTCGGCCAGGCGATCATCACGCTTGGCGGCGACGGGTCGGTGGTGCTGGACGCCGCATCGGACGAGCCCGTGATCAGGATCGCGCCGGTGAAGGTCGACGCCGTCGACACCACCGGATGCGGCGATTCCTTTATGGGCACCGTGCTCGCCGGTCTCGCGTCGGGCTTCGCTCTGCGTGACGCCGCGCAGCTCGCCTCCTACGTGTCCGCGTACGCGGCCACCGGATACGGCGCGCAGGCCTCCTACGGCACCGCCGCGCAAATCCGCGACGCCTTCGTCTAAAACGGAACGAGCGCCCCTCCACATCTTCCGATGGGAGGGGCGCTTCGCGTGGGATGGCGGAGTGGGGCGTCGGGCCTCGCTCAGGGGGATGAGAAAGATGAAGGCGCTTACTCCAGGAACATGTCGGGGGCTTTGGCGAAGTTGACGGCGCAGCGTTCGCCGCAGAAATAGTAGGTCGCGCCGGCGTGCTCGCGGGTGATGGCCTCGGCGTTCACGGCGACGGTCATGCCGCAGACCGGGTCGGTGGCGGTTTCGGTGGCGGTCGGATCCGCCTCATGCATGTGCATGTTCATATGGTTCTCCTTATCTGTTGCGGTGGTTGCAAGCGCGCTCCGCTCGTCGATGATGACCCGCGGAACGCTCTCGAAGGCCTCGTTTTGAGTTTGGTGTGTCGAAATCTCGGTTTTCGCCCGAGACCTGTTATTTTCACTGTGTGAAAACATTGATTTTCCGCCGATCTTCGCTTTGTGCAAGCGGTTTGCGTTAAGTACCAGACACACCGAACTCAACGCCATGGCCAATCCGGCGATCATCGGGCTGAGCAGCCAGCCGGTGATCGGGTACAGCACGCCTGCCGCAAGCGGAATGCCGATGAGGTTGTAGCCGAACGCCCAGCCGAGATTCTCGCGGATATTGCGCATCGTGGCCTTGGACAGTTCGATGGTGGTGAGCACTCCGCGCAGATCGCCGCTCATCAGCGTCACGTCGGCGGACTGCATGGCCACATCCGTGCCGGTGCCGATGGCGATGCCCAGATCGGCCTGAGCCAATGCCGGCGCGTCGTTGATGCCGTCGCCCACCATGGCGATAAGCCGAGGTCGGCGGGATTGCGCTCCGCTCGCGCGTGCGGAATGCTCTTTCGTCATGCCGGGCTGTGCGTCGTGCGTGCCGCGTGCGCGTGTGGCGAGCTCTTCCCTCATGCCGAGCGGAGTCGAGGCATCCCGCGCCCCTCCGTTGCCTGGATCGGACGCTTCGGCCGCGTCGGCCGGGCGAGCCACGCCGGCCGCGCCGACCGTCTCGAACGCGTTGGCCTTACCGTCGCGTTCGTTCTGCAATTGCCTGATCCAATAGGCTTTGCCGTCCGGCTTGACTTGGGCGATCACTGTGTCGATGCCGACCTCGCGGGCGATGCGCTCTGCCACTTCGGCCTTGTCTCCCGACAGCATCACCGTGCGGATGCCGGCCGCGCGCAAAGCGGCCACCGCCTCGCGAGAGCCGTCCTTGATCGGGTCGAACTCATAGCTCGGCCTATCCCAAGACGAGGTCTCGTCGGTGATACCGCGCGTGATGGTGCCGGTTTTGTCGAACACCACCGTGCCGATATCCCGCGCCTGCTCCAGAGCCTTCGCGCTGGTGACCAGCACGCCATGCAGCGCACCCAATCCGGTCGCCGCCGTCACCGACAGCGGCGTGGCCAATCCCAGCGCGCAGGGGCAGGCGATGATCAGCACGCTCACCGCGGTGACCAGCGCGTGCGCCAACGCCGGGTCGGGGCCGAACGCGAACCAGATGGCGAAGGTCCACACGGCGATCACCATCACCGCGGGAACGAACACCCGCGCGATACGGTCGGCCATGCGCTGCACCGGCGCTTTCGTCGCCTGCGCGCGTGCCACCATCGCGATGATCTGCGAGAGCACGGTGTCGCCGCCCACGCGCGTGACGCGCATCAGCACGTTGCCCGACAGCAGCACGGTCGCGCCGGTCAGCGTCGGCGCATGGTCGGCGGACTTGGTCGCCGCCTCGGATTCGCCGGTGATCATCGACTCGTCCACGCGCGCCTCGCCCGCGACGATCACGCCGTCGGTCGGCACGCGCTCGCCGGCGCGCACCACGATCAGATCGCCGGCCCGCACCTCGTCGATGTCGACATCCGTGGCGTTGGCGGGGTTCATCCATGGGGCGTGGCCTGTGGGAGCGTTCGACGGGGAGGTTGCGGAACCGGAGGTGCCGACGTTTGCCGCGTCGGTCGTGGTGGCGGCGTTAGTTGTGTCGATGGCGGCGTTTGCGTCGGTCGTGGCGAACGTGTGGCTGGGGTCGGCTGTGGAGTCGGTCGCGTTGGCGGCGTTGGTGGCGTCGGTTGCGTCGATCATGCCGAACGCGCGACCGGAGTCGGCGGTGGCGTCAGCGCCGAACAGATCCGTGTCGAGCCGGTGCGCCACGCGAGGACGCAGCGTGATCAGACTTTGCACCGCCTTGCCGGTGCCTTCGCGCGCCTTGGTCTCCATCAGGCGGCCAAGCAGTACCAGGGTGATCACCACACCCACCGATTCGAAATACGGCTCGCGCGAGCCCTCGGGCAGCAGTCCGGGCGCCACGCAGACCACCAGACTGTACAGGTACGCGGCCGAGGTTCCCAGCGAAACCAGCGAATTCATATCGGGCGAGCGGTGCGCCAGCGCGGGGAAGCCCACACGGTGGATCGGCGCTCCGCAATAGAACATCACCGGAGTGATGAGCGCGGCCTGCCACCAGGGGTTCATCAGCCATTGCGGCACCCACATGTGGTTGACCATATGCAGCATCATCACCACGAACACAGGTGCGGTCAGTACCGCGCCCACCGTCACGAGTCGGGTCAGATGCGTGATTTCGTTGCGGCGTTCGTCGGCTTCGCGCCGTTCCGCTTCGACGTAGTCGGCGGAGGCCGGGGCGGAGGCGTGCGGTCCGTTCGCGCAGGATGGGCATGTCTGTCCCGATTCGCCCGATGTTCCCGTTTCGCCTGTGGAACGGCGATTCGAAGGCGCGCGGAATGCGTCCGGCGATGCGGCGTTCGATGCCGAACCGCTTGCCGCCGCGTCCATTCCGGCCGGGGCGTCGCCTTCGACGCGCAGCAGTCCGTGCACCATGTTCATGCCGCATGCGAAGGGGTATTCGCCCGACGCCAGCGCGGGCAGCCGCACTTCGGTGACGGCGTTGCCGGGCAGCATCGCGTCCAGTCCCAAGTCGGCGAACACCACGTGGGACGTGCATTCGCCGGTCTCCTGCCGGTCGAAGCGCAGTGTGGCGGGCACGCCCGCCCGCATGGTCACCACGGCGGGGGAGTAGCCGCCCTTCACGGTGATCGTCGCGCTCTGGCTGCCGCCATCGTCGGCGAGTTCGCCGGCCGTGCCCCGCTGCCTGGCGAAGAAGAACCACAGGATGCCCGCGGTGAAGACCGCCGCGACCAACAGAATGATCGCGGATGCCATTGGATTGCCTTCCATAGGCGCGAACCTCGCTTCCTGACGGTGGTTGTCGTGGGCGGTTTCGACCACGGCGGACAAAGCCGCCGCCTATTACTATACCCTATACCCCCACATGGTATACTGCAAACAATTATGCCAAGCGTCGATTGGATGGGAGGTGTTGCCATGCATGGGTATGGCGAGGACAAGGCCAAAGTGCTGACCCGGTTGCATCGCATCGAGGGGCAGGTTCGGGCGTTGGCGGCCATGGTGGAGGAGGATCGGTATTGCATCGACGTGTTGACGCAGATCTCCGCCGCCGATTCGGCGCTCAAATCGGTGGCGTTGCTTTTGCTGGACGACCATCTGCACCATTGTGTGCGCCAGGCGGCCGAGGAGGGAGGGCCGGTGGCCGATGAGAAGCTGACGGAGGCTTCGGCGGCCATCGCCCGTCTCGTGAAGTCGTAGTCGAAGGGGCCGCACCGCCACGTCCTCGGGTCGGTAAAAAAGTACCGCTGTTCGCAAGGGCTGCTTTACTGGAAGCATGGATACTGTTGCTGTGGTGATGATCGTTGTGGCGCTGCTGGTCGGTGCCGCGTTGGGGCTGCTCTCCGGATTTCTGTATGGCCGGGGCAAGGGACAGGAGCTCGCGCGCGCCTCACGCGCCGAGGAGATCGATGGGCTGAAGGCCTCGCTCGAGTCCGCCCGTGCGGAAGTCGCCGAACGTGAGACGCAGGTGGCGGCGTCGCGCGCTCAGCTGGAGGGGCTGAACCAGCAGCTCGCCTTCGTCAAATCGCAGTTGGCGCAGGCCCAGCAGGCCGAACAGATCCGCATCCAGCATGAACGCGAACGCGCCCAGGCCGAGGCCCAGGCCAAACGTGAGGAGGACGCTAAGGCGGCCGAGGAGCGTCGTCTCGCCCAGGCCAAGGCGATGGCCGAACAGAGCAAGGTGTTGGAGGCGCTCGCTCCCGTGGCCAAGAATCTCGACGCGTTGCAGAACAAGGTCACGCAGATCGAAGAGGGCCGCAAGCGCGAGATGGGCGCGTTGGGCGAGCAACTCAAAGGACTCGGCGAACAGCAGGCTCGTCTCGACAAGGAGACCAGCTCGCTGTCGGCGGCATTGCGCGACAACAAGGTGCGCGGCGCGTGGGGCGAGGCCCAATTGCGCAATATCGTGGAATCCGCGGGACTGCTGGAACATGTCGACTTCGACACCCAGGTGGTGGTCACCGGCGCGGACGGCCGCACCCAGCGTCCGGATATGATCGTGCATCTGCCCGGCGGCAAAACCATTCCGATCGACGCCAAAGTGCCCTACTCCGACTATCAGCGCGCCTGTGAGATTCCCCAGACCGCCAGCGCCGAGGAACTCGCTCGACGCTCCGACCTGCTGCGCGCCCATGCGAAGGCGTTGCGCGAGCATGTGCGCACGCTGGGGGAGCGGGCCTATTGGAACGCGTTCCCCACGGTGCCGGATTTCGTGGTGGCGTTCATTCCCAACGAGGCGTTGCTGCAGGCCGCGTTGGAGGCCGACCCCACGCTGATGGACGACGCCTTCGCCAAGAAGGTGGCGCTGACCTCGCCGGTCACGCTGTGGGCCGTGCTCAAGTCCGTGGCCTACGCCTGGCACCAGCAGAGTCTGACCGACGACGCCAAGGTGCTGTTCGACCTGTCGCGCGAACTCTACGACCGCTTCGCCGTGCTGGGCGAGCACGCCGTCAAGCTGGGCGGCCAGATCACTAAAACCGTCACCGCATACAACCAGTTCGTTTCCAGCCTGGAGGGGCGCGTGCTGCCCACGGCGCGCAAGCTGCAGAAAATCGACTCGTCCAAAGTGATCGGCGAGGTGCCGCTGCTTGACCCGGAGAAAAGCAACATCCGCGAGCTGTCCGCGCCCGAGGTCACCGAATCCCCCGCGGAAGACGAATCCGACTGATGGTGCCGACTGATGGTGTCGGCCGATAGCGTCGGCTGATGGCGCCCGCCGACAACGTCGGTTGATGATGCTGGCTGATGACGCCTGTCGATAGTGCCGAGTTCCCAAGCCCGACCATATCTGACGCTAAGGTGGGCGCTATGACCGAGAAGCAGACCACAGGATTCCGTCCCACCGGCACGCCCGACCAGCGCGTCGACGCCGTCGATTTCGCCATGCTTGACCCGCGCGAGCAACTGCGTGTGATGCTGCGCGACCATGTGGTGGGCAAGCCGTTCAGCGAATTGAACGCCGTCACCTTCGACCATCGCGCCGCCGCCGTGATGGGCCACGTGATGCTGGACACATTGGAGGATGCCGGATATTCGGTGGACGACTTCGACGCCGTCGGCGCGCTCACCGCCGCCGCCGTGCCGCTGGTGTCCGCCATGATTCAGGCGGCCGCTTCCCGAGGCGAGGACCTCGACGGTTTCGTGATGGATTTCGTCTACCCCTCCATCAAAGGCCCCTCGATCGAAGGCCGTCGTGTGGTGTTGGTGGATGCCTGGCTGTCCGAGAAATCCTATGTGCAGACCAGTTCGCTGGTCACCCTGCGCAACGGCAACGAGCTCAGTCTCGACTTCGGCGTGGTCGAAGCCCAAGGCGCCCAAGTCGTGGCCATCACCTCGTTGGTCGGTGGCGTGGGCGAAACCGGAGAATCGGCGGGCTCGGCGAGCGGCAATGCCGTGATCGAAGTGATCAACCCCGCCACCGACGAACAGCGCTCCCTGCCGTTCGTGCCCGTGTTCGACGAATCCGAACTCAACGCATAGCCAACGCATGGATGCCAACGCATGACGGAGACGCATTATGACGCGGCGTAGTCTCGTCCCGTCGGCCACTTTGCCACTCGGCCATCTAACCACTCGGCTCCGGTCAACCGGTCGTTCGACCATTCCGACCATCGCGATGACCTATCGCCAACATTCGCTCGATACTCCGCATCCGGGAAGAACACCACACGCCTATGCACGCTCCTAACGCCATCTCCGCAGCAGCCAAAGCCTCCGGCGAACCGACCTTCCGCGAAATCGGGCTCGGTCCATGGGCCGAAACCCACCCCGGCGAGCCGCGCCCCGACGATCCGGCATCTCCCGCGTTCGACGCGCGCTATGACACTGCCCTGCTTGACGAGGGCGATCGCCGCAACGTGCTCGACCGCTACCGATACTGGACGGTGACCGCCATCAAAGCCGATCTTGACGCGCGCGGCCGCCATGATTTCGAAGTCGCGGTGGAGAACTGGACGCACGACTTCAACATCGGCTCCATGGTGCGCACCGCCAACGCCTTCCAGGCGCGGCGCGTGCATATCGTCGGCCCGCATAAGTGGAACCGCAAAGGTGCGTTGATGACCGAGCTGTACCAGCATGTCGAACATCATCCCTCCATCGCCGAACTCGTGGAATGCTGGCGCAACCGCATCGCCGGCGAAATCGCCTTCGCGCGCTCGCAGGCCGCCGCCGCGGCGTTGCGCGCGCACGACATCGCCTCCGGTTCGTATGCGGATGATTCGGTCGCGCGGCTCGACGAGACCACCGCGCGTATCGCCGCCGCGGACGCGCGCATCCGCGAGTTGGAGGCGGCCCGCGTCATCGCCATGGACATCATCCCCGGCGCGGTGCCGTTGGAGACCTATCGCTTCCCCAAGCGCTGCCTGCTGCTCTTCGGCGCGGAAGGCCCTGGCCTGAGCGAAAAAGCCCTCGAGCTGGCCGACGATGTGGTGTACATCTCACAATTCGGTTCGGTGCGCTCCATCAACGCCGGTGCCGCCGCCGCCGTCGCCATGCACGGCTGGATCGCCCAGCACGCCGTGTGACGGATTGCTCTCCTGCGCCCACGCCACGCCTCCAGCGAGGTGGCCACGCTGTAGCCAGCATGTTATGTGAGAGTCATGCGCCTAGGGCGCAGATGGGGACTACCCAGACGCCGTCTTCCCGCGCGTAGGCGAAATCACCGGTCCCAGTGAGCACCATCAGGAACGAGGGGGCGCGCATTTTGGTCGTGTCGATTTTCCGGGCGAGGGCCTGCAACGTGGACGCGCCCTGAGCGATCAGGCTCTCTCCGCCCAGTTTGATTTCAATCAGCCCGTATCGGCCGTCGCGTAGATGCACGACGGCATCACATTCCAAGCCCAGTTTGTCGCGGTAGTGGAAAACCGTTCCGTCCAACGCGTCGGCGTATACGCGCAGGTCGCGGACGCACATGCTTTCGAACAGAAGCCCGAACGTCTCGAGATCATCCACCAGTTCGTCGGGGCCGGTCTCCAGAGCGGCGGCGGCGATCGATGGGTCGCACAGATGCCGCGTCGGCGAAGTGCGGATGGCGACTTTCGAACGAAGATTTGGATTCCAAGCCGAAAGATCGTCGATGACGAAGAGCTTGCGCAGCGCCTCCACATATTCCAAAAACGTCGATTCGGACATTTCGATTCCCGTCGAACGCAAATCCATTTGCATGGCGGAGAGCGTCCCCTGCGACGAAATCATGCGCGCGTAGGAGCGCAGCAGCATTCGCGCATGGGCTGGGTTCCGCCGCACCTCATCCACACGGGAGATGTCAATCTCGCATACCGCATCGAGATAATCCACTACCTGGCGCAGCGCCACTTTTTCTGACGTGCCAACCGCCCTCGGCCAACCACCTCGACATAGCAGAAAGGCCAAATCGCGTATATCCGTCTGTCGTCCCTGCGCTGTTGTTTGCCCGCCTTGAAACAGTGCGGATAACGACGCTTCACCGGTTGAATCCCCTGATTCGAGCAGCGACATCGTGCGCATCTTCATGCGGGCGATACGGCCCGTACCCGTGTGATGCAGCGCGTTGAGATCGGTGGGCACGCTGGATCCAGTCAGAATGAATTGGCCGAAATCATCGCGATGATCGACTTCGAAACGCACCGCATCCCACAGATTGGGCGCATCCTGCCACTCGTCAATCAGCCGCGGGACATCTCCCCTCAGCAATCTAGCCGGATCCATCTCAGCCATGCGCAGATTCTGGACGCGCGAGCTGGGATTTTGCAGATATATGGCGCTGGATGCGATTTGCTCCGCCGTGGACGTCTTGCCGCACCATTTCGGTCCCTCGACAAGCACCGCGCCTTTGGCTTCCAGACGATCTTTGAGCACTTGATCGTAAATGCGCTTCATATAACGTTTTGTCATAACCACTCATTCCTTGAAATTTCAAGCTTTATCGAGGTTTACTACGGTAGTTGGCTATATTTTACTACGGTAGTTGGCTGTTTTTTACTACGGTAGCTGGCCATTTTTTATCAGTGCAGTTGACTGTTTGTGCACGCGGTTGAATCGTTGTCAGCAGTGATACCGATGCGTCGTCGGCATGCATTCGGCCTGTGCTCGGGCAAGGAAAAACCCGGAGGCTGGAAGGCCTCCGGGCCGGAGAGAGAAGAAGAGGAGAAAGGGTTCAGTTATCAGAAACCTGTTGGGGTTTCCGGCTTATTGCAGCTGATATCAGTAAACAGCGCCATCCTTCCGGACATGATGGCGTTTCATGGTATCTTCCTGAGATTTTCGACCCATCCTCCTGATAACGGCCGATTCGGTCTTGTTTCGGTGCGCATGTGATAACCGGCGAATTGGACGTGAATGTCAGCCAGGTGATCGTCTTGTGCCGGTACACATGTGATGACCGGGAACGTCGAAAGATATGCGGTTGGACGAAAGTCGGCTAGGTTGGAGCCATGATTGAGATAACAGGGCTTTCCAAACGGTTCGGTTCCAAGCAGGCGTTGAACGATGTGAGCTTCATCGCCGAAGACGGCGTCGTCACAGGATTTCTCGGACCCAACGGCGCGGGCAAATCCACCGCCATGCGTGCTGCGCTGGGGCTGATCGCGCCGGATGCGGGACGCGCGCTCATCGACGGCCATCCGTTCGCCAAGTCGTCCGCGCCCCTGCGCGAGGTCGGCGCGGTGCTCGACGCCAAATCCGCCCACCGTTCGCGCTCCGCCTATGACCATCTGCGCGCGCTCGCCGCGACCAACGGCATTCCCAAGCGCCGCGTCGACGAGGTGATCGACATGACCGGCATCACCGCCGTGAAAAAGCGTAAGGCCGGGCAGTTTTCGCTGGGCATGAGCCAGCGGCTGTCCATCGCGGCCGCGCTGCTCGGCGACCCGAAGAACCTCGTGCTTGACGAGCCGATCAACGGCCTCGACCCCGAAGGCGTCAAATGGGTGCGCGATCTATGCCGCTATTACGCCTCCGAAGGCCGTGCCGTGCTGCTCAGCTCGCATCTGATGAGCGAGGTGGCGCTTACGGCCGACAATCTGGTGATCATCGGTCAGGGACGCATTCTGGAAACCACCACGGTCGCGCGTTTCGTGGCCGAGCATTCGCGCCGTGCCATCCGCGTGTGCACACCCGATCCGGCCAGACTGCACGCCATCTTCGCGCAGGCTCCCGAAGTGCGGCTCGCGCCCGCCGTCCGCCTTTCCAGCGATCCCGAAGAGGGCGAGGTGTTCCGCATCGTCGGCGCCGACCTGAAAACCGCGGCCCGCACCTTCGCGCAGGCGCAGCTGGTGACCTACGAACTGGTCGAGGAGCGCGCGTCTCTTGAGGACGCCTATATGGCGCTGACCCACAGCCACGCGGAATACCTCACCGCGGATGTGCCCGGCGTCGCGGGCGCTCCAGTCGGCGTCGCCGGTCCGCAAAGTGGCCTGCAGAGTGGGTTGCAAAATGGACAGCAGAGTGGGCCACAGAGTGATTCGCAAAGCGCTTTGCAAAGTGGTCTTCAAAGTGGTCCGCAAAATGTTTCACAAGCTGTTTCACACGGTGTTTCACAGGATGTTTCACGGAATGCTCCGCAAGGATCCACACAGGGTGTCGACCCCGCAACCCCAATAACCGCAACGGATTCGGAGGCCGCGCGATGAACACAATGAACACGACAAGCGCGATGAACCAGCGCAACACCTATGCCGCCAGCCGCAGCGTGAACCGCCACGCCCGTCTCACCTTCGGCGGCAGCCTCAAAGCCGAACTGATCAAACTCTGGTCGTTGAACTCCACCAAATGGCTGCTCGGCATCACCATCGCGGTCACGGTGTCGATGGCCGCGCTGAGCGTGTGGGCCGTGACCCTGCTCGCCTCCATAGACCCCACCACCGCCGAAGTGGCGGCCGAGCCCCAGCCGCTCGCCGCCTCCGACATGTGGTCGATGCTCGCCGCGTCCGGCTCCGCGTCCGCACTGGTCGTCGCCATCTTCGGCGTGATGGCCATCACCAGCGAATACACCACCTCCAGCGTGCAGTCGTCGCTGGTGGCCAATCCGCGCCGCGGCATGTTCTACACCTCCAAATCGCTGGCCGTGGCGCTGTTCACCCTGCTCGCCTCCGTGGTGGGCATCCTGCTCGCCTGGGGTGTGATGACGGCGATGACCGGCGGATACGAGGTCACCGCGCTTGCCGGCGACGAACGCCGCATCGTGCCGGTCGTGCTGGTCGGATTCCCCGTGGCGATGATGCTGGTCGCGTTGCTGGCCCAAGGTCTCGGCGGACTGACCCGCTCCACCGTGGGCGGCGTGTGCGCGGTGGTGGGATTGCTGATGATCCTCTCCTCCGTGGTCTCCATCGTCTCGCTGGCCTCCAGCCGCTTCTCCTGGCTCGGCTCGGTGGCCTACTGTCTGCCCGATTCAGCGCTGAACAACTTTCTGACCGCCGGCATCCGGGACTCCGTGAGCGCCGCCATCCCGCAGGACTATTGGGTCCCGCAATGGTGGCAGTCCGGTCTGATCCTGCTTGCCTGGACCGTGGTGGCTTGGGGCGCCGGGCTGCTCGTCACCAGGCGCGCGGACGTCAAATAAGCGGAAGCGGACGTTCTCTCGCGCGTGTCACAAACCGCACGTATAGTAGGGCGCATGCCTACATTCACACGTGAAGAAATCGAGCACTTGGGCGATCTCGCCCGCATCGCGCTCACCGATGAGGAGATCACCCGTCTGCAAGGCGAGCTGAACGTCATCGCCGACTCCATCAACAAGGTGCAGGAGGTCGCGTCCGCGGACGTGGCCCCCACCGCGAACCCCGTGCCGCTCGAGGCCTATCTGCGCCCCGACGTGCCCGAGACCCCGCTCACGCAGGAGGAAGCCATCGCCGGTGGTCCGAAGACCGAGGCCGGCATGTTCGTCGCGCCGCGCATTCTGGGGGAGGAGTGAGATGACCGTGAACACCAACGACATCGTCAAACTGTCCGCCGTTGAGATGGCCGCCAAGGTCAAGTCCGGCGAAGTGTCCAGCCGCGAGCTGGTCGACGCCCATCTCGAGGTGATCGAGGCCGCCGAGCCGAGCGTCAACGCCTTCCTCAAGGTCTCCGCCGACGTGGCCCGCGAGCAGGCCGACGCCTTCGACGCGAAATCCGCCGACGAGAAGGCTGCGCTGCCCGAGCTGGCCGGCGTGCCGATCGCGATCAAAGACATGATCGTCACCAAGGGCATCGAAACCACCGCCGCCTCGAAGATCCTCGAAGGCTGGGTGCCGCCGTACGACGCCACCGTGATCGAGAAGCTCAAGGCCGCCGGCATGCCGATCCTGGGCAAAACCAACCTCGACGAGTTCGCGCAGGGCTCGTCCACCGAACATTCCGCCTATGGCCCCACCCACAATCCGTGGGATACCGAGCGCGTGCCCGGCGGCTCCGGCGGCGGCTCCGCCTCCGCGGTGGCCGCGTTCGAGGCGCCGCTGGCCCTCGGCACCGACACCGGCGGCTCGATCCGCCAGCCCGGCGCCCTGACCGGCACCGTCGGCGTCAAGCCCACCTACGGCGGCGTGAGCCGTTTCGGCGCAATCGCCATGGCCTCCTCGCTCGACCAGATCGGCCCCGTCACCCGCACGGTGCTGGATTCCGCGCTGCTGCAGGAGATCATCGGCGGCCATGACAAGCGCGATTCCACCTCCATCCCCGAAGGCCCGCGCCCGATGGCCGCGGCCGCCCGCGAGGGCATGAAGCGCGACCTGAAGGGCCTCAAGGTCGGCCTGGTCAAGGAACTCGGCGGCGAAGGCTTCCAGCCCGGCGTCGAAGCCCGCTTCAACGAGGCCGTCGCCCTGCTCGAATCCATGGGCGCTCAGGTCACCGAGGTGAGCTGCCCGCACTTCCCGTACGCGCTGGGCGCCTACTACATCATCATGCCTTCCGAGGTGAGTTCGAACCTCGCCCGCTACGATGGCATGCGCTACGGCCTGCGCGTGATGCCACCGGCCGGCGTGCCCTCCACCGCCGCCAACATGATGGCCTACACCCGTGAGGCCGGCTTCGGCGACGAGGTCAAGCGCCGCATCATCCTGGGCACCTACGCGCTCTCCGCCGGCTACTACGACGCCTGGTACGGCTCGGCCCAGAAGGTGCGCACGTTGATCATCGACGACTTCAACAAGGCCTTCGAACAGTGCGACGTGCTCGTCTCCCCGACGAGCCCCTCCACCGCGTTCAAGTTCGGCGAGAAGATGGACGATCCGCTGGCCATGTATATGAACGACATCGCCACCATCCCCGCGAACCTCGCCGGCATGCCCGCCATGTCGATCCCCGCGGGCCTGTCCGACGACGGTCTGCCGGTCGGCTTCCAGCTCATCGCGCCCCAGCAGCGCGACGAGGTGATGTACAAGCCGGCCGCGGCGCTTGAGGCCGCGCTGGAAGAGCAGTGGGGCGGCCCGATCTGGCAGTCCCTCAACACCCCCTGGCTGGGCGAGTGAGACGCGCGGAATCGGAAAGGAACTAAGGAAGCATCATGGCTGACAAACTGATGAAGTACTCCGAGGCCGTCAAGCAGTTCGACCCGGTCCTCGGTCTGGAAACCCACGTGGAGCTCAGCACCACCACCAAGCTGTTCTGCCCGGCGGAGGTCGCCTTCGGCGGCGAGCCGAACAGCCAGCTCACCCCGGTCTCGCTCGGCCTGCCCGGTTCGCTGCCGGTGCTGAACGCCACCGCCGTGGACTACGCGATCAAGCTGGGCCTGGCCCTGCACTGCGAGATCGCCGAATGGAGCCAGTTCTCCCGCAAGAACTACTTCTACCCGGATATGCCGCGCGACTACCAGATTTCGCAGTACGACAAGCCCACCAACGGCAACGGCTATCTGGACGTGGAGCTGGAGGACGGCACCGTCTTCCGCGTGCCGATCGAGCGCGCCCACATCGAGGACGACGCCGGCAAGAACACCCACGTGGGCGGTTCCGACGGCCGCATCGAAGGCGCCGACCACTCGCTGGTCGACTACAACCGCGCCGGCGTGCCGCTGATCGAGATCGTCACCAAGCCCATCGAGGGCGCGGGCGAACGCGCGCCGGAGATCGCGGCCGCGTACATGCGCGCCATCCGCGACATCGTGCGCGCGCTGAACATCAGCCACGCCCGCATGGAGCAGGGCAATATGCGCGCCGATGTGAACGTGTCGCTGCGCCGTTCGGCCTCCGACCCCTTCGGCACCCGTTCCGAGACGAAGAACGTGAACTCGTTCCGTGCCATCGAGAAGACCGTGCAGTACGAGATCCGCCGTCAGGCGCAGATTCTCTCCGAGGGCGGTGAGATCCTGCAGGAGACCCGCCATTGGGATGAGTCCTCGCAGTCCACCGCCGGCGGCCGCGTCAAGTCCGACGCCGACGATTACCGCTACTTCCCCGACCCCGATCTGGTGATGCTGCACATCACCAAGGAGCACATCGCCCGCATCGAGGCCGAGATGCCGGAGATGCCGCGCGAGCGCCGCAACCGGCTCAAGGCAGAATGGGGTCTGAGCGACCTGCAGATGCGCGACGTGCTCAACGCGGACGCGCTCGATCTGATCGAGGCCACCGTCGCCGCCGGTGCCACCGCGGCTGGCGCGCGCAAGTGGTGGCTTGGCGAGCTCAGCCGCGAGGCCAACGCCAAGGGCGTCTCGCTGGAGGAGCTGCCGATCACCGCGGCCGACGTGGCCGAGGTCGAGAAGCTCATCGCCGAGGGCAAGCTCAACGACAAGCTCGCCAAGCAGACCGTCGTCGGCGTGCTCGCCGGCGAGGGCACGCCCGCCGAGGTCGTCGAGAAGCACGGCTATAAGATCGTCTCCGACGACGGCCTGATCGACAAGGCCGTGGACGAGGCGCTCGCCGCCAACCCGGACGTCGCCGAGAAGCTCAAGAGCGGCAACATGAAGCCGATGGGCGTGATCATCGGCGCGGTGATGAAGGCCACGCGCGGCCAGGCCGATGCGAAGGCCGTCACCAAGGTCGTGATGGGCAAGATCAAGTAGCCTTTCTCCCGGCTATGAGGGCCTCTCCGTGCTATGCGCGGAGAGGCCCTTCGTCTTGTCGGGCGGGACACCTTGTTCCCTCGTCATTCTGAGCGGAGCGTAGCGGAGTCGAAGAATCCCCAACCGGTGTTTCCAAGAGATCCTTCGACTCCGGGCCACGCCCTCCGCTTAGGATGACGAGTCGGAAAGAGAGCCGCCCCCCCTCGGGAGGCGACGAAACGGAGAATGGAACACGCCGTGCGGCTGGGGAGGTGTGGGGCATATCACGTCCGAGCTTCTTCCAGCGTTCATACAGCCGAGTAAGATATGTTCGGCATTGATTGTTGACCAATCATGAGGAAATGTTAGGAACCATGATCGAGAACACCGCTCAGAAAACAGGGGAGTCGTCCCGCGAGCTGCCTGCACGCATCGTCATTCCGCCGATTCGTGGCGAGATGGTGCATCTGAGGCCCGCCACCGTGGAGGACCTGCTCAGGCTCGACGAGCTGGATGCCTTCTATGGCGCGTCCAAGATCACCGGCAAGGACGCGGCCGCCGAGCGCGCGCTGGTGCACGCGTGGGTTCGACGTTCCGTGGCTTGGATGAACGGGCAGCAGCCGGTCGAATCCGGCGTGGGCGATCCCGAATCCCGCCGCACCGTGGCCTGGGCCATCCTCACCGACGCCGACCATGACGACGACGGCGAAACCGATGCCCCCGCGACCGACAATGTGATCGGCATGATCTTTCTGATCGACGTGGACGCGTGGTCGCGTTCCGCGCGCATCCAGGTGATTCTTGGACGCGACTACCGCGGCCGTGGCTACTCGCGAGACGCGATGCCCCGTGTGATGACCTTCGGATTCGCGCCGCAGCCCGTCGGCCTGGGCATGCACCGCATCTGGGTGGGCGTGCCCGAAAAGAACTCCCGATCGAACTCCGTCTACCGTTCGTTGGGCTTCGTGCCTTCCGGCGTCTCGCGTGACGCCCTGTGGGATACGGAGAACAACAAGTATCAGGATCTGATCGTGATGGACACGTTGGTCGACGAATACGATCCGATCCGCTCCCTCGATGCCTTCGGCATGCATGTGTTCGAGGACAATCCCGGCGTCAAGGAGGCCTTGAGCGCGCGCGAGCATTCCCTCGCCATTCAGCAGACGGTCGATTTGGGCGATGGCGAAACCGCCGTGGGCGAATCCGAACGATTCGGCGAAACGCCTGTGGGCGAGTCGCGACGCGAGGATCATATGAACGAGGCCGAACCGGTGGCCGGCGAATCCGACGTCATGCCGCACCGGACCAACGCCGGCGCACCGGGCGAGTCGGAATCGGAAAGCAACTGGCCTTACGGGCAGTCCGAACGCAAGACATCGAAGGACGCGTGGTGGCGCACGCTGGGGCGTGGCCGCAAACGCGACACGGAAGGTAAGTGAACGAACAGCTATGAGCGCTGAGGATCTCGACAATTACGAAACCGACGCCGAACTCGCCCTGTACCGGGAGTACCGCGACGTCATCAAACTGTTCACCTACGTGGTGGAGACCGAACGTCGGTTCTATCTGGCGAACAAAGTGGATTTCAACGTGCGTTCCGCGGGTCAGGACGTCTATTTCGACGTGCAGCTGACCGACGCGTGGGTGTGGGACGTCTACCGTTCCAGCCGTTTCGTCAAATCCGTGCGCATCGTGACCTTCAAGGATGTGAACGTCGAGGAAGTGCAGAAAACCGATATCGACATCCCCGACGACATCCACTGATCAAGCGGCCTTCGCGCTGTCCGCCCCTCATCCACCTCGTTTGAGGGGCAGTGTGAACGATAACAGGCGAAATGACGGGCTTTTGCGGGCTATGCTGGGAATGATTCTGTGTGCATTCGCACATGAGGAGCGTGCGTTTGCCACGGGGTCGGGTAGACTGTCCCTGATTTTGATGAGCAAGGAGACATCGTGACCGAAAAGCAATCTGTGGTGATCATCGGCGGCGGCCCCGCCGGTCTGACCGCCGCCTGGGAACTGATCAAGGACGGCGGCGCCGAATCGTATGACGTGACCGTGCTTGAGGAGACCCGAGAGTTCGGCGGCATCTCGCGCACCGTGCGCCATAACGGCAACCGCATGGACATCGGCGGACATCGCTTCTTCTCGAAGGACGAGCGCATCATGCAGTGGTGGAAGGACACGCTTCCCCTGCAGGGCGCGCCATCATACGACGACCGCAAGCTCGGCCGCGAACACGATATGGAACCGGGCGGCCCCGATCCCGAGGTCGAAGACAAGGTGATGCTCAAGCGCCACCGCGTCTCCCGCATCTTCTGGAACCGCCGATTCTTCGACTATCCGATCTCGCTGAGCGCCAACACCTTCCGCGCGATGGGCTTCAAACTGACCATGCAGGCGGGCTTCTCCTATCTCGCCTCCATGGTGCACAAGCTGCCCGAGGACAATCTGGAGAACTTCTACATCAACCGCTTCGGCCGCAAGCTCTACTCCATGTTCTTCGAGGGCTACACCGAGAAGCTGTGGGGACGCCATCCCTCGCAGATCTCCGCCGACTGGGGCGCGCAGCGCGTCAAGGGACTGAGCATCATGGGCGTGCTGAAGAACGCCTTCGCCAAGCTGAGCCCCAAGAAGCGCGACAATTCCGAGGTCGAGACCTCGCTGATCGAAGAGTTCTGGTATCCCAAGTACGGCCCCGGCCAGCTGTGGGAGACCGTCGAGGAGAACTGCGCCGCCGCCGGCGTCACGGTGCTCACCGACGCCAAGGTGGTGGAGCTCAAGCAGGTGGACGGCGCCATCGCCGCCGTGGTGTACGAGGATTCCGAAGGCAACCGCACCGAGCTCGCCGCCGACCAGTTCATCTCCTCGATGCCGGTGAAGGATCTGGTCAACGCCATCGCCGCGCCCGCGGCCAATGGCGAGGAGCACGCCAAGCCCGCGCCCGCCGACATGGTGGAGGTTGCCAACGGCCTGCCCTACCGCGACTTCGTCACCGTCGGTCTGCTCGTCAAGCATCTGCGCCTGAAGAACACCACCGACACCCCCACCCTCGGCAATCCGCCGATCGTGCCCGACTGCTGGATCTACGTGCAGGATCCCGGCTACAAGCTGGGCCGCCTGCAGATCTTCAACAACTGGAGCCCGTATCTGGTGGCGGATGTGGACGACACCGTGTGGGTCGGCCTCGAATACTTCTGCGAGGAGGGCGACTCCTTCTGGTCCATGAGCGAGGAGGACGTCGTCAAGTTCGCCGTCTCCGAGCTCACCCGCATGCGCGTGATCAACGGCCCGCAGGACGTGCTCGACTCCCACCGCGAACGCGTCAAGAAGGCGTACCCCGCCTATTTCGACACCTACGACCGCATGTCCGAACTCGTCGAATACCTCGACGGCTTCGGCAACCTCTACTGCGTGGGCCGCAACGGCCAGCACCGCTACAACAACATGGACCATTCCATGGCCACCGCCATCGAGGCCGTCGGCAACATCAAATCCGGCAAAACCTCGAAGCGCAACGTGTGGAGCGTGAACACCGACAAGTCCTACCACGAGCAGAAGTAGCGTTCCCGCCGCCGGGCCTGGCGCTCGGGCGGTGAGTGGGGCGCATCGCATCGCGTCATGAAGGCCGATCCTCTTGAGGAGGGTCGGCCTTCGCGTTGGCTGACGGCAAGGTGGAATCCTTGCGCCTCGCTTGGGAAGGCGACGAATGGCGGGAGTCGCCGGGCGTTTTGCGTTGGTCTCGCGGGCGTTGTAAGGTTGGATGCAGTTCGCGAGCTACGGAATCGCCGCGGACGTTCGATAGCGGATTATCCGCAAATCATTCTTATGAGCCCTGCTCGGCCGTGCCGATTGGGCCAAGGAAAGGCACTACCAGTGGCAACAAGCCAGAATCTTGAAGATATGAAGCTCTCCGAGCTCAAGGAGCTCGCCAAGCAGATGGGTCTTCGTGGCACTTCCACCATGCGCAAGCCCGATCTGCTTGCCACCCTGCAGGCCGCCCGCTCCGGAGGCGAGGCGCCGGCCGGCGTGACCGTGCGCGCGCCCAAGACCGCTCCGCAGGCCGCCGCGTCGGCCGTTGAGACGGTCGCCGCACCGGTCTCTGAACCGGCCGCCCCACAGGCTTCGAAGTCCGCCGACCAAGAGACGAAGCCGGACACCGACGACCGGCCGAAGAAGCCGGCGCGGGACAACGGCGCCCGTCGTACCAGCCGTACCAACCGCACCGCCAATCGCGCCAAGGAAACCCATCAGGACGTGCCGGCCGAAGCCGCCAACCTGTTTGACGAGCTGGGCATCGACGCGCCCATCGCCCAGGACGAGCCGCGTACCGCCCGCGACGCCAAGAAGCGCGACCGCGCCCCGCAGCTTGACGAGAACGGCGACGAGGTGATCGTGGCCAATGTGCGCCGTCGCCGTCGCCCCGAACCCGCCCTCGCTCCCGAACCCGAAGAGGGAGTGCGCGATCTCGACGACATCCTCGCCACCCTGCCCACGCAGAAGCATGAGGGCCGCGACGAGGTCGAGCGTCCGCGCCGCGCCCGTCGCGACCGCAACGCCGACGACCATGCCGAACGCGGAGAGCGTGGCGATCGCGTCGAGCGTGGAGAGCGTGCCGATCGTAACGACCGCAACGCCGACCGTGGCAACGATCGTCGTGGACGCCGTCTGCGCGGCCGTGACCGCGACATGGAGGACCAGCGCGGTGAGGAGCGCGTGGCGCGCGAGGACCGTCGTCGCGAGGAACCGGCCGAGGACATGGTTCCCGTGGCCGGCATCGTCGACGTGCTCGACTCCTACGCCTTCGTGCGCACCTCCGGATACCTGCCCGGCCCCAACGACGTGTACGTCTCCATGGGTCAGGTCAAGAAGTACGGTTTGCGCAAGGGCGACGCCGTGCACGGCACGATCCGCGCCCCGCGTGAGGGCGACCGTCGCAACCAGCGCCAGAAGTTCGTGCCGCTGCAGGCCATCGACTCGATCAACGGCATGAGCGTCGAGGAGGCGGCGAACCGTCCGCAGTTCGCCAAGCTCACCCCGCTCTACCCGCAGGAGCGCCTCAAGCAGGAGACCACGGCCAACAAGCTCACCGGCCGCATCATGGACATCGTCTCGCCGATCGGCAAGGGCCAGCGCGGCCTGATCGTCTCCCCGCCGAAGGCCGGCAAGACGATCACCCTGCAGAACATCGCCAACGCGATCACCGCCAACAACCCCGAAGTGCATCTGATGGTGGTGCTGGTGGACGAACGCCCCGAAGAGGTCACCGACATGGAGCGCACCGTGGCAGGAGAGGTCATCTCCTCGACCTTCGACCGCCCCGCCTCCGACCACACCACGGTCGCCGAACTCGCCATCGAGCGCGCGAAGCGACTGGTGGAGCTTGGCCAGGACGTGGTGGTGCTGCTCGACTCGATGACCCGTCTGGCCCGCGCCTACAACATCGCCGCGCCCGCCTCCGGACGCATCCTGTCCGGCGGTGTGGACGCGCAGGCGCTGTATCCGCCGAAGAAGTTCTTCGGCGCGGCCCGCAACATCGAAAACGGCGGCTCGCTGACCATCATCTCGTCCGCGCTGGTGGAGACCGGCTCGAAGATGGACGAGGTGATCTTCGAGGAGTTCAAGGGCACCGGCAATATGGAGCTGCGTCTGAGCCGCGAACTGGCCGACAAGCGCCTGTTCCCGGCCATCGATATCAACGCCTCCGGCACCCGCCGCGAGGAGCTCATCACCGCGCCGGACGAGCTGCCGGTCGTCTACCGTCTTCGTCGCCTGATGGGCGGCATGGAGCCGGAACAGGCCTACCAGACTCTGGTTCCGCGCCTGAAGAAGACCGCCAGCAACCGCGACTTCCTCGCCGCCATCGTGCAGCAGCAAGGCGGCGGCGCCGTCAACGGCAACTGATTGACAAACGGTGCTCTCGGACTATTGGTCAGGGTGTGAACGAGCCCTGATTAGCCCGGTGGGGCACCGAGTTGGCACCTGAGGCCTCCAGTTGGCACTGTCTGAAGGAGACCGCTATTACGGCCGGTTGGGAAAACCTTGGAAACACGGGGTTTTCTCAACCGGCCGTTTCCGTATGCGTTCAGGTCGGATGCCAACTGGAAGCGTCAAGTGCCAACTGCTTGTATGGGAGATGCCTCGAATACGCTCGGCATGACGAGGGTATGGTATGCGCTCGGCGCGATGAGGATGCATGGGTGTGGCCGGCGCGGTGAGGATGCGGCATATGGTCATGTGTGTTGCGTTGTCGGAGGGCATTCCGGCAGCGCAACACACATCACGCCAATTCTAGGGTTTCGCCGCTGGGAAGTTTGGCGGTGATGCTCAGTGAACCGCCGATGCCGTTGAGATACTTCTTCAGTGTGCTGACCATAACGTGATCCACATCACCGGATTCGATGATGCTGACGCGCTTCTGGCTCACGCCCATCTGCTTTGCGAGCTGCTTCTGCGTCAGCGCCTGCGCTTTGCGAGCCTCCTTGAGTTCGTATATGCGCATCTCTTCGAGCATCCGTGCTTTTGCGGCCTCTACTTTAGTGGGGTCGGTGTTGTGGTCTCGAGCAAAATCCTCGATGGTGTAGGTCATGTCAATTCTCCTTGCTGTATTGTTCTTCAAGCCATGCCAGATAACGTGCCTCAGCCTGCTCGATGGCTGTTTTGTACCATTTGTTCCATCTGCGTTGTTTGTCGCCGCCGACCAGCATGATTGCCTGTCGTTTGGGGTCGAAGACGAATAGAATGCGTATCTCGCTCCGACCTACAGAGCCGGGACGTAATTCTTTCATGAGGTGTCCGTTTCGTATATACCGCCTCGGAGCCGATGAGGCTGGAGTGTCTCTTCTCGTGGGATTCCTCGGCGTGTCGCTGTGTTGACAGCCATTCGAATCCTCCCTATACTCAGTGCTTAAACGCTTAAATGTTTAAGCGTTTAAGCAAAACGGGCAGAACGTCTGCCATGCAAGGAGGCATAATGAACACCCCTGTTTTCTACCGTCCCAAGAACGCTTACGTCGGCGACGCCATCCCCTTTGTGGAGAACGGTACCGCATACCTGTTCTTCCTACTTGACGAGCGCACCGAGCCGAAGCCCGGCATGCCGTGGGCGTTGGTGACCACCAAGGATTACGCCCACTATGAGGATCATGGCGTGGCTCTCGCTTCGGGCGGCGAGGATGCCAAGGACTTCAACTGCTACACCGGCAGCGTGCTCAAGGACGCCGACGGCCGCCACCACCTCTTCTACACAGGCAACAATCCCAAAACCACCGATGAATCCGGCCGCTCCATCCAGCTGGTCATGCACGCCACCAGCGACGACGGCATGCGCACCTGGGATCGCCACGACGAACTGTCGTTCGGTCCCTGCGAAGGCTATGAGGCTTACGATTGGCGTGACCCCTTCGTGTTCCGCGATGAGGAGAAGGGCATCTGGCGCATGCTCTTCGCCGCGCGGGCGGACCATGGCGCCGACCGTCGCCGCGGTGTGACCATGCAGTACGTCTCCGAGGACCTGTACCACTGGACTCCCACCGATCCGTTCTGGGCCCCGAATCGTTTCGTGGCGATGGAATGCCCCGAGGTGTTCCAGTGGGGCGATTGGTGGTACTTCGTCTACTCCGAGTTCACCGACGCGTTCACCACCAAATATCGCATGGCCAAGAGCTTGGAAGGCCCCTGGATCGCTCCCGACAAGGACACCATCGACGGTCGCGCCTTCTATGCCGCCAAAAGCGCCTTCCTCAATGGCAAGCGCTATTTCACCGGTTGGATCTCCACCAAGAAGGGCGAGGTCGACGACGGCGAATGGCAATGGGCCGGCACCATGTCCACGCTCGAAGCCGTGCAGAACGAGGACGGCACCCTCGGCTTCCGCTTCCCCGAAGCGTTGGTGGGCGACTTCGTCAATCCCGTGGAGCTGGACATCCCCGAAGCGTCGTTGAGCGCTCCCGACAGCTATGTGTGCAGCGTCTCCAACCAGGATGCCCCGCATGAGTCCACCTACATCAAGGCCACGCTCGACATCGCGCCGGGCACGCATGAGTGCGGACTGTTGCTGCGATCCTCCGAGGACGGCGATTCGTCGTATGCGATCCGTCTGGAACCGCACCGCTCCCGCATGGTGTTCGACCGCTGGCCGCGCAAGACCACTGGCGGCGAGCAGTGGCAAATTTCCGGCGACGTGCCGTTCTATGTGGAATTGGAGCGTCCCTGTGACCTGCCAGCCGGCGAACACACGTTGGAAATCATCATGGAGGACTCCATTGCCGTGGTCGTCCTTGATGGTCAGGTCTCCCTCAGCACACGTATGTACGACAAACTCGACGGACGTGTGGGATATTTCGTGAGCGATGGAGCTGCCGCCATCGTCTCGCTGGAAGCGCGCACTCGATAAGCCATGATGGTGCGCAAGTCGTCGCGGCGCGTGGCCTAGGTGACGGGCCCGCGCCGTGGGCGACGATATGATCGTAAGGAATGCATATGTCAACGACAGACAATCAACCAACAGGTAAGACCAAGCTCGGCGTCAGCGGTTATCGTTTCCTCTCTGGATTCGGGATCTACGCGATCCTGCAGAACATGGGTTTCTATATGATCGCCGCGGTGCTCATGCCGCAGCGACTCAAGGATATCGGCATCGACAATCCCGATGCGCTGCTCGGCGTGATCAACGGTGCGGGCGCCATGATCTCCCTATTCGTCAACGTGTTCGTGGGCGCCATGTCGGACCGCACGCGCAGCCGTCTGGGCCGCCGCACCCCTTGGTATCTCGCCGGCGCCGTCATCGCGGCGGTCTCGTTCTATGCCATCGGCGTGCCCACCACGGGCACCGGAGTGCTGTTGGCCTACTGCTTCGCCAACGTCGGCCAGAATATGATGACCGCACCCATCGTGGCCACGCTCTCCGACCGCGTCCCTGAGAAGAACCGCGGCACGATCTCCGCCGCGTATGGCGGAGGCATCACCGTGGGCCAGGCCATGGGCACCTTCCTCGCCTCGCTGTTCATCTCGCAGACCCACATCGGCTTCGTGTGCGCCGGTGCCATGTACATCTTCGCCGGAGCCATGGCTTTCCTGCTGATGCCGCGCGAACCCCGCAACGACCTCGACCCCAAGCCGCAACAGCAGGAGAGTCTGTGGAAGATTATCGTCCGCGCGTTCACCCCGCCGATCAAGGGCGCGGGCGATTTCTGGAAGGCCTTCGTCTGCCGCACCTGCCTGATTGTGGCCTATCAGATGATAGCCTCCTATCAGCTGTACATCCTGCAGAACCATCTGGGCCAAAGCAAAACGCAGGCCGCCGGTGTGATCTCCACGATGTCCATCATCACGATGGTGGTGGCGTTCGTCGCCTCGGTCACCTCAGGTCCGATCTCGGACCTTATCGGCCGCCGCAAGCCTCCGGTGATTTTCGCCTGCGGACTCTATGCTATCGGCATCGCAATGCCTTGGCTGATCCCCAACACGTTGGGCATGTATCTGTTCGCCGGCATTGCGGGATTCGGCTATGGCATGTACATGGCGGTGGACCAGGCGCTGAATGTGGATGTGCTCCCGGATAAGAAGAACGCCGGCAAGGATCTCGGTTTCCTGAACGTGGCCAGCTGTGCGGGTCAAGCCATCGGCTCGGGTATCACCTCCACGTTGGTGACGGTGACCGGCTCGTACAACCCCGTGTTCCCGGTCGCCATAGCCATCGCTGTGGTCGCTGCCCTTTCCGTGATCGGTATCAAGCGGGTCAAGTAGCGGGGGTGTTATTCGTGGTCCTCGGGCGAACTTCGCTCGGGGACCACGGTGTGGGGGGAGTATTGTTGGGATAATGGGTAAGGTGACTTTGAGTGACGTCGCACAGGCGGCGGGCGTGTCCATCGCCACGGCGTCGTGGGCGATCAATGACAATAAGAAGGTCCGTATTCCCGAAGCGACTCGCGTCAAAGTGCGTAAGGTGGCCGATCGCCTGGGGTATCGTCCTAACGCGCTGGCCAAGGGGTTGGCGCAGGGTGCCTCATCCTTGATTGGTTTCGTCGCGGATGGTGTGGCGACCACCCCGTTCGCCGGTCAGATGATCGCAGGCGCGCAGGAGGAGGCGTGGGCGCATGGCAAGCTGCTATTGGTGGTCAACACCAATGGGGAGACCGCGCTGGAGGAGTCCGCGCTGGCGTTGCTGCGTGAACATCAGGTGCAGGGGGTGATTTATTCGACGTGGTACCATCGCTCGGTCGCGTTCCCCAAAGGACTGGAGGGGATACCCACGGTGCTGGTCAATTGTTTCGACGATGACAACAGCCATGCGGTTGTGGTTCCCGATGAAGAGCAGGGAGGCTACGCGGCCACCTCCGAGTTGCTGAAAGCAGGGCACCGCCGTGTGATGTTCCTGAACACCGTTTCGCCCTCTCCGGCTCGGACTGACCGTTTGAAGGGGTATCGCCGGGCTCTGGACGAATGGGGCGTCGCGTTCGATGAGGCGTTGGTGGTACCGGTGCGTCCTGACCAGGACGGCGGATATGCAGCCGCGCGGACGGTGGTGAAAAGCGGTGTCGAAGCGGTGTTCTGCCATAACGACCGTGTGGCGATGGGATTGTACGACGGTTTGAAGGAGCGCGGCGTATCGATTCCCGATGACGTGTCGGTGGTCGGGTTCGATAACCAAGAGGTGATTTCCGCCCATCTGCATCCCGCGTTGACCACGGTTGGATTGCCGCATTACGAACTGGGCGTGCTGGGCGTGCGTCGGTTGCTCGCCATGGATGAGATTCCATCCGAAGAAGGAGCCGACCAGTTGAGGACCTTGGTGGAATGTCCCACGGTGCGTAGGGACTCGGTCCGAACGCTGTGATGTTCCGCATGTCGCGTGTTGCAGTGTGCGGTGCGATGGCGTGTGGGGGATGCCTCGACTGCGCTCGGCATGACGGGGATGCGTTATCGCGGGACGGGCTGGTAGTAGGCTGGTGGGCATGAGCGAAACGAGCAGCGACTGGCAGAACTCCACCATCGACGAGACGCAGGCGGTGGAGCATCCCGAAACCGCGACGGCCGTGGCGGCGATCACCGCGTTGCGACAGACCATCGATAATGTGGATTCCGCGATCATCTCGCTGCTGGCGGAGCGTTTCAAGGCCACGTCGCGTGTGGGTGTGCTCAAGGCGCAGGCCGGGTTCGCCCCCGAGGATATGAAGCGCGAGGATTATCAGATCGAACGTCTGCACCGCATCGCCGTCGATGCGGGATTGGATCCGGATATCGCGGAGATGTACCGCGAATTCGTGGTCACCGAAGCCAAGAAGCGTCATGCGCGCATCGCCGCCGCCGGTGGCGACCCCGGCGTGCTCGACGTCTTCGCCTGATCGCATCGCAGCGCCGTCTGTCGGCCGCGATGGGGCGATTCTGTGGATTGAGGGTATCTGACGAGTCGGTGGGTATGGTCGGAGTACGGGGTTGAACCCCTTCTGAGAAAAACACCCGACAGGCGGGGGCGCGTGTAATCGGGGAAAACTCAGGTTTTATTATGGTTGAAATGGTAATTCGGGGGTTTTATACATTATTTAGGGTGATACAAGTGGGCTGCCAACGGGTAGAGTAGGGGGTATTCGTATCTAAAGGCAAGCAAGTGGTGGGAGGATCGTGATGAAGCACGGTCAACGACGGAGTCAGTCACGGGGGGGGGGCTTCCGTAATCGAGCCTTGACGGCACTGGCAGCCGCCGTAGTCGCCATGTCGCTTTGTTCAAGCGTTGCGGTGGCCTTGGATAATCCCGACGGAGATGGTGGTGACGCGCAGACGCAGACCATCATCGGGTCGCCGGAACAGACTGACGACACCGATCAGTCCGGCACCTCCACGACTGACGGTGACAGCACCGAGAACGATTCCTCCGATGCCGGCACCAGTGACGACGCCACTGCCGTTTCTGGTGATGATGGCACGGATGAATCTGATGAGTCCGACTCCATCGACGGGCAGGCTGATACGAATTCGGAGGGCACGGTCGACTTCTCCGAGCATACCGTCGCAGGTGTGACCCCGAGCAATACCACAATCAATCTGTTCGATTACTGGGTGAATTCGACCAATCCGCTCAATGAGGGCAACAGCTATGAGACCTTGATCAACAAGGGTCATGCACTGAAGTTCCTGTCCCACTCGAATCCCGCCGACTATGCGAAATGTGCCGATGCTGCGAGCTGCAACATTCAGGACCGTGGTGAGGCGAACTTCTGGACGGGCGCTCGAAGCAGTTCCGGAGGTGAGAAGGATCTTCGTCGTACCGGCATCGTGCAGAACACGTTGGACGAGAGCGGTTATCCGAAGCTTGCAGGCAATACCGACGAGCATCCCAACATGTTCAAACAGAAGTACGATGGTTCCACCCATGACGATTTCACCGAGTCGTTGCAGTATCTATTCGATCCGACAGTGAGCCATGACGGCAAGGAGTCGTATGCCGCGGTGGGCAATCTGCTGCAGATTGACGACAACGGTTATTACTACTACGACAGTAGCAAGAACTTCGCCTCCTACGACAGTATGAACAGAAAATTCACGTTGTATGACAGCGGTGCGGTCAATGGCGGCGGCACCACGTCGTCGACGAACAGCGGCACGCAGTTCTTCCCGTTCAACACCGCGGAGGAGGTGTTCGACGCCAACGAGCTGGATAAAGACAGCACGCTGAAACCGAACGGCATTCAAGCGGGCCAGCAGCTCACGCTGAACCATTATTTTGGCCTGACGATGTCCACGCGCTTCACCACGCAGAACAACGGCAAGGTGACCGGCTACGACGGCCAAGAGCACGATATGGAATACAACTTCGCCGGTGACGACGACGTGTGGATCTACATCGACGACGTGCTGGTGGCCGATCTGGGCGGCATCCACGACCCGGTCGGCACGAAGATTAACTTCGCGACCGGCAAGATCACGTTCGGTAGCATGAACGAGGACGGCTCTCTGGCCGAAATCGCATACAGCACCACCATCTATGAGGCGTTTAAGGCGGCCGGCAAGGAGGGGACCGTCGACTGGATAAAGTCGGCCGACGGCACCACCAATATCTTCGCGAATGATGGCAACCACACCATCAAGATGTTCTATCTGGAACGCGGCAACCAGGCGTCCAACCTGCGACTGAGCTTCAACCTGGTGAACATCCCGGAGAGCTCGATCGTCAAGGTCGACCAGTCCGGCAATCCTGTCGCCGGCGTGGTTTTCCAGCTGTACGGTGCGGATAAAGATTACAGTTACGGGGACAAGTCTCTGGTCGCCGAAGGCACCACCGATAGCGCGGGCCAGCTGGTGCTCACCAATCCCCAAAGTGGTGAACCCATCTCCTTCGATGAGATATACGCCCGCGGTCCGGGCCAGAACGGCGGTTACGAGCATTATGTGTTGCATGAGGTCAAAGCTCCCGAAGGATACCGAATATCCGGAGACGTGAAACTGGACTATCATCAGCCTACGAACGGCGACACACAACAGTTCAGCGGCTATGTTACCTCGAATACGGAGAGCATGTGGGAGACGGGCGCGTACGCAAGCGCGGGCGTGCTGATTCAAGCACCAAATGAAATCCATGCGCTGAAGAACCCCGAGAATCCTAATGAAGCGGGAGCGTCAATCGACCCGTACTCCGGTAGCCTGTTCGCCGTGGTGCTGATGTATCAGGGTGATGAACCGACCGAGCCGTCGGATCTGTCCGAGCAGGGCAATTGGAAGGTCGTGGTGGGCGATTCTCTGAACGGCTACACGTACTATGATGCGGATACCATTAAGCAGATTGCCGAAGTGGCAGCCCAGCATCCCGAATCCGCACATCGCTTCGTCATGCAGGTGAAGGGCGGACTTCAAGCCACTATCGATGAACTTCCGGGCGACATCAGCACGTACTTCAACCTGATCGAATCCAAGTACGGCGCTCCTTCGACGAACAATATGGACGCCTATAAGAACCTCAAATACACGGTGGCGTACTATCATACGAAGGCGAGTTCTCTGAAGAATGCGACCGGCGACAACACCACCCGTCTGTACATCGCGGGCAAAGACGCGAACACGACGTGGCAGCGTCAGTTTTCCGTGAACCTGAAAGTGCCGAACATCAAGAACCGGCTGTTGGTGCAGAAGACGGATGAGAAGTGGAATCCGTTGACCGACATCGACGAGAAACTGACGGTAAAGTTCACGCTGTACTCCGCGGATCAGTTCGATGTCGAGAAGAATAAGCCGATTGAACCTGACGACTATTACGATCAGGCGATTACCGAGCCGGAGTTGCTCACCAGCGACGCGGGCATCGACACCGGCAAGATGCTAATGCATAGCGCCGCGATGTTCCCCACGGGCGACAAGGTGCTCAAGGAGGGCGTGTATTACCTTGTAGAGACGGGTGCGGCAAGTGCGTCCGAACTATACGGTTACAAGGTGACCAGTCAAGTCACCAAGGTGGTGGTGACATCGGACGGTGTCTACGCTGACGCCGGCAAGAGCGATGATGACGTGCGCGTATGGAAGGGCGTGGGCTCGTTGGTGCGCACTCTGGCGGAGTTCGCGTCCGATGACAAGTTCGACAACACGTTGCGGGACATCACAGCCACATTGCAGACGGGCCCGGAGCCCACGTACGACCAGTCTCTGGGTTGGCGGTACACTTGGAGTGATTCCGATCCCGTTCAGTCGCATAATCTGACCTATGGTTCGGGCGGTGCGGTGCTGCAGTATGGATTAACCGGCGTTGAGGCGGGTAGACCGGGGGCCTCGTTCGAGGATGTGTCGCTGATGGTCGACGTTGGCTGGTCGAACCTGAGGATCACGCAGAACTATAGCGACAACGTTTCGAGTGACCTCAAGCAGGATCTCGTCGATCTTGATCTGGACAATCTATTCTCCGGTACTACTGCCATTCAGATAAGGAACTGGCCGAACAATCAGAACGTATCGGTGCCGCTTGAGGCGGTGAAGACCGTTGCCGGTGACGACTGGCCGGAAGGCGCGACGTTCACGTTCAAACTGGAGGCGGGGGAGAGTCCTCACTCGAAAGTCGAGGTGCCCCTGCCTGTGGGTGATGGTGTGGTGTGCGACTCGCAGGCCGGGAGCTGCACGGTGACAGTGTCGAAACCGGAATCGGGCAACACGAACACCGTGTCGCTCGGCGATCTCACCTACACATTGCGGATGTTCTCCCCGTCCGGTGTGGCATGGAGCACCGATTCGTTGACCTTCACCTACACAATCAGCGAGATCACGCCATCGGCCGATAATGCGATCGAGGGGATGACCTATTCGAAGGCCATCTACACGCTCTCCGTGACGGTGTCACGACTCGTAACAAGCGGCAACGCTTTGAAAGCCGATGTGACGATGACGCGCGACACCGCGGATAACGGTTCCGCAAGCGGCTTGACCGTGAACACCTCCACATGGGGGTACGGCAGCGAAGATGCCGACCATGTGACGCCCAGCGCCACGTTCACGAACTCCTTCGGGCATTCGGGTTTGTCTCTGCCTCTCACGGGTGGGACAACCGCCCGTCAGTGGTTGGCTTTGGGTTTGAGTCTAATCGGCATTTCGGTGCTGGCGTGGCTGGCTTATCGCGAGTGGCGTCGTCGCAACGGTTTGTCCAACACGATTGTGTGACGCCACACAATCCCCATAACAGAAGATTTCGGATATGCAGAGGCGCTCGGCGCTCGAACGATGTTTGTTCCGCACCGAGCCTGGCTCGAACTCGAGTGTGAAATCCTCCACGCTGTCCGTAAAGGAAAACAATAACAGGAAGAGAGATTCCCATGAAGATGAGGAAACTATTCGCGAGCATCGCCGCCGCAGCAACGATGCTCGCCGGCCTCGCAGTCGGCGCGACCACCGCTAATGCTGTAATTGTTGGACCGGATGATGATCCTTCCAACACCGCGAATCGTACGGTTACGTTGAACGCTGAAGATGCCCAGCAGTTTACGAGCCATACCTACAAAGCGGTGAAGATTGCGTCCTATGATGTGTATGGCACGTCACCGGATCAGTCTCTGACCTTAGTCACTGAGGCAGACCCGGTGAAGACTGCCGTGACCAAGGCGCTCAAGGCCGCTGGCTACGAGGTTCCTGCGACCGCGACTGATCCGCTGGCCGCTGCCCAGCAGTTGGATAGTGCCACGTTGGATCAGTCGGACACCTTCCCCTTCAATGGTGATGGTTCTACCCGTACGTTCGCTGATGCGCTGCGTGATGATTCCACGCTGACTAATAGTCTGCAAAATGTCACGCTGAATGATGTTGCGAACAGCGATGGCTTGAAGAAGACCATCACTTTCGACACTCCCGGTCTGTGGCTGATTCTTGACCAGAACGCCGTGGATGATTCCTCCTCAAAGTCGTTGCCGATTCTTGTGGGCACCCCGCTTACCCTCAACGCTGGAACTGGCACAGAGAAGGTCTATGCCATAGGTGAGATAGCGGTGAAGAATCAGATCCTTCCCGTGAAGAAGGTCGTGACGGATCAGACCGTGGCAGCTGGTGAGAACGCCAACTACACGATCAACACCAACATCCCGAACTACATCGGCCATTACGTGAATGGCTACGAATTCACCGTGTCCGATAAGTTCGGTGACGATGCGCCGTTGGAATACGTGGCGGGCACTCTGAAGGTGTACGTTGCGAAGACCGCCGACGCGGATGAGGACAACCTGCCTGAAGACGACAATGACGATTGGGATGTGCTGTCGTCCGACTTGGACTACACCGTCACTGGCTTTGCTGCCAATTCGAAGAGCTTCACCATTGACATGAGCACCTATATCAGGACGCAAGCGTTCACAGGGCAGACTGTCGCAGATGATTCGAAGTTCGATAAAGATGCTCTTGCTGGTAAGCAGGTCATCGTCAAGTACTCCGCCAAGGTGACCGGCTCTACTGGTACAGCTGGCGCGGCCAACGCGCCTGGCATCAAGTATCCGAACGATCCGTCCGATAACACTAAGTCCGATACGATTCCGGGCGATCCGGAGAAGGTGTTCAACTTCGACTACAAGCTGGTCAAGCGCGACAAGACCACCCAGGCTCCGCTGTCAGGCGTGAAGTTCACTATCAAGAAGGTGAATGGTACCGAAGGTAAGGTGCTTGCCTACGAACCTAGCTCCGGTTGGAGTGAAGTCGATGCGCCGGCCGCCACTGCTACTGGTACGGAGAACGGCGTGTTCACCACTGATACTAATGGCGAGATCACTTTCCTGGCGTTGGCTGACAATATTGGCGATACGACCTCACAGAAGTACACCATCACTGAGCTTGCCCCGGCATCGGGATACTTCAACCCCGGTGTAAGTTTCAACTTCACGCTCCAGGCTACAGTGACGAACCCCCATACCTCGTCGGCCACCGCCTCCGCTACCTATGCGATTGACGCTGACGGCGTCGGTTCCGATACTTGGGGATTGGTCTCCGGCGGCAACGCCGCGACTGTGACTGTGGACAACGTGAAGAACATCACCGAACTGCCGTTGACCGGTGGCGCGGGGATCGCTCTGTTCTCCGTGATCGGCCTGCTGCTGGTGGGCGCGGCATTCACGGTGTATGCCAAGATGCGTAGCACCAAGAAGGCTCTGCTCGTCTGACGGACGATCCGAACTCGACATGTGCGGGATGAATGGTGCACGTTCATCCCGCACATGCGTAGGCGGCAAACAGAAAGGATGTGTCGTGTCTCGCAACCGCCGCATGTTCACTTCAGAGGAGATGGCGTACCTCGGCATGCTGCCGGTGGTCCGCCATGTCACCCACTCCCGCATCAGCTACACCCACGATTTCAAAGTCGACTGTCTGCGCGCGTATCTATCCGGAGAATCACCGACGGCCATCTTCCGTAAGGTCGGCCTCGACCCGTCGCTGGTGGGTGCCAAACGCATCGAACGATGCTTCGCCCGCTGGAAGCAATCCCCGGACCTCGTCGAAGAGGCGCAGCTCAGAATCAGCAACGACACGGGACCGACCTACCCAGGCCTCGACGAGAGCGTGTCGCCGTACGATATCTCCCGCGTCACCCTGCCGAATTCGAACGGCAAAAAAGTCGACCTGCGAGACCTGATCATCTACCAGCAGTCGCTGCACATCCATGAGTTGGAGCAGGAAATCTCCCGGCTGCGTTCCGTCCACGAGTCGATGGTATGACCTTCGAAGAGGCTTTGGACGTCGCCGATATCGTGGCGCGACGGCGGCGACTGCGACGGCAGGTGGCGGTGATGCGCGCCATCATCGCCACGCTGCTGGTCGCGGCCGTCGTCGTGACGGGATATCCGCTCGCATTGCAATGGTATTCGTCGCGTGAGCTGGCCGCCGCGTCGGCGCAGGCGTCCCAGCAGGTGGCGGGATGGCCGTATCCCCAAGCCGAGGAGACGCTGGCCGCCGCGCGCGACTACAACGCGCGTCTGGCCGAGCGCGGACAGTCGGTTCTGGGCGAGGCGGGCGATCCCTTCAGCTCGCTGGCGGGTGGCTCGCAGGCCTCCGATGAGGATGATTCCGTGGCCGCGCGCGACGAGGACTACCAGTCGCAGCTTGACGCCGGCGATGGGGTGATGGGGACGATCCGCGTGCCCAAAGTCTCCATAGAACTGCCGATCTATCACGGCACCAGCGAAAGCGTGCTGGCGCGTGGCGCAGGGCATTTGTATGGCACGTCGCTGCCTGTGGGCGGCGAGTCGACGCATAGCGTGATCACCGGGCATCGCGGCCTGGTGGAGGCGCTGATGTTCACGCGCATCGACGAACTCGTCGAGGGGGATTTCATCTACGTCGAGGTGATGGGGGAGACGCTCGGATACGAGGTGGACCGCATCACGGTGATCGAGCCGGATGACGATTCACAGCTGACCATCGTGCCGGGCGAGGACCGGCTCACCCTGATGACGTGCACGCCGTACGGCGTGAACACGCATCGTCTGTTGGTCTCCGGCCATCGGGTGAGCATCCCGAATCCCGCACCCGACCCGACCGATCTGTATGACGCGCGCACCATCGCTTTGTGGGTGGGCATGGCCGTGCTCGCCGTCGGATGGGGTGCTCTGCGCATCGTGGGCTACATTCGCCGGTCCAAGCGCAACACCCTCGGCGCATGCCGGCATCTGGCCGATTGACATAGCCGCGAACAGGCTTTCTGACTCGGATTCAACCAGCACCATAGGGTAACGCATTTGGAGTCCTCGCCAGCCCATAAGCAGAGTGAAATTCCGAAAAGTGTCAGAAACAAGGGGTTTGAAATTCTGAAAAGTGTCAAAAACAGGGTGTTTGAAATTCCGAAAAGTGTCAAACCTTCGGGTACCACCACCGTATTTCGTAGGTGCCTGTTGTCAACTGGCAAAATAAAACTGCCAATTTCTCCAAAACTGGCAAAGTAGCTTTGCCAGTTAACGAATGTGGGTAGTGCTGTTGTCGGCCGTTCGCAAGACTCATATGAAAAGTGCCGTGAGGCATGGGTGATTCCATGACTCACGGCACTTGGCGATTGCAATCAGCCGCTATCGATTCGCGGGGTTGCGATCAGGCCTTCGGCTTCTTGGCCGGCGGCTCGCCCAGCTCGCTGGATTCGATGGCGACCAGCGTTTCGGCGGCGGAACCGGCGGCATCCGCATCGGCGGCCACGGCGGCCGAATCAGCGGCGGCGGCCTCCTCGGCGTGCTTCTCCACCAGATCGAACCTGCCGACCACACGGCCGGCCTGGGCGATGTCGCCCATCGAAGCCTTGATCGCATCCACACCCTCGCGGGCGGCGGACAGCGCCACGGAGAGGATCGGGGTCTTCATGGAGACCTTCGCCTCGGACTTGATCTTGCGCAGCTGCTCCACGGCCTTGCCGGCCCACGCGAGCACCTCGGGGGAGACACCCGTGGCGGCCTGCGCGTACGGTTCGGCGGTCGGCCAGGCGGCGCGGTGCACGGAGCCCTCGCCCTCGTGCATCCAGCTCCACACCTCTTCGGAGGCGTACGGCAGATACGGGGCGAGCAGACGCGCGAAGGCGTCCAGTCCCAGTCCCAGCGCGGTGCGCGCGGACTTCACGGCCGCCTCGGACGGCGCCTTGCCCTGCTCGTCGGCGGTGCCGTAGGCGCGGTTCTTCACCAGCTCGATGTAATCGTCGCAGAACTGCCAGAAGAAGCTCTCAATCACCTCAAGCGCCTTGGAATGCTCGTAGGCGTTCAGCGCCTCGGTGGCCTGCGTGACCACAAGCGCCAGCTTGGCCATCGCGGCGCGGTCCAGCGGCTCGGTCACATCGGCCGGATTCCACGAGGCCACGGCCGACTCGCCCACATGATGATTCTCGTCCTCGCGGCCAATCGCCAGCGCGAACTTGGTGGCGTTGAGCAGCTTGATCGCCAAACGGCGGCCGATCTTCATCTGGCCCTCGTCGTAGGTGGCGTCGAGGCCGAGGCGCGCGTTGGCGGACCAGTATCGCACGGCGTCCGCGCCGAACTTCTCGATCGGCTCGTTCGGCACCACGACGTTGCCCTTGGACTTCGACATCTTCTTATGGTCGGGGTCCAGAATCCAGCCCGACAGCGCGGCGTGCGCCCACGGCAGGCAGCCGTTCTCCAGATGCGCGCGGTCCACGGTCGAGAACAGCCAGGTGCGGATGATGTCCTGTCCCTGCGGGCGCAGATCCATTGGGAAGGTGGCGTTGAACAGCGCCTGCGACTCCTCGTCAGGCTCGGCCCAGTGGGTCACGATCTGCGGGGTGAGCGAGGAGGTGGCCCACGTGTCCATGATGTCGTTCTCGGCGGTGAAGCCGCCGGGCACGTCGCGCTGCTCGGCGGTGTAGCCGGCCGGCACGTCGATGGTCGGGTCGATGGGCAGCAGATCCTCGGACGGGACGATCGGGTTCGCGTAGTCCGGCTCGCCCGCCTCATCCAGCGGATACCACAGCGGGAACGGCACACCGAAGAAGCGCTGGCGCGAGATCAGCCAGTCGCCGTTGAGGCCGTTCACCCAGTTCTCGTAGCGCACGCGCATGAAGTCGGGGTGGAACTCCAGCTCCTTGCCGCGCGCGATCAGCTCGGCGTTCAGCGTCTTGTCGGTGCCGCCGTTCTTCAGATACCACTGGCGCGAGGTGACGATCTCGAGCGGCTTGTCGCCCTTCTCGTAGAAGTTCGTCATACGCTTGGTGGGCGTCGGCTCGCCATCCAGGTCGCCGGACTCGCGCAGCTTGTCGACGATGATCTTACGGGCGGAGAACGTGGTCTTGCCGGCGGTTTCGGCGAACACGGCCCGTCCGGCCTCGCTCTCGATCCATTCCGGGATGTCCATCACGATGCGGCCGTTGCGCTGGATGATGGAGCGGGTGGGCAGCTTCAGCTCGCGCCACCACTGCACGTCGGTCACGTCGCCGAAGGTGCAGCACATGGCGATGCCTGCGCCCTTGTCCATCTCCGCGGCCGGATGCGCGAGGATCGGCACCTTCACGCGGAACAGCGGGGAGTAGACCTCCTGTCCGAAGTACGGCTTGTAGCGCTCGTCGTCCGGGTGGGCGATCAGCGAGGTGCAGGCCGCGAGCAGTTCGGGGCGGGTGGTTTCGATGTAGATCGGAGTGCCATCCTCGAAACGGAAGGCCACCTTGTGATAGAAGCCGGGGTATTCGCGGCTTTCGAGCTCGGCCTGGGCCACGGCGGTCTGGAAGGTCACGTCCCACAGGCCCGGCGCGTCCTGCTGGTAGGCCTCGCCACGCGCGAGATTGCGCAGGAACGCCTTCTGGGCCACGCGGCGCGGATGCTCGCCGATGGTGTGGTAGGTCTGCGACCAGTCGACCGACAGGCCCAGACGGCGCCACAGCGCCTCGAACAGCTTCTCATCCTGCGCGGTAAGCTTCTCGCACAGTTCGATGAAGTTCTGGCGGCTCACCGGCACCTGGTCCTTGGCGTCGATCTTCTTGCCGTCCGTGCCTTCGAACGGCGGCTCGAAATCGGGATCGTAGGGCATGGAGGTGTCCACGCGCACGCCGTAGTAGTTCTGCACGCGGCGTTCGGTGGGCAGGCCGTTGTCGTCCCAACCCATCGGGTAGAACACGTCGTAGCCCTGCATGCGCTTGAAACGGGCGATCACGTCCGTGTGCGTGTAGCTGAACACATGGCCCACATGCAGCGAACCGGAGACGGTGGGCGGCGGGGTGTCGATCGAATAGACGGCCTTGCGGTCGCGGGTGTTGCGGAACTGGTAGGTGCCGTCCTCGTCCCAGACGGCGCGCCATTTGTCCTCGAGCCCGTCCACGCCGACTTTGTCGGGCAGGGGGGTGAGGTGCGCGTTGATAGTAGTGCCTTCAGTCATAGGCCTGAGTTTATGCGCGTTGCATGACATAGCCGCGTGGCCGGTGCCGTGCCGCCGCCGCGCTATTGCGTCGTCACCGAGGCGAGTGGCAGACGCCGGTCGACCATGGCGGTCGGGTAGCCCGAAACCGTGGATTTCGCGACCACCGTGCACTGGCGCGCGTACAGCCATCCACTGGCCGCGTCCTCGCCGAGCACACGGGCGTAGGCGCGCATGCCCTCCTGGAAGTCGGTGTCGTTCGTGGCGGCCATCGCCTGCGCGTAGGCCTGCTGCGCGGCTTCGTCCTCATAGTGGTAGGGGGATTGCGAGCTGGAGAACCCGCGGGCGTTGTCGCCTCCGGCGGTTTCGATGATGACCATGTCGTAGTCGTCGGCGGCGATGCGGTCGTTCACCTCGCCGTCGGCCAGCACCTCCAACCGCACGTCGAATCCGCCCGCCTGCAGCTGTTGGACGATGGTGTCCGCCAGCTCCTGATAGTCGTGCGACGCCACCAGATGGACCGTGCCCAGGTATCCGTAGGCGAAATACGAGAGCATGGATTGCGTTTGCGCCGGATCGTAGGGGTAGAGTCCGGTCAGATCCTCATAGCCGGGCTCCAGAGGGGTGAGCGGGCCTCCCAAGGCCTGCGCCGCGTCCGGTTGCGATTCGACGATGGCGTCGAGGTCGAGCGCGTGGCGGGCGGCTTTGCGCACCTGCTCGTCCGAGGTGATCGCATCGGTGCTGTTGTTGAACACCAGAACCACCGACGAGGTGCTCGCCCCCGTGGCGACGGTGATGGTGGGATCCGCGGCCACCGCGTCGGCGGCGGAGGCGGTGGAGGGGATGGCCAGTTCGATGGTGCCGTCCTGAAGCGCGTTGATCATCGACGTGTCGTCATCATAGTAGGTGAGCGTCACCGAAGCCGGCACGGAGGCGTCTGCCCAGTAGGATTCGTTGCGCTCGAGCGTGATGGATTCGCCTTCGCGGAAACGGCCGACGGTGAAGGGGCCGGATCCGACCGCCTCGTCCGCATAATCGATGGAGGCCTGCTCGTCGAACACCACGCCCAATCGTCCGGACAGCGTGCGCGGCAGCGTGGGGTTGGGCGAGGATAGCGTGATGACGACGGTGGAGGCGTCGGGGGCTTCTACCGAGGAAAGCGCGCCCAGCTCGTCCACGTCGCTTGCCCCGCTGTTGACCGCGCGCTGCAGCGAGTAGACGACGTCCGCGGAGTCCAACGTATGCCCGTTCGAGAATTCCACGCCGGAACGAATGGTGAAGGTGTAGGTCAGACCGTCGTCCGAGACGGTCCAATCGCTGGCCAGTCCGGCCTGCAGCGTGTTGCTCTGGTCGCATGTCACCAGGGTCTCGTACACATTGCCGATCAGCGCGCGTCCGGCCGCCTCGGCTGCGTCGGAGTCCTCGTCGAACAGGTCCAGCGAGGTGGCCGCGCCGCGCAGCCCGACCGCGACCGACGTGTCCGAACGGATGGAATCGCCCCTGCCTTCGTAATGACGTGTGACCAGCGACCATCCGATCCACAGCAGCGCGAACAGTCCGGCGGCGACGCCCACGAAAATTCCCCAACGTATCAACGCGTTGTCTCGTTGCTTATGCATGGAACCCCAGTCTAGCCATGGCCATCGTCTGGGCTTCGTACGGACCGGTGCCCGCCGTGGCCTCCGCCCACGTCTCAGGGCGCGCTGGGACAGGTGTCGTTCAGCGGGCAGTCGGCGCAATCGGGCCTGCGCGCGTGGCAGGTGGCGCGGCCGAACAGAATCAGTCTGTGGCTCAGATCCGTCCAATCGGACGGGTCGAAGCATGCGGTGATCTCCCGCTCGACCTTCACCGGGTCGGGCTGCGTCTGTCTCCAGTCGGCGCGCCAACGCAGACGTCCGGTCACCCTCAGCACATGCGTGTCCACGGGGAAGCCGGGCACACCGAACGCGTTGCCCAGCACGACGTTCGCGGTTTTGCGGCCCACGCCCGGCAGACTGGTCAGCTCCTCCATCGTGCGCGGCACCTCGCCGTCGAAGCGTTCGTCCAATGCGGCGGCCAATCCCAGCAGATGCTTGGTTTTCGCACGGTAGAAGCCCAGCGGGTGGATGATGTCCTCCACTTCCTGCGGATTCGCGGCGGCCAACGCGGCGGCGGTGGGGTAGGCGGCGAACAGGGCCGGGGTGACGGTGTTGACGCGTTTGTCGGTGGTCTGCGCGCTGAGCACCGTGGCGATGAGCAGCTGCAGCGGGGAGTTGAAATCCAACGCGCAGCGCGGCTCCGGGATCACCTCGCACAGCACGGCGTACTCCTCGTGCATGCGGGCCCGACGCGCGGCGGCGCTTTCGCGGCCGGTGGGACGCGCGGATTCCCGCCGTTGGTTTTCTTCGGTATCCATGGCGCACCTCGCCGTCGTTCATGATGGTTGCGGTATGGCCGCATCGGCGCGCGACCGCCGCCACTACTTGTTGTGCGCGGCCGCGGCCTTCGCGGCGTCGTCCTCCTGCTCGTCGTCGGGAGGGTCGAAACGGTACCCCACATTGCGCACGGTGCCGATGAGATGCTCGTATTCGCCGCCGAGCTTGGCTCGCAGACGGCGGATATGCACGTCGACCGTGCGGGTGCCGCCGTAATAGTCGTAGCCCCACACCTCCTGCAGCAGCTGCGCGCGCGTGAACACGCGGCCGGGATGCTGCACCAGGTATTTGAGCAGTTCGAATTCCTTATAGGCCAGATCGATGGGCCGGCCGTGCAGGGAGGCGGTGTATCCGTTGGTATCCACGATCAGATCGCCGGAACGCAGTTGGCCGTCCTCGACGGCCGTGTTCGTCTCGCCGACCCCGCCCGTCATCGCGCCGGCGGGAGCGTTGCCGCGTTCCGACACCAGGCGCAAGCGTCCCTCGACCTCGGCCGGGGAGGCGGTGGACACCACCACGTCGGCGATGCCCCACTGGGAGTTGACCACGGTGAATCCACCCTCGGTCAGTACCAGCACGATCGGCGTGGACAGGCCGGAGGCGTGGATCAGTCGGCAAAGCGTTTTGGCGGTGGCCAGATCGTCGCGCGCGTCGAGAAACAGAATCGTGTTCTCCGGCATTTTGATCAGGCTGTCCGCGTCCATGGGCAGCACGCGCACGCGGTGGGAGAGCAGGGCCAACGACGGCAGCACAGTGGCGGGATCGCTGGCGAACGTCATCAGCGTCAGATCCGTCACGATGACTCCCTCCACTTGTTGGGTTCGTTCCATGCCGTCGCGCCTGCGGGAATCTCGTGTGACATGGCCGCGGGCACGGGTTTAAGCCGTCTTACGCGGCTGTTCACATTGTACGCGCCCATCATGGACACCATCGCGCATCGTCCGTTCACACGCCGTTAACGTGCGCGACATGATGGAAAGGCGTGGAAAACCGCCGTTTCTCCACGCCGTCGGTGCGGTTTTCCCAAGGCGGGTCGTAGGATGGTGACGAGAATGTTTCGGTAGGCAGGAGGCAAGAGATGACCCGCACCCCCGAGGAACGCACGCGAAGCAAGGTCGCGCCCATGCTGCTGGCGCAGGCCACCGCATACCTGCTGTTGGCGCTGGCCGCCATGCTGTCGGTCGCCGCCGGTTGGACGGACGGCGGCGAGTCGGGCGTGTGGGCCCGGATTCCAAGCCTTGTCGCCATCGCCGCGGTGTTGCTGGTATTCGTGGCCTGTTGGCCGTTGCGCGCCACCTTCGCCGATCGTGTGGCCTCCGTGGTCTTCGGCGTGATGTCCGTGGTGTTCGCCGTCACCCCTCTGGTGTGGACGATGGGCTTGCTGGAGAGGTCCGCGAAATTCGCGCAATGCGACGCGTGGGCGTTGGGCGCGGGCGGACTGCTGGTGCTGCTGGTGGTGTTCGCCTTCGGGCGGCAGATGGCGCGTGAGGAGCGCTCGCATCTGATCCGCTCGCTTTCGCATTCCGTGACTTCCGGCACCGCGGCCATCTCCGTGGGTGGATGGGCCTTCCTGCCCACGCTGCTGGCCGCCGTTCCCGAGAGCACGGAGGCGGTCGTCGCGCTTGTGGTGATCGTGGTCTTCGCCCTCGCGCTCGCCTTCGCCTCCGTGTATTGGCTGCGTGAGGTCGATCCCGATCCCGCCGCCCGCCATCCGTGGGTCGGCGTCGGCATGCTGCCGGTGATGCTGATGGGCGTGACCGTCGCGCTCGCCACACTGGTGCTGACGCGCCTGTAGTTCCACGGCGGTTCCCCGGGGTCGCCGGGCGGCGGTCGCCACGGTCGCAGGGTGGATGGTCTCCACGGTCGGTGGCGCGTCACGCCTGGGATCTGATCGGCAATCATCATCTGGGTGGCGGGCCGTCACGGGCGGCGGTGCGCCACGTCCGGGCTTTGGATGGCGCGCCACCCGATCGGCCCGCTTCCTAAGACGGTCCCGCCTCAGGAAGCGGGCGAGGGTGTGTTTACAGGACGAGTATGCCCATATGCTCCAGCAGCACTTTGAAGCCGATCACAATCAGCACGACGCCGCCGGCGATCTGCGCGGGCTTCTGCCAGCGGGCGCCGAACAAGCGGCCGATGCACAGTCCGCCGGCTGAGAACAGGCCTGTGGTCACGCCGATGAGGGCGACGGACAGCCAGATGTTCACCTCCATGAAGGCGAAGCTCACCCCCACGGCGAAGGCGTCAATCGAGGTGGCCACGGCCAACGGCAGCATATGACGCCAATCGAAATCGGGGGTCTCGGTCTCGTTGCCCTCATCTTCGCCGAAGGCTTCGCGCACCATATTGCCGCCGATCAGCAGCAGCAGCGCGAAGATGATCCAATGGTCGAAGGCCTCCACATACGAGCTGAACGTGGATGCGGCGAAAAAGCCCAGAATCGGAAACAGCGCTTGGAATCCGCCGAACCACAGCGCGGTTTTCAGCGCGTCTTGGGCGCGGAGCCTGCGCACGGTCAGACCTTTGCCGACTGCGACGGCGAAAGCGTCCATGGAAACGGAAATAGCGATGATCAGTGTCTGTAACATGTCGGTTCAAGGGTTCATCCCGACGAGAAGCTCCCCTCGGGATGGGCCTCGACGGGTGCCCTTAACCACCCGCCTACGCCTCGGGGAGCGTCGACATTCAAACTGCCGGGTTGCACGGCTTTGAATCCAGTTGAATGCTGTTCGAGCAGCCAACGCGAATTACCAGACCGATTGTAACACGGCGCAGGGCTGGTGGTTCGGGCGCGGTGGGGCGTAGCTGGCACGGTGGGTCGACGATTGGCGTGTCGCGGCTTGACTTGGAGCCAACTCCAAATCGTATGGTGGATTCACCGCGAAAGGAGGACGTATGGCGAGCATCAAAGAGGTGGCGGAACGGTACCACGTGAGTCAGGACACGTTGCGCTACTACGAACGCGTGGGCATGATTCCGCCGGTCACACGGACTTCCGGAGGTATCCGGGACTACGGGGACGAGGACCTCAGATGGGTGGAGCTGGCCATCTGCACACGCAACGCCGGCATGCCCGTGGAGGCGATGATTGAATACGTGCGGCTGTTCCGCATGGGCGACGAGACCATCCCCGCGAGATTGAGTCTGCTGAACGAGCAGATGGAGGTTCTGCGGGCGCAGTTGGCGAACATCGAAGACACGATGGAGCGGCTCGCCTACAAAATCGACCGTTACGAACAGGCCTTGCGGACCGGACGCTTGGTATGGGATGACGCAAGTCCGGAGAATGGCGGGCGGGAACGGCGAAGCCAAGACAATGACGGGCAAAGCGATCCCGACGAATCCAATGATTGATGGAAAGGTGAATCACGCGATGACAACGGAATGCAACAAAGGATACGTATATGAGCTGATGGACCAGGGAGGGCCCACGGATGTGCGCGAACCGTACTTCGCCGAGGCTGCGAAAGAGATGATGCGTGCCCGGACGCTGTGCGCCAAAGCGAATGCGATGCTGCCGGACGACCCTTCATATATTCGCCATCTTGAGGAACTGTTCGGTCGAGAGCTTGATGACGTTCGCATCCTGACCCCGTTCATCTGTGATTTCGGCAACCGCGTGACGTTCGGTCGGAACGTGTTCATCAACCATTCCGCTATTCTGTCGGCGTCGGGCGGCATCGAATTCGGCGACGGCGTGATGGTCGCTCCGGGCGTACGCATCGCCACGATCAACCATGATATGAACGAGCGGCACACTATGTACACGTATGGCAAGGTCACCATTGGACGTAATGCGTGGATCGGCATGAACGTGACCATTTGCCCAAGCGTGACGATCGGCGAGTGCGCCGTCGTCGGTGCCGGTGCCGTCGTGACCAAGGATGTGCCCGATTATGCCGTCGTCGCCGGTGTTCCGGCTAAGGTCATCCGATATCTCGACCCCGCCGACCAGCGCGAATAACGGACGGCTGCCGACCGCTTTTCGTTCTCCCGAGAGATCCTCAACCGGGCATGTGGGTTTGGTGTGTCGGGGCTTTGGGATTTACTCACGTCAAACGATTGATTTTCGGGTTTGGTGTGTGAATCGGCCCCATACGGCAAATTCGACACACCAAACTCGTTATTACCTCATAAACAAAAGTGGCCCGCCCCCGATATGAATGTCGAGGGCGGGCCACTTGCGTTCTTGGGGATTTCGTCACTTGCCTTCGTTGGCGAGACGCTCCTTGGCGGCGACGATTTCTTCCTCGGCCTTGGCAGCGTTGGTCCAATAATCGCCGGGCATGACTTCCTTGCCGGGCTCCAGAGCCTTGTACTGCTCGAAGAAGTGCTTGATCTCGGCCTTGTGGAACTCAGAGACGTCGTCGATGTCCTTGATGTCGTCGAAACGCACGTCGGCGGGCACGCACAGAACCTTGTCGTCTCCGCCGGCCTCGTCGACCATGTGGTACAGGCCCACGGCGCGGCATTCCACGATGCAGCCCGGGAACACGGAGTTCGGCAGCATGATCAAGGCGTCCAGCGGATCGCCGTCCTCGCCCAGGGTGCCGTCGATGTAGCCGTAGTCGTCCGGATATCCCATCGAGGTGAACAGCGTGCGGTCCAGGAACACGCGGCCGGTCTCGTGGTCCACTTCGTACTTGTTCTTGGAACCGCGCGGAATCTCCACCACGACGTTGAAGGTCTCTGCCATGTTATCTCCTTGAAGGTCGACAGTTGCGTTGTCGAACACCACAATACCGCGTTTGCGAGGGGGCGGTGCCACGGCGCGGCATCGTTCCTCGTCTCGCGGCGGTTTTCTCTTTTGATTTTAAAAGCAAAAGAGAAGCAAATGGCAGGCAAAAGAACTTTTCGTTGGAATCAAGCCGTTTTGAAGGGATTGTGCTGGACGAAAACGCTTGCGAGGCAAAAGAAAACACCCCGTGAGGCAAATGGCGGGCAAAAGAAAACATGGGTCATGGCGGAGGGCGATGTTAGGCCCAACTGGGCAGGTATCGTACATATCGCTTGCCCGCTTCGGGATCGGCCACTTTGAGGATGTTGCCATCGAGGCAGACTTTCAGCAGTCGCGAGATCTGCGAGGCCGCGCTGCTTGGCAGATCGAACCGTTCGCGCAGACTGGCGTTGGTCATCGGTTGACGCTGCGCGTACTGCATGCAGGCATGCCAGTAGGCGGAATCAATGCGCTGCTGCATGGTCAGATCGCGGAACGGCGTCGCCTGCAGTAGCGTCACCCGCAGGTTGTCGCCTGGCTCTTCGATGCTGGGTGCCGGCATATGGTTCGATTCGCAATCCAGGACGATTTTGTCCCAGCCCGACCCTGCCTCTTCGCACAGGTTCATGCGTCGGCAGAGCGCCGCCATCTTCTCGTTGCGCGAATGAGGCGGGTCGTTCAGCAATCGTGCGACGTCCACAAGGGAACGCCCAGGGTTGGTGAATTCGATGCGTCCATCGAAAATGCAGACCATCGGGCCGGCTCCGGTGATGGACAGATCCTGGTGGATGAGCATGTTGGCGGTGAGTTCGCGTAGTGCCGTGTGCGGGAACGCGCGTATCGTCGTGCGGCGCGCTCCAGTGATGACCTCCCGCTCGGGCAGCAGCGTCTCAATGTAGTCGAGCATGTCGTCGAGCCGGGAATATCCGGACGAGAAGGTGCGACTGCGCGACGGGGCGATCGATGAGGTCCCCTCGTAGCGGATGACGCGAAGCGCCTTACGTGAAACCGTGGGGAAAGTCTCAAGATTGCGTGCGAACATCAACGCGCCGAGATTGGTGATGGCGTGGCGGCCCGAATCCTGCGTGACGATGAGTTGTTCGCTGGCAAGCATATGCAGGAGTTGTTGAGGCGAAGTGGTTGGCGGAATGCCGAACTCCTGTCGATACCAGTCGACGTCGATGAGGTTGAACACCTCGTCCGTGGTGAGTTCTGTGGCCGCGAGTTGCAGCTCGAAGATCTCGGAGCGTGTGCGGATCCACAGTTCCTCCTCGCGCCGCGAGCCATGTTTGAGCTCCTGAGTCGAAGAGCCGGAGCGAATGTATGCGAGTCCGTTCCATAGGGCTGGGCGGTATTGCGCTGGCCAGATGCGAAGCAGCACAAGATGTTTGCCGTTCATTTCGACGGTTTCGAATTGGAACTCGACGTTATCGGAGAGATGCTGACGCAGCCAGATCTCCAAGCCCTGACGTCCGATGGTTGTGGTTCCGGGGTCGAAGTCGGTGCCGGCGACTTCATGGGAATCGTCGTCGATACCCCAGATTTTATAGGCGTAGGTGTGGCCAAGCAGCGCCGCCGAATTGGACATGGCGCAGATATCACGGCCGATGCGTTCCGGATCTGCGTTGCCTCGTTTGAACTCCAGGCACTCGCTTTCGCTGGAGCGGCCGGCCAATGCGGTGATGAGGGCGATAAGATCCTCTGGCATGATTCCTCCTCGACGATGATGTCATCATAGGTTCTTTTGATTTTAAAAGCAAAAGAGAGGCAAATGGCAGGCAAAAGAACTTTTCGTTGGAATCAAGCCGTTTTGAAGGGATTGTGCTGGACGAAAACGCTTGCGAGGCAAAAGAAAACACGCCATGAGGCAAATGGCGGGCAAAAGAAAACAAGGCGCTGGGGTGGATGATATGGGTGCCACGGATGACTGTATGCACAGGGGAGGCTCGATACATGGAGTCCGTGGAACCTGAGAATCGGTGGATGGCTGTGCGCACAGGGAGATGTTGGCTGATTGGGGCCGTCGTGATCTTCGGGCGGTTACCTGCTCCCCGGGTGGTTCTGATCCTTCGGGTGGTTGCCGGATCGCTTGGGCGGTTTTCTGGCCCCTTCGGGCGGTTCCCAAACTGTTCGGGCGGTCGCGTCATCGTCATTCCACAGTTCACCCATCCTAAGAACGTTGGAATTTCAATGTTCTTGTATTACGCCACCGATATAGGCAACCGCCCAAGCGGTCGAAAAACCGCCCGAAGGATCAGGGAACCGCCCGAACACCAGAAACCGCCCGAACACCTCAGAAACCGCCCGAGGGGCCAGGAACCGCCCGAGAACCGGATGAACCGCCCGAAGGCCAGCCCATACTGTCGAGATCCGACCGGGTCACCCGGATGGTTGGAGAATAAGGCCATAGAGGCTGATGCGGTCGTTCAGGTCGATGCCGTTGGTGGTGGCACCCGAGCCTCCAAACGCCAGTGGGGCGTGCGGATACGTAATCCGCACGCCCCACTGCATGGACGTTGCCTGATGAGGGTGCTCTCGAGCGCGCCGAGAGCGCCGACCGGTCAGTTATGCACGACGTGGAAGATGTGCGCCACGTCGGCCCACGGAGCCAGCGAGACGAAGTTGTCCCAGCTCCACGCGAAGTCGCGTCCGGTCAGCTCGTCGCGCATATGCGCGCCCCACTGCGGATCGACTTCGAACTCGGGCATCTCGAAATGCACCATGGCCTGATGCGCGTTGTGTCCGTCGAGGTTGACCACCACGACCAGCGTCTCCGGCTTGCCGGTCGAGGTGAGCGCGGCGGGCGTGTGGCGGGCGAAGGCGAGGATGTTCGGGTCGCTCGTCTCCAGCAGACGCACGTTGTGGTAGCCGAACGCCTCCGCATGCTCGCGGCGGATGCGGTTGAGCGAGCCGAGCAGCGCGCCGATGCCGAAGTCGTCGGCACGGCTCCAATCGCGGATCTTGACCTCGTACTTCTCGTTGTCGATCTGCTCCTCGAAGCCGGGGCGCTGGCGGTTCTCGATCAGCTCGTAGCCGTTGTAGATGCCCCAGCTGGGCGAGCCCATCGCGGCGAGCACCGCGCGCACGGCGTGGCCGGCGATGCCGTTGTCTCGCACGTAGGCGGTGAGGATGTCCGGCGTGGTGGGCCAGAAGGTGTTGTGCTGGTAGTAGCCGGCGTCGCCGTTGGTGGTGAGCAGGTACTCCTCCAGCTCCTCCTTGGTGTTGCGCCACGGGAAGTAGCAGTGCGACTGGGTGAAGCCCACATAGCTCAGCGCGCGCATCATGCCCGGGCGGGTGAACGCCTCGGCCAGGAACAGCACTTCGGGATGTTTCTTGGTGACGGAGGCGATCACGTCCTGCCAGAAGCGCACGGGCTTGGTGTGCGGGTTGTCGATGCGGAAGATCGTCACGCCCGCTTCGATCCACAGGTTGAGGATGCGCTCGACCTCCTTCTCGATGCCGGGCATGTCGGCGTTGAAATCGATCGGGTAGATGTCCTGATACTTCTTCGGCGGGTTCTCCGCGAAGGCGATGGTGCCGTCCGCCTTGTGCTTGAACCATTCCGGATGCTGCTTGACCCACGGATGGTCGGGGGAGCACTGCAGCGCGAAGTCGAGCGCGATCTCCAGTCCCAGCTCGTGGGCGCGGGCGGTGAGCGCCTTGAAATCGTCCATATCGCCCAGCAGCGGATCGACCGTGTCGTGGCCGCCCAGCTCGGAGCCGATGCCGAAGGGCGAACCCGGATCGTCGGGGCCGGCGACCAGCGCGTTGTTGCGGCCCTTGCGGTTGGTCACGCCGATGGGGAAGATCGGCGGCAGGTAGACGATGTCGAATCCCTGCGCGGCCGCACGCTCCAGACCTGTGAGCGAGGTCTTCAGCGTGCCCTGCACGATCTTGCCGGTTTCGGCGTCCCAATAGGCGCCTTCCGAACGCGGGAAGAACTGGTACCATGCGGCGAAGCTCGACTTCGGACGCTCCACCTTGAACCGCTGCGGGCGTGAGGGGGAGACGCCGTCGCGCAACGGGTTCGTGGCGTGCAGCTCGGCGATGTCGGCGTTGTCGGCGGCGGCCAGACGCTGCTCGGGCGCGAGCGAGACGTCGGCGATGACCGCGGCGGCCTGGGTGAGCGTCTTGCGATCACGGGCGGCCAGCTTGGCGTCGGCGCTTGCGGCCCAACGTTCCAGCAGCGCGGCGCCGGCGGCGAGCGCGTTCTCCACGTCGTCGCCCACCTGCACCTTGATGCGCGCGTCATGCAGCCAGGAGACGTAGGCGTCCTCCCAGCCTTCGATCACGACGGTCCACTCGCCCAGCTGGCGCTTGACGGCGGCGTATTCCTTCTCCCACGGCTTGGCGTCGCTGTGCTCGCCGCACATGAGGGTCGCGACCCAACGGTCCAGACCGGCGTTGACGCAGGTCATGGGCACGCGCAGGGTCTCCTTGCCGCGCGGGTTGCGCACCACCGCGGTGGCGCCCACTTTGGTGCGGCCTTCGATGAACACCTGGGCGGTGACTTCGAAGGGTTCGCCGAGCTCCACGCGGGCGGGGTAGACGCCCTGCTCCGCGTTGGGGGTGATGTCCATCACGTTGACGCGGCCGAACTCGTACGGCTCGTTGATCGCGATGGACGGGGCCGGGGCATCGCCTGCGATGCTCCTGGCGGGGGCGGCGGCGCGGGATGCCGCGGCACGCTTCGCCGTGGTCGTGGTCTTGCGGGCGGCCGGCTTCTTTGCCGTCTTGCCCGCTTTCGACGCGGTGGACTTCTTTACTTCGTTGTTGCGCGGTGCCGCGCTCTCTTCTACTGCCATAAGGCCCTATTGTACGAGGGCATCGTGGCGCAACGCCGATGCGGCCCACTAGGCGGGATGGTGGATAACTTGACGCGCGACCTGCCGAAAACCCCGGAATGTGGATAACTTCGCCGCGCAGTTATCCACAACTCGCCGACGGGTATGGGGCTGGAACCACATAGGTCGAAAACTCCGCGCTCGCCGGCGCGATTATGCGATGCTCATGCCAATCGCGTGGATGTCGCGCGAACCGTTGGCTTATTCGGACCTACCTAAGGAGGCAGTCATGATGGCAACCGCATGGCAACGAATGGCGGCACGGGCGCTGTCGGCGCTTGTGGGACTGGCGATGATCGTCGGCGCGGCGCCGGCGGCGTGGGCGGCGCAACTGCTCGATCCCGCGCCGGAGGACACCTACTATCTCATCGATGTCGCCGAGGGGCAGCGCGCGGTGGGCGTCGCCGCGCGTGACGCCGCGGGCAACAACTATTACTGCATTCAGGCGGGGATGCTCGCCGACTACCAGATCGGTCCCACATCGCAGGTTTCCGACGACGACAACGCGAGGCGTCTGGCATGGCTGTACGACACCTACCGCAATGCCGACACGCAGACGCATGCGGCGCTCGGCATATTGACGCAGAACCTGTTCGGCACCCAGCCGCAGGACTGGCAACGTCATTTGGAGGCCGTGAAAGCCAAGTATCCCGGCGCGGTGACCCGGGCGGAAGCGTTGTGGAGGGAATCGTCCGAGCATGCGCCCGCCTCGCTGAAGGTGGAGCGTACGGACGCGGTGGCGCTGCGCGGCGGCAACGTGCGCGTCCGCGTGGCCAACTCCTCGGGGAAGTCGATCGCGGGAGTGCCCTACACCGTGACGTTGGAGGGGCCCGCGCGCTTCGCCAACGGCAAGTCCAGCGTCTCCGGCGTCTCCGGAACGCGGGAGACCTCGCATGCGTGGCGGGCCACGGGAGCGGGTCCGGTGTCGGTGCGCACCACATACCAGCGCCACACGCTCACCCGCATGGACAGCAAGCAGGACTTCCTTACCTACGGCCTCTCCGACAACGTCGGAGGCGAAGCGGTGACGTTCACGGTGCGCAAGGATTTCACTCCCGCGCTGTCCACGGTCACATCCCGCAAGGTGGTGGACGCCGGCGAGAAGGTGGTCGACCGGGTGACCTCCGCGGTGAGCGGCGAGGACAGCGTTTGGGTTCCGGGATTGGAACTGCGGGCGCGGGGCTATTATTTCGCGGGACTGTCGAGCGCGCGTCTCGACATGCGGTTCGAGCCCAAGGCGGGCGAAGGCACGGCGGCGTTCCTGTCGCGACTGGCCGCGAACGGCCTGAAACCCGTGGCGTACGGCACCGCCGCGTTCACCGATTCAGGTCAGAGCGTCGACGCGCAGGCCGTCACCGAACCGGGAGGAAAAGAGCCGTATCTGACCGATGAATCGGGCGGTTTCGGCACATGGGTATGGGCGTTCGAACGCGACGACCAAAGTCTCGAGGCCCAGGAATATGTGCTCAAGGATTGGACCAGCGCGTTCGGCGACGCTTCGGAGACGAACAGCAACCGCGCAAAAGTCGCCGTCGACTCCACCGTGACCGAACATTCGGCGGATGTGGGCGCCTCGTTAAGCGACACCATCACCGTCAGCGGTTTTCCCGACGATCACGGCACGTTCGCCGGCGACGAGGAGCTCGGAATCGGCGCGGACCGTCAATACGCGCGGGTGAGCGTGTGGTGGTCGGGCGATATGGACGATCCCTCGAAGGACGACGACCACCGCCCATCCTCGAAGGAGCCTCCCGTCGAGGACGAGCATCATCGACTGATCGGCACATGGGAGTACCGGGCGGTCAACGGCACGTTCAAAGTCGGCGCGGGCGCGCCGGACGCCCATGGCGAGGCGGTGCATATCACCGCGGAAAACCATGGTTGGTACGTGTTCGTCTGGAGTTTCGACGGCGACGACCGGGTGATGCCCCACACCAGCCGCTACGACGACGCTTGGGAGACGGTGCGGGTCGGCGAGCCATGGGTGCCTGAGGAGCCTGAAAAGCCGCAGGAGCCGCCGCAGACGCCCGAAGAGCGACTGCCCATCACCGGCGTGGGTGAGATGGTCGCCGTCGCCATCGGAGTCATGGCCGCCGCGGCCGTGGTCGGCGTGACGATGTTCGCCATCATCAAACGGCGCAGTCTGTAGCGCGACCCGTATGGGTCGAGCATCGGGAACGGCGTGCTCGCCCACCCGCGCCCGCGACCGGCGATTCGTCATAGGGCACGAGGGTGCGGTCGGAGGCGAAGCGTCATAACGGCATGACGATAACAGGCATGGCAAGGAACGAAGGAGTACGACGATGGTACGGAACATAATCGGCGATGGTGCCAGAGCGCTGGTCGCGATCGCGCTGGCCGCCATGACCGTGCTGACCGTGTTGGCCGCCATGGCGTGCGTGATGCCGGTCATGGCTCAGGAACCGGCCGCGGCGGAACCCTATGCGAGCGTCTCCATCGAAAAGCTGGCGGACGGCACGGGCCACGGCACGGCCGCGCAGACCTTCATCAACTCGTCCAACGGATTCCTCCCGGGCGACGAGTCCGCCGACGACGGCGTGGTCGCCTCCGCGGACACCGTCGCCTATCTGCTGCGGCTGCGGTTCACCGCGGCGGGGCAGCGGGACGTCCGCGTGGAGTGGGATCTGCCGGAACAACTGTCCGCCCTGGACATCGGCTGCTATGCGGGCCGCATCGTCACGGCGACGGCAGACGGCGAATCGGCGTGCCTGTACCATGTGCCGGCCGGCGCCGTCGAATCCCTGGAACGAGTCGTCACCTTGACCGCGCGGGACACCGGTGGCGTGGCGGTCGACGGTGTGCGGCCGACCGTCTCCTTCTCCCGGCAGGGAGGGCGCGGCTATACCGTTCGGCCGGAAGCGTTGACCATCGTCAGCGCGCCCCGCGCCGACCTGGTGGTCGACAACGGCGGTCTCGGCGACGCGGGCGACAAAACGGAACGTGTCAGCGCATGGACGCAATCCGGCCAGGTGAGCGGATGGTTCGACCTGCGCATCCGCCATCTGACCTACCCGGGGCATACGACCACCCATGGCGCCAGCGGCGCGGGCGAATGGAGCGCCACCGTCGACGTCTCCGCGTTCCCCGCCTCCACCACATGGACGGTGGGCGGAACGCCGGTCGCGGCCTCGAACGGCCGGCTGCGTATCGAACGCGCGAAAGGCGAACAGCGCCTCGAATGGTCGATTCCCGCCGTCGATCCGACGATCCGAGGCATGGCCGAAGGCGGCGTCATCGACCTGGACATCCACGTCGCGCCCGACAAGGGCGGTTTCCAAGCGCGGGGAGAGACGGCCCTGGCCAACAACGGCGACGGCGGACAGCCGGGCGACGGCATGGCGCGCGACGAATCCACCCGAGACGAGCGCACCGGGGCGATCGCCGGCTATCCGTACGCCAACAACGACTACAGCCGCGCGATCATCGAACGGCCCGCCAGATGGCAAAGCGAAGGCGACCATATGTTCGGCCGATACGATCCGCTGGCACCGGCGATTCCCTCCGGATCGACGCGATTCGACCGCGAAGGGCGCGAATTCGCCGCATCCGGTGCCACGCGCGCCGTCGGCGATCAAGGCGTGGCGCGCGACACGCAAGTGCTGCATCGTCTGGTGCTCTGGCCCGGCAATATGCCGGATTGCGAGCGAAACTGCGATGCGCGGCTCTCCTACCAGTGGGACCGCGCGCAGGAACGCTACAACGGCGACCTGCGGGTGCTGCTCGACGGGCAGCCGTTGGACAGTCGCCTGTGGTGGGTGGAATGGAGCGCGGACATACTTCCCGACGCGTCCGGCGATGACGGCGTATGGCATACGGGAACCCCGGACGCCACGGCCCGGGCCATACGGCTGCGCCTGCGCGACGACATCGGATACGGCGGCGCGTCGGACGGCGGCACGCTGGAGATGCGTTTCGTCAGCCGCGCCATCGCCGATCCGGCCCGCGGCAACGTGCGGGTGGAAGGCGAGACGCGGATGCGCATGGGCGACCGGCTCACCAGCAAACCCCTCGCCTCCGGCTATTGGGTGGTGGCGCCGGGGAATCCGGAAGCGACGTTGAAGGCGGACGCGCAAGCCACGTCCAGCGACGGATTGAAGGCCGACCCGCTCGATCTGCGCCCATCGGATGTCGTCACCTACACCATCACGCCGCATATCGCCAATATCGCCGACTCGTCCACCCCGCTCACCGCCACCGTGACGGCCGGCCTGCCCGAAGGGCTGACCACTGTGGAGAATCTCACGCCCCAATGGACGATGCGCCGCGACGGACGCACGTTGACCTTCACCCTCGCCGGGCATACGCCACCGTATGACGCGGACGGCGACGCCTCCCTGCCCGCCATCCGATGGAGCGCCACCGTCTCCAACCTCGCGCAGGGCACGCTCGCCTCGGCCTGCGGCATGCGGGCGCTCGCCGCAGGCGCCGCCGCCGTCTCGAACACCGCCAGCACGCAGGTGGCCGTCAGCCGGGCGGATATGCACGCCGCGCGCGTGACGGCGCTCGACGAACGCGTGGAGGCGGGGGACAAGCTGCGTTGGCGTTTCAACATCGTCGACCGCGGCGTCGCACGCGAGGGAACGGTCACCACGGTGCTGCGCCTGCCCTCCAATCAGGACTCCGCCATGACCGGCGCGAACAACACCGGCCTCGACGGCACATGGAAGGAATACACTCTCGGATCGTCGGCCTTCCACGGCCGTCCCGCCCTCGCCGGACCCGTGGAATTGGATGGGGAGAACACCAGCGAAGGCACCTCCGTGGCCTATGCGACCGACGGGAGATACTCCGACGATCCCCGCTACTACCAGTGGCGCGCGTGGGACGACCTCTCCCAAAGCGAACGGGCTCGCATCACCGCCATCCGCATCATCTCACCGTTCACCCGCACCTCCACGCGCATGGCCTGCGCGCAGGGAGTGGTCACCCTGACCGCGGACGGCAGCCAGACCGACGACCTCTACCATCTATGGATCGGCCGCAGCCGTTTCAGCGCCGGCGCCATAACCGCCACCATGCCCTGGCCCGACCGCATCCGCGTATCCGACGCCTCCATCGCAGGGCGTCTGTGGTGGGACGAGAACGGCGACGGGCGTGTGGACGCCGCGGAATCCGGCATCGCCTCCGTCACCGTCAGCCTATGGCGGGCGGACGGGCAAGGAGCGGCCGTCGGCACCGCGCTCGCCACCACACGCACCGCGGCGGATGGCGGCTACCGTTTCGATCGGCTACGGCACGGCGACTACCTCGTCACCGTCGCCCGCGACGGCGAATACGGCGTGCCCCGCCAGCGCGACGACTACTACGGGCGGGCGCACACGGTGCGCAACACCGCCACATGGAACGCGCGCTTCGGCACCCAGGCAACGGACGTCAGCGACCGCATCGCGCTGGGCGTCGGCGAGACGCTCGCGCATGTGAACTTCGGATACGACGCGCCGGATCCCAAAATCACCGTCGACAAAACCCAGACCAGACTCGAATGCCCCGACGACGCGGCCGAGGCGTGCACGGTCGCCTGGGATGTGATCGTCGACAATGTGGGAGACCAGAGCGTCGACGCCGACGGCATGCTGACGGACCGCACCAGCGACGACGTCACCGCGCTCGCCGCCACGGCCGGCACCATCGCCCACACGCCCGACAGCGAGGTCGTGTTCTCCTCCGTGCATTCCGGCGGCACCTTCGCCTACGCCATCGACACGCAAGGCCACCTGTGGAGCTGGGGCCGCAACGACTACGGGCAGTTGGCGCTTGGCGACACCACGGACCGGCACGCGCCCACCATGGTGCCTACCGACCGCACGTTCGCGACGGTCGAAACGACCACCAACGGCATGCTCGCCCTTGACACGCAAGGGCGTCTGTGGGCGGCCGGGCAGAACCAGCGCAATGTGCTGGGCGACGCCGACAGCGCCGCCAACTACGCCTGGAACGACAAAACCGGCTTCTCCACCCTGCATGCGGTGATGCCGGAGCGCGCATGGGCGAGCGTGAGCGTGTCCGACGGACTGACCCTCGCCATCGACTCCCAAGGGCGTCTGTGGAGCTGGGGCGCGCTCAGCGACGGCCTCGGCGTGGGACGCGCCGCCACCTCATCCGTGGCGTCCTCATGGATCGAAGCCACCCGCCTGTCCCTCGACCAGACCTTCTCCACGGCGCAGGCCGGCAGCAGCGCGGCGTTCGCCATCGACACGCAAGGGCGTCTGTGGAGCTGGGGAGACGACTGCCGGTTCGGATCGCAAGGCAGCTGCGGCGCGTTGGGCGACGGCACCACCGGCGGGCGCACCTCCCCGGCCAAAGTGATGTCCAACCGCACGTGGCGCGACGTGGTCGTCTCCGGCAGCGTCACCAATTGCACCGTGCTCGCCTTGGACACCTCCGGCAAGCTTTGGGTCTGGGGGCAAAACGCGGCGCAACGGACATTATGGAACCTCGGCATCGACGCGCGGTCCGCGGCCACCCCCACCGCCATCATGACGGGGCGGACATGGACCGCCATCGCCGGAGGCGACGTGAAAGCCGCCATCGACGCGCAAGGACACATCTGGATGTGGGGATCGAACGCCCACGGCGTCTACGGCGACGGAACCACCAGCGCCAGCGTCACGCCCCGACTGGTGCGAGACGACCGCGCGCATATCGCGATATCGAACGGCATGGCCACCCTTGCTCTGGACGTGGATGGCCGCATCAGAAGCACCGGCGTGGGCAAACGCGGCGCTTTAGGCCTCGGTCCAAACGTCACCGCCGTGACCGTCCCCACGTTGGTCGATATGCGCGAAGCCGGCGAACTGTCGGATTCCACCGCCGTTCCGGTCACGCCCGTCAGCGTGGGGCAGACGGGCGACCTCGTTGAACGCGTCTATCGTCTGCCGGCCGCCATCGCGCCCGGCGAACGGATGGTGTTCCATTTCAGCGGCTCGGTGACGCGCTCCGAACAACGTCGGCCCATCGTCAACCAAGCGTGGTTCGACTCCCCGGACACGCCATACGCGGGCGTTCCCCATGCGCGTTCGGCGGGCGTGGACGAACCGGAACCTCCCGACGCCGTACGGCTGAACGCCGCCACCCACGACGTCGTGGGCAATGCCACATGCCGCAGCGGCGGCGACTACGCGTCGGCCGGACTTGAACATTCCTTCGCCGCGGGCAACGAAGACTCCTGCGACCAAGTGGGCGCGATGGTCCCCGCCGGCTCCACCGCGCCCGTGCCCGGGTCGATCGGCGGCCTCGCCTGGCTGGACGGCAACGCGAACGGATTGCGCGACGCCGGCGAACGCATGCTCGGCGGGGCGGTGACCGTCTCCTTGTGGTCGTTGGACGCTTCCGGCGGCGAAACCAAAATCGACGAAACCGTCACCGATGAGAACGGACGGTACGTCTTCGACCGGCTCGCCATGGGCGATTACCGTATTTGGTTCGCTTTGGGAGACGCGCGATACGGCTTCACCGCACCAGGCCAAGGCAATGGCGTCAATGATTCCGATGCCAGCGACCGCGCCGTCGACTATGGCGGCACCGGCGTGCTGACGTTACGCGCCGCCTCCTCATCCCACGACCACGTCGACGCCGGCGCGGTCGTCACCAGCCCGACCATCGGCCTGCTGCCCTTCGCGGGCGGCAGCGCCATGGCCGCGCCCCTCCTGTTCCTCACGCTGATCGGCGGCCTTGCCGTCGTAGGCGCGAGGCGCAACCCCATCACCACTATCGGAAAGGACACCATCATGACCCGCACCTCCACCATCGCCTCCCTCGCCGCCGCGGCGGCCATCGCGATACTCGCCGTCGCAGGCGTCGCCCCCGGCGCTTTCGCCGCCGATTCCGCCGTGGATCTCGCCAGCAAGGAGAGCATCACCATCAGCTCCACCGGAGCTCTCGCCGGACACAGCTTCACCGCCGCGAACCTGGCCGAATACATTGCCGCCCAAACCGACGGCACCGTGCTCACCGGCGTGGATATGAGCACCAACGGCAAACTCACATCGGCCGTCGCCTCCGCGCTGGATCAGATCGACACCGACTCCGCCAAAGCCGGTGTGCAGAAACCCGCCTATGATGCGAAGAATCCCATGAAATGGGTGTCGACGAATCTGCGCGAGAACGCGACGCCGCAATGGTCCGGCCAGCTGCGCGAATTGGCCGGTCTGCTCGCGCGGGACGCCACGGTCACGGCCGCCGCGACGAGCAAGGCGACGGTAAACGGCGCCACGGCCACATTCTCGGGTCTCACTCCCGGCGTGTATCTGATCCTCGACTCCACCGCCGCGGGCACGCCTGCGTCCCTGCCGATGATCGTAAGCACCAAGGCCGGCGGGAAAAGCTTCGCGACGATGACGTTGGGCACGGCGCGGATCAAGCTCTCCGCCGTCGCGCCGCCGGTGAAGAAGATTCTGGAATCCGACGGAAACTCCACCAAAACCGTGGACGCGACGCATGCCGCCATCGGCGAATCCATCACCTACCGCATCACCCAGCAGGTGCCGAATTGGACCGGCTATGACGGCTATCGGCTGCATGTGGTGGACAGCTTGGGCGAGGGGCTGACCTATGGAGAACTGGTCGGCATCAAGGTGAACGGCAAGGCGCTGCAGTCCGACCAGTTCCTGGAGAAGCTTTCGGGACGGACCGCCACATGGACGATGGGCGGTGCGGGCGACGATATCCTCGCCACGCAGGCGCTGCGCACGGTGTTCGCGCCGGGAGCGAGCATCCAGATCGACTACCGCGCGAGCATCAATGCGCAAGGCGTGATCGCGGGCGCGGGCAATCCGAACAGCGTCAAACTCAGCCATACCGCCGACCAACGCGACAAGGGCGTGATGCGCGAGGTGCCGGGCAACACCGTCACCGCATACACCGGGGCGTTCAGTCTGAACAAAATCGATGGGCAGGGCGCCGCCATCGACGCTTCGTTGGGTGCCCGATTCCACATATATAAGGTGGAGAACGGCACGCGTTCCGGAAACGCGCTTAAGTTCTCGAACACCGGTTCGGGCGCATACACGTTGGCGGCCGACCAGCAGGGCTCCGGTCTGGTCAGCGACATTCCGGCCGGCAAGGCCACGCTGAACGGTATGGATGGGGAATACGAGGTCGTCGAGGCGAGCGCGCCGCAAGGCTATCTCTCCGCGTTCAAGCCGACGTTCCGGGTGTCGGTGACCACCGGCGCGAAAGGCGTCACCCTGACCATGACCAAGCGCGACGGCGACGGCCTCGCCTCCATCGATTCCGTGAACACCAGGCAGGTCAATGTCGTGAATCTCACATCGATGACCCAGCTGCCGATGACGGGCAGCACCATGCTGACCATCATGTCGGTCGTCGCGGTTCTGCTGATCACGGGCGGCGGCGCGTTGACCCTCTGCATGTCGCGCAAGGTCGGCGGTCGATGATGAGAGGGCGGGCCGCATGGGATGGATTCCTCGCGGACGATCCGGGATCCGTGGATGGCGGCGCGGCCGTCGACGGCCATGCGGCCGGCCTTGAGTCCCGCAGACGTCTGCGCGCGCGCATGTCGCGCGCGTGGACGGCGCGGTTCCTGGGATTGACGGCCGTGCTGCTGGGCCTGCTGGCGATCGGCGTTCCCCTGATGTGGCGGGTCGGCGAGGGCGCGCGTCTGCACGAGGTGGTGCGGGCGGCGGACGCGGATATCGAAACGCGCGGTGATGCCTTGGTGCGTGAGCAGATCGCGCTGGCCCGAACGTACAACCAGTCGGTGGAGACCTTCGGCACGGTGATGCGCGCCGAAGCGGTCGATCCCCTGCAAGGCGACGACAGCGCGCGCAGCGTGTCGGACCGCACGTACCGCAACGCGCTCGACATGGACGGCACCGGATACATCGGGTCGATCGTCATCCGGGCGATCGGCGTGCGGCTGCCCATCTATCACGGGACGGGTTCGGCCACGTTGCTTCGCGGCGTTGGCCATCTGTATGGTTCCAGCCTGCCGGTCGGATCCGCGTGCCCCGCGGACGATGCGGGCGGACCTTACGCAGAGGGTGGCGCGGACGCATCGGATGAACCAGACGCTGCGGATAACGCGGGCGTTGCGGATGAGCCAGGTGTTGCGGATGAGCCGGGTGTTGCGGATGACGTGGGTGTTGCGGATGACGCGGATGATTCGGGCCCAGTGGATGACGCGGGCGACGCGTGCGCGGGCAGCCATGTGGTGCTCAGTGCGCACACCGGATTGGCCGACGCGACGATGTTCTCCCGTCTGGACACGCTGACCTATGGACAGGAGTTCTCCCTGCATGTGGCGGGCGAAACCATGCGCTACCGCATCGACGGCATCGCGGTGGTCGAGCCGAATCGCACCGACCTGTTCGGATTGGAATCCGGAGAAGACCGCGTCAGCCTGCTCACCTGTGTCGGATTGGGCAATACGAAACGCCTGGTGGTGTCCGGTTCGCGTGTGGCGCGATCCGAAGGCGGCGAGACATCCCACGGCGAAGAGGAGCCGGAATCGGCGGCGGACGGCATGCCGCGTCTTAGCAGCATCGTGTTCCTCACGCTCGGCGGCATGGCGTGGCTGGCGCTTTGCGCCGCGATGGTCGTCGTCAGCCTCGAAGAACACCGACTGCTCCGCGCGCTCGCCGCCCGCCACGCGCGCGTCCTTCCACACGCCGCACCGCGCGGTCCATGATGCGGTACATGGTGCGGTGTGCCCATGGTGTTGTACTTTCCATGGTGCGGTGCCTTGAAAACGTTGAAATTCCAACCCACCGCACCATGGGGTCGCCGCACGATGGGCACCACCGCACCATGTGCCGCACGATGGGAGTCGTGTTGCCCGGCGCGATCCGCGAAAACGAGAAAAGCCAGGAACCGTGGTTCCTGGCTTTCGGGCTAGTAGCGGGGACAAGATTTGAACTTGCGACCTCTGGGTTATGAGCCCAGCGAGCTACCGAGCTGCTCCACCCCGCGTCGGCTTGCCGTTTGGCAACTCTATCTACTTTACTCAGTTTTTTCGATCCGTCAATCCAGCGTGTCGCATTCGCGCGCCGCCGCCCGACGCCGCCTGCGACAGGCCGGGCGGATACAGGTCCCCAAAGCCTGACTCCATAGGGTGTCACCCGGATGCCTGCTCGCCGCCCGGCCGGTGACGCCGTCGCGCTGCGGAATCGCGAATATCCCATGCTGGGTCATAATGGGAGGCATGCCTATCAAAATCCCCAGCGGCCTGCCGGCCCGAGACATTCTCGACTCGGAGCGCATCTTCGCGCTTGAGAAGCCCGAGGCGGAGCGCCAACGCGTCCGCCCGCTCAAGCTGGTGATTCTGAATCTCATGCCCAAGAAGATCGAAACCGAGACGCAGCTGTTGCGTCTGATCTCCAAATCGCCTCTGCAGGTCGAGATCGACTTCATGAAAACCTCCACGCATGAGGGCACCCATGTCTCCGCCGACCATCTCGTCACCTTCTACGAGACGCTGGACCGTTTCCAGAACAACTATTACGACGGTTTCGTGGTCACCGGAGCGCCGGTGGAGCACCTCGCCTTCGAGGAGGTGGACTATTGGCGCGAGTTCGAGACGATTCTCGATTGGGCCGCGACCCACGTGTTCTCCACCATGTATCTGTGCTGGGGCGCGATGGGCGCGCTGCATTATCGCTATAACGTGGGCAAGATCGACCTGCCTCAGAAGCTGTTCGGCGTGTTCCCGCAATATCTGCAGGACGAGTACTGCTTCCTGACCAACGGCTTCGACGAGATTGCGCTGCAGCCGCATTCCCGTCTCGCCGGCGTGGACGAGGCCGATATCGCCGCCCATCCCGACCTGCAGGTGCTGACCTGGGGTCCCGAGTCCGGTCCGGGCCTCGTCGCCACGCGCGACTTTTCCGAGGTGTTCGCGCTGGGGCACTGGGAATACGGCAAAACCACGCTCGCCGAGGAATACGAGCGCGATATGGCCAAGGGCATGACCAACGTGCCGTTCCCCCAAAACTACTTCCCACACGACGATCCCACGTTGGAGCCGCTGTTCTCGTGGCGCGCGCACGGCAATCTGCTGTGGCGCAACTGGCTGAACTGGGTCTACCAGACCACGCCGTACGATCTGACCGAAGTGCCGGGCCTGCGCGCCGAAAAGCGGCTGGGCACCGACCGCTCCATCCGCCATGAGCCGGGAAGTCCCCGAAAGGATGGTTTCACGCCCTTCCTACGCGACGGCTACGGCGTGGTCGCGGATTCGAGGGCATAGCCGTCCTTCCCGTTCCGTGTCCACGGTGGGCGCGACCGGTGTTCCATGCCTCCCAGCGCACGCGGACGGCGAGGTGGATGCGGCGCGGTCTCTCCCATATGTTCGCTCCCGCGGGCCGGCGTCCGTGTGACCCGCCTCGCCCGCGGACGGTTCCGTGGGATATGCCCACGGTCCGCATCATAAGAGAGACGGGTTCCACATATCGAGACATGGAATAACGGGATGCCATGGGACTCGTGCGGGCCTGGGACGCGGCTTGTGTCGCGTCGGATTAGCCCGTATCCTGTGGTTTTGTGCGGACCATCCCTCATCGGTGAGCGATGCGAGCCGGACGCAAACCATACACAACGAAGCGTATGCGACCAATAACGATGAACGGCTGTGAACGGCGCGAGTCCAAAGCGAAACGCCGTGCGGGCCGCTTGGCAGTAAGGAGGCGGGCGACGGTGCGAACGATGTCGAGAGACGGGATAACAATAACACCGCAGTCATTCGCCGGTGGGGCGCACGTGGGGACTTCGGCCCTTGCCGAGTGGCACCGGAACATGGGCTCACCGAAGTGGATGGTTTGTAACCAAAGGGTCACATACGCGTCATGAAGTGGGCTAAACTGACATCGGTTGTGAAGTAGGAGGCGTGAGCATGATCGAAACCTTGGGGTCCGGGGTCACTCTGGCCGCGGAGGAGATGGAGCTTCCCGGCATCGGCGATTTCCTGCTGCCGGAGATTCTGTTCGAGGGCACACCGTTCGCCATGGACCGCATCATCATGGTGCGCGTCATCGCCACCGTGCTGCTGCTGGTGGTGCTCGGCATCACCGCGTCGCGGGTCAAGCTCATCCCCGGCCGCTGGCAGGCCGCCGTCGAGTGGGTGCTGGATTTCGTGCGCTACAACATCGTCTATCAGGTGATGGGCGAGGAACGCGGCAAGCGCTATGTGCCGATGATCACCGCCATGTTCCTCTCGATTCTCGTGTTCAACCTGTGCGGCATCATCCCCGGCGCGAATATCGCCGCCACCGCCACCATCACCATGCCGCTGGTGTTCGCCGGCTGGTGCTTCGTGCAGTACTGGATCGCCGCCGCCCGCGAGAAGGGCCTGCTGCGCTTCCTACGCGATGAGATGTTCCCTAAGGGCGTTCCCGCGCCGATCTACGTGCTGCTCGCCCCGATCCAGCTGCTTGAGCTGCTGATCATCCGTCCGTTCTCGCTGACCATCCGACTGTTCGCGAACATGGTCTCCGGCCACATCATCGTGGCGCTGTGCCTCGCGGCGACCCAATGGTTCCTGATCGAATCGCCCGACAAGGCGCTCGCCTTCCTCGGCGTCGGCACCTTCGCGGCGGGCTTCGCGATGACCCTTTTCGAGATGCTGGTCGCCGCGCTGCAGGCCTTCATCTTCTCGATGCTGACCACCGCCTACATCAATATGAGCTTCCCCGAAGACGAGTGACGCTTCGCGGGACCGACAACAACCATCAAGATTTCCTTCGTAACCGAAGAAAAACCAGAAAGGACAAACCATGGATATCATCACCCTCGCGGAGGTCGCTGGTAACATCAACGTCATCGGCTACGGTCTGGCCACTCTTGGCCCCGGCATCGGCCTTGGCATCCTCATCGGCAAGACCATCGAGAGCACCGCCCGCCAGCCCGAGGTCGGCGGCCGTCTGCAGACGCTGATGTTCCTCGGCCTCGCCTTCGTCGAGGTGCTGGCCCTGCTCGGTCTGGTCGCTGGCTTCATCTTCCAGTGAGATTTTCGCCGCGTGCGTGAGTCCCCACACGTTGTGGGCGGCATGCGGCGCGCTCAAGGAAGATTTCAAGCCAACGAAAGGAGAACGACATGACTATTGCGGAAGAGAGCGGCATCGCGCTGTTCATCCCCAAGGTCTACGACATCGTGTGGTCGCTGATCATTCTGGTGATCATCGCGGTGTTCTTCTACAAGTTCTTCATGCCGAAGTTCCAGGCCGTGTTCGATGAACGCGCCGAGAAGATCCAGGGCGGCATCGAGAAGGCCGAACAGGCCCAGATCGAAGCCAACGCCGCCAAGGAGCAGTACGAGAACAAGCTGAGCACCGCTCGCGTCGAAGCTTCGAAGATCCGCGACGACGCCCGCGCCGAAGCCTCGCACATCATCGCCGACGCCCGCGCCCGCGCCGAAACCGACGCGGCGCAGATCATGGCCAACGCCCAGCGCTCCATCGAATCGCAGCAGCAGCAGGCCCTGGTCTCGCTCAAAGGCGAGGTCGGCGTGCTGGCCACGGCTTTGGCCGGCAAGATCCTCGGCGCCAAGCTGGAGGACGATGCCGTGCAGAGCTCGATGATCGACTCGATGATCGACGGCATGAGCAAGAAGTGACAGTGGCTCGCAAGTCAAACGCAAAGAAAGGGAGGTGAGACATGCGAGGAGAGGCATCACGTATCGCCGATCGCGAGTCGCGTGACTCGCTGGCCCCGCGTCTCCGCGACACCCGTGAGGACGCGTGGCGCATTGGCAACGAGCTTTTCACCATCACGAACGTGCTGGACCATGACATCCATCTCGAACGCGCGCTCACCGATCCGTCCCGGCCGGTCGCCGACAAGGAGGCCGTGCTCAGGACGATTCTGGGCGATCAGGCGCACGAGATGACGATGACGATCATGAACGATCTGGTCGCCCGCAAGTGGAGCCGCGTCTCCGACATCGCCAACGCGGTGGAGGATTTCGCCGTGGACGGCATGATGTACTACGCCGACGCCACCGGCGCCACCTTGCAGGTGTCGGTCGAATTGGCGCAGCTGCATTCGGCGCTGCTCAACCTGCCCGTGGTGCGTTCCAAGCTCTATGACGCGAGCGTGCCCGCCGAAGCGCGCATCAAGCTGCTGCTCTCCCTGATCGGCGATCAGGGATTCAGCAAGGTCACGATGCGGCTGGCCGAGCATGCCACCTGCAATCTGCGAAACCGCCGTTATCTGGAGACGATCCAGTGGCTGATCAACAAGTTCTCGCGCCATATGGGCGAGTCCATGGTCACCGTGACCACGGCCGTCGCCTTGAACGAGGAGCAGATCCAGCGGCTGACCGACGTCTATTCCGAGAAAACCGGCCACCCGGTGCACATCAACTCGGTGGTGGATCCCACGGTGATCGGCGGCATGCGCGTCCAGGTGGGCGACGAGGTCACGGACAACACCGTGGTCGCGCAGCTGCAGCACCTGCACAGGGTCGTGGCGGCCTGACCGGAACCAAAGACTTACTTACGAAACGAACAATCAGAAGGAGTGATCATGGCAGAACTGACCATCGATCCCGCCTCGATACGCAAGGCGCTCGACGAGTTCGTCGAGTCGTACAAGCCGAGCGACACCCCCACCCAGGAGGTGGGCTATGTCGCCACGGCAGGCGACGGCATTGCGCACGTGACGGGTCTGCCTGGTTGCATGGCCAACGAGCTGCTGACCTTCGAGGACGGCACGCTTGGTCTGGCGTTCAACCTGGACGCTCGTGAGATCGGCGTGGTTATCCTCGGCGATTACGCGGGCATCGAAGAGGGCCAGGAAGTGCGCCGCACCGGCGAAGTGCTTTCCGTGCCCGTCGGCGACGGCTATCTGGGCCGCGTCGTTGACCCGCTGGGCAACCCGATCGACGGACTGGGCGAGATCCAAAGCGAGGGCCGCCGCATCCTCGAGGCCCAGGCCCCGGACGTGATGCACCGTCATCCGGTGGACGAGCCGCTGTCGACCGGTCTGAAGGCCATCGACGCGATGACCCCGATCGGCCGCGGACAGCGCCAGCTCATCATCGGCGACCGCCAGACCGGCAAAACCGCCATCGCGATCGACACCATCATCAACCAGAAGGCCAACTGGGAATCCGGCGATCCGAAGAAGCAGGTGCGCTGCATCTACGTGGCGGTCGGCCAGAAGGGCTCCACCATCGCCTCGGTCAAGCAGAGCCTGATCGACTCCGGCGCCATGGAATACACCACGATCGTGGCCTCCCCAGCCTCCGATTCCGCCGGCTTCAAGTACATCGCCCCCTACACCGGCTCGGCCATCGGCCAGCACTGGATGTACAACGGCAAGCACGTGCTCATCGTCTTCGACGATCTGTCGAAGCAGGCCGAAGCCTACCGTTCGATCTCGCTGCTGCTGCGCCGCCCGCCGGGGCGCGAGGCCTACCCGGGCGATGTGTTCTACCTGCACTCCCGTCTGCTCGAACGCTGCGCGAAAGTCTCCGACGATCTCGGCGGCGGTTCGATGACCGGTCTGCCGATCGTCGAGACCAAGGCGAACGACGTGTCCGCCTACATCCCGACCAACGTGATCTCCATCACCGACGGCCAGATCTTCCTGCAGTCCGACCTGTTCAACGCGAACCAGCGTCCGGCCGTGGACGTGGGCATCTCCGTGTCCCGAGTCGGCGGCGCCGCGCAGACCAAGGCGCTCAAGAAGGTCTCCGGCACGCTGAAGATCTCGCTGGCGCAGTACCGCTCGCTGGAATCCTTCGCCATGTTCGCCTCCGATCTGGACGCGGCTTCGAAGGCGCAGCTGACCCGTGGCGCGCATCTGACCGAGCTGCTCAAGCAGCCGCAGTTCAGCCCGTACTCCATGGAGCAGGAAGTGGTTTCGGTGTGGACCGGCACGAACGGCAAGCTCGACGACCTTGATCTGGCCGACGTGCTGCCCTTCGAGCAGGGACTGCTCGACTATCTGGAGCACAACACCGACATCCTCAAGACCATCCGCGAAACCGAGGCCTTCACCGCGGAGACCGAAGCGGCGCTGGCCAAGGCCGTGGACGCCTACCGCGAGACCTTCGTCTCCACCGCCGGCAAGCCGCTGGTGGACAAGAAGCCCGAGGTCAGGCAGGACACTCCGGTCGACCAGGAGACGATCGTGGCGGGGGAGAAGTAACCTATGGGCTCGCAACTCGCATTGAAATCCCGCATTGCCTCCACGTCGTCGTTGGAGAAGATCTTCAACGCGCAGGAGATGATCGCGTCTTCGCATATCGCCCGCGCCCGCGACGTGGCGCTGAACGCGAAGCCGTACACCGATGCGATTTTCGATGCCGTGCAGGCTCTGGTGGCCCACACCCATGTGTCGCATCCGATCGTGAAGAAGGAGGAGGACAACCCCCGGGTCGCCGTCCTCGCCCTCACCTCGGATCGCGGCATGGCCGGCCCGTACACCTCCTCGATCATCCGTGAGACGGAATCGCTGCTTGCCCGCCTTGACGAGCAGGGCAAGCAGCCGGAGCTGTACGTGTACGGTCGCCGCGGATCGACGTACTACAAGTACCGCAACCGCGCGATCGCCGACACGTGGGAGGGCAACACCGACCAGCCCGGCGTGGAAATCGCCGAGACGATCTCCAAAGCGCTGATGGAAGCGTATATGAAGCCGGCGAGTCAGGGCGGAGTCTCCGAACTCTACATCGTCTACACCGAGTTCATCAACATGGTGGTGCAGAAGGTGCGCGTGCTGCGCATGCTGCCGGTGGAGCTGATTCGTCCCGACCAGCCGGACAACGGCCCCATGACCGAGGACGACGCCGAGAACGCCTCCCCTCTGTACGCCTTCGAGCCGAGCATCGACGAGGTGCTGGACGCGATTCTGCCGAAGTACATCCAGTCGCGCATCCACGAATGTCTGCTCACCGCGGCCGCATCCGAGACCGCGAGCCGGCAGAACGCCATGCATACGGCCACGGAGAACGCCCGCAACCTGATCGACGATCTGACCCGCAAGCTCAACGCCTCGCGTCAGGCCTCGATCACCCAGGAACTTACCGAAATCATCGGCAGCGCTGACGCGCTGAACACAAAGGAAGAGTAGGAACGCATATGGCTGAGAATCTCACCACTGCGCCTCAGGAGAACGAAGTCGCCATCGCCGGCCGCGTGACCCGCGTCCAGGGCTCGGTGATCGACGTCGAGTTCCCCGTGGGCCACCTGCCTGACATCTACAACGCTCTGACGGTGGAGCTCGGCGATACCGGCGTTCGCGAGGAGGGCGAAGCGCCCGCGCGCATCACCCTTGAGGTCGAGCAGCACCTCGGCGACTCCACCGTGCGCGCCGTCGCCCTGAAGCCCACCGACGGCCTGGTGCGCGGCGCGGTCGTCACCGACACCGGCGGCCCGATTCAGGTGCCGGTCGGCGACGTGACCAAGGGCCACGTGTTCGACGTGGCGGGCAACATCCTCAACAAGAAGGACGGCGAGACCATCACCGTCACCGAGCGTTGGTCCATCCACCGCAACCCGCCGGCCTTCGACCAGCTGGAATCCAAAACCCAGATGTTCGAAACCGGCATCAAGGTGATCGATCTGTTGACCCCGTACGTGCAGGGCGGCAAAATCGGCCTGTTCGGCGGCGCGGGCGTCGGCAAGACCGTGCTGATCCAGGAGATGATCCAGCGCGTGGCCCAGAACCACGGCGGCGTCTCCGTGTTCGCCGGCGTGGGCGAGCGCACCCGTGAGGGCAACGACCTGATCGGCGAGATGGAGGAGGCCGGCGTTCTGGAGAAGACCGCCCTGGTCTTCGGCCAGATGGACGAGCAGCCGGGCACCCGTCTGCGCGTGCCGCTGACCGCTCTGACCATGGCCGAGTACTTCCGCGACGTGCAGAACCAGGACGTGCTGTTGTTCATCGACAACATCTTCCGCTTCACGCAGGCCGGTTCCGAGGTGTCCACGCTGCTGGGCCGCATGCCCTCCGCCGTGGGCTACCAGCCGACCCTGGCCGACGAGATGGGCGCCCTGCAGGAGCGCATCACCTCGACCCGCGGCCACTCGATCACCTCGCTGCAGGCCATCTACGTGCCCGCCGACGATTACACCGATCCGGCCCCGGCCACGACCTTCGCCCACCTCGACGCCACCACCGAGCTGTCCCGCGACATCGCGTCCAAGGGCATCTACCCGGCCGTGGACCCGCTGAGCTCCACCTCGCGAATCCTCGACCCGCGCTACGTGGGCCAGGCGCACTACGACTGCGCGAACCGTGTCAAGGCGATTCTGCAGCGCAACAAGGAGCTGCAGGACATCATCGCCCTGATCGGCATCGACGAGCTGAGCGAGGAGGACAAGACCACCGTCGCCCGCGCCCGCCGCATCGAGCAGTTCCTCGGCCAGAACTTCTACGTGGCCGAGAAGTTCACCGGCCGCCCGGGCTCCTACGTGCCTGCCGACGAGACCATCGAGGCCTTCACTCGCATCTGCGACGGCGTGTACGACTCCGTTCCGGAGCAGGCCTTCTCCGGCATCGGCGGCATCGAGGATCTCGAGCGCAAGTGGCATGACATGCAGAAGGAACTGGGTGCGTGATGACGGGTTCGGATCAGAGCGCAGGCAAGACCACGATGCGGGTGAACATCGTCGCCGCCGACCATCCCGTGTGGTGCGGCGAGGCGGTGAGCGTGACCATTCCCGCCTCCGAGGGCGGCATGGGCATCCTGCCGAACCACGAGCCGATACTGACGCTGATCAAGCAGGGACGGGTCACCGTGGTCGAACCCGATGACGACCTGCATATGTTCGATGTGAACGACGGATTCATCTCCTTCGACTCGAACAAACTCACCGTGGCCGTCGAGCGCGGGCACGACGTGGTGTACACCACCACCGAGCAGCAGTAGCGCCGCGTTTCATCTCCCGAGCGGGGCCTCACTCCATACCGAGTGGGCCCCGCTTTCGTATTTTCTCACGGTTTGCGCGCAGTGCGGCAGGGGATGCGGTACAGTGGTTGGCCGTGCGAATACTTGTTGCTGACTGCTGCGCGGAATACACCGGCCGACTGAACGCCTCTCTGCCTTTGGCGCGCCGCGTTCTATTGATCAAGGCCGACAACAGCCTGCTGATCTTCTCCGAATTGGGCTCCTACAAGCCGCTGAACTGGATGAGCGCCCCCTGCACCTTGAAGGACATCACGCCGGACAACGCCGATGCCGACGTGGACACGCCCGTCCCCGAGAAGGTGCTGCGCGTCTGCGCCGACAAATCCAGCGATGTGCTCGAGGTGACCCTGCAGCATATCTATTCCGACGAGACCTATGATCTGGGCGAGGATCCCGGCCTGATCAAGGATGGCGTGGAGGACCATCTGCAGCGTTATCTGGCCGAGCAGATCGAACGCATCGGCGAAGGCGCGCGGCTGGTGCGCCGTGAATATCCCACCGCGATCGGACCGGTCGACATCATGGCCATCGACGCGAACGGCGAGCATGTGGCCATCGAGATCAAACGCAACGGCGGCATCGACGGCGTGGAGCAGCTCACCCGCTACTGCGAGCTGCTCAACCGCGACCCGCTGCTGGCGCCCGTGCGCGGCATCTTCGCCGCGCAGACCATCACCCCGCAGGCGCAGGTGCTGGCCAAAGACCGCGGCTTCACCTGCCTGCTGCTCGACTATGACGAGATGAAGGGCGTCGAGGACGATTCCCTGCGCCTGTTCTGAGACCAGACCGAACGGATCCGACTACGACGAAGGCCCGGCCACCGAGCGGTGATGAACCGCCGATGACCGGGCCTTCGTGCGTGAATGGAGCGGGGTGGATCAGTACGCCGCGACGATATCGACCACGAACACGATCGTGGCGCCGCCGGGGATGGTGTCGCCGCTGCCGCTGTCGCCATACGCCAGATCGGCGGGGATGACCAGCAGCACCTGCGAGCCGACGGTCTGGCCGATCAGGCCGTCCTTCCAGCCCTGGATGATCGAGCCGGAGGATGAGAGGTCGGCGCTGAAGCTGGTGCCGCGGTCCCAGGAGGAATCGAACTGCGTGCCGTCGGTCAGCCAGCCGGTGTACTTGACCACGGCGACGCTGGAGTCGGTCAGGGTTTCGCCGTCGCCCTTGATCAGCGTCTGCGCGATGAGCTCGTCGACCGTGCCCTGTCCGTTCATATCGATGGAGGGCTTGCCGTCCTCGTCGCGCGTCACCTTCGGCAGATCGGCGGGCAGGTCGGTGACTTCCTCGCCGGTGGCCTTCTCGAGGTCGCGCGACTTGGAGACCAGCGTCATCGCCATGATGTACGAGGAGACGGTGGAGCTCGAGGAGCTGGACGATTCGTCGTTGATGCCGAACGCCACGGTGGTGTTGAGCGTCTGTCCCTTGATCACGTCGTAGTAGGTGGAGGAGAGGTAGTCGGAATCGACGAGGATCGAGCAGTCCGGGGTGTCGTCCTCCCAGGTGCTCATCAGTTCGGAACCGTCCTCGACGTTGATGGCCACGCCTTGGGCGCAGACGCGATCGCCGTCTTCGATGGTTTCGCCATTACCCTTTTGCAGTACGGCGTACGCGCCGTTCTCCACGGTCATGGGGGTGTGCAGCTTGATGGTCGGCTTCTCGCCGAGTTCGCCGGTGGCGGTGATGCCCGCGAGCTGGTTCGCTTCGGATGATGAGGCGGAATCGTTGGAATCGTCGGAATCCGAGCTGCCGGAGCATGCGGACACGGTCAGGCACAGGGCCAGGGAGGCAATGGCGGCCATCGTCTTGGCCGCGCCACGAAATATAGAATTGCGCATAATCCTCCACAGTAGCCTCAAACCCTGATTTTGCCCCGCGTCTAGGTAATCAACAGGTGAAGATTGTAGAATGGTGCCGTTATGAGTGTTGAAGAACAAGAAAACGCGGACGTCAAGCGTCCCACGCGTCATGCCATGATCATGCGGGGTGTGGTGACTCCCATCTTCGGTCTGCTTGCGATAGCGGCCGTGGCGTTGGGAGTGATGAACGCCACCGCATGGAAGCCGAGTACCCAAATCGAGGCCACCACTCGGGTTTCGGGCGCCCGATACATCGTCACCGACCCGGGTGTGCTGCCGCTGGTGGATTCCGATGCGCGGGTGAGCGTCGAAACGTCGGACTCTTCGCAGGAGATATGCGTGGCGTTGGGATCCGCCAAAGACGTCGTCGGCTGGGTCTCAGGCAACGATTACGTGCGGGTGACCGGGCTGGAGGATTGGACCGAGCTGTCGACGCAGAAGGCCGAGGCCCAGGGGGACGCGGACGTCGAATCCGACTCGTCCGTCGCTTTCGAGGACTCGGACATGTGGACCGATGTCTCATGCGATACGGGATCGGTGAGCGTGCGTGCGAGCGACGCCACCGAAACGCAGGTCGCCATCGTCGATCTGGGCGAGGAGTCCAGCGCGACGGTGTCGCTGGACTGGACCCGTCGGAATGTGCCCGACTTCGCCATGCCGTTCTATTTCGTGGGCGGTCTGTGCGTGATATTCGCCGTGCTTTCCGCCTCGGTGTTCGCGATGGATCCGAGCAAGAGGCGTAAGAAGGGGAAGACCGCCGAAACCGCCGACGGCGCCGTCTCCGGCGCGGTGGACGCGGCTCAGGACGCCGTCGCCCAGGCCGCCGCTGCGACGGCCGAGGAAGTGACCATCGGCGCGGCCGTCGCGGGAACCCTTTCCACATCCGCCGCGTCGGTATCGAAAATGTTCAGCGGAAAGAAAAGCCGCCGTCGGCATGCCCGACGTGGCCGCGACGTCGCCGCGACCGAAACGCCGGCCGCACCGACCATCGTCGATCCCTCGGCCCGCAATCTGGTCGCCGACCAGCAGAACGGCGTCGAGCCGTCCGTCGAAGGCGCGACGCCGTCCGACGGCGGGAGCATCGCCGCGGACGACGCCGCCACATCGGTGATCAGCGCGGACGAGCTGCAGGACTACTTCGCCCGCCTTGCCCAGGAGGTGGGCGGTGCCGAGGGAATCTCCGAACCGCTCCCGGGCGAATCGGACGCCACCGAATCTCAGGAGGAACAGTGAACGCAACACGATTGAGTAAGGTATGCGCCGCGGCGACGATCGTCGTGGCCATGACGGCGTCGTTATGCGCGTGCGAAGGCCGTGTGCCCACGGTCAGCGCCCCATCCTCCGACAGCGTCTCCCCGGACCTGACTGAATCGCAGGAGCAGGAGATCCGCACGCGGATCCTTGAGACGCTGGAGGCCGCCAACGAGGCGAGAAGCACCGACGGACTCGACCAGATCCTTTCCGGGCCTGAACTGCAGATCCGCACCAGCGAAATCCTCGTCGCGCAGACAACCGGCAGTCTGCGCAAGGAGGCCACCATCCCCACGGACATCTCCCAGACCGTGATCCCCACGAACGACGGCTGGCCGCGCTCCGTGTTCACCATCACCACCACCACCGAGGACCAGCAGTCCATGCGTCTGCTGGTGCTGACCCAGAACTCCGCGCGGGAGAACTACAAGCTCACCGCGGTGGCGCGACTGTTCTCCGGCGCGCAACTGCCGAAATTCGCCATCGCCGAAATCGGCTCGCAGATGGGCGACCCGGAGGACGAGAACCTCGTGGCCACGCCCACCGAAGCGGTGGAACGCTACGCCGACGTGCTGCAGAACGGTTCGAACAGCGAATACGCCTCCGAATTCGCGGACGACTACTTCCGCGAGCAGCTCGCCCAGCTGACGACCACCGTGCAGGAGGGTATGGAGCGCAACAACGGCACCCAAACGCAGACCTTCACCGCCGATCCGCAGCAGATGTGGATCATGCGGTCCACCGAGGGCGGCGATCTGGTGGTGGCGACCATCGCCTCCGAATGGACGCGGCAGGCGGGCGAGGGGCGCGAATCCCAGCCGGCCTCCGACGAGGAGCGCGCGCTGTTCGGCGACGGCACGGCCACCAGCACCATGAAGGTGACGTATGTGAACGTCGTGGCGTTGTACGTGCCAAGTGAGGACTCCGGCCAGCAGATCACCGCGGTGGGTGCCGAGCGCTACCCCGTGAAGGTCGAGGCGCTGTAGGCATACGCTCAACGCACAATACGATGCTGGAACTATGATGGTTCCAGCATCGTTTTTGTGTGGAAGGTGAGTGTTATGGCGGGTCAGCCGGGATTCAATCCGGGAGTGTCGTTGGCGGGAGCGGTCGATTTGGAGGCGCTCAAGCATCAGGTCAAAGCCGAGCCGGGGCAGGCGGGAGGCGCGCCGGCGGCGGGCGGCTACGTGATCGACACCACCGAGAACACCTTCCAGGCGATGGTGACCACTTCGGCCACCTTCCCCATCCTGCTGCTGCTGTGGGTGCCGACCGACGACCGTCTGTTCGACATGGCCCGTGCCCTCGGCGACGCGGTGAACGCGCAGAACGGTCTGATTCAGCTGTCCCGTATCGACATCGCCGCCAATCCCTCCATCGCGCAGGCCCTGCAGGTGCAGGGCGCGCCCGCGCTGTTCGCGCTGATCGGCGGGCGGCCCATGCCGCTGCTGCAGGGGTTGCCGAGCGCCGACGAGCTCGCGCAGTTGTGCGAGCAGGTGGTGCCGAAGATCATCCAGGCGGCGCACCAGTCCGGTGTGGACGGCACCGCGCCGTACTCCGGCGATCCCGATGCGGACGCCGCTTCCGTCGATTCCGCCGCCGGAGGCTCGGACGCCGCCGTTCCGCCCGAGCATATGGAGGCGTATCGTCTGGCCTGCGAGGGCGACTATGCCGGTGCGGCCGACGCCTACGCCCGCGTGCTGGAAGCCGATCCGAAGGACTCGCTGGCCGCGCGCGAACGTGCGAAGGCGCTGCTGCTGATGCGTTCCGGTTCGGCGAACGTGCGTGAGGTTCGCGCCGCCGCGGCCGCCGCTCCCGACGATGTCGAGACGCAGCTTGCCGTCGCCGACATCGATATGATTGGTGGGCAGATCCAGGATGCCTTCGATCGTCTGCTGGACTTTCTGGCCGATGGGCATAAGGCCGACATCGAGCCGGTGCGTCGGCGTCTGCTGGAGTATTTCGCCATTCCCGAGCCGGACGACCCGCGTCTTGCCGCGGCTCGCCGCCGTCTCGCCACGCTGATGTACTAACGCCCGTCGGTCCCTGCTGGCCTGCGTCCGTGGTGGGCGGCGGGGCTGGCCCGCCGCTTCTGTCCGTTGAAGGCATGATGACGCGTAGCCGGCGGCTTATGTTGTGCGGGCGAGTCCGTCGGCGATCCGCGCCCGAAGGCGCGGCGGCCCGACGATTACTCCATGCGGTTCTTGCCGAACAATTGCTGGAACTGCGGGCCGTTCTGCGCGAGTTCCGCCTCGAATTCATCCGCCCAGACGGAGAACGGCCACGCGGCCAGGCCGTCGTTGCTGAACCGCGCCTGATCGGTGATCTCGGTGGTGCAGAACTTCGGAATGGTCAGATTGGTGACCGGGCCGGAACGTTCCGCCTCCGCGATGATCAGCGGCGCGTTGGCCCCGCCGAACACGTCCACGCTCCAACCGTCCTCCGCGATCCAGACGGAGAAACGGTTCTTGGCGATCACCTCGCCTCCGCGCTTGATGAGCTCGGCGGCGATGCGCGTGTCGATCTCGCGTTCGGCCTCATAGCGGGTGCCGCCTACGGACGGGCCTTTGACGGTGACGAACGCCTCGGAGAAACGATTGCGGTACTGGTCGACGATGGCCGTCGGATTGAGGTCGGGCGTCATGTCGAGACGGATCCCATGCGCTTGGAGCCGCACGCGCAGGGCGTAGTTGCCGTCGTGCACGTAATAGCTTTGCACGATCAGCGTGGGCGCGTCCCCGTCATCCATCTCGGCGGGGAACTCGCGGCAGAAGAAGCGGCGCTCGTATTCAAAATCGTTGACAGGCTCGGACATAACCCTAGTCTACTGCCGGAGCGGGGTCGCACGAAGCTTCGTCCCACTTTTCCCCGTGCGACCTTTCCGAACATCAAAGCGACAATCGCACATTCGTCATATCCGCGGAATATCGCCGAATCCGAGAACATCTTGTTCGTTTTGAGGTTGGGAAAGGGGCGCACGGGCCGATTGGGATTTCGTGCCGTGCGCCGTCGATGGGCACGTTTTGACCGTCGCGTGGTGTACAGTGATGAAGTCTCGGGCTTGTAGCTCAGTGGATAGAGCGTTTGCCTCCGGAGCAAAAGGCCGTGGGTTCGAATCCCATCAAGCCCACCAATGGCTGGAATCTCAACGATTCCAGCCTTTTTGTTTTTCCCGGGCCGCGGATCCCGCCCGCCGTGCGCCGGTGTCGAAGGACAATATTTGTTATGAGGACTGACAAATATGGACGCGATTATGAGACGATTTGCGTTTGCCCGGCTTTCCGATAGGATGACCTGCGGCCCCGATGACGAAGAAACAGGAGTGTGTCATGGCTGAAGAGAAGAAGTCCAATAAGTGGCTGGTCCCGGTGATCGCGGTCGTCGTGGTGGTGGTGCTGGCGGTGGCCGGCGTGTTCGTGTGGCGTGCGATGTCCGGCGGCTCGGTCGAAAGCGCCAAGGCCGCCTGCATGGAGGCTTCCGATGCGGCCCGTGTGGCGACGAACAAGTACAACGGCCTGGTGAACGGCGACGCCTCCACCGCGGCCGAATACACCGAAGACGATGTGACCGACGCCTCCACGCTGGATGCCCTCAATGAGGCGCTCTCCGCCGAAACCCCCACGTACGTGAGCTGCGCCGCCGACGACGCCGCCGGCTATGAGGCCGTGACGGAGACGCTGAACGAGGCGACCGCTTGGTACGAGTCCCATCTGGACAGCCTGCAGGAGGCCGTCGACGCGGTGAACGCCTCGTTGAAGTAAGGCACGACCCGCATCGCGTGATTTTCCAGTCCGCCGACATCCCACGATGTCGGCGGACTTTTCGTATGTGGGCAAGATTCCTAAAGTCCTGCGCCCTGCGCGTGGGCATGGCGTGCCCGATTCCATGTCGGGCAGTCTAAGTCCTATGCGTGGGCAAAGCGGATGAGGACCGTGCGCAACTGCTAAAGTGCATAACGGCGTTTCCGCCCGAGCTGCGCAGGTCAAGGAACGCCCGTGCCGGCAGCGGCATGTCCGACACTGTGCGCAGTCCGAACGGGATAAGGAGCTTCCCATGGGCAACCATGCCTCAAATCAGGCCAATCAGACCAATCAGACCAATCTTTCTCGATCCACGCGCCCCCTGCGCTGGACCCCCGCCGACATCGCCGTCGCCGCGGCGCTCGGCGTCGCCTGCGGCATCGTGTTCTGGGGCTTCAATTTCGCCTATGCGGCCATATCCCCGTTCCTGGGAGCGATCCTGCCCGGCGTCGCCAGCCTGCTGCACGCCTTCTGGTATTTCTCCGGCCCTTTGGGACTGCTGATCATCCGCAAGCCCGGCGCGGCGATGTTCGTCAATGTGGTCGGTTCCGCGGCGGAGATGCTGATCGGCAACCAGTTCTCGATGGGCTTCGTGTTCGCTTCGGCCATTCTGCAGGGCCTGTTCGCGGAGATTCCGTTCGCGGTGACGCGCTACCGTGTGTTCAACCTGCCCATCTCGTTGATCTCCGGCCTGCTGGTGGCGGTCGAGTACGGCTTCTACCTGCTGTTCTTCCGCTACCAGGGCGTGGCGATCGTCAGTCCGCGCGGCATCACGCACCTCATCTGCGAGATGATCGGCGGCGTGGTGGTCGCCGGCGCGATGAGCTGGTTCCTGTACCTCGCCATCGCCCGCACCGGCGCGCTCGACCGTTTCGCCTCCGGCCGCGCGGTCCGCGGCATGCGCGACTGACCGCAATGCGGGCAGCGATTGGGCGGGCATGACATGCGCTCGTTATCATCGCCAGTAATCGGCGCGTTCGCGCGCGGGCAAACCGACGAATCGGCGGAAGATTAAGGAGCGATCAATGAGCGAGAAGATGGAAGCGGTGGCGACCTCCGAGGCCCCGGCGGCACTGGGCGCGTACAGCCAGGCGGTCAAGGCGAACGGCTTCGTGTTCGTGTCCGGCCAGCTGGGCATCGACCCGGCCACCGGCGAACTGGCGGGCGAGACCGCGGGCGAGCAGGCCGCGCAGGCCCTGAAGAACATCAAGCATATCCTCGACGCGGCCGGCACCGGCATCGAGCATGTGTGCCGCGCCACCATCTACTTGAAGAACGTGGAGGACTTCAAGGAGGTGGACGCCCGCTACGCCGAGGTGTTCATCGGTTCCGTGAAGCCGGCCCGCTGCGCTTTCGGCGGCAACGACATCCCCAAAGGCGCGCTTGTGGAGATCGACGCCATCGCCGTGTTGTGACCGTCCACGCCCACGGAGGTTTCGCGCCGCGGCCGAACGTCATGCCGTTTGGCCGCGGCGCAACCATATCGTGGTGCGGATCCGCCCGATTGGCGGTGGGATAGGGCACAATGGAGGGCATGGTATCGAAAGGAAAACCGTCGCCGCGTTCGGCCGTGAAGCCGCTTCCCGACGCCCAGGTCGCGAAGCTCGCCGCCAGCCATCGTCTGGTGGATCCCACCGCGTACTATCCGACCGGCCCGCGCACGCCCAACGAGGCGGAGATCAACGCGCAGAATCCCAAAGCCACCAAACGCCTGCTGGCGGGCGTCTCCCTGGTGTTCCGCGCGAGCTGCAAAACCAAGGCCTGGGGTCTGGAGCATGTGCCCGAAACTGGCACGTTCATCACCGCGGCCACACATGTGACCATGTTCGACGTGTTCGTGCCGATGATGAGCCTGTTCCACCAAGGTCGCCGTCCTCGCTATATGGCCAAGGCCGAGATGGCGAAGTGGCCGCTGATCGGCAAATGGTTCCAGCTTGTGGGCATGCAGCCGGTGCAGCGGCGCAGCGGCAAGGCCAAGGATATCGTCGACACCTCGATCGACATCGTCACTTCGGGCCGTCCGTTGACCGTATGGCCCGAGGGCACGGTGACGAGGGATCCACAGAAATGGCCGATGAGCATGAAGAACGGCGTGGGTATGATCGCGCTCGAATCGTCGCGTCGGCTGGGGTATCAGGTGCCGCTGTTCTGCGCGGTGACGTGGGGTGCGGCCAGCATCAACCATTGGTGGCCGTGGCCCCGCAAGAACGTGGTGATGTGCTATGACGCGGCGCTTGACTACGCCGATCTGCTGGAAGGCATGGACGGCTGGGGCGAGGAGCCGCCGGTCGAGCTCGCCGACGAACTCACGCGCCGCATCCGCGTGCGCATGACCGAGATCATGGCCGAAATCCGCGGCGAGCAGCCCCCCGACGGCGTCTGGGACTACCGCACGATGAGCCGAATCAAGGAGTAGGCGCCATGCTTTGGCATGGAGGGCGTGACGGAGATCCTTCGACTCCGGGCTTCGCCCTCCGCTCAGGATGACGGGTGGCAGAGGCTTTCCTCGCGACGGGTGGTTTTCCCTTCGTCATGCTGAGCGAAGTCGAAGCATCTCACCACCATTGACAGTCGAAGTCTTATGAAGGAGCGATGAGGCAATATGAACATTACGGTATTGGACGCCGGGGCATGGGCGGCGCCGTTGGGCGGACAGCCCGGTGGGCTGTCCGTAGGCGACGCTGAGCGGCGGCAGTCGCGAGGCAATGTGGCAGTACCCCATGCGGAGGTGGCGCGATGAGCAAAATTACGGTATTGGGCGCCGGAGCATGGGGTACCTCCTTCGGCCAGGTGCTGGCCGACGCCGGCAATGACGTGACCATGTGGGCCATCGAACCCGACATCGTGGAGGACATCCGCGATCGCCGCCGTAACGAGGCGCGTCTGCCCGTCGTCGAGCAGCTGCCCGCCAATATGACCGCCACAGGCGACCGCGCCGAAGCCGTGGCCGACGCGCAGATCATCATCGTCGCCATCGCCGCCCAGTTCGCGCGTGTGGCGCTCACCGAATTCAAAGGACTCATTCCGGCCGACGCCATCGTCGTCAGCCTGATGAAAGGCATCGAACGCGGCACCAACAAGCGCATGGACGAGGTCGTGCGCGAGACGCTCGACCTGCCCGCCGACCGTTTCGCCGCCGTCTCCGGCCCGAACCTGAGCAAGGAGATCGCGCAGCGGCATCCCGCCGCCACCGTCGTGGCCTGCGAGAGCCTCGACAATGCGAGGAAGGTCGCCGAGGCCTGCACCACCGACTATTTCAAGGCCTTCGTCACCACCGACGTGATCGGTTTGGAGATGTGCGGCTCCCTGAAGAACGTGATCGCGCTCGCCGTCGGCATGGCGCGCGGCGCGGGCTACGGCGAGAACACCGCCGCGATGATCGAGACGCGAGGGCTCGCCGAACTGACCGCTTTGGGCCAGGCGGCCGGCGCCGATCCGAAAACCTTCGCTGGACTCGCCGGCGTGGGAGACCTCATCGCCACCTGCGGCTCCCCGCTCAGCCGCAACTACACCTTCGGCGCGAACCTCGGCAAGGGGATGAGCGTTCAGGAGGCGACCGAAGCCAGCAACGGCGTGGCCGAGGGCGTGCCCACCACGGACGCGGTCGTCGCCTTGGGCAAGGAGCTTGGCGTACCCACGCCGCTCGCCTACGCGATGAGCCGCGTGCTGGACGAGGGCATCTCCTGCTCCCAGATGCTCACCCTGCTGTTCGGACGCGACATCACCGAGGAATAACCACCCGCGCGCGTCGCCAACCGCCCCGACCCACGGTGATCCAGCCTGGGCCGGGGCGGTCGCATATGGGCGGAACCGCCGCGAGAGGAAGGTTCCGGCGGTTTTTCTGTGCGCATCCGCGCGCGGGAAATCCCATGGACATGACGATGTGCATAATAAAGACTGGTCGACAATGGTCCGGTAGAAACGAGGGAAACGATATGGCCAAGAAGCGCGTGATGGTGTTGTACGGCGGCAGGTCCGACGAGCATTCGATCTCCTGCATCTCCGCCTCCGGAGTGCTGAAGGCGATCGACACCGAGCGTTTCGAGCCGATCGCGGTGGGCATCACCAAGTCCGGGCAGTGGATCGTCGGCGGCGAGGATCCACGCGGTTGGGATTTGAGCGGCGGTGTTTTGCCGACCGTCGAGGTGACGCCCGACTGCCGGCCGGTGACGCTTGACGTGACGCGTGGACGGGACGGCTTCATGCCGATCGGACATGTCGATGTCGTGTTCCCCGTGCTGCATGGTCCGTACGGCGAGGACGGCACGTTGCAGGGGCTGCTGGAGATGATGGACGTGCCGTATGTGGGTTGCGGCGTGTTCGCCTCGGCCGCCTGCATGGACAAGCATTACACCAAGATCCTGCTCGCCGCGGCCGGCATTCCCGTCGCGCCCGGCATCACCGTGGACGCCCGCGCCTATGACGAGTCCAATGCCGACGCGCTGCTCGCCCGGGTCGAGGAGGCCGGACTGCGCTATCCGGTGTTCGTCAAACCCTCGCGTGCGGGTTCGAGTTTCGGGGTGACCAAGGTGGAATCCGCGGACGCCGAAGCGATGGCCGCCGCCGTGGCCGAGGCCGGCCGGCATGACTGGAAGGTGCTGGTGGAGCAGGGAATCGACGCGCGCGAGATCGAATGCGCGGTGCTGTGCCCCAAGCCGGGCGACGAGCCGATGACCTCCTGGCCGGGCGAGATCGTGCTCGACCGTGAAGGAAACGACCAGTTCTACGATTTCGATTCCAAATACATGGACAACACCGCGAGCCACGTCGAAGTGCCGGCCAATCTGCCCGAGGACATGCTGCGGCGGGTGCGCGAGGTGGCGGCCAAGGCGTTCCTCGCCGTCGACGCAGCGGGATTGAGCCGTGTGGACACCTTCGTGACCCCCGATGGCGAGGTGATGGTCAACGAGATCAACACGCTGCCCGGATTCACGCCGATCTCGCTGTATCCCAAGGCCTGGGAGGCGAACGGTCTGAAGTACGCCGACCTGATCACCACGCTGATCGAGGGCGTGGCGCGCTGACGCACGGAGCCGCCGGCCCCGGCTCTCCGTGCGACTTTTCCGCACATGAACCGCACACCCGCACATTGGTCGGATTGGCGCAATGACGGTCTTTCGCGCGTTTTCATGTGCGATTCGCGCCGATTCGGCGCGATTAGAGGGTCGCACGGACGGCATCCGGGTTGTCGTCCGTGCGACCGGAATTCCATCAACGTCCGCCTTCCATTCACCATGACGCCATCGTGACGTTAACCTGCGCCCCTAGTCTCTATCGCGGACCGTGGCGGCAATCCGCCGCCGGTCCCGAATCGATAGAGATAGGAATAGCAATGAATTCCCTGCGTAAGATCGCCGTCGGCTCCCTTGCCGCCATGCTCGCCGTCGCCATGGGCGCCTGCGGATCGGCCGCCGCCGGCGGTGAGGCCAACACCGCAAACGTGAACGAACAGTACGCCTCCGCCACCTCGCTCGCCGACTTCGGCACGATGGAGGACCTCGAGAAGGCCGCCGAAGAGGAAGGCGCGCTCAACGTCATCGCCCTGCCGCACGACTGGGCCAACTACGGCAACATCATCGAGAACTTCAAGAAGAAGTATCCGAACATCACCGTCACCGAGCTCAACCCGAACGCCTCCTCCAAGGAGGAGATCGACGCCGCCACCACCAATAAGGGCACGGACGCCGCCCCCGATGTGTTCGACCTCGGCCAGTCCGTCGCCGCCACCAGCACCGACAACTTCGCCGCCTACAAGGTGCAGGCATGGGATTCGATCCCCGACTCCGCCAAGGACGCCGACGGCCTGTACTACGCCGACTACACCGGCATCATGTCGATCGGCTGGAACAAAGACAAGTACGGCGACATCGACAGCCTCGACGACCTGCTCGACCCGAAGTTCGCCGGCACCGTGGCCCTCAACGGCAAGCCCGCCGAGGCCGGTGCCGCGTTCAACGGCTTCCTGATGGTCAACGCCCTTTCCGGCGGCGACCTCGACGACACCCAGCCCGGCCTCGACTTCTTCAAGAAGCTCAAGGACGCCGGCAACCTCACCCAAGTGGACGTGACCAACGGCACCATCGACTCCGGCCAGACCGGCGTCGTCTTCGACTGGACCTACAACCAGGCCTCCTACCAGTCCGACCTCAAGGAGAAGGGCGTGACCTGGGAGTACAAGACCTTCCCCGAGGCCCAGGTCGTGAGCTACTACAATCAGGCCATCAACAAAGACGCGCCGCATCCGGCCGCCGCCCGCCTGTGGATGGAATACCTGTACACCGCCGAAGCCCAGAACGAATGGCTCGCCGGCGGCGCCAGCCCGATCCTGATCGACAAGATGCAGGAGGACGGCACGGTCGACCAGGACGCGCTCGCCTCCTCCACCACCGTCGAAGGCGACCCGATCTCCTACACCAACGATCAGGCCTCCACCATCACCGAATGGCTGCAGAACAACTGGGACTCCACCATCGGCAACTGAGCCGCGACACATCCCCAAGCTCCGACGTCCGCCGCAAGACGGGGCCGGAGCGGGAACGCTCGGCCCCGCCCACGGTCCGGCTCCACCTTCGTCCGATGCGAGACGCGGGTCTTGCAGAGGACATCCCGCTCCTGACGAAGCCCGGAGCACCGTCGCGCCGCCGTCGGACGGCGGACGACCGCCCATCCGGTGGAGCGGCGGACGGTCCGTTTTGCCAGATGATGGACGGTCCGGTCCGTTTTGCCTGATGGCGGATGGTTTGGTCCGTCTTGTCTGATGGCGGACGGTTTGGTCTGTTTTGCCTGATGACGGGCGGTCCGGTCCGCCGAAAGACCGCTTGACGGAACCCAACGATAGGACAGATATGAGTAGTAGCAACGCATTTTCCACACAGGGCGCGGCCGTCGCGCGCCGCACGCCCATCCCACCGCCGTCGGCCCTGCCTGCCGTGGTGTCGCGCCACCGCAAGGAGCTCGGCACCCTGGGCGTGACGGTTCCGTTCTTCGCCTACACGGCCTGCTTCCTCCTCGCGCCCACGCTGATCGTCGTATTCGGCGCATTCTCGTCCGCGGACGGCGGCTTCACGCTCGCCAACTTCCGTCGGCTGGCCGAGCCCAACACCCTCGCCGCCTTCGGCACGTCGGTGCTCGTCTCCGTGCTCTCCGCCCTGATCGGCTCGATGGTGGGCGCGCTCGCCTCCTACGCGTTGGTGATCGGCTCGCGGCCGAACGGACTGGCGCGTCGGCTGATCGGCGCGATCTCATCCGTGCTCGCGCAGTTCGGCGGCGTGATGCTCGCCTTCGCGTTCATCGCCACCCTCGGCATCAACGGCGTGGGCACCATGCTGTTGCAGCAGCTGTTCGGCCTGACCGTGAACCCCAATTGGCTGAGCTCGATGCCCGGGCTGGTGACGATCTACAGCTACTTCCAGATTCCGCTGATGATCATCATCTTCCTGCCGGCCGTCGATTCCATGCTGCCCCAGTGGCGAGAGGCGGCCGAATCGTTGGGCGGCGACACTTGGCAGTATTGGACGCGCGTGGCCGGGCCGATTCTGGCGCCCCGCTTCGTCTCCTCCTTCCTGCTGCTGTTCGCCAACGCGTTCTCCGCCTATGCGACCGCGGCCGCGCTGTTCTCGCAGCGTTCGATCCTCGTGCCGCTGATGATCCAAGGCGCGATGCGCAATGAGATGGACGTGAACCAGCAGGGTTTCGCCCAAGTGCTGGCGTTCGCGATGGTCGTGGTCGTGGCCCTCGCGATGCTGCTCAGCCATGCCGTGGAAAGGAGGGCCGGACGATGGCAGTGACGCACGCATCATCCGCGATGCCCAAGCGGAACGAATCTTCCGGGGCGGACGGGGCGGCCGTGATCGGTTCGACGAGCGCGACGGCGCAGGCCGCGCCGAAACCGCCGCAGCTGCGTGCCGCGCGCATCCGCCGGCAGAACATCATCAAAACGGTCGTGCTCAGCCTGACCATGCTGTTCCTGTTCATCCCACTGGCGGCCATGTTTCTGTTCACCGTACGCCACCCGCTCTCCGGGCGGTGGAGTCTCGACGCATGGCGCGCGATCTTCACCGGCGACGGCTCCTCGCTCGGCGCCGACCTGACCGTGCTGTGGCAGGGACTCGGCTCATCGCTGGGACTGTGCGCCGTGACCGTGGCGCTTATGCTGGCGCTGATGGTGCCGACGATGGTCATCGTGCATATCCGCTCGCGCCGGCTGGAACGCGCCATCGAATGGGTCGCCACCCTGCCGCTGACCATCCCCGCCATCGTGCTGGTCGTCGGACTCGGCCCCATCTACCGCTGGTTGTCCGCGGACCTGTTGAGCACCAAACCGATCTGGCTGTGCTTCGCCTACGTGATTCTGGTCATGCCGTTCGCCTTCCGCGCGCTCGCCGTGGGACTCAACTCCATCGACGTGAAGACGCTGGTCGAAGCCTCACGCTCGCTCGGCGCCTCATGGCCGCGCGTGTTCCTGCGCGTGCTCATCCCGAACCTGTGGCAGTCCATCCTTTCCGCCTCGTTCATCTCCATCGCCGTCGTGCTGGGCGAATACACCGTCGCCTCGCTGCTCGGACGCATGAACCTGCAGGTCGCGCTCTACCAGCTCGGCCAATCCAACTCGCAGATCTCCACCGCCATGTCGTTGCTGGCCCTGGTGTTCGGCGTGATCCTGCTCGTGGCGCTCGACCTTATCTCCGGGGCGATGCGCCGTTCCAAAGAACAATGAACAATGAAGGGTAAACCCATGTCTCTCGCAGAACAGAAAGCCGTCGTCGCGCACACCGCCGACGTGTTCGAGCCGGCCGTGGCCGACGGCGACATCGTGACCAAAGCCGCCAAAGCCGTGCTCAAGGAATCCAGCGAACGCGGCGGCGGCATCCAGATGATGAACGTCGACAAAATCTACCCCGGGTCCTCGGTCAAAGCGCTCGACGGGTTCAACCTCGACATCAAACCCGGCGAGATGGTCGTGCTGCTCGGCGGGTCCGGCTGCGGCAAATCCACCGCGCTGCGCTCGCTGGCCGGGCTCGAGGACATCCAGGCCGGTCGCATTCTGGTCGGCGGACAGGATGTGACCGCCACGCCGGTGAACAAGCGCGAGATGGCCATGGTGTTCCAGTCCTACTCGCTGTTCCCCCATATGACCGCCCTGCAGAACGTCGAATTCGGGCTTGAGGTGCGCGGCGTGCCCAAGGCCGAACGCCGACGCATCGCCGGCGAGAAGCTGGAACTGGTGGGTCTGTCCGATCAGGCGAACAAATACACGCAGCAGATGTCCGGCGGACAGCAGCAGCGAGTGGCGCTGGCCCGCGCGCTCGCCGTCCATCCACGCGTGCTGCTGCTTGACGAGCCGCTGAGCGCGCTGGACGCGAAGGTGCGCGTGCAGCTGCGCGACGAGATTCGCCGCATCCAACTCGAAACCGGCACCACCACCGTGTTCGTGACCCATGACCAGGAGGAGGCGCTGGCCGTGGCCGACCGCATCGGCGTGATGAACCATGGTCGCATCGAGCAGATCGCCGCGCCGAAAACGCTGTACCAGCGTCCGGAAACCGAATATGTGGCGACATTCATCGGCTTGACCAACCGCCTGCCCGGCGTGTCGAACGGTGGCGAGGCGGTGGTGTTCGGGCAGCGCGTGCCGTTGATCGAAGGTTCCCGCAAGGGTGGCAGCGTCACCGTGCTCGTGCGCCCCGAATCGTTGACGCTGAGCGGCCGATCGCATGTGGGGGAGCGCGGCCGTGTGGAGGCGGTGCATTTCCTCGGGGCGCTGGCCCGCGTCGATGTGGTGATCACCTCGGGCGAGTACCAGCGGTGGAACGACGGCGAGCAGCTGCGCGCCACGGTGCAGCTGCCGGCCAACGACCTGCCCGCGGGACTGGCGGTCGGCTCCGAGGTGGTGGTCGCGCCGCGGCCGGTGGCGGCGTTGGCGGTCTGAGGGGCTGGGGTCGCACGGAGCTCGCCTCCGTATCCGCCCGTGCGACTTTTCCTCACACGAACGCACAATCTCACATCGCGACAAACGGCGGAATCGCACCGTTTTAACGAATCAATGTGCGGTTGGGGGAGAAAATAGGGTCGCACGGACGGGTGGGGCAGGGCCGTTCGTGCGACCCCACACATTACAATGGCCCTCATGAGCGAATATCAGCCGCAAATCAATCCATGGTTCGTCGCGCACAAGCGCTTTTCGACGGTGGGCGTCGCGTTGTGCGTCATGCTCGCCTTCTGGGTCGGCCTCAACATCGTGTGCGGTGGAATCGTGGTGTCGCTGTTCCCAAGCGGCGACTATCCGGCGTGGGTGAGTCTGCTGGCCTCGTCGGGCCCGCTGTATGCGGTCGCGATGCCGCTGGCCGTGCTGGCCATGGGCAATGTGCCGGCTTTGGAGACCAAACGGTTCAACCTCGGCGCGAAGCGCTTCTTCACGCTGCTGGTCATCTGCCTGCCCGTGATATATCTGGGCAATATCATCGGCACCGTACTGTCCGACCTGATCTTCGGCGGACAGTCCACCAACCGGGTGGCCGAGGTGATTCTGGACAGCGACCCCGTGTCCGTGTTCGTGTTCTACGTGGTGCTGGCGCCGATCTGCGAGGAGTGGCTGTTCCGTAAGCAGATCATCGACCGCACACGCCGCTATGGCGAAAAAACCGCCATCCTGCTGTCCGCGCTGACCTTCGCGCTGTTCCATCTGAACCTCTACCAGTTCTTTTACGCCTTCGGTCTGGGGCTGGTGTTCGGGTATGTCTACATGCGCACCAGCCGCGTGCGCTACTCGATGATCATGCATGCGGTCGTCAATTTCAACGGTTCGATTCTGGGCCCGTGGGTGCTTTCGCAGGTGGATTCGCGTCTGCTGACCGGCGAGCTCAGCGAGGCCGATATGATGCGTGTGGCCGCCGACCCGTCGTCCGGACTGCTTATCGTCGGCCTGTATGGTCTGGCGCTGTTCGCGCTGTTGATCGTCGGCGTGGCGCTGATGGTCACCAACCGCAGGAAGCTTGAGTTCTATACGACCCCCGAGCAGCTTCCCGACGGATTGGGCGCGCGCACGGCGTTCGGCAACCCCGGCATGGTGGTCTACATCCTCTTCGCCTTGGTTCTCACCGTCTGGCAAATGGCGCTTGTCTGATTCCGTCCGCTCGCAATGGGTCTGGCGGATCAGAAGGCCGTCGCCATCCAGTCGGCGCCGGCCAGCGCGCGCGAGGCGCGGTCGGCCACGGTGGAGGGAAGCGTGTCCGCGTCGGCGAAAAGCAGCACCTCGCCGGAGACGCCGTACGGCGAGAATCCGGAGAATTTGACCAGCGGCGGATTGTCGGGCAATGTGCAGTCGTCGATGACGCCCTGCAGTCGCGTGAGGATATCGCGTTCCACCTCGGCGACGTCCACGTCGGCTTTGGCGGTGAACGGCACGCGCGCGAGGCCTTCGCTGGATTCGGTCAGACGTTCCAATTGGGCGGTGTTGAGCACGGAGTTCGGAATCACCATCTCGTTGCCGCCGCGCTCCGCGATTACGGTCTGACGCCAGGTGATGTCCTTGACCGTGCCGGTGGTGCCGGAGATGGAGACCAGGTCGCCCGGTTGGATCACCTTGCCGAACATCAGACCGAAGCCGCCGATGATGTTCGCGATGGTGTCTTTCAGGCCAAGCGAAAGCGCCACGCCGCCGACGCCAAGCGCGGTGACGATTGTTGTGGGGTTGATACCGAACACAGGTTGCAGCACCATGGCGGCGGCGAGAACCCAGATGAGCACGCGCATGAGATTGATGAAGATCGAGGCGCTGGGAATGTCGGTTTTGTCGAGCGCGTGACGCATCAGACGGCTGAGGATCCTGGTGGACACCGCTCCGGCCGCGACCACGATCGCCAACCAGATCAGTTTGCCGGCGTTGGCGGCGAACCAGAGTCCCACCGCGGTCATCGCATCGTTCATGACGCTCCTTATGTCGACTATTCGGGTGAGGCTATCGTACCGCGTTCGAATCGTCGGAATCCGGATGCTGGGCGAGCACGGTGTTGGAGAACACCTGGTTCCAGTAGTCGAGCATATCCGCCTTCGACATGCTCAGGTACATGCCCATGGCCAGCACGGCGATGTCCTCGTTGAGCAGATCCTCGACGGCGATGGTCTCACTCAGCGTGGGCCAGCGTCGCAGCACGGAGAGCAGGCCTCCGACGGCGAAGTCGAGCATGAGGTCGGTTTTGAGGTCGAGATGCTCGGTGTCGAGCTGCAGCATGGAGCTGATCGTCATTCGGCCGAAATCGCATAGCGAATCCAAGAGTTCCGGCGAGCTGTGCGATCCCGCGACCAGAGCCAGCCGGTCGAGGCGCTGGCGCTGCTCGGGGGCGCAGATCAGCTCTTTGGCGCGGGCGCCCCACTGGTGTTTGAGGTTCTCCTGATGGGGCGCGGGGACCTCGACGAGCGGCGTGCGCTCCACCTCGTGGAGGATCGCGGCGTCGGCCAGTTCGGGCAGACCGGAATAGTGGTAGTAGAAGGAGTTGCGGTTCACACCGGCTTCGCGCACGATGTCGGTGACGGTGATCCGGCGGTATTCCTGGGCGCGCAACAGCTCCCAGAAGGCGTTTTCCATACGCGTCGTGGCCGGCAGGATCTCGGAATCTCGTCGTGGTCGTGACATGCGGCCTCCCTGATATGGCTCCGACTGGAACGAATTGTGGCCAGTGTACAATAAAATATTGGGCAAACTGACCAATAAAGAGACCGTTTCGCTTAGCGCGTGACGGCGGTGTTGCGCGCCATGGCGGCCGTGAACAGCATCTTCATCGCCTCGTGGATATGCTTGCGTTCGTCCGGTGTGAGCCCCACGATCGTGCCGATCATGCCCGGCAGAGCCATCGGCATGGCCGACAGCAGTCCGGAGAATGTGGTCGACCCGCTTGCGTGCAACACCTGGAACAGCGCGTCCACCGCATGCTTCCGTTCCTCGGGCGTCAGGCCGGTCATCCACTGGTTGAACGACTCGTTGAAGGTGTGCGAGCTGGCGGCCATATCATCGACCTCGACGAAACGGTCGCCCTCCACCTGCCAGGAGAAGGCGAAATGCTGCATCACGCCCTCCACATCCGACTTGACCACCGTGCAGGGCTCAGGAGTCTCCAGCACCATGCCGATAATCGACGAGTCGGGCACGATTTTGCGGATCTTGCCCATGATGCTCGCATAGGCGTCGCCTTGGACGACATCCCTCGGAAAGCCGGGGCCGTCCAGCGAATACACCGCGGTGATGCGGCTCTGGATGTTGGCGGGCGCGTTCATCGCCGCGTACACCGCCACATTCCCGCCCTTCGAATGGCCCGCCAGGATGATCGGTCCCTTCCACATGCCCGCCACCACAAGCAGATACTCGGCGGCGGCCTCCTGCGCCGGAACGGGGTATTGGAAGGCCATGTTGAAGTCCTCCTTCCACCCGACCAGCGAATCGTCGGTGCCCCGAAACGTCAGCACCAGCGTGCCATCGGGCAGGCGGAAGGTCACGGCCGCGAACTGCGTCTGCTCGCGGCGGTCGAACTGTTCGGCGAAAGCGCCCATCGGCAGGCTTGAGAAACGGGGGTTCGCGGCCGTGGCGCGTACGAATTCATGCACCTGCTTGGTGTCCGCGATGCCGGTCAGATGCACCGGATGCGTGCAGACATCGTCGACGTCGCCGTGCAGCACCGTGTTCACCTGCTCGAGCGTGACCGGCGAGAACGGCGCCCGCACCAGCGCGCGAATGGATTGCGCGGGGTTCTTCCAAGAGAACCTGCGAGCCCGGCGCGCGAATGTGCCGAAGCATTCGACCTCGTCGATCAGTCGCGGCACCAGTGAGGGGATGCTCTCGTAGGAGAGCTGCGACAGCACAAGCGCGTCCACCGCATTGAACGGCAGCTCGTCGAATCCGCGCGTCTCGTCGCGCACGTAGTCGCAGATATTGCCCATCGCGCGCCTCCCGTCAGTCGTCTCGAATGGCCTCGCCACCATCCTAGTCTCGATAAGAGTCCGGCAGTGGAAACGTTCATGTAAAAAGCGGCGCTGACAAGACGACAGCGCCGCTTTTAGAGGAATCGCGCGAAGAACGAACTAGTTTTTGCGTTCGCGCAGGAAGAACGACATGACCAGCACGATCACGACCAGCGCGAGGCCGAACACGTAGCCGTAGCGGGAGCCGTCCACGAAGCCCTGAGCGGCGTTGGTGCCGCCGGCGGCCGTGTAGTTGGACTCGCCCAAGCCGAGCAGGCAGGTGGCGACGGCGGTGCCGATGGCGGCTACGACCTGCTGCATCGTGTTGAGGATCGCGCTGCCGTCGGTCGCCAGCTCGCGCGGCAGACCCTTGAGCGCGGCGGACTGGGCGGGCTGCTGCATCAGCGGGATGCCGATCATCAGCACCACATGGGCCAGCACGAAGAACGCGGTCGAGGTGTTCACGCCCATCGCCAGCAGCAGGGCATCGCCGATAATCGCGACCACCGCACCGACGCGCACCAGCATGGACGCGCCCTTACGGTCGTAGAGACGGCCGGCCATCAGCGAGCAGGCGGCGTTGACGATGCCGCCGGGCAGCATCAGCAGACCCGCGACCGTGGAGCTCAAGCCAAGACCGCGCTGCAGCTCCTGCGGCACCAGATACATCAGCGCCAGCGTGCAGGTGAACGACAGCGTGACCATGATGGCCGGGGTGCGGAACGCGGCGATGCCCAGCGCGCGCAGGTCGAGGATCGGGGACTCCATATGCAGCTGGCGCCAGACGTAGAACGCGAGCACAACGACGCCGACGACCAGCAGCACGATCACCGTGGGGGAGAATCCCATGTCGCTGATCATAGAGACGCCGGCGACCAGGCCGCCGAAGCCGATCACGGAGGAGAGGACGGACGGCAGATCGATCTTCGGACGGGTCACCTCGATCGGATTGGTCAGCGTGGCTGCGGCGCAGACCAGCGCGACCGCGGCGACGATGGCGAACATGGCGAAAATCGCGCGCCACGAGAACGCGCCGATCAGCATGCCGGCGACGGTCGGGCCGATCACCGGGGCGAACATGATGACCAGACCGGCCACGCCGTTCGCGGCGCCGATCTGGCTCATCGGGAACACGCGCATGATCACGGCGTACATGGTCGGCAGGGCGATGCCCGTGCACACGCCTTGGATGATGCGGCCGGTGAGCAGCATCGGGAAGCTCACGGCGAAGGTGGAGACCAGCGCGCCCACGAAGAAGCAGGCGAGCGCGAAAATCGCCAGCGTGCGGGTGTTGACCCATTTGAGCATCAGACCGACGAACGGCAGCACGATGCCGATGGCGAGCATATAACCCACGACCATCCACTGCGCGGTGCCGGCGGAGACCCCGAAGGAATCCATCAGGTCGGGCAGGGCGATGTTCATGGACGTTTCGGACAGCATGCCGAGGAACGCGCCGATGTACAGGCCCAGCATCACGCGGTGCGGATGCTTCGGATAGGCGACGGTGGCGGCGTTCGTGGCGTCGGCGGTGCCGACGGTGTCGGTGCCATTGACGGCATGGTTGATTGACGTGGTTTCAGACGAAGTCACGTTGTGGTACCTCTCTCATATATTTGCGTTGCGGGAGCCCTTCTCCCGATTCGTTACCTCACACTTGTGCCCGCGAGACGAAATGCGCGGCGTATGGCCGCCGTGCGGGGCAAAGAAAAACCGCATGACCTGCTTCCCAAGGGGATACGACTAAGTCATGCGGTTTTCGAAACAGCGTTCACCGTACACGGTTTTTCGCATCTTCGTAAGTCGGCGTGCCGCGTTGCGGGAGAAGGAATGCGAAAGATGGGGCGGTGCGCGTGTGGACGTAATCACCGTGGGAATGGACGGGAGATGGCACGGGCATGGGGTTTCGGCGCGGATGGCACGGATGACACGGCCGCTCGGGAATACGGCTGTGCTGGTGCGTGTGCGCGGGCATGGCTGCGCGGGGCGCAGGTGCACGTGTGCGCGGGCGCGTGGCCGTACGTATGGCGGACATGCGCGGACGTCTGTCTGGCATCCGACCTACCATGGCCCAGTGCGGATGCCTGTTTCCGCACGATTCACCGCGCACACGACCCGAAGGGGATTCGGGTCGATTCTCGTATGCCGCGCGGATCCGAACAGGACACGGAAAGGTATTGCCGGGGACGGCGCATTATGGGTAATGTCACATACTCTCACCACGAAAGAGCAACTCGTATCTTCCGATAACGCCGCGCGCGCCATGGCCGACGCGGCCGACGCGACTGAAACAACCAACGCGGCCGTGGCCGCCGGAACGTCCGGCGGATTCTCCCGACCCGAAACGATCACACCGAGACTGGTCGGCTCCATCATCGCCACAGGACTGCTCACCTTCATCGGCATCCTCACCGAAACGGTGATGAACGTGCTGTTCCCCGAACTCATGGCGGAATTCCACGTCGGCACCAGCACCGTGCAATGGCTCACCACCGGCTATCTGCTGATGGTGGCGCTCACCGTGCCGCTGTCCTCGTATCTCAAACGCAAATGCACGCTTCGCTCGCAGTTCGTCGCCGCGTCCGTGCTGTGCATCGCCGGCGCGGCGGTGGCCCTGCTCGCCGTGAACTTCCCGATGCTGCTCGCCGCGCGCCTGCTGCAAGGCATCGGCACCGGCGTGGCCATGCCGCTGATGATCAACATCATCGTCGAACAGTCCCCGAGATCGCGCGTCGGCGTGCTGATGGGCGTGGGTAATGTTCTGATCGGCACCGCGCCGGCTCTGGGACCCACATTCGGCGGATTCGTGAGCACGTTCCTGTCATGGCGCTATGTGTTCGTCATCGTGCTGCCTCTGCTGGCGCTTTCGCTGGTCGTCGGATTGGTCAGCATCCGCCAGTCCGCGCCGTTGGAGGACGCGCATCTCAATCCGCTGCATATGCTGTGCATCGTGGTCGGTTTCGTTTCGCTGATCATCGCGCTCGACCGGGGAGGGGCGGCCGTCACGGCGCTCGCGTCCGGTGCTGATGGGGCCGGTGGCGCGGATGGTTCGGGCGCGGCCGGTTCGCTGGCGCTCGCCATCGTGCTGGTGGTTGTGGGTGCGGCGGCGCTGGTGGCGTTCGCGCTGATGTCGCGCCGTTCGTTCTCGCCTATGATCCGGCTTGGAGTGCTGCGCAGCGTCTCGTTCCGCTGGCATCTGCTCGCCTATATGCTGTTCCAAGGCACCACCATCAGCTTCGGCTATCTGCTGCCGAATCTGGCGCAGCTCGGCTTCGGTTCCACGGTGATGGCCGCGGGTCTGGTGATTCTGCCCGGCGCGTTGATCGGCGCGCTTCTCGCTCCGGTCGGCGGTGCCATGCTCGACCGCTTCGGGCCCGCACGGCCGATCTGCGTTGCGACCGCGGTGGCGTTGCTCGGCGTGGCGTTGATGGCCACGCTGGTCGACGGATCGTCCAGCCTGCCGCAGCTCGCCGTGTTCTACGTGGTGTATATGTTGGGCTTCCCGATGGCGTTCTCCAACATCATGACCAGTGGTCTGAGCGATTTGCCCGACGAGCTCACCGCCGACGGCAACGCGCTGTTCAGCACGTTCCAGCAGCTCGCCGGCGCCGCCGGAACCACCACGATGTCGGTGATCCTGGCCATCGCGCAGTCGGGGGCGAATGTCGGCGAGATCGGTTCGGCCGGCTATCGCGCCGCGACGGTCGAGGGCGCGCACCACGCGTTCCTCGTATTGCTCGCCGTGGTCGTGATCGTCGCCTGTTCGCTGGTGCGCGCCTTCCTTTATCGCCGCGGCCATCGGCTCGTACGGCATTAGCAGTGATGCCGCAGTGGCCCAGCGTGGATGAATTGGCAGTAACTATCGGTTCGCCCAGGTTCGGATGATTCTCAGCGTGGACGAACGGTAGGCATCATTTCGTCCACGCTTGCGAGGGTGAAAGCGAAGGAAATGAAGACCTGTCAGCGCCGCGTCGGATCCTTCTGCAGCAGCAGGAACACGAGCGCCAACGCCAGCAGGATGGCGATGGAGAGCACGCCGATCGAGGCGTCGCCGGTGATCGTCGTGGTGGTGGCCACCAGGAAGGTGCCGATGATCGAAGCCGTTTTGCCGAAGATATCGTAGAAGCCGTAATACTCGTTCGCATGGGTTTTCGGAACCAGCTTGCCGTAATAGGAACGCGACAGCGCCTGGATTCCGCCCTGGAACATGCCGACGAGAATCGCCAGAATCCAGAACTGCACTTCGGAGCGCAGGAAGAACGCGGCGAAGAACACGATGCACATATACGCCACCACGGCGATGACGATCATCGGTTTCGCACCGAATCGTCCGGCCAGACGGCCATACAGGATCGCGCAGGGGAAGGCGACGAACTGCGTGACGAGCAGCGCGATCACCAGTTGCGTGGAGTCGAGTCCCAGCTGCGTGCCGTAGGAGGTGCTCATCGTGATCACCGTATTCACCGCGTCGATATAGAAGAAGAACGCGAGCATGAACATCCACAACGGCTTGTTCTTCACGATTTTGCCGAAGGTGGAGCCCAACTCATGGAACGTGCCGCGCACCGCCGCGCCGAGCTGGTCCCGTGTGGCGCGGTAGTGCTTCTGCCGATAGCTGGTCAGCAGCGGAATCGTGAACACCGCCCACCATACGGCCGTGATGAGGAACGATATGCGCGTGCAGAATGCGGTGTCCAATCCGAGCAGCGCGGGTCCGCCGAAAATCAAGGCGATGCACACGAGGAACGGCACCGTCGAACCGACATAGCCCCAGCCGTAGCCGTGCGAGGAGACGCGGTCCATGCGCTCGTTCGTGGTGGTGTCGATCAGCATGGAATCGTAGAACGTGAGCGAACCGTTCAAACCGATGGTCGCCAGCACATAGAACACGAGAAACGGCAGCCAGCTCAACGGCAGCGCCATCGCGCAGCAGGTCACCACACCCGTGCCGAAGAAGCCGCAGAAGAACCGCACCTTCATGCCCTGCACGTCGGCGATCGAGCCGAGCAACGGCATCAGCACCGCGATCACCAGCGAGGCGACCGTCTGCGCGTACCCCCAGGTGGACACGATGTCGTTCTGACCGGCGGCCTCAAGCAGCGAGTTCGCGTAGATCGGCACCACCGCGGTGGACAGCAGCACGAACGCGGAATTGCCCACGTCGTAGGCGATCCATTTTCTTTCGCGGGCGGTCAGTCCCATGCCTGCGGTCGGTGCGTCGTCCATCGTGTCCGCCGTGGTTCCCGCAATGGTGTCCGCCGTGGTGGATGCGGCGTCGTTCGTCTGTTCGGCCATCGATACTCCTGCCTTATGCAATGGTTCCATCGTAGAAGATGCCGCGGAGCGCTGCGGACGCATGCAGGTGAATATCGGATGAACAAGTGCGGACCGGCATGTGCGCCGCGTGGACCTTCACGGCCGGCCAGCGCGGTGGGTCGACGGAGAGGGGTCTCGCCGGCGGAACGGCCAGATCGGCCCGATTAACCCGGTCGGCCCGGTTGGTCCGGTCGGTCTGGTTGGTCCGGTCGGCCTGGTCGGCCTGGTCGGCCTGGTCGGCCCGGTTAATCCGGTTGCTCCGGCTGATCCGATCTGCGGAGCTATTCGGCGGGCACACCCGTCGTCCGCCCAGCGGCGCTCCCGTTTCCGTTTCCGTTCTCGTTTTCATTCCCGTCGGCCAACGCGAGCGCCTCATCATAGCCTGGGGCCACGGGCACGCCGTTGACGCTGCGCTGGATGGCGAGCGCCGCCGCCGCGTTCGCGATGCGGGTCGCATCCTCAAGTCCCCATCCTCTGGACAGCATGGCGCACATCGTTCCGGTGTGGCATCCGCCCGCGGAACGTGTGTGCACGGCCTTGGTGGGGAACCCCTCGATGTGGCGGGTCGCGCCGCCCGGCTCGCGCACCCACGCGCCACGTGATCCGGCCCGGACCACCAGCGGTGCGCGCAGCGTCTCACCAAGCGCCTCGCACAGCGCCTCCATCGACTTGTCGAATCCGCCGCCGACGGTCAACGTGGCGGAATCGTCCACGAACACGCCGAGCCGGTCGGCCAAAGTCTGCGCCTCCTGACGGTTGCATGACCAGATGGGGCGGGCGAGCACGAGGTCCTCCAGCAGATGGTCGTTGACCAGACTCAGTGTTTTGGTCGGGTTGATCACCAACTGGTATCGGCGTTGCTTCGGGTCGGTGCCGGCGCGATGGACGAATTCGTCGATGCCGGCGGCGGTGTGGTCGAGCAGCGTATTGCCGCTGATGTGCACCACATCGCCCGCGGCCGGGTCGAGCGCGGCGAAGGTCGCCTCGTTGCCCTGAGCCTCCGCGCCGTAGCGGGCGACGAAGGTTTTGCGGTCCGTGCCGTCATGGAACACGAGACGGAAACCCGAATCGGCGTCGAGTCGGTCCGGGCCGATATGGCGGATGCCGGCCTCCTCGAAGGCGCGCCGTACGGTCGTGGCCCAGACTCCGCTGCCGATGATGCCGGCGTGTGCGGCGGGGACGCCCATCGCGCCGACCGCCTGTAGCACGCGATAGCTGCCGCCGACCGTGGGCGTGGTGTCGCCGGCGACGGTGAACCCACCGGAGGTCGGCAATGTGTCGACGTCCATCATGATGTCGACCCAGACCTGTCCGAGTGAGATCACGGAAGGAACGTGGGCGTTGTCGGCGGCGGATGCGGCGTCTGCCTTGGCCGTGGCGTTCTCCGTTTCCGCCGTGCCTACCACCCGGGCGTCATGGCGCGCCATGCGGTCGGCCGACGCTCCCGCGCCGCCTCCGGAGTTTGCGGCGCCGGTTGCGTCCGTTGTCGCGCCATTCGTCGTCTGCGTCTCCTGCGCGGTGTCGGCGGCCTTCTTGCGGCGTTTCGTCAGCAGGCTGCCGAGCCAGGTGTTTTCCGGGATATCCAATCCAAGCATGCTGTGTCCTCCTTGACTTACATCCCTTCGTTGTAGTCTTACCGCGAGTTTATGAACGTCAGCTGGGAGACGCAATAGTCATCGGGGATGATTATGTCGTTCTCGGGGCGGTAAGCTGGCGGCGAACATGCCGCGATCCTGCGCGGCCGCGAGGCCATCTGATCCGCCCGTCGATTCGGTGTGGCGGCCGGTCGTGCGACGGATGTTGCGTGGTCGGTGTGCTGGAGGAGGGCGTGCTGTGGCTGGTGCGGACGCAAGGTCCGCCGCTCCGCCCCGTCGGTTCGGCGGTCCGGCGTGATGGGGCGGACATGTGACGGGTGTCGCATGGCCGGGTGCGGATGGTATGATCGGCATGCTTCCCGCGCCTGCGGCCGGCTCGGTGCAAGACGCCGGTTTCGGTGGTTTGCCGCCGAAATCCTCCAAGATGGGCGGCTATGATACACGCTGATGTTGCATATGTCGGCATTTCGCGGTATATTCGGGAAGTTGTGTGTTCAGGACAGTGCCCTGGATACAGGAAGACTTGAAAACACAAAGGTTTAAGGGAGTTCATCATGGCAGCTCGTTGCGCAGTGTGCGGCAAGGGACCGCAGACCGGTTTCACCGTTTCCCATTCGCACCGTCGTACCAAGCGTACCTTCCGCCCGAACCTGCAGCCTGTGCGCACCACGATCGACGGCGAGAACACCCGCGTTCGCGTGTGCGGCAAGTGCCTCAAGGCCGGCAAGGTTCAGCGCGTGGTCGCCTGAGTCGCGAATAACGCTTAAAGGAAGCCCCATCGAGTTCGCTCGACGGGGCTTCTTGCGTTTTCCTCTGTCATTCCAAGCGGAGCGTCTTCCGCCCTCCTTCTCGTCATCCTGAGCGGAGCGCAGCGAGGCGCAAGGATCCCATCCTGACGGCCGGGTCGTGAGATTCTTGCGCCTCGCCCCTCGGGCTCCGCCCAGAATGACGAGAGTATGTGCCGTTGGGACGGGTCGGCGGGATCGTTCGGACGGCCACGCCATACAATGGAGCGTTATGAGCATCACCTTGGACACCGCACTCTCGTCGTTGCTGACGAACAAGCGTCGCGTGTCCGCGCTCAAATCGTTGGGTGTGACCACCGTGGGCGACGCGCTGACCTACTACCCGTTCCGCGTCACCGAACCCGTGCCCCAACGCGCCATCCGCGAAGGAGCTCCCGGTCAGCCGATGGCCTGCGCCGTTATGGTGCGGTCGTTGCGCGTGGTGCCGATGAACACCCGCCGTGGCTACCGTCTGGAGGCGTTGGTCGACGATTCCGACTTCGCGCGTACGCGCAACGCCGCAGGCTCGGTGGCTCGGCTCACCTTTTTCTCCTATAGGAAATCCTATGTGGATTGGCTGGGCATGCGGCTGCGCGCGGGGGAGACGCTGGTGATCGCCGGCGCACCAACCGAATATATGGGACAAGCCCAATTCACCCATCCCGAAATCCTCACCGTCATGCCCCAGCCGAACCGTGATGCCTTTGGCGCCGCCTCCGGCGATGGGCTTCCGACGTCGACCGCCGGCGACGCGTTCTCCGCGCCGCTTCCCTCGGCGTCACCCTCCGCCCTGCAATACGATGCGGCCACGGTCGCCGAGGCGATGCCTCGTCTGACCCGGCCGAGGCCCGTCTATCATGCCAGCTCGCGCATCTCCTCCGAGCATATCCATGAGACGATTCTGGGACTGCTGCGCATGCTGGCCGAGTCAGGCGACGCCACGAACGCCGCAGTCGCGGGCCCGGACGCCGTTGGCGCTGCGGGCTCGAGGGGAGGCGCGGAATCGGCCGAGCCCGTCGAAGCGACCGGCTCCGTCGGACCCGGTGGCGTGGACGGGGCCGCCGATCCGTCCGAGACGCGGCCGGGCATCTCCCTCGACCGTCTCGCCGACGCCATTCCCGACATCCTGCCCGACGCGATTCGCGTCGAACGCGGGCTGCTGCGTCGGGCCGAAGCCTTCCTCGCCATCCACAACCCCGACTCCACCAAAGCCTTCCGCGCCGGCATCGACACACTGCGGTACGAAGAAGCCTTCGTCGCGCAGACCTCGTTGCTGCAAGCGCGCGCCCACGCCCGCAAATCGGCCGCGCATCCCTGCCCGTTGACTCCGGGAGGCGCGTTTGCCCCGCAGAGCGCGCAGCCTCCATCGAAAGCCCTCGTCGCGGAAGGGGACGCAGACGATCATGCAGACGACGTGTCGTCATCGCAGCCGCATGTCGCGCGGAACGCCACGGATGCGGAAGTCCCATTGCGGGACCGCTTCATCGCCTCGCTGCCGTTCACGCTCACCGGCGGCCAGCGTCAGGTGATCGACGACATCGCGGAGGATATGACGCGCGACTGGCCCATGCAACGCCTCCTGCAGGGCGAGGTGGGCTCCGGCAAAACAGTGGTGGCGCTCGCCGCCATGTTGCAGGCCGTCGGTGCCGGATATCAGGCGGTGATGGTCGCGCCCACACAGGTGTTGGCCGAACAGCATGCTGACTCCATCGCACGCATGGTGGACGGGCTTGGTGTGCCGGTGACGTTGCTCACCGGCGGAATGAAACTCGCCGCGCGGCGCAAGGCTCTCGCCCAGACGGCCAGCGGCGAGCCGTGCATCGTGGTGGCCACGCACGCCGCCTTCTCCAAAACCTTCCAAGCGCCGAATCTGGCGTTGGTGGTGATCGATGAACAGCATCGATTCGGCGTGGAACAGCGCGAAAGCCTGAACGCCAAAGCCGATCTGGCACCGCATCTGCTGGTGATGACGGCCACGCCGATTCCACGCACCGCGGCGATGACCTGGTTCGGCGACCTCGACATCTCATGGCTCACCGAACTGCCCGGCGGGCGCAAGCCGATTCGCACCGTCGTGGTCAACGAGGACGACGCGAACACCATGGGCCGGATGTTCGCGCATATTCGGACGCGGCTTGATGCGGGGGAACGGGCCTATGTTGTCTGCGCGCGCATCGATGACAATGGGGAGGACGATGATCCGGGCGCGGTCGGATCGGATTCCACGACAGGCGGCACTCGTGCGCGAGCGCACGCCGCCGCCGATGACGCTCGTGCGCAACGGCAGGCGTTCGCGGAGATCGATCCCTATGACGTTCCCGATGCGCAAGCCGAAGACGCGCCCGTCCGGCCGCCGCTGCATACCGTTGCCGAAATCGCCGACCGTCTGTCGAAACTGCCGCAATTCCAAGGAATCTCCTTCGCCACGCTCACCGGGCGAGACAAAGACGAGACCAAAACCCAGGTGATGAGCCAGTTCGCGGACGGTACGACGCCGGTGCTGGTGGCCACCACCGTGATCGAGGTCGGCGTGGATGTGAAACAGGCCAGCTGCATCGTGATCTTCGACGCCGACCGGTACGGACTGTCCCAGCTGCACCAGCTGCGAGGCCGTGTGGGGCGTGGCGGCACACCGAGCTGGGCGTTCCTGATCTCGCGCGCCGAAGCCGCCTCTCCCGCCGAACAGCGGCTCGAAGTCATTCACGGAACTTTGGATGGTGCCGAAATCGCGCAGGCCGACCTGGAATTCCGCGGGGCCGGCGACGTGCTGGGAGACGCGCAATCCGGCGGCAAATCAGGATTGAAGCTGCTGCGTGTGGTCAAGGACGTGGATCTGATCACCGACGCGCGCGCCCGTGCCGAGCGGCTGCTCGCCGAGGATCCGGAACTGGCCGGCGAAGTGCAGCTGGCCGGCGCGGTGCTTGATTTCACCCGCGGCAACGAGACCTTCCTGACCAGTTCGTGAACGAGTTGGCACTTGACTCCTCCAGTTGGCACCCAGATCTGGCCGTCTGCTGATGTCGCTATTTCAAAAACGTTGGAAAACCAGTGATTCGTGGTGTTCCGTCGGAGCTGGTGCCGGAAACGGGGTGCCAACTGGAGGGGTCAAGTGCCAACTGGATGGAGTGCTTTAGGCGGCGCATGGCCTACAGTGGGTCGATATGCGTGTGATTTCAGGACGATTCAAGGGTGTGGCGCTGGCCACTCCGAAGCCGGGCACCAGGCCGACCACCGACCGAACCAAAGAGGCGATATTCTCCCGTCTCGACGCGTGGGGCGTGCTCGATGATGCCCGTGTGCTCGACCTGTTCGCCGGAACCGGCGCGCTGGGCATCGAAGCGCTCAGCCGTGGAGCGCGGGAATTGGTGGCGGTCGAGGCCGCCGCGCCCGCGGCCGCGCTGATCGCCAAAACCTTGGGCGAATTGAAACGCAACCGTTCATGGGATGCCGGCATGGCCGCCAAAGTGGTCAAGGCCAAGGCGGAGCGATATGCCGCCGTTCCAACCGCCGCGCCGTTCGATGTGATTATGATCGACCCGCCGTACGCCTTCGCCACCGAAGACTGCGACCGCTTACTGGCCGATCTGGCGACGAATGGCTTCGCCGCCGATGGCGCGCTGATCATGCTTGAGCGCTCCACCCGTTCCGATGAGCCTACGGCCCCTGAAGGCTGGGAGGTCACCGAACGTCGTGATTATGGCGAAACCGCCGTGTTCTATATCGAGCGGGTTGGTTGACAACACGTCAACTACAACGCTTTAACCACCAAGCGCATCGCGCCACCGCCATTTCGCGGTTTGTCGGCCGAACAGGGACGCAAATGGTTAAAGCGTTGCAAGCCCTATGCCAAGCGACGCGGACGCTCGCCGGAGACCTCCCAGCCGAGCGCCATCAACGTTTTGCGGTCGGCCTTGCTCAACGCCGAGCAATCCAACGCCTCAATCAGATCCGGGCGGATTTCGCTGGTACGCGCCAGCGCCTCGTCGCGGCGGAACCGGTCGACTTTGGCGTGGTCGCCCGACAGCAACACGTCAGGAACCGCCATGCTGCGCCACACCGCCGGCTTGGTGTACTGCCGATGCTCCAACAACGCGTCCTGACCGGTGTACGACTCCGTCACGATGGATTGGGGATTGCCCATGAATCCGGGCAGCAGGCGGGTGATCGCCTCCAGCATCACCGACACCGCCACTTCGCCGCCGTTGAGCACATAGTCGCCAATCGAATACTCGCGCACATCCACGCCCCGCCCGCGATAATAGGCGGGGATGCGCGCGTCATAGCCCTCGTATCGTCCGCAGCCGAACAGCAGATGCCCCGCATGGCTCAGCTCGGTCGCGTCGCGTTGGGTGAACAGGGGCGCGGAGGGATTCGGCAGAATCAGCACCGGGCGGCTCGCGTCGCCTTGGCCGGTCCGTTCGGTCTGACCATCTTGTTCGATTGTGCCGGTCTGGTTGGCGGGTGAGGTCAGGTCGGTCTGATTGGTTTGACCACTCTCATTGAGCTGATCAGTCTGGTTAATTGGCCCGCCTTGGTTGGTTGGGTCGGCATGATTGGCCTGATTGGCCGGACCATCCTGATTGAGCGGGTTGGTTGGGCCGGTTTGGTCAGCCTGGTCGGTCCGCTCAATAGGGCCGGACCTGTCGCCCGAATTCTCCGACTCGCCCTGCGATTGCGGGTCAAACCCCAGCAGTTCGTCCAGGCATTCGGCCCACACCTCGGGCTTCATCACCATGCCGGCGCCGCCGCCGACCGGGGTGTCGTCCACGGAATGATGCACGTCATAGGTCCAGTCGCGCAGGTTGTGCGCCGTGACCTCCACCAGCCCTTTGGCCTGCGCCTTGCCCAGCAGGCTCAGGTTCAGCACCTCGAAGTATTCGGGGAACACGCTCACGATATCGATCTTCATAAGGCACTACAGTAGCGGGACCACTGCCACCGATACACTGTTGGGCGTGATGAATTCGACGGTCAACATGCATATGAGACGCAAGCCCGAAGTGCTCGCCCCCGCGGGCAATCTCAGAGGATTGAAAACCGCGGTGGACTACGGCGCGGACGCCGTCTACTGCGGCGGCAAGGCCTTCGGCATGCGGTCCGCCCCGAAGAACCTCAGCCTCGCGGATTTCGAGGAGGGCGCGCGCTATGCCCACGAACGCGGCTCTCGCGTGTACGTGACCTGCAACGTGCTGCCGCGCAACGACGAGGTCGAGGCCTTGCGCGCCTATCTCGGCCAGCTCAAGGACACCGGCGTGGACGCGCTGATCGTCTCCGACATCGGCGTGCTGATGATGGCCCGCCAGATCGCGCCGAATCTTGAACTCCACGTCTCCACCCAGGCCGGTGTGACGAACTACCAGGCCGCCAACGCCCTGTACGAGCTGGGCGCGCGCCGCGTGGTGCTCGCCCGCGAGATGGACCTGCAGGCCGTGCGCGACATCCGCGCGCGCATCCCCGACGACATGGATGTGGAATGCTTCGTGCATGGCGCGATGTGCATGGCCTTTTCCGGCCGGTGCCTGTTCTCCAACTATCTGACCGGCCGCGACGGCAACCACGGCGAATGCGCGCAGCCATGCCGTTGGAAGTATTCGATCGTCGAGGAGAAGCGCCCCGGCCAGTACTATCCGATCGAACAGACCGAGGAGGGCGCGTACCTGTTCAATTCGCAGGATATGAACATGCTCGCGCATATCGACGCGCTGATCGATTCGGGCGCGACCAGTCTGAAGATCGAAGGCCGCTCCAAAAGCGCGTATTACATCGCCGCGATGACCAACGCCTACAAAACCGCCGTCAACGAGTATATGCGCCAGCGGGGTTTCGAGGACGCGGACGGCGCTGTGCTCAAGCCCTTCCACGACCGTGTGATCCGCCCCGACGCGCCGATGCCCGATTGGCTGGTCGACGAGGGCGTGGATGAGCGCGGGTTCGCCGCGATGCTCGCCGAGCCGGACGCGATTATGGCCCAGTCGGACGCCGCGTTCGCCGGGGTGCCCGATGCCGCCGCCCGATGCGATGGCGATGGTGCCGGCTCCTGCTCCTGTTCCGTCGACTCCGCCGGTTCGGCTTCCTCTGCTGATTCCGTCGGCACTGCTGATTCCGCCAGGACGGCCGACTCCGCCGGATCCGTTGATTCCGCTGGAACCGCCGATTCCGTCGGTCCCGTCGGCACCATCGGCATCGCCGGGCCCGCCGACTCCGCCGCGCGCAGCACCCGCCGCAAGGCCAACGCCGCGTCGGCCGACGCGCGTGAGATCGCGGGATTGTCCGAGGCGTCCGACGGCTGGCGGCACGCTCTGGCCGCGCCCGCCCCGCCCGTGGTTCTGCCCGACTGGCTGCTCGAAGAGCCGGACAAGGTGGCCCACCGCGATTATTCGACCGGCTTCTACTACCCCGACCAGAAGGTCACCCAGAACACCGACCGTTCCGCATACTTCCGCGCATGGCTGGTCGTCGGCGAAGTGCTGTCGTGGAGCGCGAGCGAAGGCGGGCGTGTGACCATCATGAGCCGCAACAAAATCGAACCCGGCCAACTGGTTGAATTCGTGCTGCCCGGCGCGCCGCCGCTGGCCTACACCGTGCCCGAAAGCGGACTGCGCGACGAGAACGGCGATCCCGTGCCGGCCGTCAACAATCCGGCCCACGTGTTCTCGCTGCCCTGCCCGCACGAGGTGCCGGTGAACGCGGCCATCCGTTCGCGCACCAAAAAGCCCACGCTCAAAGCCGCCTGAAATGGTCGGGACGGGTGATGCCGCGCCTGTCCCGCCCGTTCCGCCCTGCTCTCGTGCGTCCTGCCTGTTCTGCCCGTCCTGCGCGCGCCCACCCAGAGCCGCCCGTCTTGTCCGACTGCCCGCCGTGCCGCCTCGCGGGATGCCGGAGCGCCGCGAGGCACCCACTACACTGGGTGCCATGGTGAAATACGACGACGCGATTCTCGACAGCATGGCCCTCAGTCCCGTGGACAAGCAGGGCCAACCCATCCCCGTGACCATCCCGGTCGCCCTCGCACCCGGCGTCACGGCCGTGTACACCACCCGTCTCGGCGGCGTCAGCGCGGGCGGGTTCGGCAACTGCAATCTCGGCGGTAAATCCGAGGACTCCCCGGCCCATGTGCTCGCCAACCGCGTCGCGCTCGCCGAATCGTTGGGCGCCCGCCTCTCGCTGGTCAGCCAGGTGCATTCCGGCAGTGCGGTCGATATCGACGAGGCCTTCGCGGACAACGCGCCGTTCGGTTTCGACGCTTCGGGCACGCGCGGCGCCGACCTGCATCCCACGGTGATCGAAGCCGACGCCCAGGTGACCAGCCGCACCGGCGTCGCCTTGGGTGTGTTCGCCGCCGACTGCCTGCCCGTGCTGCTCGCCGACCCGGTGGCCGGTGTGATCGGCGCTGCCCATTGCGGCCGCCGTGGATTGCAGCAGGGCGTGATCGGCTCGACCATCGACCTGATGCGGGCCAAAGGCGCCGATCCAAGCCGCGTCGTCGCCACGCTCGGCCCCGCCATCTGCGGCGACTGCTATGAGGTGGGCGATGAGGCGGCCGACGAATTCGACGCGCAATTCCCCGGCACCTTCACGCTCAGCCGCTTCGGCAAGCCCGGCATCGACATAAGCGCCGCCGCGTTGGCCGAACTGGAGAAGGCCGGCGTGCCGCGCGACGGCGTGATCGCCTCGCGTCCGCGCGTCGCCGCCGCGACCCAATATCTGTCCGAGGACGCGGAACTGGCCGCATTGTGCGCGGGTGACGGCGAGGGCGACGATCTGCCCGCCCGACTGAAGAATATCCGCCACAGCATGTGCACGTTGGAGAATCCGCTGTGGTATTCGCACCGCCGCGCCTCGTTGGCGAACAAACGCCACGAGGGGCGCATGCTCGCGTTGATCGTGCAGGAGTGAGCGGCGATTCCGTGCAGAATGCGCGCGTCCGCGGCCATGCGGCGCGCGCCACGACCTACGGTGGGGAACTATGAGCGAGAATGATGAGATCCATGACGCGCCGGCGGCGCGGACGCAGCCGCCGGTGGTGGCGGTGGTGCTGGCGGCGGGCTTCGGCACGCGCTTCGACCCGGCCAATCCCAAACAATTGGTGTCGGTCGGCGGCAAGCCGATCATCTGCTGGAGCATCGAGGCCTTCGACCGCAACCGCAGGATCAGCGACATCATCGTGGTGGTCAATCCGCAGGTGCGTGCCACGGTGGAGCAGCTGATCGGGCGGTCCGGCTACGGCAAGGTGCGTATGGTGATCGACGGCGGCGCCGAACGCGCGGACAGCACCGCCGCCGCCTTGGACACATTGGCGCGGGCCGGCGTTCCCGGCGAGGCGAAGATCCTCATCCACGATGCGGTGCGTCCGTTCGTGGAACAGTCCGCCATCGACGGTTCGATCGACGCGCTCGACCGCTTCACGGCCGCCACCGTGGCGATACCCTCCACCGACACCGTGCTGCTCACCGCTGACCTGGACGGGTGCAAGGTGGTGCGCAACGTGCCCGACCGTCCCGACACGTTCCGCGCGCAGACCCCGCAATCCTTCCGCTATGCGACCATCCGCCGCGCCTACGAGCTGGCGGCCGCCGATCCGGACTTCCACCCCACCGACGACACGCGTGTGGTGGTCGACTATCTGCCCGACGAGCCGGTGGCCATCGTCGCGGGTGCCGAAACCAATCTCAAAATCACCACCTTGGCCGACATGCCCACGGCGGAACGCATCGCCGAACAGGCCGAGGCGGCCGATGCCAAGGAACGGGCGCACGCGCGCATGCGCCGGATGCTCGCCGACGCGTTGCTGACGGACCAGCAGTGAGCGGCGTCACCGGCGCGACGGTTAGACTGGAGGATTATGAAGCAGCTGAATGTCGTGATTTGCGGATTCGACCACTACGACGGCGTGAGCGTCAACCCCTCCTATGAGGTGCCCAAGGCGCTGGCCGACCAAGGTCTGGGCGACATCGGCGCGTTGGGCGACGTCAATGTGGCGATTCACACGGTGGGTCTGCCGGTGAGTTTCGCCAACGCCTGGCCCCTGCTGTTGGAATCCATCGAGGCCGTGCATGCGGACATCATCATCGCCACCGGTCTGAAGCACGCCGCCCGCGGGGTGATGCTCGAACGTTGCGCCACCAATCTGATGGACGCCGCCAAGCCGGACATCGACAATATGACGCCCACCCGCGAGCCCATCGACCCGGATGGTCCGGCCGCGTATTGGACGCGTTTGCCGCTGCGTTCGATCATGCGCGATTTCGCCCGCGACGGCATCCCCGCCACCTTGAGTTCGGACGCGGGCACTTTCGTGTGCAACTCGCTGTTCTATAACCTGCTCAACTGGACCAGTGGGCAGGAGCGCGTGCTCAGCGGCTTCGTCAGCTTCCCGCAGGTGAGCGAAACCGGAGTGGTCGGCGTGGGGCGGCGCGGGCTGCCGTTGGAACGCCAGATCGATGCCGGCCGCGATGTGGTGCGCGAGACGATCGGCTACTATCTCAAGCCGTCCTCATCGGACATCCTCATCGATTAGCCGCGGGGCCGCGCCGCGGACGCGCCCCTGCGCCTCCTCGACCCTCGTGTTCCTTTTGGTCCCTTTTACCCCTTTGAGGACAGTGCCTTTTGCATGCATGGTGAGGATTCATAACTCGTTGGGCGTGTGCCGATCTCCATGCGCTACAGTGCATTGCGGTGGCACCGATAGACGTGGGTGCGTGTGCGAAAGGACGAATAATGGTGGATCGCTTTCCGGTCGTGTTGAGGGGATATGACAAGGATAAGGTCGATGACGCTTTTGATGTGATGCAGGGATCCATCAAGCAGGCCCAGCAGACGTTGGCCCGCATGCGCGAGCAGATCAAGGCCGGGGACGACCGCATCCTGCAGTTGCAGGCGCAGTTGCAGGAGGAGCGGAACCGCAAGCCGCAGGGCAGCTCCTTCACCTCCCTTGGCGCCAATGCCCAGAAGATGCTCGCCTCCGCGGAACAGACCAGTTCGGAACTGCTCGAACGCGCCAAGCAGGATGCCTCCGCCACACGCACCGCCGCCCAGGCCCAGGCCGAGACGCTGATCAACAACGCCCGCCTCGACGCGCAGCACATCATCGACGACGCGAACGCCAAGGCCGCGACCCTGCTCGATTCCGCGCAGAGCGAAGCCGAAACGGTCGCCTCCAACGTGCGCGAGGAGATGGAACAGCTGCGTTCGGAAACCAACAAGAACGTCACCGAACAGCGCCAGACCGTGGAATTGGAACTGAGTAATCTGCGTGAGGAGCATGACAAGCGTCTTGCCTCCGAGCGCGCCGCGCACGAGCGTGAACTGTCCGAACTGCGCGCCGACGCCACGCAACAGGTGGCCGAGCAGCGCAAAACCGCCAATCAGGAGATCGCCGACCTGAAAAGCGAGGCGAACGACCAGATCGAGGCCGCGCTCGCGGAGGCGAACAGGCGTCTCGCCGACGTGCGCGAGCAGGTCGCGAAGATGACCACCGACGCCCAGCGCAGGGCCTCCGAAATCGTGGATGCTGCCAAAGCCAAGGCCCAGGAGATCCTTGATGAGGCCGAGGTGAACCGCACGTCCACGGTCAGCCAGGTAAGTGCCGAGGTCGAGCAGATTCGCAGCGACATCGCCGCCCAACAGGATGGTGCCACGCAGAAGGTCAACGAGCTGCTGGCGAACCTCGAGGAGCGCCGCGAGGCGGCCAAGCGTGAGGCCGACGAGCTGATCTCGCAGGCCAAAACCGTGCGTGAGGAGGCCGACTCCTATGCGTCCGAGCGTCGTCGGTCCGCGGACGAGCAGGCCGCGAGCATCGTCAAGAAGGCCGGTGAGGACGCCGATTTGCAGATCGAGGAGCGCCGTCAGGCCGCTCAGGGCGAGTTGGACGGCCTGACCAGCCATATCGCCGACCTGCAGCAGCGTGAGGCCGCCATCACCCAGCGCGTCTCCGAACTTCGCGCCATGTTCGCCAGCGCGTTCAGTGGATTCGCGTTCGGCGGCGAAGGCGAAGGAGCTCCGGCCGACGGCCTGCCGGTGATGAACGCGGTGGATGAGACTTCCGAATCCGCTGAAAACGAGCCTTCCGAAGCGGCGTCCGACGAATCCGTCGACTCCGAAGAATGGGATTTCGTTTCGGATGGCGACTCCGAAGGCGACGGCAACGAATCCTCCCAACAGTAGTCGGCCGGTCTTCGCCCGGTCGACCGGCGGGCGGAAGTGTATTAGACTTGCACAACGGTGAACGCGCGGCATCTGGATGAAGCCATCCAGATGCCGTCCGTATGTTTGCGCCACAAGCGCACGAAAACAACAAAGGAGTAGATATGAGCGAATTGACGCCATTGACCGGCGAGGCGCTGGGCGCGCTGCGCGACGAGTTCCAGGCCGACGGCACGAACCGTCTGGCGATGAACGCCGTCACCGCCGCCGGCATCGACAAGGTGGCCCGCAACTATGATCGCGCCCGCCTGCTGCAGCGTCGCTTCTCGACCACGGTGGACAACGGCGAGGCCACCCATCAGGACCGTTCCGGCCGCTGCTGGCTGTTCAGCTCGCTGAATGTGGCCCGCTTCGTGGCCAAGAAGAACATGGGGCTCAAGGAGTTCGAGTTCTCGCAGAACTACGCGATGTACTACGACAAGCTCGAGCGCGTCAACTACTTCCTGCAGGATGTGGCCGCCCTCGTGCGCGCCGGCGAGCCCGCCGACTCCCGCCTGATCCAGCATCTGCTCGCCGACGTGATGGGCGACGGCGGCCAGTGGACCATGGCCATGAACGTCTACAAGAAGTACGGCGCCGTGCCGAAGGACCTCTACCCGGAGACCGCCTCCTCGATCAACACCGGTGAGATGAACACGCAGCTGCGCCGCCTGCTGCACACCGCCGTGGCCCACATGTACGCCGATCGGGATGCGATCGACGAGACGATCGCCGACGCCCGCGCCGCCGGCCACCGCATCCTCACCATCCACCTGGGTGAGCCGCCCGTCTCCTTCGACTGGGAATGGACCGACAAGGACGGCGAGTTCCACCGCGACGGCGAGATCACGCCGGTCGAGTTCTGGAACAAGTACGTGGGTTCCGCCGGCCTTGAGGACTACGTGTGCCTGGTGGATGATCCGCGCGCCGAGCACGCCAAGGGCAAGAAGATCGGCATCGAGCATCTGGGCAACGTGGCCGGCGGCGACCCGACCGAATACCTCAACGTGCCCAACCAGTTCATGAAGGACTGCGTGCGCAGGATCCTTGTGGAACAGGGCATTCCGGTGTGGTTCGGCGCCGACTGCCACCCGTTCATGGACCGCGAGAACGGCGCGTGGGCCACCGACCTGTTCGAATACGGCAAGGTCTACGACGTGGACTTCGACTTGGACAAGGAGCAGCGCGTGCGCTTCGCCGACTCCGCCATGAACCATGCGATGGCGTTCGCCGGCGTGGATGTGGCCGAGGACGGCACCTCCACCCGCCGTTGGCGCGTGGAGAACTCCTGGGGCGCGAAGATCGCCGACAAGGGCTACTTCACCATGAGCGACGACTGGTTCACCGAATACGTCTACGAGGTGGCCGTCCCCAAGTCCATGCTCCCCGCCGAATACCAGGCCGCCCTCGACGAGCCCGCGACCATGCTCCCCGCCTGGGATCCAATGGGCGCGCTTGCGTAATTGCGCAAAGCGCAATTACAAAACAAGCGCGGAGGCGGCATAATGGAATCGGCCCGGTGGGCCGATTCCATGTAGCTCCATACAACCCAACCTGAAAGACCAGCGCACCTGAGCGGACAAGCCGTATGGAGAACAGCCCTGTGGGCTGTCCCAAGCGGAACTCCATACAACCCAACCCTGCCACTCATGTTGATAAAGCCGGATGCCCGTCACGTATCCATATTCATGTAACGTGCATCCGGCTTCGCGTATCGCAAGGTGTCTTGCCATCGAGTTGGCACTTGATGGCTCCAGTTGGCACCCGTCTCCGTCGTCTCCATGCGCGTCGTGGCGCTATTCCGCCATTCGCGATTCGAGGCCGCAATATCCGGGTGCCAACTGGAGGCTTCGGGTGCCAACTCGTCGCGTACGCTGGTTCGCCATCATCAACCAGCGCGGGGAGACCGTGATGGTGGCCGACCACCTGTTGATGTGCCGGAAGAAAGCCGCCTGACGCCGCGTGCGGCTTGGGGCCGTTCCACGTAACGGTCATCCGGTTTCGCGTATCGCACCCCATCCGTTAAGGTGGGGTGTTCGTAACGCCCGTGTATATTCATACATTCGCACGCAGAGAGGAGAGTCGGCATGGCAGCATTGCGCGGTCCGGACAGTTCCGAAGACGATCGTCGCTTGGGGGAGCAGGCCGTCTTTCCGGAGACGGTCGACGTCAACATCCGCCAGCTCGACCCGATTCCCGCGCCCCGCGCGTTTCTGAAGGAGCTGCCGCTCACCGACGAGATGAGCGAGCTGGTGCTGCATTCGCGCCAGGAGATCCGCGACGTGCTGCACAGCCGCGACGACCGTCTTCTGGTGATCGTCGGCCCCTGTTCGATCCACGACCCCAAGGCGGCGCACGAATACGCCGAGAAGCTCGCCGCCGTCAAACGCGAGCTCGAGGACCGTCTGGTCATCGTGATGCGCGTGTATTTCGAGAAGCCGCGCACCACCATCGGCTGGAAGGGCCTGATCAACGATCCCGACCTCGACGGCCGCTTCAATATCCGCAAAGGCATGTGGATGGCGCGCAAGGTGCTCACCGACGTGCTCAGCCTGGGACTTCCCACCGCCACCGAATGGCTCGACCCGATCACCCCGCAGTACATCTGCGATCTGATCAGCTGGGGCGCGATTGGCGCGCGCAACACCGAAAGCCAGGTGCACCGCGAGCTCGCCTCCGGCCTGTCGATGCCGGTGGGCTTCAAGAACTCCACCGACGGCTCCATCAAAGCGGCCGCCGACTCCTGCTTCGCCGCCGCGTTCGAACACCATTTCCTGTCGATCAACCTCGACGGCCGTGTGATCTCCGCCGAAACCAAGGGCAATCCCGACTGCCATTTGGTGCTGCGCGGCTCCAGCCACGGCCCCAACTACGACGCCGCGTCCGTGGCGGAGGCGTTGGAGTCTCTTAAGGCTTCGAAGGCTTCCGGCCCCAGCGAGCATGGCTTGGTGATCGACGCCGCGCACGGCAACTGCGGCAAGGACGAGGTGCGTGAGGCCGAGGTGGTCGAGGAGATCGCCGAACGCGTCGCCGCCGGTGAGCGGGGCGTTCTCGGCGTGATGATGGAAAGCTTCCTGGTCGCCGGCAATCAGAAGCCCGCGCCGCTCGACCAACTGGTGTACGGCCAGTCCGTCACCGATTCCTGCGTGCCGTGGGACCGCACGGCCGAACTGCTGCGCAAGCTGGCCGACGCCGTCGACGCCCGCCGCGTCCGCTGATTGTGATGGCGTGCGTGCTCTCCGCCGGAAGCGCCCCGACACATCCGCCGCGCCCTACGCTGTGCCTTATGCCGGCCTGCGGATGGTGATTCGCGGCCCGGCGTGAACGCTATGAACCGACCCCGTTTCCCGCGCGGAACGGGGTCGGTTATTCTTGGGGTGAGAACCAAGGAGAGTGCAGACTATGCAGCCGAACGACAAGCCCCGCGACATCGCCGAGGACCTTCGCGTCATCAAGCAGGCGATGGACGAGGGCAAGAATCCGCTGGTCGCCACCGACGTGCCCCGCTGGGAGGATATGGTAGGCGTCAACCGCATCATCAACCGCCGCGTCATCGAACTCGAGCCGCTGCCCACGCCCGCGCAGGTGCTCACCGACATGCCGCTTGACGAGCACGCGCAGCAGATCGTCTCGTATTCGCGTGACGAGATCCGCGCCTGCCTGACCGGCATGGACGACCGTCTGCTGGTGATCGTCGGCCCCTGCTCCGTGCACGACCCGGCCGCCGCGCTCGACTATGCCCGTCGTCTGGCCAAACTCAAAGACGAACTCGACGAGCATCTGCTCATCGTCATGCGCGTGTATTTCGAGAAACCGCGCACCACGGTCGGCTGGAAGGGCCTGATCAACGATCCCGACATCGACGGCAGCCACAACATCCGCAAAGGCCTGCTCTTGGCCCGGCGCATCCTGCTCGACGTGCTCGGCTGCGGACTGGCCGCCGCCACGGAATTCCTCGAACCCACCTCGCCGCAGTTCATCGCCGACGCGGTCAGCTGGGGCGCGATCGGCGCGCGTAATACGGAAAGCCAGATCCATCGCCAGCTCGCCTCCGGCCTGTCGATGCCGGTGGGATTCAAAAACGCGACCGACGGTTCGGTCAAGGCCGCGGTCAACGGCTGCTATAGCGCCGCCCAACGGCACGCGTTCTTCGGCATCGACCATAAGGGACGCGCCTGCTCGATCCAGACGCTCGGCAACCCCGACTGCCATGTGGTGCTGCGCGGCTCCATCCACGGGCCCAACTACGACGCCGCGTCCGTGGCCGCCGCGATGGACGACATCCGCGCGATGATGCCGGCCGACTGCGCCGCCTCGCATGGCGTGATCGTGGACTGCTCGCACGGCAACTCCGGCAAGGACGAACATCGTCAGGCCGAGGTGGTGCGCGACATCGCCGGGCGTATCGCAGCCGGGGAGCGCGGCATCACCGGCATTATGATGGAAAGCTTCCTCGAAGGCGGCAACCAACCCGCCGCGCCATTGAAGGAGCTGGTATACGGCAAGTCGATCACCGACAAATGCATCAGCTGGCCCGACACGGCCAGCCTGCTGCGCGAACTCGCCGAAGCCGTCGCCACCCGCCGCTGGAGCTGATTTACACAATTACATAGAAGGAGCACACAAGATGAAGACGATCGCGATCATCGGCGCGATGGATGAGGAAGTGGCGCTGATCGCCGGCGCGCTGGATAACGTCGAATACGACAAGGCCGCGAGCCTGACCGTCTCCCGCGGCACCATAACCACGAACGCGGGCGAAACCGTCGCCGTGGCGGCCACCGTCGGCGGCATGGGCCTGGTGAACGCTGCCGCCACCACACAGCATCTCATCGACGTCTACCGTCCGGACGCGCTGATCTTCACCGGCATCGCCGGCAACCTCAACCGCGACCTGCACATCAACGACGTGGTGCTCGGCGGCACCCTGCGCTACCTCGACACCGACATGCGTCTGGTCGGCCAGTGGAAGCCCGGCACCGCCACCGAGCCGGTCGAGGAATTCCATTCCGACGAGCGGCTGCTGCGCGTGGCCGACGAGGCGCTCACCGCCGCCGGCACCACACATATCATCGGCATCATCGCCTCCGGCAACTATTTCGTCGACAGCCCCGCCAAGGTGATGGAGGTGGTGAACGCCACCGGCGCCGACGCCGTGGAGATGGAGGGCGCGGCCGTGGCCCATGTTGCCGACCGCAACGACGTTCCCGCGCTGGTGATCCGCGCCATGAGCGACAACGCCGACACCGACTACGAGGTGTTCAAGGAGTTCGACATCTCCGAATACGCCGACACCGCCGCCCGCCTCGCCATCGACATCGTCAAGCGCCTGTAGCGGGCGCGGCCGGCATGGGTTGGTTATATGCCGTGATGGCCGATCGCGCTGCTCCCTCTGTTTCTGGTCAAGGAGAATAAGGACAACGACCACACGTTGTGACATCAACGAGCTTGTTGGCCCCGCGTTATGATCCGATAACGGTCATGGCGCGGGGCTATCTGCGTTACGGGTAGTGGATTTTCGTATCTGCAGACATCGATCTGCGTTACGGGTAGTGTCCTTTTGGCTTCACTTCCGCTAATATGCCCCATATTTCAACGAACGTAAGTGGCGTGCGGGCTCTAGGGCACTACCGGTAATGCAGATCGATATCCGCAGGAGGCCGAATCCACTACCGGTAACGCAGATAGACTGAAGCGAATGGCTTCGATGCGTTATGGGCGGGCTTTCGAACGGGTGCCAAGCCGCACGCCATGCGAAGCCCTCTTCCGATAGTCGACACTGCCGCCCGCTAGCTGTCCATCGTCAAACGTCTGTGGTCTCTATCCGGCTTGAGCGAGGCCCTCCTACACGATATGTTCGCGCACGCACACGCGTATCGCTTCGGCTCGGCTATGTACGCCGAGCTTTTTGTAAGCGTTATTCATATGCGTTTTTACGGTTCCCTCGCTCATATGCATGGTATACGCTACTGCGATGGTGGTCCGGCCTTTCAGATATTCCCTCAATACTGAGATTTCCGTGTCGGTAAGCAGTAGCCGTTGGAATGCCAATGATTGCTGTTGCCAAGTGATGAGCGAGGTTTTGCCGGTGGTGTGTCCGATGGTATGCACATAGTCTTGTATGGCCGCCTCTTTGAATAACACGGCATGTATCCCTGCCTCGCGCAATTCCTCATCGGTGTTCTCGACGGGGAAGGCTGTGATACCGATGACGGTGATCTGCGGGTACTTTCGGGTGATGTGCGTCGCCAGCTGTTTGCCGTCCATTCCAGGCATTCGTAGATCCGTGAGCACGACGTTCGGCTGTGTGGTGGTGTACTCGCACAAGGCCAGCGCATCGTGACCATTGCGAACATTCCATAATACGTGCAGCGGTGAGGGTTGATCGTCGAACATCGATACAAGCGCCTGAGAGACCAGTGGGTCATTGTCCACAATACCTACGGTTAACGATTCGGTGCACATGGTTATGCCTCGCTTCCGTTATCGGAGGAATTAAAGGACTCGGAGGGGACTGGAGGATGCGAGCCAGAGGGAATCGAAATGAAGATGGTCCATTCCCCGGACTCCTGACTGGTTGAAACCGTTCCTCCGGCGCGACTGATCTCCTCGGTGATTAAACGGAGGCCGGTGCTGGTTCCAGCGTCGATATCAGTGAATTTCGAACTTTGTTCATGTGGGTGTGGCGTAGAACAACGATTTGACGAGAGTATGGATATGGTCTGTTCATCCGTGTCGATAGCCAAAGCATACGGCCCAGGCATGCCGTACTTGATGATGTTGCCGCCGACCTCCCGCACGCAATGCGATATCAGCTCAATCCGTGAAGGAGCGAGATGCGCAACCTGTCCGATGACTTGTGGCATTCCGATAAAACCTTGTTCGTGAAGACGATGTGCGGCGCTTTGTATCGTTTGAAGCAGCGTATGCTCCGTGGACTCCGGAGTTGGACCGGGGCTTTGAACAGATGAAATCGGTCGGGCATCGGTGAGATCGAGTTTGCGCCGAGTTGGTATGATGACTTGTTGGCGCAACTCGTGCAGGCTGAGCGCCAGAACATCCGCTATCTCCCCAACGTCTTTCAGATTATTGCCGGCTGGCGTATTCGACTGAAAAGAACGTAGCCGAGCCAGAGCGTACACCAGATTATTGGCCACGGAATCATGCAATACGTGGAGCATCTCAAGTTGGTGCGCCCGCTGTTGATTTTGAATTTCGGCAGCGGCTCGTTCTCGCTCGTTGCGTGTCATCTGACCTATAAGCGCGCCGATGCCCCAAGCGACGATAACAGGTTGCATGGTGGCGGCAAAACTTGAAACCCACCATAACTGCGTGGCTGAGCCAACGATGATGAGCGATTGAAACAGAACGAATGCGCATGAGGGAATAATGACATTGGCGATATGCTTGCCGAGCACCGCAGATGCCAGCCAAACAGGAGATGCCTGCAACCAGTAGACTCCGGCCGACGGGAATGGCGCAAATGCGAGAACAAAACAAACGACTACGATGATCGAAGCGAAGATGACCGGACGCAGCGGTAGAAACAGAAGCAGCATTACCACAACGAGATTCTCTGCATGGAGCAGCGGAGTGGCTCCCAGCGTGTTTGCCCAGTCGGCAATGATTCCTATGGCGAAAAGCCATGAGATTGCGCAATATAGAGTACGTTCCTTGAACAGGATGCTGTTTCTCACAACCATAACTGTACCCTGACCACGTTGTGCCTCTTCATTTCCACCTCATTGTAAAAATTCGTAGCAGTAAAATTGACGCTGGTTGCTGTCGCCGATGATCAGCAGTGTTCCGCCGTGGTTGTAGATTCTTTTTGCTTGATAGTGATGACTGGCATCCATATTCAAAGAAGAAGGAATTTGGAGCTCTTTCTCCACTGAATTGATGGTATCGAAATCCTCTTCCGAGGGAGCAGAGTAATCATCGGTATCTAAAACAGTGTTCTCAACATTGGAAAACCGCAGTAATGTGATGGTGGTGAAGCGTGTTCCATCGCCTTGGAATCCGATGTCTTCTTTGTGGAAAGTAACATACGCTCCATGAGGGAACGTAACGTTCCAGTTGCGGGACATGTTGGAAATCGGGGAGAAAAACACATTCCCCGCAGCATATAACGCCAACATCGCTATCAGGACGACGGAAAAACCCGCTATATAGATTCTGTGTTTTGCTGGATGACGGCTCCTTCCCATTATGTGTCCTTTCTTCAGGGAAACGAATTGAATGATTGACACGTTCATTGTCCATCGATGAGGTATTCCGCATGTCGATGGAACTCATACGAACGGATAGAACTTCGTGAGGGTCCGTCGCTTGGAAGAGCAGGCCCATTGGCCCTTGCGTATCCGCCGCCAAAGTGAATTCCAGTTGAACTTCTGCGGTCCAATGGCCATGTTTTGGGTGACCGGCGATAGTCTGGGAAGGCGAATGGACGAAAGGACCGCATGATGCAATGGTGGCAGATCGCATTGCCGGCGCTGGCCGCCGTGGCCGTATTGGCGGTGGCGGTCGCGCTCGCCTATATGCGCGGTCGTGACGCGGGCGAACGCGACGCCCGCTCCCGATACGCCGGCGGGGGAGCGGCCGGCTTGATTAGGCCGATTGGCTCGACCGGTGCCGGCTCGTCGCAGAACGCCGACGCATCGCTGTTTGGGGGCGACCTGCCCGTGCGCGCCGCCGAAGAGGGCTTCATCCAGGTGATGACGGACGCCGTGATCATCGCGGACGCCCACGGCTTCGTCCACTACGCCAGCGCCGACGCGATGCCGCTCGGCCTGGTCGAGGCGTCCCGTCTCGTCTCGCCGGAGGTGGGGGATATCCTCGCCCAAGTCGTGAGCGACGGCGAAACCCGCGAACGCGAGGTGCGCATGCCCATCGACCATGCCGCCGTCGAATCCGCCGAACCCAGCAGCGGACGCGGCGTGAAGGCCGGACAATCCGCCCCCTCGCATACGCGCTATCTCAACGTGCGCGTGGGTGCGATCGCCCCCGCGCGCTATGCGATTCTCTTAAGTGACATGAGCGAACAGCGGCGCTTCGAGGCGATGCGCCGCGACTTCGTCACCAACGTCTCCCACGAGCTGAAAACCCCGGCGGGCGCGATCGCCCTGCTCGCCGAAACCATCGCCGACGCGGCCGACGATCCGGACGCCGTGCGCTACTTCTCCGGCCGTATCTCCAAGGAATCCGAACGGCTCACCGAACTGGTGCACCGACTGATCGACCTGCAGAAAGCGCAGGACGACACCGCCCTGCCCACCGCCCAACGGTTGTCGGTGCTCGCCGTGGCTCGCGAGGCCATCGCCGAGAACCGCGTGCAGGCCGCCGCCAAGCATATCGACGTGCGGCTCTCCTGCGCGGGCAAGCCGGTGTCCACGGACGCTGGAATCGCCGGCGAAGACCTACGGAGCGCGGAACCCACAGGTGCCGCGGAACCCACGGATGGCGCGGAACTCGCAGATATCGCGCGCGATTCCACGGACCTCGCGCAAGGCATGGCGGCTCCCGACGCGTCGCAGGACGTGCTGGTGAACGCGGACGAGGAATCCCTCACCACCGCGGTCAAGAACCTCATCGAAAACGCGATTCGCTACTCGCCCGAACACACCACCGTCAACGTGGCGGTCAGCGAACAAGGCGGCACGGCGACCATCCGCGTCATCGACCAGGGCATCGGCATCCCGCAGGCCTCGCTCGGCCGCATCTTCGAACGCTTCTACCGCGTGGACCCGGCGCGCTCGCGGGCCACCGGCGGCACCGGACTGGGCCTGGCGATCGTCAAGCATTGCGTTCAGGACTGCGGCGGCACCATCACCGTGTGGTCGCGCGAAGGCGAGGGCTCCACATTCACCATCGAACTGCCGTCAGCCGAGGCGGCGGGCAGTCAAGACACTCAAGAAAGGGCGAAATGACACGCATTCTGATCGTCGAGGATGAGGAATCCTACCGCGAGCCGCTGGTCTACCAGCTCACCCGCGAGGGCTACGATGTCTCCGCCGCGGCCAGTGGCGAGGAGGGACTGGAGCTGTTCACTCAAGGAGGCGTCGACCTGGTGCTGCTCGACCTGATGCTGCCGGGCATCGACGGCACCTCGCTGTGCCGGCGCATCCGCGAGCAAAGCCGCGTGCCGATCATCATGCTCACCGCCAAAAGCGCGGAGATCGACAAGGTCGTCGGGCTGGAGATCGGGGCGGATGATTACGTGACCAAGCCGTACTCCTTCCGCGAGCTGCTCGCGCGCATCCGGGCCGTGCTGCGCCGCAACCAGGACGTCGCGCAAGCCTCGGGCGGCGCGGACGCCGACCTGCCGCTCGTGTGCGGCGACATCGCCATGCAGGTCGGGCAGCATGAGGTCACCGTGCGCGGCGAGAACGTGTTCTTCCCGCTCAAGGAGTTCGAACTGCTCGAATATCTGATGCAGCACAAGGGACGCGTGCTCACCCGGCACCAGCTCATCGACCGCATCTGGGGCTCGGACTATGTGGGCGACACTAAAACCCTCGACGTGCACGTCAAACGCGTGCGCGCCAAAATCGAGGAGGATCCCGCGCATCCGCAATATCTGACCACCGTGCGCGGTTTGGGATATAAGATTGATGATTGTTCATCTTCCGTTCACTGATTTCGGCGCGGACCCTCGCCGAAATCCCATAGGCTGGTATGTGTCAAGCAATGACACGGCGGCCCAGGCCGCGAAAAACATTGATAGAGGGAAATAAGAAATCATGCGTAAGAATGCTCTCGTGCGCTCCCTTGCCGCGCTGTCCGGCATCGCCATGCTCGCCTCCGTCGCCGCCTGCGGCGACAACGTCGCCATCGACGACGGCTCGAATTCCGGCTCCTCCACCCTGTCCGGCGAATTCGCCGGCGCCGGCGCCTCCTCCCAGCAGGCCGCCGTCGACGCGTGGATCTCCGGCTTCACCTCCGCCCACTCCGGCGTGACCGTCGCCTACAATCCGACCGGATCCGGCGCCGGCGTGAGCTCCTTCCTGACCGGCGCGATCGCCTGGGCCGGCTCCGACAAGGCCCTCTCCGACGACGAGGTCGAACAGTCCAAGGACGCGGCCTGCGCCGACGGCACCACCGCCTTCGACGTGCCCGTCTACATCTCCCCGATCGCCGTGGTGTTCAACTTGAAGGGCGTCTCCGACGAGGGCGAGCACATCAACATGGACGCCTCCACCATCGCCAAGATCTTCGACGGCAAGATCACCAGCTGGAACGATCCGGCCATCGCCGACCAGAACCCCGACCTCGACCTGCCCGACACCGCGATCACCGTGGTGCACCGCTCCGACAAGTCCGGCACCACGCAGAACTTCGTGAGCTACTTCAAGGACGTCGCGCCGGACGACTGGACCTACGACCTGTCCGAAAACTGGCCCAACGAGGTCGGTCAGGGCGCCAAGGGCACCTCCGGCGTGATCTCCACCGTCAAGCAGGCCGACGGCACCATCGGCTACGCCGACTTCTCCCAGGTGGGCGACCTCGGCACCGTGGCCGTCAAGGTGGGCGACCAGTACACCGAGATCTCCGCCGACGCCGGCTCCAAGGTGGTCGAGGATTCCGAGATCGACGAAACCGTCACCGGCGAGAACCGCGTGGTCGTCAAGCTCAACCACAACACCGAGGCCGACGGCGCCTACCCGATCGTGCTGGTCTCCTACGACATCGCCTGCCCGGCCTACGCCGACGCCTCCACCGCCGAATTCGTCAAGGAATGGCTCACCTACGTGACCTCCGACGAAGGCCAGCAGGCCGCGCAGAACGCCGCCGGCACCGCTCCGCTGCCGAGCAGCCTGAGCGAGAAGGTCGCCGCGTCCATCGAGGCCATTCAGACCAAGTAGTGTTCCAAGTGGTGACCCACCATCCATCGGACGAACCCGGGCGACGGGCATAGGCGCTGCAGGCACGGGCCGGAATCATCCCCCCGTGTCTGCGGCGCGCCCGCCGTTTGGGTTACGATGGTTGCATCAGATTCGCAATGAAGGAGAACCTGTGAGTTCGCAACGCACAACGGCCGGACAGGCGGCCGGCGGCAAAACCGCGGATAAGGTGTTCAAAGGCGTGGCCTACGCCTGCGGCATCCTGATCCTCGCGGTGCTCGCCGCGGTGTTCCTGTTCCTGTTCTTCCGCGCCTGGCCTCTGATCGGCGGCGACCAGCAGGCCAACAGCGAGACCATCGCCAGCTTCACCGGCGGCAAGGCCTCCAATTTCTGGCAGTACGTCGGGCCCCTGCTGTTCGGCACGGTGCTCGTCTCCCTGCTGGCGCTGGTGATCGCATTCTTCATCTCCATCGGCATCGCGCTGTTCATCTCGCATTACGCGCCGAAGAAGCTCGCCGCCGCGTTGAGCTACGTGGTCGATCTGCTCGCCGCCATCCCTTCGGTGATCTACGGCCTGTGGGGCGGCCTGATTCTGGTGCCGGCCATCTACCCGTTCTGGAATTGGGTGGGCACCTACCTCGGTTGGATCCCGCTGTTCGAAGGCCCCGCCGCCAATCCGTCGCGCACCGTGGCCACCGTGGGCGTGGTGCTCGCCGTGATGATCCTGCCGATCATCACCTCGCTGTCTCGCGACATCTTCCTGCAGACCCCGCGCCTGCACGAGGAGGCCGCGCTGGCCCTGGGCGCCACCAAATGGGAGATGATCAAGCTCGCCGTGCTGCCGTTCGGCAAATCCGGCATCGTGTCCGCCTCCATGCTGGCGTTGGGCCGCGCGCTGGGCGAGACGATGGCCGTGCTGATGATCCTCTCGCCGGGACTCAACTACTCCATCAAACTGCTGCAGGCCTCGCAGAACCAGACGATCGCCGCGAACATCGCCGCGCAGTATCCCGAAGCCAACGATCTGGGCGTCTCCACGCTGATCGGAACCGGTCTGATCCTGTTCCTCATCACCTTCGTGGTCAACTTCATCGCCCGTAAGATCACCGAGAAAGCGAGTGCGTGATGAGTGCCGCCGAAAAATCCCCGATGAGCGGCGCGCCCGTCATCGACTTCGACAAATTCAAGCCCACCCGTTCCTCCGAGCAGGCGCGTAAGACCAAGGACATCGCCATGCGGGTCATCATCGCGCTGGCCTTCGTGGTGGCGCTCGTGCCGCTGGTCTCCGTGCTGTGGACCACCATCTCCAACGGCGTCAAGCGGCTCAACCTCAACTTCCTGAGCTACAACATGACCAACGTGATCGGCGGCAACCAGACCCCGTCCGGCGGCTACGGCGGCGTGCAGCACGCCATCATCGGCACGCTGGAGATCACCGCGGGCGCGATGCTCATCTCCATCCCCATCGGCCTGATGTGCGCCGTGTATCTGGTGGAGTATTCCAACCGGGGCAAGCTCGCCAAGGTGATCTCGCTGCTGGTCGACGTGATGAGCGGCATCCCCTCCATTGTGGCCGGCCTGTTCGCCTTCTCGATGTTCACGATTCTGCTCGGCCCCGGCACCATCAACGGTTTCGAGGGATCCGTGGCCCTGTCGCTGCTGATGATCCCCACCGTGGTCAAGTCCTGCGAGGAGATGCTCAAAATCGTGCCGAACGATCTGCGCGAGGCATCCTACGCGTTGGGCGTCACCAAGCAGCGCACCATCACCAAAATCGTGCTGCGCACCGCACTGCCGGGCATCGTCTCCGGCGCGATCCTCGCCATCGCGCGAGTGATCGGCGAGACCGCGCCGCTGCTGATGACCGCGGGCTACATCTCCTCGACGAACTTCAACCTGTTCTCCGGGCAGATGACCACCCTGCCGGTGTACGTCTACCAGGAGTATTCGAAGCTGAACGCCAACTGTCCGGCGGGCGCCGACGCCACCTGCGTGACCACCATCCCGATGGAGCGCGCCTGGGCCGCCGCCCTCGTGCTCATCATCATCGTGCTGCTGCTCAACCTGATCGGCCGCGTCGTGGCGAAGATCTTCGCCGTCAAGTCGGAACGCTAGAACGCCAGACCCTAGGAATCAGAAGGAACCAACATGGGACAACGCATTGACGTCATCCACGAGAACATCTACTACGGCAACTTCCTGGCCGTGGAGGACGTGAACATCAACATCGAGCCGAACAAGGTCACCGCGTTCATCGGCCCCTCCGGCTGCGGCAAGTCGACCGTGCTGCGCACGCTCGACCGCATGCACGAGATCATCCCCGGCGCCCGCGTCGAGGGCGAGGTGCTGCTCGAAGGCAAGAACCTGTACGCCAAGGACATCGACCCCGTGGCCGTGCGCCGCGACGTGGGCATGGTGTTCCAGCGTCCGAACCCGTTCCCCACCATGTCGATCCGCGAGAACGTGCTCGCCGGCGTGCGTCTGAACAACAAGCGCCTCGCCAAGTCCGACGCGGACGATCTGGTCGAGTGGGCCCTGCGCGGCGCGAACCTGTGGGAGGAGGTCAAGGACCGTCTCGACAATCCCGGCATCGGTCTGTCCGGCGGCCAGCAGCAGCGTCTGTGCATCGCCCGCGCCGTGGCCGTGCACCCGCAGGTGCTGCTGATGGACGAGCCCTGCTCCGCGCTCGACCCGATCTCCACGCTCGCCGTCGAGGATCTGATCAACGAGCTGAAAAGCGACTACACCATCGTGATCGTGACCCACAACATGCAGCAGGCCGCCCGCATCGCCGACTACACGGCGTTCTTCAATCTGAAGGCCGTGGGCCAGCCGGGCCATCTGGAGTATTTCGCGGATACCACCACGATGTTCAACAATCCGCAAAACGCCGAAGCCGAACGGTATATCTCTGGACGTTTCGGCTGATCCATCAGCCGAAACGTAGCGACAGCCCAGTGGGCTGTCGCAATCGAGCTTCAGCTCGACAAAGAATTGAGCCCCGCCAAGGCGGGGCTTCTTTGTTGAAGTCGGCTGATTCATCAGCCGAAACGTGGCGGCAGTCCGGTGTCCCGTCGCAATCACAGCACGGCCATCGTCACGATGTCCAGAATGAACAGCGCGGACACGACCCAGATGATCGGATGGACCTGACCGGCCCGCTTCTTGCAGATCATCACAATGCAATAGGTGATGAAGCCGCCGGCGATGCCGTAGGAAATGGAATACGAGAAGGCCATGAACGCGGTGGCGAAGAACGCCGGAATCGCCTCGGAGATATCGCCCCAGTCGATGGCCTTCAACGACGATGCCATCATGCATCCGACGATGATCAGCACGCCCGCGGTGGCGGCGGAGGGGACCGCGGCGATGACGGGCGCGAAGAACGCGGTCAGGGCGAAGCAGATCGATACGACCACGGAGGTCAGGCCGGTGCGTCCGCCCACCGCGATGCCCGCGGAGGACTCCACGAAGGTGGTGGTGTTCGAGGTGCCGCAGATCGCACCGACCGACGTGGCGATGGCGTCGGCGAACAGCGCCTTGTCCATCTTGGACGAGAATCCCCGGCCGTCCGAAAGGGCCTTCTCGTCGTCGGCGGAGAAGATGCCGGAGCGGCGTCCGGTGCCGATGAACGAGCCGATCGTGTCGAACACGTCGGACATGGAGAAGGCGAACACCGTCACCAGCACCAGCGGAAGTTTGGTCGGGTCGGAGAACAGCGAGGGGAATCCTTCGGGAGAGAATATCGCGCCGAACACCACCGGCAGTTCGGAAAAGGTCTGGCCCAGTGGCTGCGAATCGGACCATGTGGTCACGCCGAACGGGATGCCGACGATGGTGGCGATGACGATGGCGAGCAGCATGCCGCCCTTGACCTCAAGCACGGTGAAGACGATCGCCAGCACGAGGCCGATCAGGAACACCCACAGCACGGGCGTGTCGAAGCTCGCCAGCCCCGGGGTGGCGCCGACGGGCGCGGTGGTCGCCGCATCGGGCGTGAAGGTGATGAGATCGACGTTGAGGATACCGACGTAGGCCATGAACAGGCCGATGCCGCCGCCGATGGCGTGCTGCAGCGCCACAGGGATGGCCATGATCAGCCTTTTGCGGATTTTGGTGGCGGTGATGACGATATTGACGATGCCGCAGATGAACACCATGCACAGCGTCTCCTGCCATGAGAATCCAAGGCCGATGCTGACGGTGTAGGTGAAGAACGCGTTGAGTCCCATGCCGGCGGCCTGCGCGTAGGGCACGTTGGCGAACAGGCCCATCACGAGGGTGCCGATGATGGCCGCGATGATGGTGGCGAGGAACACTCCGCCCCACGGCATGCCCGTCTGCGACAGCATCTGCGGGTTGACGACGAAGATGTAGGCCATCGCGAAGAATGTGGTCAGACCGGCAAGAATCTCGGTCGGGATGGTGGTCCCGCTCTCCTTGAGATGGAAGAACTTCTCCATGTTCTCTTCTCTTTCCTGGGTTGTGCGGAGCCGCGGGCCCCGGCGAGAATTGCGACTCGCCCCGCCGGCATCGCCGGAAGGGCGCGGCCGGCCAGAACAGAGGCGATTATATCGTGCGGCGGGTAAGTCGCGCCGGGCGGTCGGGCCGTTCGTCGGCAACCCGCATTTCGCCGAACTCAATGCCGCGTTGGACGCCAAGGCCGCCAAGGCCGCCAAGTACGGGGTGGGCGCCAACGCCATCGCCGCCGCTTGGGTGCTGCGCCATCCCGCGAACATCCAGATCGTGCTCGGTTCGATGAGTCCGAGCCGCCTGAACGAGATGCTCGACGGTGCCGACGTCACGCTCGAGCGTCAGGATTGGTGGGATCTCTACGTCGCCGCCGGCAACCTCATCCCGTAGCCTCCCGTCGCGCGGCTACTTGTCCAACAACCAATCCACCACGTTGATGATGCGAATGCCGTCCTCGGTGATGCCGGTCCGGTATCGATCCAAAGTGAGCAGGGTTTTCGGGAAGGCATCGTGCAATTCCTGGAACGCGGCGAGTTCTCTCTTGCGGGTGGTCTCATCGAGTATGGTTTCGGTGACTTGGATGTATTCGCGCTCGTCGAGTTTGGTGGCGATGAAGTCGATCTCCTTGCCTGAGCGCAGCGTGCCGACCGAAACGCGCCATCCGCGGCGCAGCAGTTCGTTGTACACCACGTTTTCCAGCTGAAACCCCAAATCGTTGGTGGAAAACCCCGTCGACATGTTGCGCAGACCGGTGTCCACGGCGTAGAACTTCCTTAAGGGATTGAGGGTCTGCTTGCCCTGCAGCCCGAATTGCGGCGCCTCGTGCAGGATGTACGCCTGCCGTAGCGCTTCGATGTAGCTTTCGACCGTTTCCGAGGTGGTGCGTCGTCCGGAACTGGCCAGCGCTCCGACGACTTTGCGGGTGGAGAACAGGTTGCCCGAGGTGGAGAACAGATAGGCGACCAGTCTGTTCAACAGAGCGATATCACGTATTCCCAATCGTTCCGCCACGTCCTTGAGAATGACGGTGTTATAGATCGAGCTGAGTTCTCTCGTGATGCCGTCCTCGTCCATGGAGCGTAGCGAAAACAGGCTGGGCATACCGCCGAATCGAAGGTAATCGGCGAACAGCTCATCGTTGGAGCGCGTCTGGCTGGGGTCGCGTTGCGCGGTGAATTCTCGGTATTCGGCGAATGACAGTGGGTAGATGTCGAATGCGATGGTGCGCCCGGCGAGCAGGGTGGCCAGATCACTGGAAAGAAAATGGGCGTTCGATCCGGTGATATATACGTCGATGCCTTGGGTCGTGTGCAGGCCGCGCACCACGGTTTCCCAATCTTCGACTTCCTGGATTTCATCCAGGAACACATAGCGGCTGACACCCGGGTCGCTGCCGGCGAATGCGGCTGTGAGGTCTTCGGTGAGATGTTGCGCTGTGATGTGCTGGGGAAGGCCGAATTCGTCGAATCGACGATGGATGATATTGCGCTGGGGTATGCCACGTTCCAGCAAGGAGGTACGCAGCATGTCGAGAATCGTCGATTTGCCGCAGCGCCGAACACCCTGCAGGACTTTCACCTGTTCGGTGTCGATGTAGGGCTCCAGCTGTCGGAGATAGGCGGGGCGGAGAACGCGGTATTTGGCATTCATGAGTATCCCAATCTCTCGGAGGTGCCGGCTATACCCTACATTATATCGTGTTTAAGATTAATTTGTCGAGCATAGTCGACATTTTGGAGATTATATTGGCAAAATGTCGACTATGCTCGACAAAATGATGGTGCTATTGGCAAAGTGTCGGTTGTATTCGACGCTTTGCGGGCTGGTTGAGTCCTAATCGGAGTCCGTGACTCGGAGGGGCGCAACTGGTGGTCTCCTCCGGACGGCCGGTTCGCTTTGCTGGGAGGTCGGCTGGTTTTGTCGTGCGGTTGTACGCCGCGACTGGGCGGTTGACTTGCCTGGTGTGGTGGCTGTGCGCTTCGATTGTGATGATTGGGTGACGTCGGTCAGCCGCGTTTCGATCCCTGTCTGCTGATGCCGCCTTTGTGGCCGGTGGCCTTGAACGGCATCGCGCCTTTACCTAGTGATTTGCCGCCGCCTTTGCCTTTGACTCCCTGCGCTCGTGGATTGACGGTGAAAGGATTGCGTGATTGCCGCTCCTTGTACGGCCATGTTCGGGCGGCGACTGTTTGGGTGGTGGATTTCTGTGACTTCTGCGGGTCATTCGGCATTCGGTGGGATGTTGGTTCTGTGGTTTGGCTCATGTCGGGCTTCCTGTTGCGGTGGTGGGGTGGTCGAGACCGTTACGATGACATCATGACAGTCGCGGACTTCCTGTTGCGGTGGTGGGGATGGTCGTTTGCTTGGCGGCATGCCGTTTCACTTCTTCGATGGCGTTATGCACCGCTTCCATGTTGATGTTTTTGGGGGAAGGAGTACAGCTGCGCTCCCAAGGCGTCGGCCACGCGCATGATGGTGTCGAACGAAGGTTTGGAATCGGGGCGTAGCGCCTTGTACAGCGGTTCGCGGCCCAATCCGGACGTCCGGGCGACGCCCGTCATCCCCCGGGCGCGCGCGACCACGTCGAGCATATCCTGCAGCGAGGCCGAGTCGCGCTCTTCAAGCGCTGCGTTGAGATATCCGATGGCATCCTCGTCGGATCGGATGTCATCTTTGATATGCCAAGTGGAAAATGCGGTGTCCGTCATCATTCCCTCCGTCTCTGGCGGGAGTGTTAATCGTCCACTTCAAAGTGGATCCGATTGGATACAGAAAGTCAATTGGCATAATAGCCTCCCGTCTCGCATGTGATAGTTCGATTGTGAACGGAAGAAGGCAATGGTGTCCAGTCGAACAGTCTTGTGTGGTTCGAGCCTTCGAGTTATCCACAAAGGCGATGCGCGTCCGGTGCGGTCCTCCGACGGCAGCGTCGTGGATTTCGCAGATTGACGAGAGGAGTGCGAAATTCGCGACGTTTCGGGAAGCCTGGACGTCGTGGATTTCGCATACCCTCCGTTGAAGTGCGAAATCCGCGACGTCGCAGCTCCCCGCATCGTCCATGCCCATTCCAATCCTAAGCAATGCAAGTTATGCTTGGCTGATTCCACGTGGGGAAGCTCTGTCCCTGTGGTTGCTGATTTACCTATGTTGAGTTTTACTGACTGAAGCCGAGCGTGATGTGGTTGATGCGAGGAGGTGCGGCTCCGTCTGGCGCTGAAGCGTGGATGGTGTGTTCTCGTGCTTTTGTGAAACGATATAGTGTTCTATAGCGAGATATTGCAAAGGTGATTATCGGGAAGGCGGGTGTTCTGGTGGGCGAGCGACGTAAAGCCAAGGTCACTTTGCCGGATGTGGCGAAGCTGGCCGGGGTGTCGGTTGCGTCGGTGTCCAATTACCTCAACGATTACCCGCATATGCGTCCTACCACGAAGCAGCGCATTCAGAACGCCATTGATGAGTTGGGCTATGTGGTTAACGAGCAGGCCCGTAATCTGCGTTCTGGACGCACAGGCCTAATCACTTTGTCGATTCCCGACCTGAACCAGATTTATTTCGCGGAGCTTGCCGAGGAAGTGATCAAGGCGGCGCGCACGCGCGGGTATGGCGTCATCGTCGAATCGACGGGTAACGATAAGCAGCGGGAGCTGGACTCCATCGCTTCTATGGCGCGGAATATGACCGATGGTCTGATTCTCAGCCCGGTCAAAATGAGCAATGACGATGTTGCGTCCATGGAAGGGGACTTCCCTTTGGTCATGTTGGGCGAGCGTGTTTTCAAAGCGCCGGCTCCGCACGTGATGATGCCTAATGAGGCCGCTTCCCGGGCTGTCACGGAACATCTTTTAGATGCGGGGTGCCGCACTGTCGCCGTGGTTGGCGGCACTCTGGACGGCTCGAACTCGTCATCGCGTTCGTTGCGAACGCAGGGGTACGTCGAGGCTATGAGGCATCGGGGGCTGACGGTGGATCCTGCGTTGGTGCGGGAGGTGGGGGAGTGGACCAGCAAGAATGGCGCTCTTGCCGTGGAGCGGATGTATCGGGAGGGTATCCGGCCTGACGCCATATTCGCGTTGAACGACCTGCTGGCTCTCGGTGTGATCAGCCAGCTTCGCGAGATGCGCGTGCGTGTGCCGGAAAGCGTGAGGGTGGTGGGTTTTGATGACATCAATGAGGCACAGTACACCATTCCTTCGTTGACTAGTGTGAACCCAGATCGGGCGAGAATCGCCGAACTGGCTGTGGATTTAATTCTTGGCCAGGTCATGACGGGCAGGCGTGCCTCCGCCGACAAGTATCCCGTCCCGTTCACGTTGGTGTATAGGGATTCCTCTCCCATCATGTCCAGCTGACGGTCTCTTGCTTCTGAGGCCAGTGGATTCGCAATATGCGAAAGCCGTTGTGGGAGGGGATGGTCATCACGTCGCGCGACACGCCGATGTGGGTCTGAAAAAGGCTGTTTCCCAATAGAAACCACATGCGTCGTTTCAAATTTGCATTTATTTCTGAAACGTTATATATTTTCATATCAACAACGAAGTTGAAACGTTACAGAACAATTGTTTTCCGGTGAATGCTCGTTGAGTGTTCACTTTTTCTGAAACGTTTCACATAAAAGAGCACAATCCGAGGGAGGGAATATGGGCAGTTCGTCATCCGCCGTCAGCGCATCAAACGAATCGCATCATGTCAACGGCCGTAAGGTGATGAAATCACGCAAGCCGGAATCGATGCACTCATGGCGAAGCAAGGTCCGTCCCTACCTGTTTATCGCTCCGTTGGTGATTCTTTCTGGCTTCTTCATCTACTACTGCATCGGATTCACCATCGCGACTTCGTTCACCGATTGGGATGGCATCAGCGACGAGATGGACTTTATCGGACTGAAGAACTATGCCAAGCTGCTCGCACCTGGCTCCGTGTTCTGGACCGCGCTGGGCAACAACATCATCTTCATGGTCGTCACCGTGCTGGTGCAGGCAGGTCTTGGTCTGCTGATCGCGGTGATTCTCAAGGAGCGTCTGCGCGGCTCCAACTTCTTCAAAGCGATTTTCTTCATGCCCATCGCCATGGCCCCCGTCATCATCGCCGCCATCTTCCGCATCATCATGGATCCCAATGTAGGTGCCATCAATGAGGCTTTGCGTTTCCTCCATTTGGATTTTCTCGCTCAGAGCTGGCTTGGTGATCCGGATATCGCACTGTTCTCCATCTGCGCCATCAACATCTTCGAATGGATGGGGTTCTCGATGATCATATATTATGCCGGATTGATGTCCATACCAGAAGACATCTATGAGGCGGCGAAAATCGACGGTTGTGGATTCTGGAACACCCTGTTTCGCATCACCATCCCCAATCTCTCCGGCACGACGAACACACTTATCGTCCTCGGCATCGTCGGTTCGCTCAAAACCTTCGACATCGTCATCCAGACCACGGGCGGCGGCCCTGGCCGATCCACCGAATTCCTCAACACCTACCTCTATAAAGCCGGTGTTCAGCAATTCAATGGAGGGCTGTCCGCGGCCATCGGAGTGATGGTGCTCATCATCGCCGTGGCGCTGTCCCTCATCCAGATGGCGGTCTCCAATCGCATGAGCAAATAGGCACAGAAGGAAGGACAGACTATTATGAGGCGCAAAACCAGCACGACGGTGATTATGTACGCCGTCCTCGCGTTCTTCTTCATCATTTGGATTTTCCCGATCTATACCGCCATCACCAAATCATTGCAGGTCGGAGGGTGGAATAGCTATCTCTCCGTAATCAGCAACGAAGATGTGCACTACTTCCGCGTGGTGTTCAACAGCTTCTTCATCTCGGTGGCCACTGCCGCGATTGTCGTGCTCATCACCTCGTTGGCCGGCTTCGCATTCGCGAAGATGAAATTTGCCGGCTCACGAGTGCTGTATGTGCTGCTGCTGGCCTGTATGGCGGTGCCGATTGCTTCGGTGACCATGCCGTTGTTCTTCACCATCAAAACCTTCCATCTGACCAACACCTATCTCGGCATCATCATCCCTCTGGTCGCGTTCAACGCGTTGCAGATGCTGCTGCTCTGGAAGAACTATTTCGACGGCATCCCCGATGAGATTATCGAGGCCGCCCGAGTCGACGGATGCTCCACTCTGCGCATCTATGGGCGTATCCTCATGCCGTTGTCCACTCCGATGATCGCGACCACCGGCGTGCTCACATTCGTCTACAGCTGGAACGAATACCTTATTCCGTTGCTGCTGATTCGCGACGAGTCGAAATATACGGTCACGCTTGCTTCCACCTACTTCATGGAAACACGTAGCCAGACCCCCGAAATGGTGGCTCAGGAATACGCTGCGCTGATTCTGATGACGATTCCATCCATCATCGTCTACCTGATCAGCCAGAAGTGGTTGCAGGCGGGCATCACGTCCGGTGCGGTCAAGAGCTGAGGGGAACGGATATGACTATCGCTACCATTGCGCCTTCCATGCGACTTACGAGCCTAGACAAGGACATTCATGTCGAAGCGCCGATCACGCCGAAACCACTGATGGGACGCAGCTACGCCAATCCCGTTCCATACAGCGATGGAGGGAAGCACACCGCTCCCGATCCGTTTGTGTTGCGTTACCGCAATAGGTACTACTGCTACGCCACCGACGAGCATGGTATTTTGGTGAGCACCTCGCCGGATTTGGTGCGCTGGACATCCCATGGGTATGCCTATGTTGAACAAGGACGCCGCAACTTCTGGGCGCCATCGGTGATTCTGCTCAATGGCGTATTCCATATGTACTTCTCGAATATGCCTGAGGGAGAGTCTGATACCCACACCGAAATCATGCGAGTGGCGACCAGCGTCGACCCTCTGGGACCGTTTGAAAAGCAGGCCGAGCTTTTCGACACCTTCGCCATCGACTCCCAGGTGGTGATGGGCGATGACGGCCAGCTGTACCTGCTGTATGCCGATAATCAGGAGGTGGGCTTAAGCGATGTGCGGCCTGGAACGTCGGTGATGATCGACCGCCTGTCCACCCCGTTGAAACGCGAAGGCAATCCCAGGGCGTTGATTGTGCCGACGATGGATGAGGAAATCTTCGCCCGTAACCGGTTCGGTGATGGACGCGACTGGCACACCATCGAGGGAGCCACCTATTTCACGTACCGTGACCGTGCGTTCATCACTTATTCCGCGAATGCGTATGAGCATGAAGACTATTTCGTGGGATACTCGACGGCCGTTCTGCCTTCCGTCCCCGCAGAGGTTCATATCGATGGACTTGTCTGGAACAAGCAGCTTAACAATGGTGGTTTTGATCCGTTGCTGATTCGATCCGACCGTGTTGAAGGCACCGGCCATAACTCCATCGTGCGAGCGCCCAATGCGATTGACGATTGGATCGTCTATCACGGGCGCAACGCCGACGATGAACTGTATGTGGGCACCGAACAGCGTGTGATGCGTATAGATCCGCTGTATTTCTCGGAAGGTCTGCTTGACACCGATGGTCCCACATGCGTTGAAGTCGATGCGCCATTGTTGGCTGACGTGTCCGCCGATTTCTCCAACGGAATCCCCGCCTCATGGACGACGCTGTCGGGAAACGCCCGCGCTGCCGAGGTTGAAGGCGAGCCTGCGTTGGTCGCTGATCAGCGTGGCATATTCGAGACAATCGCGCCGTTGGATTCATCCACGGTGGGGATTGACGTATGGATTCGGGGCATATGCGACCCGCTGGGGGCTCGGTGCGGCGTAATCGTCCGTCATCGGGACGCTGATAACCGTACGATAATCGAACTTGATGGCGGCACGCATGAGTTGCATGTCATCGATATCGTGAACGGACTGTCAATGCGCGCCGTCACTGCGCTTCCTCTGGATATCGACCTGACCGCATGGCATGAGCTCTCTGTGAGCCGCGCTTACCGCTCGCTTGAGATTCGCATCGATGGGCGGTACGTCGCTGAGGCGATGATCAGTGATGAGCCCGGCGCCGTTGGTCTGTATTCCAATCGCACGGGAGCGTCGTTCAGCGCCTTCGTGGCTACCGACCATGTGAATTTGTGGGGAGAGACGCTTGCGCAGATTCATCATGAGGTGACGGCGATTGATCCGCTGCGAGTGAATCATGGAGTCACTATGCGAGGCGTGCGTCCGGCGACACTCGTCGTCGAGAAGTCTCTTGAAAAGCGCCGCTTCGTGCTGGACTTCGCTCTGGAGACGGCGCGGTCGCAGGTGTTGGTGACATTCGGTGACTATCGGATCACCTTGGCTGAAAACGAATGTGGTGTGATGTGCGACGGAGTCGCGCTTGAAGGAGCCTCCCAACCCGTGCGATTGCGCTCCCTCAGCAGTGACGTGCGACGCGACCAGGCTGGGCGCGCCCTGCGTACGGTACGCATTTCGTCAGCGAACGGGAAAGCCACCATCCATATCCGTAACCATACGTGGCAGGTTCCTCTTGCGGGCGAGCCTTGCTCTCGACTGGGCGTCACGCTCAATGGCGCGTCGCTGGTCGGATACACCCGAACCTCTCTGGGACTGGACGGGAAGGAAGGAGCCGAATAACCGCACATCTCTGTTGACTGCCTATTGGCAGCGTTTCATCACAACGAAGTGAACATACCAACGAACGTATATAAGAAGGAGAAACATATCATGTTCAACGCAAAAAAGGTCGTGGCCGCGCTTGGCGCGCTGGCCATGTCGGTCGGTCTGCTCGCCGGTTGCGGTTCCAGCTCGTCGTCCGATGAAGGCACCGGCACCGCAGATGATCCCGTGACCCTGACATTCTGGACCTGGCAGCCCACTGACACCCAGTGGGAGACCATCTACGCCGAATTCCAGAAGGAATATCCGAACATCAAGATCGACTGGTGGCGTACGTCGGAGATGTCGGATTACCAGAAGAAGCTGCAGACCGCCATGGCCGGCGGCGAAGGGCCGGATGTGTTCGGTTTGCAGGCGGGCAGCACCGTCGAGCAGTATGGCCGCTTTGCCGCGGATATGCAGGAGCTGGCCGACCAGTATATGTCCGGTTGGGATTCCGAGGTCTCTGAAGGCGCCGTCGAACAGGTGACGGATGCTGACGGCAAACTGGTGGCTATGCCGACCATTACCTCCGGCTCCGAGTATCTGCTGTACAACAAGACGCTGTTGGAGGAGAACGGCGTCACCGAGCTGCCCACTACCTACGATGAGCTGGTGGAAGTCAACAAGACCCTTACCGATAAGGGGTTGATGCCGTTGGCGCTTGGTGCCAAGGACGGTTGGCATCTTGACGACATTTTCGTGTGGCTTTCCAACCAGTATGGCGAAGGCGACGTCTACGAAGCCGCTGAGGGGAAGAAGTCGTTCACCGATGAGACGTTCGTCAAAACCCTTGAAGCATGGCAGCAGATGATCGATGATGGGCTGTTCCAGGATGGCGCGGTTGGCACCTCGACCTATCCGGATGCCCGCGACAACTACTTCTACTCGAGGAAGAGCGCGTTCTTCCCGACCGGATCCTGGCATGTCTCCGCCGTGTTGCCGAACGATGAAACCAAGGGCACCTCCGTCGAAAACGATGAACTGGGCATGATGGAGTTCCCGACCGTGGGCGACAACGCGACCGGTCCGACCACGGGCGTCGACTTCGCGCTTGCCGTGAATAAGGACTCCAAGAAGCAGGAGGCCGCCATGAAGTTCGTGGAATTCATGACCACGGGCGCTGGTCAGCAGGAGTGGATCAACACCTTGCAAGGTGCTCCGGTCGCCAAGGGCATGGAGGTCCAGGTGCCTGAGGATGCCACCGAATCCGCCAAGGAGAGCATCGCGCTGGTGACAGAAGGACAATCCGAGGCCACGCTCAACCGTAAGCTCACCTCCCAGGAGCTTAACGATGAGATTGGCGTGCAGATGCAGAACATCTACACCGGCGATGCCACCGTCGAATCCGCGTTGGAAGCCATCCAACAGGTGAGCGAAAGCATCGAACGTTAGCAGTGAGTCAGTCCGCCGCCAGAGATGTCGTGGATTTCGCGGATTGACGAGGGGTGTGCGAAATCGACGACGTTCCGAGGAACTGGGACGTCGCGAATTTCGCACACCCTTCGTTGAAGTGCGAAGTCTGCGACGTCTCGGCCAAAACGCATCGTCTCGGCCAAGCGCGACACGCCCGGATTGGGTGTGGGTCCGCTCGGCTGGGTATAGTTATCGACTTGTAAACCACAGACCGTTGGTTGGAGTGTGCAAGCATTCCCGAAGTTTGGTTCGCCAAGCCAGCGCAGGTTGAGAGATATAAGCCCGTCAAGGGTACGCAGGTTCGCTTGCGAGATTATGTTGCTCTGCCTGTGCGCAGGGCTTTTTTTGTTGCCCGGCGAGACGATCCCTTCTTCAAGTCAACGGCCGACTTAGGAAGGAACGCCATGAAGAGGCCCGAAAAGGAAGTGGTGGTCGCCCAGCTTACGGAGCAGTTCCGTAACGCTGACGCCGTCTACCTGACCGAGTACCGCGGGCTTACCGTTCCGCAGATCTCCGATCTGCGCGAGAAGCTAGGCCGCGATACTTCCTACACTGTGGCTAAGAACACGCTGGCACGCATCGCCGCCAAGGAAGCGGGCATCGAAGGTCTCGACGAGATCCTCTCCGGCCCGACCGCCGTCACGTTCGTGAAGGGCGACTTCATTGAGGTTGCGAAGATCCTGCGTGACTTTGCCAAGGAAAACAAGGCTCTGGTTGTCAAGGGTGCCGCCGCCGACGGCATCGTGTACGACGCCGAAGCCGCTCAGAAGCTGGCGGACCTCAAGTCCCGCCCGCAGCTGCTCGCCGAGTTCGCCGGCGACGTCAAGGCTACGATGGCCAAGGCCGCGTACCTGTTCAACGCCCTGCCGACCAAGGCCGTGCGTACGATCGACGCCCTGCGCGAGAAGCAGGAGAAGGCTGCCTGATTCGCCTGCGGCTCGCCGCGTGAATCATGAAGCTTCATAACTAAAAACAAACAAGGTTTATTCGGTTGCGGAACCCACTTCATCCGCGACCAAGATGGAAAGGAAGCCATTATGGCTAAGTACACCAACGAAGAGCTGCTGGAAGCCTTTGGTGAGATGACCCTCGTCGAGCTCTCCGAGTTCGTCAAGGCCTTCGAGGAGAAGTTCGACGTCGAGGCCGCCGCTCCGGCCGCCGTCGCCGTTGCCGCCGCTCCGGGCGCCGCTGCCGCCGCTGAGGAAGAGAAGGACGAGTTCGACGTCGTCCTCGCCGCCGTCGGCGACAAGAAGATCCAGGTGATCAAGGCCGTGCGCGCCATCACCAACCTCGGCCTGGCCGAGGCCAAGGCCCTCGTGGACGGCGCTCCGAAGCCGGTTCTGGAGAAGGCCAAGAAGGAAGACGCCGAGAAGGCCAAGGCTCAGCTGGAAGAGGCTGGCGCCACCGTCGAGCTCAAGTAATACGCGCGGGTGTGAAACCCGCCTATTGCGACGCTTGGAAGAACCCCGCAGTTCCTTATGGGCTGCGGGGTTCTCCGCATAGGCGGCCATATGCGATCAGGCGGCCTGCGGAGGGAAATCGGCGGAAGTTGTCAATCCTTGAGGGCAATCCGCGAATTCTCAAGGAAGCATGACACAATGGCTCGTAGTGTGTTTTTGCGTGAAAGGGAGGCTGGCACGGTGCAGTGGACGGTGAGAATCAATGGGATCGACCATATCAGCGTCAAACCGGGCGAGCGCGTGGAAATCGGCCGTAAGCCGTTGCGTCCGTTGGTGGATGACGGCAATACGCGCGTCGATGTGGTCGACGGCACCAAGTCGATGTCGAAACGTCATGCGGTGTTCGAGGTGCAGCAGTCCGGCGGCGCGGTCATCTGCGATTTGGGATCGACCAATGGCACCTACGTGGTACGCGATAACGGCGACCTGCTGCGGCTTCCCGCGGGCGTCGACTTTCTGCTGCCCACATCGCCGATGCGCATGCAGTTCGGCGATGTGCCGGTGGATCTGATCCGCGTCGACCAGCTGGCCGAGGACGAGCCCGAGGAGGCACCCGTGCCCGACCTGTTCGGCTTCGCCGTCGAGCCCGCCAAGCAGGAACCGGATGCCGCCGACATGTCGGTGGACGATATTCTCGACCTACGGGCCGGCGAACCCACCAGCATGTTCGACGCCGCCAGCGTGAAGCGCAAGGTGAGCGAACTCAATCTCTCCAACCCGTTGACCCAGCTCGATCCCGAACCCGTGCAGCCCCGCGATCTCTTCGCCGACGCGGCTACCACCACGGCCGAGGACGCCCAGTCGCAGGCCGCGCCGCAGTTGGTGCCGTTGACCGTTGATGACGCCGCCGCGCGACCTGAACCGGCGAACCCGTTCGAGCAGGTGGGTGCCGAGGCTGAGACACCTGCCGACGCCGCGCCTGCCGACGCTCTGCCGTTCGCTTCGGTGGGGACGCCCGCGAACGTGGAGAACGAGCGATCCGCCGAGTGGCCCGCGTTCGACGCGCGGCCCGCGTCCACCGTGCTGCCTGAGTCCGATAGCCAGTCCGTCGAATCCGATCAATTCGCTCCGGCCGGGACGGGGGCTTCCGATTCGCACGCCGCCGTTGAGACGCAGCCTGTGGATGGGCAGCCGGCGGATCAGGCGGCCGAACGGTCGGTCCCCCAGATGGAAGAGCCGCAATCGGCCGCGCCGCAGCAGTTCGTATTCACTCCCATGGAGGACGCCGCTCCCGTGAGCGCGCAAACGACGCCTGCCACGGGCACTCCGATCGCATTCACCGCGATGGAGTCCGGCACCGACGTGGAGACGGCCGGCTATACCCCCGCCTTCGAACCCGGTTCCGTGTTCGAGCGTGTGTCCAAGGGGGAGTTCGACGCGCAGGAGCAAGTGGTGCAGGTCGATGGGCTGACCTCCGACGACGCGCGCCGCACCGAGGATTTCTCCGTGCAGTTCGAAATGGCCCGCCATCCCGAACTGTTGCCGTTCCTCGCAATGAACCCATCGCTGTACGACGACCTCTATTCGTGGCTGTCCGCGCAGGGCAACCGTGACATCGACGAGGCGCTCGCCCATAATCAGGGCTATCAGGACTACTGTGAGGCAGTTGGAAAGTGAGTCGTAGCATGAGCGAAAACACCAATAGCCGTCTCGACACGATCCGTCAGTGGCGCGAGCAGTATCGCGCGGCGTTGCCACCGTCGCCGCTGGAGGACATCAAACAACTGGGCGCGCAGCTCGATATGACGCACGCCCATCCCTCCGGCATCGCGCAACTGTTCGCCAGCGGACATGCGAATCTCGCCGCGTTGTTCCGCGACAGCGGCATGCTCAAAGCGTCCGGCCGCCACATCTCGCGCGTGATCGACGACCGCAACGCCAAACAGCGCGTCAGCGGCGTGGCCGAACTCTCGCTGGCGGTCGGCGTCGCCACTTGGCATGGCAACGCCCTGCCGGTGCTGCTGTATCCGGTGGACGTCGCGCTGCCGCAGGTGGGTGAGTCGGAGGGCAACACCACGATCCGTTTCACCGGACATGTGGCGCTCAACGACGTGTTCGTCTCCGTCATGCACAGCCAGGGCGTCATGCTGGACGAGGCCGCGCTCTTCGACGGCGCGAACTACGAAAGCGGAACTCCGGAGACCTCCGCCATGTTCGCGAAGATCACCGCCGAGGCGGAGGCGCGGATCGCCGACTTCACCATTGAACGGCGCATCGTGCTCGGCTGCTTCATGGAGCCCTCCGCGTTGACGCTCAGCGAAAGCCAACGGCTGATCGACCAGCTTGAGGATGGTCCGACCGGCAATGTGCTGCTGGACGCGCTGGCGGGCAACGAGGCCGCGATGGCCACGCTGGGTGATACCGACCTGCCTCAGTTCAGTCCCTTCGACGCCGATCCGCACGGCGAGTACGAGGTCGGCGATGTGGACAACACCGTGCGCTACGCCGCCAATGTCGCGGCTTCCGGGCGCAGCATCGTTCTCGACGGCGACGTGGCCAAAGACACCGAGCAGCAGGCGGTCGCCATCGCCACACGGTGCGTGATGAACGGACGCTCCGTGCTGTACGTGCCCGGAGTGGCCGAACAGAAGCGTCGTTTCACGCAGGCCATGAACGCCAACGAACTCGGCGGACTGATGCTCGACGTGGCCGACGACGGCATGAACGCCTCCATCGACCGCCAGCTCATCACCGCGGTCGGGTTCCAGCCCGGCGTCGCAACCCAGCGCTTCGACCAGTTGGCCGACGAGCTGGTCGGCGTGCGTTCGCGTCTGACCCGGTATCTCGGCGACCTGCACGGCCTCAACGAGGAGTGGGGAGTCTCCGCCTACCAGACCATCCAGAACCTGGCCCGTATCGCGGTGCTGCCCACGCATCCCGCCACGCGCGTGCGCCTGAGCAAGGGAAGCGCGCAAAGCATCGGCGGTCAGATGGACGAGTGGATCGGCAAACTCGAGCGCGCCGGCGAACTCGGCGAATTCGTGATCGGCCCCGAAGACACCGCATGGTTCGGCGCGTCCATCACCACCGAGGACGAAGCCGTCGCCGTCTATCAGCGGGTGTCCGACCTGCTGGGCAAGCTGCTGCCCGCCACACGCGAGCAGGTGACCCGTACCGTGGAGACCTGCGGATTCCCCGTGCCGCCCACCGCCCGTGAGTGGGGGCGTCAGGTCACCGTGCTGAAGAATCTGCGCCGTGTGCTCGACGTGTTCCAGCCGGAGATCTTCGAACGCGATATCGACGCGATGATCGAGGCGAGCAAGCCCAAGGCGCAACGCAAGGCCGAAGGCACGTCGATGGGCTTCTGGGAACGCAGACGCCATGTCAAGGAGGCCCGTGGGCTGCTGCGCGCCGGCGCGCAGGTCGAGAACCTGCACGAGGCGCTGAAGGTGGTGGCCAAGCAGGCCGACCAGTGGCACCAGTTCGTGCCGCACGGCGGCTGGCCCGTGCTGCCGAGCAAGCTTGACGAGATCATCGCCACGCAGGAGGCCGTGTCGCAGCATATGACCGCGCTGGACGCGGTGCTCGCCACCACTCCGCAGGGAGGCAATTTCGAAACCTCGGACTTCAACGATGCCGAGCAGCGGCTGACCATGCTGTTCGACGACCATATCGCGTTGGACACCCTGCCGGAGCGTTGCCGTCTGGAGCAGGAGTTCGACGCCCATGGTCTTGGCGAGTTCGTCGGGGATCTGCGCGCGCGCCGTGTGGACCCCGAAGCGGTGCGCGGCGAGCTGCAGCTGGCATGGTGGACCACGGTGTTCGAGGACATCGTGCGTTCCTCCGCCATCATCTCCAACCAGGACGGTTCCGCCCTGCAGACCGCATCCGACCGCTTCGCCCAGGTGGACATCGAGCATGTGCGTTCGATCGGCCCCATGGTCGCGCAGGAGTCGATGCGTCGTCTGTGCGATATGCTGTTCTCGCGCACGCAGGAGGCGAACCAGCTGCATACGGTGCTCGCCGGCCGCGCCAACGTGCCGATCAGCCGCATCCGCCGCGACCATCCCGAAATCCTCGCCGCCGCGAAGCCGGTGCTGGTGGCCACCCCGGGCACGCTTGCCGCGCTCACCGAGCCGTCGGAACTCGCCGACGTGGCGATTCTCGACGCGTGCGCGCATATCCCGGCCGTGCAGATGCTCTCCATCGTCAGCCGCGCCCGTCAGATCGTCGTGCTCGCGCATGGCGCCACGGTGACCTGCTCCAGCCTGAAGCTGTTGATGGATATGCTGCCGCATATCGACGCGACCTCCCGCCCCGTGCGCCGCGACCAGCGTCTGAGCGCGTTCCTCGAATCCGAAGGCTATGGCGCGGTGCGTCATGACACCGCCGCCGAGGCCATGCGGGGCCATGTGCGGCTGCATTCGCTCGAGGCGACCGGCGTGCCGGTGATGCTGTCCGGTCTGGTGGAATCCAGCCAGCGTGAAATCGACGAGGTGGTGCGCATCATCACCGAGCGCGCCGCGAGCTTCACCATCGTGCCGGCCGGATATACGCTGTCCGTCGTGACGCTTACCGAGGTGTTCCGCACGCGTCTCGGCTCCGAGCTGAAGTCGCTGGCCGCGAAGAACAAGTCGATGGGCCGGTTCCTGCGCCATGTGCGGCTGGTTTCCCTGCGCGAGGTGGCAGGCTCCCACGCCACCGACGTGATTCTGTCGCTGTGCTACGCGAAGACTTCGCATGGCCGTCTGCTGCAGCAGTTCGGCGTGCTGGAGGACGAAGGCGGCCGCGGCATGCTGTTGGACGCTCTGGCCTTGGCCGACCGCCACCTCGATATCGTCAGCGCGTTCACCGCCGAGGATCTCGACGATGAACGCCTGCACCAGCCCGGCCCCAAACTGCTTAAGTCCATGCTGGCATGGGCCCAGCGGCTCGGCGACCAGACCGCGCGTCCCTCCGAGCGGGATTCCGGCGACAATGTGTTGTTCTCCGATCTGGCCGACCGCATCCGCGCCCGCGGGCTTGACGCCACGGTGGGATACGGTTTCGAGCGCGGCATGACGATTCCGCTGGTCGTCGGGCTCAAGGGCAAGCCGTACGCGTTGGCCGTGCTGACCGACGACGCGGGATTCATGGGCATCCAATCCACCCGTGAGCGCCATCGTCTGCTGATGCAGCATCTGAACACGCTCGGATGGAACGTGATGGCCGTGTGGAGCGTGGCCGCGTTCGTCAACCCCGACAAGGAGGTCGACCGCATCGTGGCGCGCATCGCCGAAATCTACCGGGAGGTCAAGTAGCCATGGCCGAACAGCGCGAACCGTATTCGGCCGAACGTCGGACCCCGCGCAAGCATAAGCGCGTGGTTCGGCAGGGCACCGAACTGTTCGACGCGGACGGCGTCAAACTCGAACCGGGCGATATGGTCACCGACCGCCAGCGCGCCGCCGATGACGACCGGCGCATCCTCGGCGAGCTGCCGCCGCACTGGGCCGTGTTCAACGACAAGCGCTGACGGTCCTACCGCGCGACCGCCACGATGGCACCGGCCTCCTGCGAGGCCATCACCCGCAACGCGTCGCGCGGCGGCATGGCGAACGGCACCACCGAACCCATGCCGGTGGACGGCCCCAAGTTGGCTGACGCCTCATCGGAGCGGGGAGTTTCCATCGCCAAGGCGGATCGCGTCAACACGCACGATCCCTCCCCAAGGCCGATCTCCCAAGGGGCGGCATCCTCACCGGAATTGGCCCCGGCTTCGGAGCCACCGGTCGAGCCGAACGTCGAGTCTCCCGCCGGGTCGACGCCGCCACTCGTGTCGCCCCCATCGCCCGCGTCGCAGCCCGTGGCGGACACCAGCGCGACCGTGTCTCCGGCGATAAGCCGTCCGGCGTCGCTGGACAGACGCACTTCGATCACCGTGTGTCCCTCCGGCGTGACCGGGGAATCCCTCGCCATATGCGTGGTGAAGGGCTGTCCGACGTCGATGTCGACCTGCGCCACCCGTCCCACCACCAATGCGGTGGAGTCGACCAGCAGACGGCTGGTCGTCGATACGGGCATATCCGCCCACATCACATCCGTCTCGGCGATCGTCTCGCCGCGTCGGATCGCCGTCCTCGCCACCACCACCGGCATGGTCGCCACCGTGGAGATGACCGCGGATATCACCGCGCAGACGGCCGCCGCGGCGCAGCATGCCGCAAGACACCGTCGCAGCCGCGCCATCGCGCGACGGTGGATCAAGGAATCCCGTTGGGGGATTCGCATTCGAAAAAAGGTCACCATGCTCGCATGATGACCTGGAAAAGAACGTGGACGCAAGTCGGAACGGCCTATGTGGTTCCAGCCTCCGAGTTATCCACCGAAAAACCCCGGGGCGACCACGGCGGCCGCCCGCTCCGTCGCGCGGCTCGTCTTATTTCGTGGAGCCGCCGGACGCGCCGTCCGTGCGGTAGAAGCCGCTGCCTTTGAAGGTGACCGGCACGGCGGAGAAGACCTTGCGCACCTGCGCCTCGCCGCATTCGGGGCATACGGTGATCGGGTCGTCGTCGAACGACTGGTGTTCGGTGAAATCATAGCCGCAGTTCTTGCAGCGATAATGATACGTGGGCATGGGATCCTCCGCTACGACGTCTGTTTCAAGTGTTGCAACCGTTCATATCCTAGTCATGGGGCTGACAGCCGGCACCGCTTCTGGCGAACGCGACGACGCCGTCCACGCCCAGCACCCCATCCACCGGCACGTCATGCGCCTCATGGGGGAGCGGACCGTCGACGACCTCCCAAGGCCACACCACGGCGAACACCGGCGTATCGGCGCGACGATGCGCCAGCGCGCGGTCGTACCATCCGCCGCCTCGCCCCAAGCGCACGCCTTGCTGGTCCACCGCCAAGGCGGGTACCACAATCAGATCGGCCTGAGCCAGCGCCTCGGCCGGCAGTACCTCGCCATCCGGCTCTTGGGGGCGGCGGGGATTGCGCGACCGGGGCCGCGATGCGGACGCCGCAGGTGAAGCGAGTGCCATAGGTGAAGCAAGTGTCGTAGGTGAAGCGAGTGTCGTAGGCGAAGCGGCCACCTCGGGCGATGCGGGCGTCTCGAACGATATGGGCGTCTCATCGCCCGCACCATCGTTCGTGATTGATGCGATGGGAGCGCCGTCGGCATCCACATCCCGCAGACGCGCGACCGCGGGCAACACGCTCCATCCGATCCGCAGCCCCGAGCCCAGACGCGGCACCAGCACGCGCACGCCCGCGTCAAGCCAGGCCTGCAATGTGGGCGCCATCGGGATCTCGTTGCCCATCGACACGTACGCCGCCACCGTCGTCGCCGCCGGCAGTTCGCCGATCCGGGACGCCAACGCGACGCCTGCCCGCTCGCGTTCCCCGACGGGCACGGTTTTGCGCCGGGTGAGCGTGGCTTTGCGCAGCGCCGCTTTGGTCCGCAGGTCTTCCATACCGGCCGTTCTACCATGCCGGTCGGTCTTCGGGGAGACGTTAGTGGACGCGGCATCGCTCGGAGTCCATCCGCACGGCGGTTCACCATGCGCTGGATGGCGCGGACATGTGGGCGTGCGGGTGCGGGAGTGAATCCCCGTATCGCGCAGGGGCGGGGCGGCATCAATGCGGGTGTGCGGGTGCGCGGGCGCGGGACGCGAGGGATGATAATGGAATGCGTCGGATGCGCGGAACGTCGGGGCGGAGGTCTCCCCGCGCTCGCCGCGCGACTTGTCTGCGCTGATGACACAATAGGGGCGTGTCCGTTTTTCAAAGCCTCCGCGACGTGTTCGCCCCCGCCTCTCCCAACGCCATCCGCATGCCGTACCGATTGCATGCGCCGGCCGGCGGCGTGCCGATCATGCTGCGTCCGTTGACGGCGGACGACGCCGACGAGTGGAACGATGTGCGCTGGACCAACGATGAATGGCTCAAACCTTGGGAATCCGGCGACCCGATGCACGGCCCCGGCCTGACCTACAACCAGTGGATGCAGCGCCTGCGACGCAACGAGCAGCAGGGTGTGGGCGCGGTGTTCGCGATCGAATACCAGACCCGCATCATCGGGCAGGTTTCGTTGGGCGCCATCTGCTATGGGGCGATGCGCACCGGCGTGATCGGCTACTGGGTCGATCAGAGGCATGCGGGGCATGGCATCGCGCCCATGGCCGTCGCGCTTCTGGCGGACTGGGCGCTCACCGACTTCACCGGTCCCGCGTTGCATCGTGTGGAAATCGCCATCCTGCCCGAAAACGAACGTTCCCGTCGTGTGGCGCGGAAACTGGGCGCGCGTTTCGAAGGCGTGCGCGAACGGTATATGTACGTCAACGGCCGATGGCGCGACCATGAGACCTACGCGCTGCTGGCGGAGGACTCCGGGGAAGGCGGATTCGCGGCCCGTCTCGCGCGGGGATCGAACGAGGCCTCATAGGGGTTTTCAAAGGGGCCGCCAAGCCGATTCACGGCGCTTTCATGCCGACACGCCCAAACTCATTCACACAGATGGTTACGCCATCTCCTATTCTTGAAGCTTATGGGTTACGAGTCACTGAGTACGGTTGTCGTGCTGGTGATCGTCGTGATTCTCATAGCCGTCTGGTTGCCCGCCCGGACAGTCGACGGCATGAAGCGAGTGGCCGAACATCGACAGGACCGATTCTCCCCCTCCCTGCATCTGGTGGATGCCGAAAGCGGGACGCGGTTCACGGATGAGCCACCTCAATGGGCGAAAGGGACGACCGTGCAGGCAGAAACATCGCAGGTCAGGTTGAGCGACGAACATATTGCCCGCGTGCGGGGGTTGCGTCGTGCGGCCGCGCGTCGTCGCCGTATCCTGGTGCTGTCGTTGGCCGCCGTCACCGTGCTGGTGCTGGTGCTGGCGATCGTGTTGCGGTTCAGCCCGCTGTTCGCGCTGATTCCGGCGGCGCTGCTCGCCGGCGCGTTGGCGTTGGGCGTCAACGCGGCGAAACAGGCGCGCGAATGGGAGCGCAAGGTGCGTCTCGCCAAGCGCTCGCAGGCGAGGAACGGGCAGGCCGTCAAAGCTCCGGCGCGGCCGGTCGCGGGGGATACGCTCGCCGACGAGGTGGTGGTCGAGGGCGGTGAGGCCGCTACCGACGTGATGGAGCAGCGTGAGGTCCGCCGCGTGTTGCGTCAGGCGCAGATCGCCAAAGCCCAGGCGATGGCGTTGCGTGAGGCCGCCGATGCCGCCGAGGCCGATGAAGGATTCTCCCATGACGTGCAGGATCGGCAGGGTGCGGCCGTCGATTCCGCCATGTCCGATGAAGCCGTTGCGTCCGCTGATTCCCCGGCTCAGATGCGCGAGCAGGAGCAGGAACCGCAGGACGACCACACCACGCAGCTCGATCGGATCCGCCCCTCGCAGGCTTTGGACGCGTTCGAGATGGCCGTCTCTCAGGACCTCATCTCCTTCTCGCTGGGTTCGCCGCGCAATACCGCCGAGGAGCGCACCGCCGAGCCTCAGAGTCTTGAGATCAAGTCGATGCGACAGGTCGCCAAGGCCGAACCGGTGGGCGAGGCGACCGCCGAATTGATCTCCGAACAGGCCCGCAAGGTCGCCGAGCAGGACGCGGCCTCCTTCCACGCCCGCGAGGAGCGCACGGACATCGATCCGCCGGCCGCCACGTCGGATTCCCTGGGCGCGGGTCTCGAATCCATTCTTTCCCGCCGTTCCGCCTGACAGGCGGGCGTTTCCAGACCTGCGGGAGCGCCGTTTTTTCTCTCTCAGCGTTAGCACTCGAGTTGGCAGAGTGCTAAAAACCGCGCTACGATGTTCCCTAGTGCAAGGACGGCGCAAGTGATCGTCAGCCTCTTGAGTCCGGTCCTGGCGCGGTAACTATCGGTATCGAACAGTAAGAGGTGACCCACAGTGGCGATCAAGCTCACACCGTTGGAAGACAAGATCATCGTCAAGCAGGCTGAGGCCGAAACCCAGACCGCTTCCGGGCTGTACATTCCGGACAACGCCAAGGAGAAGCCGCAGCAGGGCGAAGTCCTGGCCGTCGGCCCGGGCCGTCGCGACGACAAGGGCGAGCGCATCCCCGTCGACGTCAAGGTCGGCGACAAGGTGCTGTACTCCAAGTACGGCGGCACCGAGGTGCACTACGAGGGCGAGGACTACCTGATCATCGCCTCCCGCGACGTGCTCGCCATCCTCGGCTGATAGCCCTCGCGAATAACGTCACGTCACGAACCCCGCTTCCCGCCTCGGCAGGAGCGGGGTTCTTCCATACGCGGCGAGTATGGAGGCTCCTTCAATCCGGGCATTGGAAGGACGACCGCCATGCGCGTAGACTGATTGGCGAGGGGAAGCGGGCCACCTGAAACGAGGTCGTGATGACATCCACTCCAGAAACCGCCGTGTTGGGCAGTCTCACCGAGGCGCTGGCCTCCGTGCTGTCATGCTCGCGCGAGGTGATCGAACTCGCCGTATGCACCATGGTCGCGGGCGGACATCTGTTGCTTGAGGACGTGCCCGGCGTGGGCAAGACCACATTGGCCCGGGCGATGGCGCGCGGCGTGGGCGGCACGTCGAAACGCATCCAGTTCACGCCCGACATGCTGCCCGGCGATCTGACCGGAGTGAGCGTCTACCAGCAGTCCACCGGTCGGTTCGAATTCCATCCGGGCCCGCTGTTCGCCAATATCGTCATCGCCGACGAGATCAACCGCGCGAATCCCAAAACCCAGTCCGCCATGCTGGAAGCCATGGCCGAAGGCCAGATCAGCGTGGACGGCGACACCTACCCGCTGCCGGACCCCTATATGGTGATCGCCACGCAGAACCCCATCGAACTGGAGGGCACGTACGCCCTGCCCGAGGCGCAGCTCGACCGTTTCATGACCTGCGCGAGCTTCGGATACCCCACCGCGGACGCGGAATCCGCCATGGTGGCGAACGATCATACGGACTCCCCGCTGGCCCATCTGGAGCGGGTGTGTTCCGCCGAGGATATCGCGCGGCTGCGCGCGCAGGCCGGTCGGGTGCGCGTCGCGCGGCCGATCGCGGACTACATCGTCGCGTTGGTCGCCTCCACACGCCGGTGGGAGGGCGTGCGCTACGGCGCCTCGCCGCGAGGCAGCTTGGGACTGGCCGCCATGGCGAGGTCCCGCGCGATGACGCTCGGACGCGACTTCGTGCTCGTGGACGACGTGCAGGCGGTGGCCGTTCCCGTGCTGGCGCACCGTCTGGTGCTGGACCATGGCGGATACGGCACCGGCGTGATGGAACGGTCGCGCGCGTTGGTCGCCGATATCGTCTCCGCGACGCCCGCGCCCCGGGTCGCCAACGTGTGACCGTCGCTCGGACAGGTCGACGGGATCGATATGGCAAGAGGCGCGAGTGGAAGGCAGCGAGACGGCGGCGGTCGGGAGCGTGCGCGACGGTCGCGGCGCGCGAATCGGGCGATGCGCCCCCGCGGCTGGCATACCCGCGGCATGGCGCGTCCCACGTTCGCCGGGTTGTTGGTATCGCTGTTCGGCGCGTTGGTCTGTTATGGCGGATTGCTGCTGGACGACCGCGCCCTGATGGGGATGTTCGTGGCCGTCGCGCTTGTGGTCGCGGCGTCGCTGGTTGTGTCCGTGGCCCAGTTCGTCCTCGTGCCGTTGCTCCACGTCGGCGACTCGTCCGTGCTCGCGTCGCGCCGCCTCTCCCGATTGGCGCGGCTGCTCGCGCCGCGGGATATGACGGTGCGCGACCAATACGAGCAATGCGATGCGGATGGCGTTCCGATCGGCCGATTCGTGGGTTCGCCGCCACGCGGGCGCGGACTGTACCGGCTGGTCTCCACATCGCTCGCCTGGCGCGACCCATTCGGTCTGGTCGCCATGCGGCGCGTGGTTCGCCGGCAGGCGCGGATCGCCGTTCTGCATGACGTGGCGACCGAGGACGACGCGCGCCGGCTGGCGGCGAATCTGCGGATGCAGGGACTCAACAGCGACGAGACCGCGGGAAGCGTGCGCGGCTATGTGCCGGGAGATCCGCCCAAAACCATCTCCTGGCGGCACAGCGCGCACCGCGGCACGCTGATGACCCGTGAAACCGAACGCGAATCCCAAGTCAACAGCGCGATCGTCGTGGATACGGCCTGCGATTCGCGGACACTCGACGCGGCCGCCGCACAGGCCGCCGCCATCGCACGCGCGGCCCATGACGCGGGTATACGGCTCACCGTCATCGCCGGCGCGCATACCGCCGATGACATCGAATCCATCCTTATGCTGCTCGCCGCCATACGGCCGGATGACGGGGCGGATGACGGGGCGGATGATGGGGCGGGCAGCGGATCCCGCGCCGCGTCATCGTCGAACCCCGCCGACCCATCGTCGCCGAAACAGCTGTTGCGGACGGCCTCGTCGACAAACGCGTGCGAGACGGCCGTGGAGCGTTGGCTCGCCACGCATCGCCATGAATCGGCGCATGTGACGCTGTACGCCGCCAATCCGCACGGTCCGCTCGTCGCGGCGTTGCGTACCGTCGTGCCTGCTGGCCAGCTGCGTGTCACCGCCATCGCGCCTCTGCCGGACGATGCCGCGCCCGCCGCCGCGACTTTCGGATTCAAACCGGCCCCATCCCAACCGCAAGCGCCCTCACCGGAGACGCTCGACACCATCGGACGGGTCGTGACCGCGGCTGCGCTGCTGGTCTTCTTCGGCGTGACCATCCACGCGCTCACGGGACTGGCCTCCGCCGACGGCGTCTACTGGCCGTGGTTCGCGGCCGGAGCGTTGGGCTGCGTCGCCATCGAATCGCAGATTCCTTCGAAAACCGCCATACGCGGCGCTTGGCGCGTGTCCGGTCTGGCGTTGGCGATACTCGCCGCCACCGTATCGCTGGTCGTCGTGCGGGTGCACGACATCGTCGGCGTCTGGCCGCATGAGCTGGTGGGAGCCGGTGCGGCGGATGTCGCCACCTCCGACGGCTCCTCGCTGGTGGAGACGGGCCCGTCCGGTCTGTGGGCCACGCTCGCCGACAGCGTGCGCGCCGGCTTCGACCAACTCAACCTGCAATTGCCGCCGCTGAACGTCGACGCGTCCGGAGACCTGTTCCTCATCCTGGTCATCGCGCTCGTCGCCATCCTTCTGCGCGGCGTGCTGTTCGAACGGGCCACCGCGCCCGCCTTCGTCATATTGCCGGTCGCCGCGCTCGCCGCCGACTATGCCTTCGTCGGCCGTCTCGCTCCTTGGTGGGAGCTCGCGCTCGTCATCGCGTCGTTCCCCCTGAGCCAGTGGGCCGCGCATCCCCGGCGCATCGCCCCGGCCGTGCCCGTCGCCGCCACCGCCGCCATCACCGCGGTCGCGTTGGCGCTCACCCCGGCCGCCACCGCCTGGGCCTACCGCGTGCCCCTGTCCATCGGCAGCAACGCCGGACTGTTCTCCGCGAACACCATCAACCCGATGATCGACCTCAGACGCACGCTGCAGACCGGCTCCGAGTCGACCGTGCTCAGCTATCAGGCGGAGCGGCGGCTGTATCTGCGCATGACCACGCTCGACGACTTCGACGGCGACACGTGGAGCTTCGACCAGTCGCTCGCCATCGACGGCGGCTTTTACGGTTCCGGCATCCGCCTCGGCGCCAACGAGGAGGACGAGCTGAGCTGGTGGCAGCGAGAAAGCCTCAGCCCCTTGAACGCCTATCTCAACATGCTGGGATACAGCGACTATCTGGGATACGACGTCTACGGAATGTCGGACGCCGACCGCAACACGATGAGCCGCCTGCAAGCCGGGGCCCAGGTGAACATCACCACCTTGGGATCGCGGTTCCTGCCGGTGATCGGCGACGCCGCGTCCGTGACGGGCGTGAACAGCAACTGGGTGCAATACGAGGATGGTTCGGTGTACAACCGCACGGGAGGCACCGATGGGAACACCAGCTATCGGGTGTACGGCTCGTACATCACGCCCATCGGCGACGACTCCGGCTTCTCCCAAATCGACGACGTCATGGCTTTGGGGCAGATCGCGCGCGGCGAGACGGGCGACGACGAGACGGTCATGGATACGGCGCAGCGTCTCGCGGCCCGCGCGCAGGCCGTGGCCGACGGATACGCGGAACGCGTCAGTGGCGTCATACTCGCGCATTTCACCCTCGACCGGGAATCGGGCACGTTGGTGGACTCGCAAGGCGAGGTGGTGGCCACGGCCTCGGGCGGCGCGGGCATCATCCAAGGCGACGACGGATCCGGAACGGGCGGCGTCGCCATGTCCGGATTCCCCTCCGACTACACCTTCACCGACGCGCTGGAGGAGAGGCTGGGACTCACCGACGACGACAGCAGGGCGCTCGCCTTCTCCGGCGACGACCAGGTGACGCTCGCCCTGCTGGCGGTCGACGCGAACGATCTGCAGGTGGTGCAAGACGACCAAGGCGAGGAGACGATCGTCGACGGCGCCACCGGCGAAAGCCTCTGCCGGCAGGAATCCGTGAACGGAACATGGCGGTTCAGCACGATCGAGGAACAGGAAGGGGCGGAAGGACTGGCCCAAACGCTGCTGTGGGCCGTGGTGAACCAGTCGGGCTACGCCGAATACGGATCGACGTTCGGCACCGGCACGGACAGAAGCCGTTACTTCGCCGAGCAATACCAGCAGCTGCTCGACGCGGTCGACGCGCGCGAAGGCGAAATCCACGAACGGTATACGGATCTGCCCGACGAACTGCCGGAGCATATCAGCGCGGTGGTCGAGCAGGCCCAGGCGGACGGAGTGGCCGCCGACGGCGAGGGATACGACCAGCAGGTCGCCGCGATGCGCTGGCTGGTGGACTACTTCACCGATCCGGCGAACGGATTCACCTACACGCTGGACGCGCCCGACGGCGACGGCCGCAACAATATGGAGACGCTCGACGACTTCCTCGACCCCGATGGCGGCCACGCCGGCTATTGCGCGCACTACGCCAGCGCCCTGGCCGTGCTGGGCCGTGCGATGGGCGTGCCCACACGCATGGTGCTCGGCTACAACGCCGGCGTGGGCGAGCGCGATTCGACCGGCCGATACAACGTCATGGCGCGGCAGCTGCACGCCTGGGTCGAAGCGTATATCGACGGCGTGGGTTGGGTGCCCTTCGACGTGACGCCCGCCACCAGCGAGAACGGCAGCGCCGCCTCCGACACGGGGGAGACGGATGGGGCGGATTCGGCCGACGGCGACGCCTCAACCGGTGACGATCCTCTCGTCGACGTCGCTCCGGATGACACCTCGTCCGACGATGCGGCCGTGGACGACGAGACCGGCGACGAGGGAGCCCAGGACGCCGACGCTTCGGATGGGTCCGCCGCCGACGACGCCGCTTCCGACGCGGCCGACGATGCCGGTACGGGCGCGTCGTTCTGGTCGGCGCTGCCGGCATGGGCACGGGCGGCGCTGCTGGCGGCGGGCGTCATGGTCTGCGTGCTCGCGCTCGCCTCGCTTCCCGCCGGAGCGCGCGCCCTGCGTCGCCGCCGGCGGTTCGCCATCGTCGAGGAGGCGTGTCGTAGCGTCGATGAGGGTGGCGGAACCGTCGGCGACAGTGGTGAATCCCACGGTGATGGCGGCGCCGCAGGCGGCGATGACGACGAAGCCGGCGGCGGAATCGACATCGCAGTCGGGGCGTCCACGCAGAGCGACACACGCTGGGAGCGGGCTTGGCGGGCCGCCTGGTCCGAATTGCGCGACAGCGCGTGGGATGCCGGCGTGCGGTGGAAACCCGCCGACGGCGATGCCGTCATCGCAGGGCGGATCATCGCCCATCTGACGGCGGATGCTCCCGTCCGCGATGCCGAAGCCGTTCCGGACGGCATATCCGCCCCGGACTCCGCGCCGGACGGCACGGCCGTGTCCGGTGATGGGAGCGCCGCCGACTCCGCCAGGGCCGCCGCCGAAACCATGGCCGATGCCGCGGCGAGCGTGCGGGAAATCGCCGATCAGGCCATGCTCGCGGCGTTCGGCGACGGAGTGACGGCCTGCGACGCGCGTTTGGCGAAGAAACTCGCCGTCGCCGTCCGCGCCCTCGCGCCCGCAAGCGTCCTGCGGCGGATTCTCCCCGCCTCGCTCATCCCCTCAGCTTGAACGGGATGCTCCGTCAGACGGAGGGAACGTCGAAACCGGCCTCGGCCAAGGCGTGGTCGATGTCGCGGATCAGATCGTCCGTGTCCTCCAGACCGACCGCGAGACGGAAGAACCCGCGGTGGAAGTCGCTTGGATACAGGTATTGCCGCTCGTCGTCCTCGCCGAGGAACACGATCAGGCTTTCGTCGTGGCCGAGCGAGACGGCCGAGGTGATCACGTTGAGTTTCGAGACGAAACGGTTGTGCCCATCATGGTCGGTGTCCAGACCGAAGGAGAGCACGCCGCCGAAGCCGGAGTCCGCGCGGGCCAACTGCGAGGCGGCCACCGCATGGCCCGGATGGCTTTCCAGACCCGGATACGCCACGAAGCGCACGGTGGGGATCGACCGCAGGTGCCGGGCGATCGCCAGCGCCGAGGCGTTGTGCTGGCGGATGCGCAGCGGCAGCGTCACCGAGCCGCGGTTGATCAGCCAGGCGTTGAACGGCGAGATGATGCCGCCGTAGTTCACCTGCGCGGTGAAGCGGATCTTGTCGGTGCGCGCCTTGGTGGTGGCGACCAGGCCGCCCAGCGCGTCGCCGTGCCCGTTGATGTACTTGGTCAGGCTTTCGATCACGATATCCGCGCCCAAATCGAGCGGGCGCACGTTGTACGGCGTGTTGAAGGTGTTGTCCACGCTGACGAGCACTTCGTGGCCGGCCGCGGCCCCATGCTCGTGCGCGATGCGCGCGATGGATGCGATGTCCGAAACCTTCAGCGTCGGATTCGCCGGCGTCTCGATATGCACGAGCTTGGTGTTGCCTTTAAGCGCCGCCCGCACGTTCTCGGGATCCGAAGTGTCCACGATCGAGGTCTCGATGCCGTACTTCTCCGGCAGGATCTCGTTGAGCAGACGATAGGCCGCGATATACGTCGTGTCCGAGAAGACCGCATGGTCGCCCCGGCCCAGGAACGTGGTGAACGTCGCCGACAGCGCCGCCACGCCGGAGGCCAGCGCCACCGCGTCCTCGGCGCCCTCCAGCCGGGCCAGCTTCTCCTCGAGGTAGCGTTGGTTCGGATGCCCGTTGCGCGTGTACAGGTTCACGTCGGAACTCGACCAGTTGATGTCGGAGGGGTCGTACGGCAGCGCGTACGCGTTGGCGAGCGTGATCGGCCTGCGGATCGCGCCCGTTTCGGCGTCCACGCCGTTGCCCAGATGGACGCTCAGTGTGCCGAATCCCAGCGGCTCATCGTCGAAAGATTGCCCATGATGCACCAGTTGTGAAGTCATGCTGCCCAGCATGCCAGCGCCGCCCAGCTCACGCAAGTGGGGCAAAAGAGGCGAAAACCGCTCCACAATGCGGTTTTTGAACACGATATAACAAGAACCGGTATAGGATATGGGGCATGACTTTCCAACATCGCGCCATCATCGACACCATCCCCGGCTACAAGCAGGGCAAGCCCGCGCCCCAAGTCGAGGGCCAACGCTCCTACAAGATCTCCAGCAACGAGAACGCCTTCGACCCGCTGCCCAGCGTCGTCGACGCCATCGACTCGCATGCGCTCACCCGACTCAACCGCTACCCCGACATGCGCGGCTGGGCGGTGGTCGAGCGCCTGGCCGCCAAATACGGCGTTGAGCCGGAGAACATCGTGCTCGGCTGCGGCTCCACCGAGGTCATCACCATGCTGGTGAGCCTGGTGGCCGGCCCCGGCGACGAAATCGTCTACCCGTGGCGCAGCTTCGAAGCCTATCCGATCATCGTCACCGGCGCGGGCGCCACCAGCGTGCAGGTGCCGAACCTGCCCGACGGCGGCCACGACGTCGACGCGCTGATCGCCGCCGTCAACGAGCGCACCCGCTTGGTCATCGTCAACAACCCGAACAATCCCACCGCAACCTCCATCTCGGATGCCGACGCGCGCCGCATCATGCAGGCCGTCCCCTCCGACGTGCTCGTGTTGTTCGACGAGGCCTACATCCAGTTCAACACCGCCGAAGGCACCAGCGTGGCGATGGACCTGTTCCGCGAATACCCCAACGTGGTCGTCGCCCACACCTTCTCCAAAGCCTACGGACTCGCAGGACTGCGCATCGGCTACGCGATCGCCCCGGAAGACGTGATCGACGGCATGCGCAAGGTCGCCCTACCTTTCGGCGTGACCGACGTGGCCCAATCCGCCGCGCTCGCCAGTCTGGACGCCGAGGACGAACTTGAGGCCCGCGTCGAGGCGATCGTGGCCGAACGTGACCGTGTGGTCGCGGCGCTTCAAGTCCAGGGATGGGAGTTTCCCCAGCCGTACGCGAACTTCTTCTGGCTTCCGCTGGGGGATCGCACCGAGGCCGCCGCGGCCGAATTCCTCAAGGCCGGCCTCTCCACACGCGTGTTCCCCGGCGAGGGCATCCGCATCTCCATCGGGGAGCCCGAGGCGAACACGGCCGTGATCGAGGTGTGCGAACGGCTGAAAACCGCCGGTTTCTAACGCGACACACGGTGACGCGACACGCGACTTGCGATTGTCTCAAAGCCGTGGCATACTAACCAAGTTGCCTGACGGGCCCCACGGTCCGGAAGGAAACGGCTGGCGGATTTCCCAAGCGGTCAAAGGGACCTGACTGTAAATCAGGCGCTTCGTGCTTCAGTGGTTCGAATCCACTATCCGCCACGCCCCGATAGCTCAGTGGTAGAGCACTTCCTTGGTAAGGAAGAGGTCGTGAGTCCGATTCTCACTCGGGGCTCTCTGGCGGGGTAGCTCAGCTGGCTAGAGCGTACGACTCATAATCGTAAGGTCAAGAGTTCGAGCCTCTTCCTCGCTACAAATCGCGCCTGTCAACCGGCAGGCGCTTATTACGACTAGAGGTGAATGAAATGGCTAAGAGCGCCGACATCCGTCCCGGCATCACGCTGGCATGCACCGAGTGCAAGGAGCGTAACTACATCACGACGAAGAATCGTCGTAATACGCCCGACCGTCTCGAACTGAACAAGTTCTGCCCGCGTTGCGGCAAGCAGACCGCGCATCGCGAGACCCGCTAAGCATCAAGCTTCATAAAAGCCCGACCGGACCGGTCGGGCTTTTGCGTATTCCGGACGGCCTAACGGAGTCTCGCGTAAAACCGCCGCTGAGTCGCACTCGGCGTCAGTTTTTACGGAAGTGTGCCGTCCATCGTGGGAGTCGTGGAGTAAGGTGACAGGAATGACGAGTTTTGCAGACATCACCACCATCGGTGTGGGCGGCGAGATCGCCCGTTTCGTCGAACCCACCTCCCGCGTCGGCGTGATTGAGGCCATCGAGGACGCCGACGAGCGCGGACTGCCCCTGTGCGTGATCGGAGGCGGATCCAATCTGCTGGTTTCGGACGAGCCCTTCGAAGGCATCGTCGTGCGCGACGCGCGCCGCCAGATCACCGTGCCCGACGAGGCTGCGCCGGTCGAAGGCGGCGACACCACCGTGCATGTGAACGCCGAAGCCGGATGCAACTGGGACGATTTCGTCGCGTTCACCGTGGAGCTCGGGCTTGAAGGCGTCGAAGGCCTGTCGGGCATTCCCGGAACCGTGGGCGCCAGCGTGGTGCAAAACATCGGAGCGTACGGCCAGGAGGTGGCCTCCGCGGTCGAATCCGTGGAGGTGTGGGACCGTCAGGACAAGCAGTCCAAAGAACTGACCGCCGCCGAACTCGACTTCGGCTACCGCATGAGTGCGTTGAAGGCCAGCATGTACGCCGCTCCGGCCACCCCGAATCCGGAGTTCTTCCCCACACCGCGCTATGTGGTGCTTTCCGTCACCTTCGCGCTGAACCATTCTGCCACCGGCGTCGTGGGCTACGGACAGCTCGCCAAAGCGCTCGGCGTCGAGGTCGGCGACCGTATGGACACGCAAGCCATCCGCGACGCCGTGCTCAAGGTGCGCGCCGCCAAAGGCATGTTGGAGGACGCCACCCGCTACCTCACGCCGGCGATGGCCGAAACCAAACGCGACGAGCAGATCGGATTGGCGCTCGCCGGGCAGGCCAAGTCCGCGCAGGCCGCGCAAGACGCCGCCGGAACCGGATTGCCGGCTCCTGATTTCGATCGCCACAGCTGCGGCAGCTTCTTCATGAACCCGATGCTCTCCGTCGAGCAGGCGGCTCGTCTGCCCGAGGACGCCCCGCGATTCGACGCGACTCTGCCCGACGGCACGTCCGGTGTGAAAACATCGGCCGCCTGGCTGATCGACCATGCCGGTCTGCACAAAGGACATAAGCTCGATCCTCAGTCCAAGGCGGGCCTGTCCACGCTGCACACGCTCGCCCTGACCAATCGCGGCGGCGCGGCGGCCGCCGACATCGCCGCGTTGGCCAAAGCCGTGCAGGATCAGGTCGAAGCGAGCTACGGCATCCGCCTGGTCCCGGAACCGGTGGTCGTCGGAATCGACCTACGGTAGGCGGCATCCCACGCCCTCCTTCGCGCCGGCGGGTGGGAACGACGGACCGGATCTCGCCGGACCGGGTCGCCGACGGCGTGGATCCCGCCTCCGACGGTTTGGAGCAGCCTGGGCCTATACTCGGACGGGCGGCGAGAGGCCGGCCTCGCAGGAGAGAAGAGTGACATGAACGTATTGCGCACCAAATCCGTCGAACAGACGCTGGCCGAAACCGGCGAGGAAGGGCGCTCGCTCAAGCGCAATCTCAAATGGTGGGATCTGGCCGTGATGGGCGTGGCCGTCGCCGTGGGCGCGGGCATCTTCTCGGTGGGCGCGCAGGCCGCCGCCTTCCATGCGGGCCCTGCCGTCATCATCAGCTTCCTCATCGCGGGCCTGGTGTGCGGCGCGGCCGTGATGTGCTATGCGGAATTCGCGTCGATGATGCCTGTGGCCGGCTCCGCCTACACCTTCACCTACACCACGGTGGGCGAGATCGTGGCGTGGATCATCGGATGGGACCTCATCCTCGAGATGATGATGGCCGGATCGGTCATCTCCAAATACTGGGGCGTCTACCTCAACGACTTCATGCACCTGATGGGATGGGACATCGACACCACCGTCGCCGTCGGACCGCTCGACATCGACGTCGCGCCCATCCTCATCGTCGCGTTCTTCACCACCCTGCTCGTGTTCGGCACGAAAATCGGCGCGCGCGTCGACGGCGCGATGACCGTGCTGAAAATCGCCATCGTGTTCTTCGTCATCATCGTCGGATTCTTCTACGTGAAAGCCTCCAACTTCACGCCGTTCATCCCACCGAGCGAGCCGTCCTCGGCCACCGGCGGCGAGGCGCTGACGACCCAGCCGCTGTGGCAGTGGGCCACCGGTATGACGCCCAGCGTCTACGGCATTCCCGGCATTCTCTCCGGCGCGGCGCTGGTGTTCTTCGCGTTCCTCGGCTTCGATGTGGTGGCCACCACCTCAGAGGAAGTGGAGAATCCGAAACGGAACGTGCCGTTGGGCATCTGCTCGGGGCTGGCCCTGATCATCGTGATGTACATACTCGTCGCCATCGTCACCACCGGCATGGTCTCCTACAAGGAGCTCGCCCAGGTCGAAAGCCCCTCGCTCGCCACCGCGTTCGAGGCGGTGGGCGCCACATGGGCCGCGAAGATCATCAGCTTCGGCATCGTGCTGGGCTTGGCCACGGTGGTGATGGTGCTGCTGCTCGGCCTGACCCGCGTGGTGTTCGCCATGAGCCGCGACGGCCTGCTGCCGCGTGCCCTGTCCTCGACCGGACGGTACGGCACCCCGGCCAAACTGCAGATGGCAGCCGGCGCGGCGGTGGCCGTGGTCGCCGCATGCTTCCCGATCGACGTGCTGGGCGATATGGTGAACATCGGCACGCTGTCCGCGTTCACGCTGGTGGCCATCTCCGTGCCCATCATGCGCAGGAAACGGCCCGAACTGCCGCGCGCCTTCAAAGTGCCGGGCAATCCCTGGCTGCCCATCCTCATCGCCGTGGCCAACCTGTGGCTGATGCTGAACCTGTCCGTGCTCACCTGGATCCGCTTCGTGGTCTGGCTGGCCATCGGCTTCGCCATCTACTTCGCCTACGGATACCGCCACGCGCTGCTCGGCAAGAAGACGGAGCCAGTAGTACCCTTAGAGCAGTAACGCATCAAAGGAGGAACTATGCCATACGTTGTCGCCCAGCCGTGCGTGGACGTGCGGGACAAGGCCTGCGTGGACGAGTGCCCGGTCGACTGCATCTACGAGGGCTCCCGTTCGCTGTACATCAACCCCAACGAGTGCGTCGACTGCGGCGCCTGCGAGCCCGTGTGCCCCACCGAGGCCATCTTCTACGAGGATGACCTGCCCGAGGCGTGGGCGTGGTACAAGGACGCGGCCGTGAGCTTCTTCGCCGAAGTCGGCGACCTCGGCGGCGCCTCCGCCAACGGCCCCATCGGCAAGGATCCCGAGCAGGTGGCCGCCCTGCCCCCGCAGGGCAACTGAGCCGGCGGATCCACGCGTATCCCGCGCAAGCGGACCAGACGCATCCATCGCATCCGAGACGCGAACGAAGAGGCTCCGGCCGCAATGCCGGGGCCTCTTCGGGTATCCGCCCGGCCATCCGGTTCCCGCGCAACCGGATGATCAGGCGATTCCCCACCGATGGGGCGCGCACATGAAACAAATACGAAAGGCCGACCTATGGGTTTCCACGCATACGAATCCCCCTACGATTGGGGACGCATCGCCGCATACAAGACGACCGCGAAGGCCGCGCCCGGCGGCATGGTCGACCTCTCCGTCGGATCTCCCGCCGATCCGGTGCCGGACAGCGTGCGTCAGGCGCTCGCCGACGCGGCCGACGCGCCGAACGCGTACGGATACCCCGCCACCGCGGGAACCGCGGATCTGCGCCGGGCCATCGACGAATGGTTCCGCGACCAGCGCGGCGTGGATCTGAAATCGGTGAACGCGGGCGTGACGCCCACGGTCGGATCCAAAGAGGCGGTCGCCCTGATGGCGAGCCTGCTGCATTTGGGACCGGGTGATGTGGTCGTGCAGCCGCGGGTGTCGTACCCCACCTATGAGATCGGCACGCAGCTGGCCGGGGCGAGTGTGCTTAAGGTCGACGACGTGGCCGATGTCGAATCGTGGGCGAACGTGCCGAACGTCAAAGCGGTGTGGGTGAATTCCCCCTGCAATCCCACCGGAGCGGTGATCTCCGCCGACTGGCTGGCCGACATCGTGGCCGCCGCCCGCCGTATCGGCGCCGTGGTGCTCTCCGACGAATGCTATGCGCTGATGGATTGGCGTTCCGGTGCCAGTTGCGCCCCGTGCGCGTTGAACGCCCAAGTGTGCGAGGGGAGCGCCAGCAATGTGCTGGTGCTGTATTCGCTGAGCAAGCAGAGCAATATGGCCGGTTACCGCACCGCGTTCATCGCCGGCGACTACCAGCTCGTGGGCGAGATGGCAGAATACCGCAAACAGATCGGGCAGATCATCCCCGGCCCCGTGCAGGCCGCCATGGCCGCGGGTTTGCGCGACGCGGACGCGGTGCGCGCGCAACGGCAACGGTATGCCGCCCGTCTGAGGATGTTGGTGGAGGCGCTGCGCTCGCACGGATACGACGCCTCCATGCCGCAGGGCGCGCTGTACGTGTGGGTGAAGGCCTTGTCCGGCGACTGTTGGGCCGATATGGCCGCTCTGGCCGAATTGGGGATCGTCGCCAGCCCCGGCGAGTTCTACGGAGCGCCGGAACACCTGCGGTTCTCCGCCACCGCCACCGACGAGGCCATCGCCGACGCCTGCGCGCGCCTAACCCGCTAACCCTCCCCAATAACGTGGCCCCGCCGCAATCCGCATGGTGCGGTCCATGGTGCGGTGCCGTCCATGGTGCGGTACTTTCCATGGTGCGGTGCCTTGAAAACGTTGGAATTCCAACCCACCGCACCATGTGGTCACCGCACCATGGGCGCCACCGCACGATGTACCGCATGATGCGCCGTGCGACGCGGTTGCATGGGGCGGGTGTATGTATGGTTATGCGCCGAAACTGGCCGAGCGCCTGCCGAATTTGCGGCGGACCGCGTCGAGCGCGGCCTCCGCGTCGCGCAACCGGGCGGCCGAGGTTCGCTCGGTCGGATTCGCGGATTCCTCCAGCATGTCGTCCAGCGAAGGTTGCACGGCGGTGTCTCCGGCCTCGCTGAGTCCCGAGGCGGACACTCCGGCCAAGCGGATCAGTTTGGGCAGGGGAGTGTCGGGGCCGGCCGATTGCGGCATCTCCAACATGGCCTTCAGTTGGGCCATGCTATGCGGGTACAGCGTGCTCGCCGCGTCCGTGGGACTGTCCATCGTGTGCGAGCGGGTGCGGTAGCTCAGGTCGGCGAACCGCAGCTTCACCGTCAGCGTGCGCGCCACCAGTCCGCGACGGCGCAATGTGCTGGCCACGTCATCGCATGCCACGCGCAGCAGGTCACACACCACACGCATATCGGTGGTGTCGCGTGCCAGTGTGTTCTCCGAACCGATGGATTTTTCCGGTGTGTACGGCGTGACCTTCCGCTCGTCGAGGCCGTGCGAGGCCATCCACAGCCCATGTGCGGCCGCCGCCGATCCCGTGGCGCGGGCGAGCGCGTCCTCGTCGAGCGCAGCCAGATCCTTCACCGAATGCACGCCCCATGCGTTCAACCGCTGTTCCAGCGATGGGCCGATGCCGGGAATGCCGCGCAACGGCATCATCTGCACGAATTCGGCGGATTTCGCGGCGGGGATGAGCAGCATGCCGTTCGGTTTGGCGTTGGTCGAGGCCATTTTCGCCACCAGTTTGTTGGCCGCGATGCCCACGGAACAGGTCACATGGAATCGGCGCTCCACCTCGCGGCGAATCCAAGCGCCGATCGCGCTGGGCGAGCCCCATCGCAACAAAGCGGCGGAGACGTCCATATAGCCCTCGTCAACCGAAACCTGCTCCACCTGTGGCGTGACCGCGTGGAACACGTCGGTCATGATGGCGTGCGAAACGCGGCGGTAATAGGCCATATCCACCGGCAGGAAAATACCGTTCGGGCACAGCTGGCGCGCGCGGGCGGTCGCCATCGCGGAATTCACGCCGTATTCGCGAGCCTCGTAGCTCGCGGCGGACACCACCGAACGCACGCCGGTGCCGATGATCACCGGCTTGCCCTTGAGTTCCGGCCTTCGGGCGATCTCCAGCGACGCGTAGAAGGCGTCCATGTCGATATGCAGCACCGTGCATCCCGCCTCGTCGTGGCCCCAGTCGCGTTTGGCGGCCTCAAGTCTCGGTGCGGTGCTCATAACCCCTCAGTATAGTACAGATGTTCGAACCGTGGGCCCAGCATGAGGGATGCCAAGCCCGACGTCGTCCCGAGCGGAGTCCGAAGGGCGGAGTCGAAGGATCTCCCACGCCGTATGCTCGTCGTTCGGGTGGTTGGGGTAGCCTAGTCCTCCGTGAAGAAGGCTGTGCTTGATGTGTTGAACCGTGTGCCGGTGGTTTGTATCGTGATCGGACAGGCGTTGATCATCTACGTGGCCACGGCCATCGCCAAACTCGCGTTCACGCAGCTCGATCCCCTATATGCGGTGTGGTACCGCGTCGGTTTCATGGCGGTGCTGCTGATGGCGTGGCGCAGGCCATGGTCCAAATCCAAACGGGAGGCGATGTTCCACCGCACGCCGCGAGGCTGGGCGCTGGTCGCGTTGCTTGGCTGCTCGATCATGCTGATGAACACCATGTTCTATGTGGCGATCAGCAATATGGATATGGGCATCGCCGTGGCCATCGAGTTCCTTGGTCCGCTCGCGGTGGCGGTGATCACCGGCAACGGCTGGCGCGAACGCATCGGCATCGGCATCGCCGCGCTCGGTGTGGTGCTGCTGGCGGGCATCTCGCTCACGGGGTCGTCGGGCGGCAATTTCGCGGTCGGATTGGTCGCGATTCTCATCGGCGGCACGATGTGGGGCGTATATATCGTCACTGGTCGTAAAGTGGCTTCGCGTGGCAGCTCCTTGGATAACCTCGCCGTCGGCATCGCCATCGGATGGCTGGTGCAATCGCTGTTCCTCGCCGTGCCGGCGGTCTCCCACGTCATCCACCCCAAGCCGGATGCCACATGGGCGCTGGAGCCCGGCGGCTCGTGGATGCTGCTCGGACTGCTGTTTCTGATTTCGCTGTTCGCCTCGTTCATCCCCTATATGGTGGAGCAGGTGACCATGCGCCGCACCACGTCGGGCGCGTTCTCGGTGATGCAGTCGATCAATCCCGCCGTCGCGGTGGCCGTCGGCCTTGCGTTCGGTGAAATCCCCAGTCTCGGCGAGCTCGGCGGCGTGGCCTTGGTGATTCTGGCCGTCGTCGTCACCTTCTCCGGCGATTCCGCCGCGTCCCGCTAAGCATCTTCGACGCGATCTCCGACCCCGATGTGGGATTCGCCCCATGGCGCGCCATTTCGTGCACATAATCCCATATAGAGATGGGCGCATCGCAATTGGTCCATGACCCAATTCCTCAATGTAATCAAGTTGAAGTGATTGAGTGGTTTGGGTTTCTCGGCTCCTCGATGCGGGCGGTTCGGTGAGGCGTCATCGTGCGGGGAGAAAGCGAAAAGCCGGTGTCCGAAGACACCGGCTTTTCGCTGTATAAGAAAGGAGGTGCATCCAGAAGCACCTACCGTTGCGAACCGTTCCCTCTGAAGTCAGTTTGCCCGCCTTGAGGTGGGGAACGCTAGCAGTGTTCGCTCCGGCGGTACCCATCATAGCCGATAGAATCGCGTATATCGAAAACGTCTCCTAGCAGGGGCGGATTAGACCGTCCGGCGATCGCCGGACGACGTTGCCGCGTCCAACGCGGCGCGGCTGTGTAAGAAAGGTTATGCAATATGCATAATCCAAATGAGGAGCCGCGCGGCGGCTCGATAATCTGGCTCATGGCGGTGCTCGTCATTGCCCTTTCGGCCAAGGTGGACTCCACCGCAGCCGATGTCGCGATACTGGCGTTGACCATGTATGCGATCAGAGCAGGAATCAGCCGCCAGTAGCGGCACACTCAGCCCGCCACGGGGTGATCCGTGGCGGGTCATCCAATCCACGGCAAGGGCGCGCGGGAAACAGGGGAGGCAATGGCTCTCACGGACGTCCCCACTGGGAGAACGTCTCTACCGGTGTGGGGTACGAGGCTTTGATGGCGGTGACCTTGCCTTGTCGTTTGACCCGGGTGATGCATCCGAAGCTGCGGAGTGTCGTCATCGTGACCACACTCCGTTTGGCGCTTTTCGTGAGTCAATTAAAAGTACATTAGTCGCGCTTTTTCGTGTCATATTATGCAGTATCGCGCTGTTTTGCCGGATTTTGGGCGGACACTGCGCAACCTTGCGCGGCAGCTCGCAAACCCTTGGAATCATTGGGTTTTCAGGGGGTGCAGGCATACGAAAAAGGACGGTACCGCGTACCGTCCTTTCGCTCCTCGCGGAGTCAGAGGGATTCGAACCCTCGAGCCGCTATAAACGACTAACACCTTAGCAGGGTGCCCCTATCGGCCACTCAGGCATGACTCCGGCGCTGCATTCATACATGCTCATATGAGCGCAACAGCATATTACATTACCACTGGGTGTGGATGCGACTCGCCCGCCGCATCGGGAAAGTCGCGCCGAAAACCGAAGAGATCTCCGGGGCGTCGCCTTCCCGACGTCCTGCGTATCCGAATGACGGGGTCATCTTGGCCATGCCGATGATGGCGCAGTCGAGATCGATCGCAATAAAGCGCGCTCCGAAGGTCGAGCGCGAAACAGGAGATCATCTCGCAGACGCACCCCGTCGCGGACGATGGCTTCGGGCGCGCGGTGGGCGGTGGGGATCCGATAGGTGGAGCGGAGGTACGCCATTGTCCGTCCGTCTCCACATGACATCCTAGCCCCTCATGCCCCTTGGCGATGGGCGCGGCGAGTCCTCGCCAGCGGCGGCATGCGATTTTCCAATGCAGGCGGCGGCCAGTAGTCTGGTAGAGGAAAGTGCGAGAAGAGCAGGGAGTCCAGTATGAAACACGCGAACGGCTACGGCCAATACGGCGCACCGCGCAATCGCGGCGCCGCATGGGTGGTCCCCCTAAGCATTGTGGTCGCCATCCTCGTGGTGGTCGCGGCATGGTTCGCCACCCGCGGGACCAACACCACGGATAGCGCGTCCAATGCGGCCCCCAACGCCAGCGTCCAAACCGATTTGGAGAAAACCGAGGCGACGCCGACCCCGGTGGTCGAACACCACGGCAACTCGCCGGACTGCCCCGACACCGACTGCATCGCCATGCTCGTCAACGGCGACCTGCTGTTCCACGAAGGCCTGTGGAGCCAGTTCGCCGGCGCGGACACCTCCGCCACCGACGGCACGGCATTCAACTTCGACCCGCTGTTCGAGCCGATGCGCAAATACATCCAGGCCTCCGACATCGCCGTTTGCGAATTCGAAACGCCCATCGCCCAGCGCGGCGGCCCCTACGCGGCGTACCCGATCTTCAACATCCCCGCCGAAGTGGCCGATGCGGTCAAGAACGTGGGCTATACCGCCTGCACACACGCCACCAACCATTCGTGGGACCAGGGCGCCGACGGCATCGCCCGCCTGTGGGACACGCTGGAGGCGAACGGCATCGCCCAGACCGGATCCTATAAAACCGAGGAGGATTCCACCAAACCGCTCGTCATCGATTCGCCGACCGGCGGTGGCAAATTGGGGCTTGTGACCGGCACGGTGTCGCTTAACGGCATGACCGCCGACCACGACTGGCAGGTGGACCGTCTGCGCGAATCCGGCGACCCGAACTACCAGTCGGATATCGACAAGGCCGTGGCCAAGGCCGAGGCCGCGCGCGAGCAAGGGGCCGACGTGGTGGCCATGGCCATGCACTCCGTGCAGGAATACATCGACTACGCCGATTCCTGGCAGATCTCCGAAGCCCATGCGCTCGCCGACACGGGTGCGTTCGATGTGATCTACGGTGCCGGATGCCATTGCGCGCAGCCGATCGAGAACTACAACGGCACGTGGATCATCTACGGTTTGGGCAACGCGGTCACCGAATCCGCCAACACCGCCGCGACCATCGTCAACAACCAGGGCGTCACCGCCCGTGTCCAGTTCGCCGGCAAGAAGGGCGTCGCCGGCTCATGGCGCGTCAACCGCATCGATTGGATCCCCACCGCGAATGTGCGCCAAGGCGGCTACCAATGGTGCTCGATCGCCGCGGACAAGCCGGATGGCCCATGTTGGGGCGATGACCAGGACGCCCAGGTGCGGCAACGCATATGGGATGTCGTCTATTCGATGGGCGCCGACCAGAATGTGGTGCGCGAATGGAACATCACCGAGGAGCAGACGCAGCAGACCGCGCAATAGCGCCGCCGTCCGCCGCTCCGCCGCCTGCCCCGCCTCCCAATCCCGACGTCCGTCGCGTCCGTCATCTGTCCGCCGCTCCGTCCGCCACCTGCTGACATCCTTTTCTGCTGGTGTGCCTAAGGTGTTGCCCATGACGCAAGTATTCGAAACCCAGCCCGACCACGCCGACCTGCCGCTTGTGGTGATGCCCGCGGTGCTCGATGCGATGGTCGAGCCGATTAAAGCCCAGTTCCCGCAGCTGCGCGACATCGCCCGCGTGCGCATGTTCGAGGAGTTCACCTCCGACGAAAACACGCTTGCCGAACGCGCGCGCGGCGCGGATGTGCTGCTGATCGGCGGCTACCACATCAGTGACGCGCTGCTGCGCCGTCTTGCCGACGGCGGCGTCAAATGCCTGGTGTTCTGCGGCACCGGCGTGGCCAGCTACGTCAATCTCGAATTGGCCGGAACGTTGAACCTGCGTGTGTGCAACGCTGAGCACTACGGCGACAACGCGGTGGCCGAACTCACCTTCGCGTTGCTGTTCGAGCTGATCCGCCGCACCGGCGAGCTCGACGCGGCCACCAAACGCGGCGACTGGTCCTGGTCGGGCGGCGACGGCCTGCAGCTGGCGGGCAAACGTCTGGGCATCATCGGACTCGGCGGCATCGGCGCCACCGTGGCCCGCATCGCCCGCGCCTTCGGCATGCGGGTGAGCGCTTGGAGCGAGCATGTGCCCGAGGAGATGTTCGCCGGTTGCGGCGCGACCCCCGTGGCGGATTTGGGCGAGCTGATCGAGGGGGCGGATGTGGTCAGCGTGCATATGCCGTTGCTGGAAGGCGAGCATGGCACGCGCGGCATCATCACCGCCGAGCATTTGGAGCGCCTGCGCCCGGGCACGCTGTTCGTCAACACGGCCCGCGCCGAGGTGATCGAGCCGGGCGCGCTGCTCTCCCGACTGCAACGAGGCGACATCCCCGCCGCGCTCGACGTGTATGACCATGAGCCGCTGACCGCGGACGATCCGCTGTGTCGGATTCCCGGCATCGTGCTCACGCCGCATGTGGGATGGCGCACCGACGGCGCGTTCGTGGAACTGACCCGTCAGATGGTCGCCTGCGCGGCCGCGTTCCTGCAAGGCGGGCGGCTGAACGTCGTGGTGTCGGAACGCTGATGCGCACGATTCTGAATCCCGTCGACCAGCCGGCGCACGCCTCGCTGGTGGAGAAGAAATCCGAATTCATCGGCGACGCCGCGCATATCGACTCGCTTGAGGATGCGCTCGCGTTCGTGGAGACGATCCGCGAACGGCATCCCAAAGCCCGTCATGTGGCGTATGCGGCGGTGATAGGTGGAGCGGACGGCCGGCTGAGCGAGCGTATGAGTGATGACGGCGAACCCTCCGGCACCGCTGGCAAGCCGATTCTCGACGTGCTGCGGCAAAGCGGCTCCACGGATTGCGTGGTGGCGGTCACGCGCTATTTCGGTGGCATTCTGCTGGGCTCGGGCGGTTTGGTGCGCGCGTATTCGTCGGCCGCTTCGTTGGCGATGAAAGCCGCGGCCACGGCGAGCATCGTGCCCTGCCGGCGGTATCGGCTGGTGTTGGATTATCCGCAGTTGGCCCGATTGCGGCAGTTGCTGGCGCAAAGCGACGGCACGCAGGATCAGGAGACCTACACCGACAAGGTGGAACTGGTGGTGGCCGTGCCCGTCGAGGGTGCGGCGCGCTTCGAGGAGCGGGTGCGTGAATCGTTCAACGCCGCGTTGATTCCGGAACCGTTGGATTGCGTGAACCGCGCCGTGCCGGATGCGGGCTCGGGCGCGGATGCCGGTCCGATCGGCGTATGAAACAGTGCGGGTGCGAACGGCGCGGCGAGTCAACGTCGCGGACCCTGAACTAAGCTGGTCGGTATGACCGACGAGAACAGCAATGAGACCACGGCCGCGCAGGACTTCGAGCCGCTGACGGAAACCTACGAGCGTTTGCGTCACTCCACCGATTCCACGGAACTCAGCGAATTCGCACGTCGCCCGTTGCCCGACCGCGCCGATCAGGCCTCGTTCTCGCGAGCCACGGCGTTGTTGGAGGCCGTGGCCGGCAATCCCCACACACCCGTCGAGGATCGCCTGTTTCTCGCCCAAACCATGCCGTTTCCGAATGTGCTCATCAAGTTGTCGGTTGATGCGGAGCCTGTGGTGCGTCAGGCCGTTGCCGCCAACGAGGACAGCAAGAACTGGCTGCTCGGCCGTCTGACCAAGGATCCGATTCCCGAGGTGCGGGACACCGCGCTTGTCAACAAGCACACATCGTGGAAGATGCGTCTGGAGGGGGCGCAGAACCCCGAAACGGACGCGAAGACCCTGGATTATCTCGGTGTTCTCGGCACGGAGATCGAGCCGGGCGCGTCTCCGATCCTCTCGTCCATGGTGCGTCGCGCCGTGGCGTTGAATCCCAACACCAGCGCGCAAATGCGGGAGAAGCTGGCGACTGATCCCTCCGAAGAGGTGCGTCGCGCCGCCGGACGGTAGATGATGGGAGTGGACGGTCCGTCGGGAAGGAGTCGGGCTGCTGAAGTCCCGGCGGTGTTCGGGGTCGAATCGCCACCCTTTGGTCGCGAAGGTTGATGCTTGGCGGTGGTTTCCGCTGGGTTAAAGCTGATCGTTCGCCGGCACGCCGTTGTGTCGTTTCCATTGGAGGGGGCTGGCGGGGGCGGATGTGGATTCCGTGAACAGGGTATTTTCCTACGAGACAGGGATTGTGCCCAAGAATCCCCCCCCCCATCATTTTTCTGACAACGATTGCAGAAACCGCAAAACAGTCGCGTGGCGCGGTTTGTCGGTGGTTACACTAATGACTATGACAGAGAACAATGAGAGTGAAGAACGTCTGGCACGGCCGCTGATTCGCTTGGCCCGGCTGGTTGGAATCGCCACAAGCTACACCGGCATGAGTCATGACTGGCATGAGATCGACGATGACGTCCTGATCGAAGTGCTGGCCGCGCTCGGCATCGACGCCCGCGACGAGGCCGTCGCGCTCGACTCCATCCGCGGAATCCTGCACGAACGCCATGGCCGTTTGGTCGCCCCCACCGTGCTGCATATCGCCGGCCGTGAAGGCCGCGTGCTGGTGAACACCGGAATCCTGGAGATCCCTTCGGGCTCGATCACCCTGGAGAGCGGTGAGGAATACGGAAGCGCGCTGGTCCCCGGACCGGGCGACGGCTCGAAGGCCTACGAGGTGGACGGCAGGTTCGTCTCCACCGCCTCGCTCGTCATTCCCGAAGACCTGCCGGCCGGCTACCATACCCTGCACGTCACGGTCGCCGGCCGCACCGAGAGCGCCACGCTGATCAGCGCCCCCGAACGGGTGGAATTGCTGGATGGGATGAAGTCCGGCAGCCTGTGGGGGTGGATGGCGCAGCTGTACTCCATCCGTTCCGCCGGATCGTGGGGCGTGGGTGATTACGAGGATCTCAAAACCCTGCTGGTGGAGTCCAAGCGGCGCACGGGTGCCGATTTCATGCTGATCAATCCGATGCATGCGGCCGAGCCCGTCTCCCCGCTGACCCCATCGCCGTATCTGCCGGTTTCGCGAAGCCTGGTGAACTTCACCTACATCCGCCCCGAAACCGTCGCCGAATACGCGAGGCTGGACGAGGCCTCGCGCGCCCAGGTCGACGCGCTTCACGCCGAAACCGATCCGTTGAACGGCGATTCGCAGATCATCGACCGCGACACCATGTGGGGTGTGAAGATGCGCGCGCTGTGGCTGATCTTCAAAGCCGGGCGCACCGCGGAACGCCAGGCGGACTTCGACGCGTTCAAAGCGGAGCAGGGCGATGATCTGGAAGCCTATGCCACGTGGTGCCTGTGCTATGACAAGTGGGGCGCGCCCGATGGAAGCGAAGGGAACTGGGAGCGCGTGCTCACCAAGGATTCCGAGCAGGTCGTCGCGTTGAGGGAGCAGTTCCCCGACACGCTCGATTTCTACCGCTGGCTGGAGTGGATCGCCGTGGAGCAGTTCAACGCGGCGCAGCAGGCCGCCCGCGACGCGGGACTGGCCATCGGCGTGATGGCCGATCTGGCCGTCGGCGTGCATCCCAACGGCTCCGAAGTGTGGTGGAATCCCGAGCGCTTCGCCAAGGGCGCGACCGTGGGCGCCCCTCCGGACATGTTCAACCAACAGGGCCAGAATTGGAGCCAGCCTCCGTTGAACCCGCTTGATCTGGAACGTACCGGCTATGCCGCCTACCGTCAGATGGTGCACGGCATGTTCGCCCGCGCCGGCGCGGTGCGCATCGACCATATCCTCGGATTGTTCCGCCTGTGGTGGATTCCCGAGGGCCGCAGCGCGACGGACGGCGCCTACGTGCACTACGATGCCGATGTCATGCTGGGCATCCTCGCGCTGGAGGCCTCGCGTGCCGGCGGCGTCGTCGTCGGCGAGGACTTGGGTGTGGTTCCCGAGTATGTGGCCGACTCGCTGTCCTCGCACGGCCTGCTGGGCTGCGCGGTCGAATGGTTCGAGCAGCGCGACGGCGTGTTCCGCACGCCGAAGCAGTGGCGCGAATACGCGCTCGCCTCGGTGAACACGCATGATATGCCGCCGGCGGCCGGTTATCTCGAATACGAGCATGTGAAGATCCGCGAGCGTCTGGGATTGCTGTCCGGGCCGGTCGAGGAGTTCCAGGCCAGCGCCCAGGCCGAGCAGGACGCGATGATCGCGATGCTGGTCGACAACGGCTATCTCGACGCGCAGGCCGCGGCGGATCGTGTGGCCAACGAGAAGGCGATTGTGGAGGCTCTGTACCGCGCGCTCACCGATTCGCCGTGCAAGCTGCTCGCCGCCTCGATCACCGACGCGGTGGGCGAGAAGCGCGCGCAGAACCAGCCGGGCACCAACAACGAGTATCTGAACTGGCGTATCCCGTTGGGCGACGAGCGGGGCAACGTGGTTCCGGTCGAAGGGCTGTTCGACCGTGAATCCGTGCAGCGCATCGCCGCGATTATGCGGGGCTGACGCGCAACCCGCTGGTTGCCTAAAGTCAAGGCCGGCGATATACTAGTGGATTGTTGTGTTTCCCTAAGGGGTCCTTCAAAGCGCTTTCCCACTCGCCATCGAGGACTTTCAGGGAGCCCACGGATAATGAGGCTTGAAAAGCCGGGCTTTGCGCCGCTTCAACGCATGCCCGGATTTGGACGGCCCGGAACACAATGAATAGAAAAGGTACACTAGTGAAAACTTTCACTCCGAAGCCAGCTGATTTGACTCATGACTGGTACGTTGTCGACGCCACCGACGTGGTGCTCGGTCGTCTCGCCTCCCAGGTCGCAACCCTGCTGCGCGGCAAGAACAAGCCGACCTACGCGCCCCACGCCGATTCCGGCAACCATGTGATCATCATCAACGCCGACAAGATTGCTCTGACCGGCAACAAGATGGGCAAGGAACTCTACATGCACTCCGGCCGTCCGGGCGGTCTGCGTCGCGATTCCTACGCCGAGCTGCTCGCGAAGAACCCCGAGCGCATCATCCGTTCCGCCGTCAAGGGCATGCTGCCGAAGAACCGTCTGGCCAAGGTGCAGCTTGATCGTCTGCGCATCTTCCGCGGCGCCGAGCATCCGCACGTCGCCCAGAAGCCGCAGGCTTTCGAGATCGCCCAGGTCTCGCAGCAGGCCAAGTGAACCGTAGGAGGAGATAAGAATCATGGCTGAAAACACCAACGACTCCCAGGTTCAGGAGACCGAAGAGCTCACCAGCTACACCACCGAGACCAACGCGGGTGCCGGCACCGGCACGTCCGCGATCGAGCCGGGCTACGGCACCGGTCGCCGCAAGGAAGCAGTCGCCCGCGTGCGCCTGATTCCGGGTTCCGGCAAGTGGACCATCAACGGCCGCACCCTGGAGGAGTACTTCCCCTCCAAGCTGCTGCAGCGTGAGGTCAACTCCCCGATCGTGCTGCTCAAGCTCGAAGGCAAGTTCGACGCGATCGTCCTCGTCGACGGCGGCGGCACCACCGGCCAGGCCGGTGCCATCCGTCTCGGCGTGGCCCGCGCGCTCAACGCCATCGACCGCGATGCCAACCGCGCCACCCTGAAGAAGGCTGGCTTCCTGACCCGCGACTCCCGTGTCGTGGAGCGCAAGAAGGCCGGTCTGCACAAGGCTCGCCGCGCACCGCAGTTCTCCAAGCGTTAAGCTTGGCGCGACACGCGTTATACGAAAGGCTCCCGGATCATCCGGGGGCCTTTCTCGTTTCTTGATGGGAACCGTCATCCCATGGAGATGTTTGCGCCTCGTCGCGCTCCGCTCAGCGTGATGAATAACCGTTATCATCGTCATCCCGAGCGTAGTCGAGGAATCTCCCTTCGCCAGGAGATCCCTCGACTACGCTCGGGATGACGGCGTTGCGGGTGGCTGCTATCCCACCTGTTTCATCAGGCTGATGCTCAAGGCGGGTGCCGTCCAGACATTGTCGTCGGGCTGTTCCGCCGTGGACGCGCCCTCCGATTGTGGTTGCGATTGCGATTGCGATTGGACCGGGGATTGTGGGCTGGTTTGGGCGGCCGATGATCCGCGTGCGGCGTCGCGTGCGCCCGCGTCGTGCATGCCGCCGGTATGCGCGTCCGCGTCGCGTGCGGCCGGCATCGCCAGGGATCCGGCTCCGCCCTTCGCCTCGCCCATCGACACCAGATGGATCGCATCGCCGTTCGTCGAGCGTTCCTGCATCCGCTTGATCAGATAATGCACGGAGCTGTCGGGCGGCACGTTTTTCGTCCATGTGGATTGCGAGTCGTCCGTGGGCAGATCCTCCGCCGCCAACCCATGTCCGGGACGCTGTCCGGTCGATTCCGCCGAGCTCCACAACGACGTCCATTCACTGTCGGACGGTAGGCGGAAGGGGACATCCTCGTTCACGCCGTTGACGAGCAGCAGCACGTCCACCTCGTTGTTGGAGAGCAGGCGCATGGTGAAGCTGCGCATCCCCAGATCGAACCAGTCGCGTTCCATGGGGGTCGTGCCGTTGGGCAGGAACCACTGCACGCGGCTGGAGGGTTTGAGCAGTCCCAGCTGGCTCAATCGCGTGAAGAAATCCTCATGGTGGAACATGTCCAGCGAGCGCCGCAGCGACAGCAGCCGTGAGACGTTGTCCAGACGGTTCATCTGGGGCGTCTTCTCCGGGGCGTACAGCCAGTCCCACGTCAGCCAGGTGATGTCGTTGTCCTGGCTGTAGGGGTTGTTGTTGCCGTGCTGCGTGTTGCCGAACTCGTCTCCGGCGAGCATCATCGGGGTGCCGAGGCTGAGCAGCAGCGTGCCCAGCATGTTCATCGCCGCCCGCTCGCGTTTGAGTATGATGGCGGGGTCGTCGCTCGGTCCCTCCACGCCGAAGTTGGCGGAGTGGTTCACATTCGAGCCGTCGTTGTTGTTCTCTCCGTTGACCTCGTTGTGCTTGACGGCGTATTGCGTCAGGTCGGTGAGGGTGAAGCCGTCGTGGCAGGAGACGTAGTTGATCGAGGACGAGGCGCCGCGTCCGGGGTCGGTGGCGAACAGGTCCGCCGATCCGCACAGTCGCGTGGCCATTTCCTGCATGCCGACGCGGCCCGATCCGGGGCCGGCCTCCGTGTCGGTGAGCCAGAAGGTTCGGGTCGTGTCCCGGAAGCGGTCGTTCCACTCGCCGAAGGGACTGCCGAACTGGCCGGTGCGCCAGCCGAGATTGCCCAGATCCCACGGTTCCATGATGAGTTTGAGATTGCCGAGCAGCAGGTCGGAGCGCAGCGCGTACAGGAAGGGGTGGTGGCGGGTGAATTCGCCGTCGAGCCGGGCGAGCGAGGCCGCCAGGTCGAAGCGGAATCCGTCGATGCCGATGCGTTTGGCCCAGTAGCGCAGCGAATCGATGGCGAAGGTGATCACATGCGTGTTCGTGAAGTCGAGGCTGTTGCCGCAGCCTGTGGTGTCTTCGAGCCGGCCGGCGTTGTCTTTCTGATGCCGGTAGTAGGAGACGGAGTCCAGACCGCGCCAGCAGGCGGTCGGCCCCTCCACGCCGCCTTCGCAGGTGTGGTTGTAGACCACGTCCATGATGACCTCGAAGCCCGCCTCGTGCAGGGCGCGCACCATGTCGATGACCTCCTGGCGTACCGCGCCGGCGCCTTGCTCGCGCGCCGCCTTGGTGGCGTAGGAGGGTTCGGGGGAGAAGTAGTTCAGTGTGGAATATCCCCAATAGTTGCTGCGGCCGTGCTCTTGGAGGAACAGTTCGTCCTGTTTGGCCTGGATGGGCAGCAGCTCGAGGGATGTGACGCCGAGGTTCTGCAGATAGCTTAAGGTGATGGGGTGCGCGAGGCCCGCGTAGGTGCCGCGCAGTTCCTCGGGCAGCCATGGGGCGTTGGCGGTGAAGCCTTTGACGTGCAGCTCGTAGATCACCGTTTTGCTCCACGGCACGTGGGGATGGTCCGGGTCGCCCTCGTGTTTTTTGGAGTCGCGGTCGTCGATCGCCACCGATATGGGCATGTGTCCGAGCGAGTCGATGGTGTTCATGGGACCGAACGCGGATCCCTTCACTTTGCCGTCCACCACGTCGCAGTCGTAGGAGAAGGCGGCGGGGCATAGCTCCATGGAACCGTCGATGCCTTTGCCGTAGGGGTCGAGCAGCAGCTTGTACGGATTAAATCGCACGCCGTGCTTCGGGTCCCACGCGCCGTCCACGCGGTAGCCGTAGCGCATGCCGTCCCACGCTTTGGGCAGATGCACGTACCACAGGCCGTAGTTCGGCCCCTGCATGCGGAACAGCGTCTCGCGCACGTACAGCGATTCGATGACGCGCGAGCAGACGGCGAATTCCTGGATCTGACGCACGAAGGGCACGTTGGGGGTGTCGAACAGGCGGACGGATTCCCCGAAGAAGGCGCTGGGCTGGTCGATGGGTTCCAGCACGGACAGCCAGACTTGGTCGGCGGTTTCCGAGCGCACGACGGCGTCGGCGCCGCCGTCGTCGGTGAAGTACAGACCGGGCCTCGTCGCATACCGGTGAAGTTTCGGATTCCTCATAGCTTGTATTCTACCGACACGCCGTATAAACAAGTTTTAGAAAACGAATTTGCAAAACAGAATTAAATAAGATATGCTCGTTATCAACACCGCACCGCAGACGGAGCGGCGGCAAACACAAATCATCGTGGATCACACACTTTCGCAGTGGAAAGGACAACCATCATGAAGGCTCTCGTGCTCACCGGCGTCAAGGAATTCGAAATCCAGGAACTGCCGACCCCGACCATCGCGCCGAATGAGGTGCTGATCAACACCGCCTATGCGGGCGTGTGCGGCACCGACCATGATCTGTACGCCGGCCGCCCCGGCTCCGCCGCCGCCGTGCCGCCGATCGTGCTCGGCCACGAGAACTCCGGCGTGGTCGCCGCCGTCGGCTCGGAGGTCACCAATGTGGTCGTCGGCGACCGTGTGGCCGTCGACCCGAACATCTACTGCGGCCAGTGCGAGTTCTGCCTCACGCAGCGCCCCGAACTGTGCGACCATCTCTCCGCCGTAGGCGTGACCCGCGACGGCGGCCTCGCCGAACAGTTCACCGCCCCCGCCACCGTGGTCTACAAGCTGCCCGACAACGTCTCCCTGCGCGACGCGGCCGCCATCGAACCCGTCTCCTGCGGCGTGCACGGCCTCGACCTGCTCGACCTGCATCCCTACCAGAAGGCGCTGGTCATCGGAGACGGCTTCATGGGCCAGATCTTCGCCCAGCTGCTGCAGGCCTACGGCGTGCACCAGGTCGACCTCGCCGGCATCTTCGACGAGAAACTCAAGCGCAACCAGGAGGAGTTCGGCGTCGCCAACATCTACAACACCACCCGCGAGGCCATCCCCGCCGACTCCTACGACGTGGTGATCGAGGCCGTGGGTCTGCCCGCCACCCAGGCGCAGGCCGTGGCCGCCACCAAGAAGGGCGCGCAGGTGCTGATGTTCGGCGTCGGCCCGCAGGAGGCGCATTTCGAGATGAACACCTACGACATCTACAAGAAGCAGCTGACCATCCAAGGCTCCTTCATCAACCCGCTCACCTTCCGCGACGCGATCTCGCTGGTGTCGGCCGGCAAGATGAACATCGGCGGCCTGATCAGCCACGAGCTGGAACTCGAACAGGTGCAGGACTTCCTCGACGGCAAGATCACCGGCGTCTCCAAGGCCGTCGTCAAGCTCGGCAAGTGAGCTCCTCCCTCCCCGCCGCCGACGCCGGGCGCGCCCGCCGGGCGACGGCGGCACGTGTAATCCATGCCGCATATGTCCGCCGAGACCGTCTCGCCGGCGGGCATATGCCCAGTCAAGGAAAGAGTCAACGATGACCTCGTCTTTCACCTCTTCGCGCACCGCCGCGTCCGCGTCCGTTTCGCCGCGTCTCCCGGATGGCGTCGCGCTCGCCGCCTCGTCCCCGGCCGATCGGACCCGGAAGGAGTCTTCCCGGAACGCGGCTGGCCGCACCGCTTCGATGGGCACCACCATCGCCCTGTTCATCCTGTCCCTGCCGCTCAACGCGTTGGGCAACGTGCTCACCGCCGTCTCCAGCAACCGCGTCGCCGGCGAGGGCGCGCAGGCCTCCTATCTCGGCGCGGCGTTCTGGACCGCGGCCGAATACAATTTCGCCGATGTGCTGCCTGCATGGCTCAACGTCGGCGGCGTCTTCAACCTGCAGTTCTGGTCGTTCTTTCTGGTCGGTCTGGCGGTGATCGTCGTCAACCAGCTGCTGGTCGGCCGTGTGAACTGGACTCGCATCCTCGGCAATGTGATCTTCCTCGTGCCGTTCTCGCTGCTGGTGGGCGTGTTCACCGACTTCTTCCTCGGCCGTTACACGCCCGGTTGGGACGGTCTGCCCTATGCGGGCTCCAACGTCGCCATGCATGCGGCGTACGTGCTGGTGAACTTCGTCGGCGTCGCCTGCATCGCCATCGCCATCTCGATCTACCAGCGTGCGAACATCGCGTTGCATCCGGCCGACGACCTCATGCAGATCCTGCGGTTCAAATACTGCAAGGGGAACGCCGCGGTGGCCATGTGGCTGTCGTATGTGCCGCCGGCGCTGGTGGCCGTCGTCTCGATCGCGCTGCTGTCGGTGTCCAACGGGGGTCTGACGGTGAACTTCTTCGGTCTGGGCACCGTGTTCGCCTTCCTGTTCCAGGGCGGCATCACCGGCTGGGCCGACACGCACGTGTTCCCCTCGTTCAAGCATCAGGCACTCGACGTGGGCGCCGTGGCCGCATAACGCGGCGACGCTCGCGGGCCGGGTCCGGACGGCGGATCCGGTCGACGACGATATGCACGGCGTTGCGTTGATGAAACGTTTGGCCCGCGGACTTACCCTAGAAAACAAAACCCAATCCAATCCAAAGGAGGACCATGATGACCACACCTATGACCGCGTTCACCACCGACCTGCAGCATTCCGGCATGCCGGCCAAGGACCTGGACGAGACCATCGAGTTCTACACCACCAAGCTCGGCTTCGAACTGGCCGGCCTGTTCAAGAACGGCGAGAACCGCTGCGCCTTCCTGCGCTACGGGCATCTGACCATCGAAACCTGGGAGGGCGATCCCGCGCCGATGACCACGGGCGCGATCAACCATTGGGCCTTCGACACGCCGGACATCGAGGCCGCGTTCGAGAACGCGAAGGCGCTGGGGCTCGATTTCAAAGACACAGAGATCCAGTCCATTCCCTCGTTCTGGGACAACGGCATCCGCTATTTCAACGTCTACGGCCCCAACGGCGAGACCATCGAGTTCTGCCAGATCGTGTGAGGCATAAGATCCCTCGACTGCGCTGCGCTCCGCTCGGGATGACGGGTGTGAGGCGTTTGATTTGAGGATGAATGCGGGCTTGGCTTTGAAATGAAGCCAAGCCTTTTTCATTATGTTCCATTATTGTTTCATTGGATTTGCAATATGTTGCCGATATTCGTACAATGACAAAGTGGAAGCGATTTCTGCAAATCAGGCAAAGAAGCTTGCTTCTTTGGAATCGTTTACATTTATCACAGTGGTTCAATGATGAAAGGCAAACGATGCATAACGCAGGCAATGGTTTCGCCCGGATCGTGGCGATGGCGGCCAGTGTCGCGATGTTGGTGGGATTCGCTCCCATGGCATACGCCAACGATGCGACGGCGAGCGCGAGTCTGTCCGGCTATACGGATAAAAGCGCGATGAAATCCGAAGGCCGTGCCGTCGTGGACGCGGGAGAGCTGATCGTGACGGACGGTTCGGCCCCTTCCGGCAGCGGCACCACCTATTACGTCGATTCCGAAGGCGGCGACGACGCCAACGACGGCACGTCCGAGAACACGGCCTGGCAGTCGCTGGGCAAGGTGAACGAGACCGTTTTCCAACCCGGCGACCGCATCCTGCTCAAGGCGGGCAGCGTATGGGATGCCGAAGGCACGGAAGTGGCGCAGCTTGCCTACACCTGGCGCAGCGGCGAAGGCGATGCCGGCTTGAACAAAGCCGAATCGGCGCCGACCGCGATGCTCGCCCCGCAAGGCTCCGGCACCGCCGACGCTCCGATCGTGCTCTCCAGCTACGGAGACGGCGCGGCGCCCGAGCTCAACGGCCGCGGCGTGGTCAACGACGTGATCCAGCTGACCAACCAGCAGTATTGGGATATCTCCAATATCGAAGTCACCAACGTCACCGACGGATTCGACGCCTCCACGTTCGAGGTCGTCTCCGACAACGGCCAAGTGCCCGGCACCGAGAATCCCAAAACGGGCGACCTGCGCGGCGTGCACGTCTCGGGCGAGAACACGGCCAGCCTCAAGGGCTTCTCCATCCACAACATGTTCGTCCACGACGTCTCCGGCGTGACCTGGTCCGTGTCCAAGTCGGGCATCGACCGTTCGAAGCGCACCGGCGGCATCATGTTCGAAGGCACCGCGGGAGACGAGACCACGGCCACCCAGCTGTCCGAGATCGATATCTACGACAACATCATCGCCAACACCTCGTTCGGCAACATCGTGTTCAAGCAGTATTCCGGCAATTGGAACCGATCCAAGAAAACCGGCGTGGGCTGGGGCGACCGCATCGGCGCGGGGCGCGTAAGCACGGACGGCAGCTTCAAGGAAGACGCGTCGTGGGCGCCGCATACCGACATCACCGTGCATGACAACTATATGACCAACCCGACACACAGTACGGCTGGGATTCGCTGTACCTCACCTCCGTGCAGGACGCCACCGTCGAGAACAACGTCATCGACGCCTCCGGCGTGTCCGGTATGGAGATGTACTACTCCGACAACGTCGTGGTGCAGAACAACGACGTGGGCGAGATGCAGCATCGCACCGGCGCGGCCGACACCAACGGCATCGACCCGGACAGCTCCACCACCAACATCCTCATCCAGCACAACTACGTGCACGACTCCGGCGAAGGCATTCTGCTATGCGGCTTCTCCATGGGCTCGTCCGCCGTGGTGCGATACAACATCATCCGAGACATCGAACGCAACTACATCAATCCGCACGGCACCTACGGCGTGAACGTCATCTACAACAACCTGATGATCAACACCATCAAAGGCAACTCCGGCGGCAATATCCGCTTCTTCAACACGTCCGGCAGCAGCGGCTCCGTGTTGAAGACCAACAACACGCATCTGATGTTCAACAACGCCTTCGTCAACACCTACGAAAGCGCCACGGCCACCACATTCCAGACGGGCGACGGCGTCACCTACGACACCAACGCCTACTACGGCGTGAAGATGACGGCGCCCGAAACCGAGACGAACGCCATCACCGGAGATCTCAAGCTTTCCGGCAGCGTGTCCGAGAATCTGGCCAACGCGAAACTCGCCTCGGCGGATTCTCCGTTGCTCGCCTCCGGCAAGGATGTGAGGCTGTCCGAAATCGCTCCGAGCATCCACGTGACCGGCAACGGAACCGCGGACCTCACCGAGGCGAGCGTCGACTTCTTCGGCAACGCGGTCACCACCACCGCCAACATCGGCGCCGCCACCTATGAGGTGCCGGAAGGCAAGGCCGCCATCGCCGGCATGGTGCGCGACCAGGACGGCAACGCCGTACCGGGCGCGACCGTGACCATCGGGAACGGCGAGACTCTGACCGCCGACGAGAACGGCCATTACGGCGCGACCGTCGATCCGGGAGAATACACCTTCACCACCGCGGCCGACGGCTATGAAAACGGCGGCGAAACCTCGGTGGTGTTGGCATCCGGCGAACTGGCCGTCCAGGATCTCAAGCTTGGCGCGACGCTGACGGCCTACGGCACCATCGCAGGCACGGTCACCGCGCTCGGACTGCCTGTGGAAGGCGCGACCGTCACCGCGACCGGTGCCGACGACGTCATCGAAGGCACCGCGACCACAGACGCCGACGGCAGGTACTCGATCAGGGCCGAAGTCGCCGACGGCTATAAACTCGCCGTCTCCAAGAGCGGATACAGCGCGGGCGCGGCGGAAGGCGTGTCCGTGGCGAAGAACACCGCCGCCAAAGCGGACTTCGCGCTCACCCAGGTGGAGCCCGAGGTGAAGGTCGTCATCGACGAGAACTTCGACGATGAGACGACCGGCGACTTCACCGCAAGCGCCGACGGCGCGCTGGTCGCGGCGACCAACAGCAAGGTGGGCACCGTCACCGTGGAGGAGGATGCCGACAATCCTGGCAATAAATACCTGCACATCAACAAGACCTCGGGCTCCAAGGGCACACTGGGCGTGTACAACGCCGGGGCGCTGAACCTCAGCGGCGTCGTGACCATCGAAGCGCGTATCAAACGTGCCGTGCAAGGAACGGCAGGCAACCAGATCGCCCTCTACTCCTATACGGAAAGCGGCTGGAAGACGAGCGATCCGGCCGGCTCCGCCGGTCCGACCGCGACCTTCGGCATCGCCAACGGCAAGGTGTTCACCCATAAAGGACTGGACGACAAGAACCCCACCAATCTGGCCGATGCGGCGAACGGCGGCAACTGGATCGACGTCAAGGGCGTGTACGACACGGAGACCAACGCCTGGGAGGTGTTCGTCGACGGCGAATCGAAATTCCAAGGGGTTGGCCGAACCGCGGTGGAAACGCTCGACCGTCTCCTGTTCTTCATCAACGGCACCAACGTCGGCGACCTGCTGGTGGATTCCTTCAAGGTGACCCAAGGCGTGGCGCTGGCCGAGAACGACGCCACGCTCGCCACACTCGACGTGACCTCCGCCGCAGGCGACTCCGTGGCGCTCTCCCGCAGCGGCGACTCCTTCACCGGCACTGTGGACACCTTCGACGAGAAGGTGGTCCTGTCGGCGGGCGCGCTGAGCGGCGCCGCCACGGTGGCGATCAACGGCCAGAGCGTTGCGGCCGACGGCACCGTCGAGGTCGCGCTCGCCGCGCCGTCCAACAGCGACGCCGCGACGGTCGAGACCACGATTCCCGTGACCGTCACCGCCGCGGACGGGGCGACCACGCGTGAATACACGGTCGTCGTCTCCCGCACCAACCCCAGCCAGACCACCTATCTGAAGAGTCTGGCCGTGGAAGGCCACGAGTTCACCGCCACCTTCGACCGCACCAAGCAGGGTGAGGATCATCCGAACGTGGTGAACGGTGAGGTCGCGTCCGACGTGGAATCCGTCACCGTGACGTTCGAGCGCGGATGGACGACCGATCCCGGGCAAGGAATCAAGGTGAACGGCGAACTCGTCGCCGCCGACGTCAACGCCGTGGTCGTGCCGCTCGTCGAAGGCGAGAACACCATCACGGTGAACGCCGACTCCTACACCGGTGAGGCCAGCGACTACATCATCACCCTCACCCGCGCCTCCGCGCCGCCGACCGCTCCGGAAGGTTGGACGACCGTCGAGGATCTCGGCGAAACGCTCGGCTTCACTGAGTATGCGAGCGCGGAAAACGGTACGCTCACGCTTGGCGAGGGTATGGGAGCCTATAAGCACGCCAAAGCCACGCTGCCTGAATCGGTAAGCGCCGTGACGAAGGCCATAGTGGAATTCGATTGGAGCGCGACGATCAACAACAAGGGCGGCTTTGAGTTCCGCGATGCCGACGGAACGCTGGTGTTCGCCATCGGAGGCAAGAAAACCGAGGAACTTCGGTGGGCCACCGAAGCCAAGGGCGACGTGCTGTACGAGACTCTCGGTTCCGTGACGGATTCGGTGCTCACGCAATACGAGCCGCGGTGGAGCAGCGCCAAGCGGAGTGCCGCCGAAACGGTCCATGTGGCGCTGGAAGTGGACTTTGCCGCCGAGACGCCGGCGGCGGACGATACGAAGGCGACGAATGCGGGCACGGTGACGTATACCATCACCGACAAGCGGTCCGGTGCGGTCATCGCTTCCGAATCCGTCTCCACCACAGCCACATCGCTGGACCGCCTGTACGCGGTGAACTACTACAACACCGCCATCCAGACGGTCAGGAACTTCACGGTGTTCACTCCCATCGCCGACCCGGAGCCGGAACCCGAGCCCGAACCCGAGCCGGTCGACAAGGCCGCATTGGACGAGGCGATCGCTCGGATGGACGCCGCGGGCCTGGTCGAATCGGAGTACACGGCCGAATCGTGGGCGGTGTTCACCGAGGCGTTGGCCGACGCGAAGACGGCGTCCGCGGACGGTTCCGCCACCCAGGAGGCTGTGGACGCCGCCCTCGCCGCGCTGAACGAGGCATATGGGGCGTTGGAATCCGCTCCCGAACCCGAACCAGCTCCCGAACCCGAGCCTGAGCCCGAGCCGGAACCCTCTCCCGAACCCGAACCGGACGGCAACGGCGGATCCTGGCTGCAGTCGCTGCGCCAGTGGTGGTCGGCCTTGTGGAAGTCGCTCCTGTGGTGGCTGGGCTGATGGCGATGTCCGAACCCAGACGGATGGATCTGGTTCGGCGGCATGCCCGGCGAGCCTACTCGCCGCAGATCTCGTCGATGTAGGTTTGGACGAAGCGTAGGGCTGCGCCGATGATGTTCTGGTCATCGGCGCAGCTGCTTTTGCGCAGCTCGAAACGCTCCGAGGCGAAGGGGCTGAGCGCGTCCACACGGCGTTTGAGGTCGATGATGTCCGCGTCGTCGAGATAGCGCGCCGCCTCGCCGCCGATGATGATGTCGCCGGCGAGCACGGTGCGGATGTTCGCCACCGCCTGCGCCACATTGCCCAACCATTCGTCGAAGCGTTCGCGATGATCGCGTTCGCCCTGTTCCAGCACGCTGAAGAAGCCCGGCAGGCTTTCGCCGTCCTCCATCAGCGTCTCCGGCGAGCAGTAGACATCCATGCATCCGCGCTGCCCGCAACAGCATTCCGCGCCGCCGGGCACGAGGCGCATATGCTCGATGGTGCCGTTGCATTGGTTCGGCCCCTGGTAGAGCTGCCCGCCCACGATCACCGCGCCGCCCGGCCGGCGTTCCAGATACACGCAGACCGCGTCGGTGATGGTGGAATCGAACCATAGCTCGGCCATGGCGGAGGCGTCCGAGTCGTGGATCATCAGCGCGGGATAGTCGACGCCCTGCGCCAGCGTTTCCAGCGTCAGTCCGGTGTTTCCCACGATATTGCCGAAGGTGATGGTCCGCCCGTCGGGAGAGACGATGCCTTGGATGGAGAAGGCGACGCCGAGGATGGCGCTGCCCTGTTTGGCCACGGCGTCGGCGAATTCGGTGACCATCGCGCCGAGTTTGCGATAGTAGGCGTCGCTGTCGCGGTATTGGGTGGTTTTGTGCCTGCGGGCGATGACGCTGCCGCGCAGGTCCACGGCGCACATGGTGATGCCTCCGGCGCAGGCGGCCACACCGATGGCGGCGTGGGATGCGGGGGAGAACTCGTAGGTCTGCGCCTTGCGTCCGCCGGTGGATTCCTGCGGCGCGCCGCGGACGATCAGTCCCTCCTGCTCCAAGGCCCGCAGGTTGGCGGTGATGGTCGGCAGACTGAGTTCCAGCTCGCGTTCCAGCGTCTGTTTGGTGACGTCATGGTGCCGGTAGAGGTAGTCGGTGATGGCGCGGCGGTTCTGTTCCTTCAGCGCGGTGACGGATGCTGTCTTCATTGTCGGCTCCTTGACCCCTAGGCCGTATTCGACGATATCTCACATCACTTTATCAAAAGTGGTTGCCGAATGTGGGGATGAATCGACTGGCTTTGTCGCGTTGGCGATTGTGGATGAGGCATGAAAATGGCGTAATGGCAATGGTTTCTCGGGGAGAGGCGTTCAACTTTTATAAAATGATTTTAAAGAATGGTTTTGTGTGGAAAAACTTATAGAAAATATATTTCACAAAGTTTGTCCGAAGTGATGTTCGGTTTTGCACATTGAAACGGACAAAACCACTCAAATGTTCGAAAATAGCTGAATAAATTGCAAATATGAACAGAAATAGAACGTGAAACACACATAATATGATATCAAGTGTGCAACACGGCAAATGTGCAAAAGGGGCCATTCTCCGGTAATCTGTGACTTGGGTCACAGATAGATTCTGCGACAACAACCACCCTTTGCGACATCCTAGATCGAGGAGGACCGAAAGTGGCAGAAGCAAAGAAGAACATCGAGGCTACCAAGCCGAGCCCCGAAGAGAAGCAGGCCGCGGCCGAGGCCGAGGTCGACGCTCTCGTCAAGAAGGGCCTGAAGGCCCTTGAGGAGTTCGAGAAGCTGGATCAGGAGCAGGTCGACCGCATCGTCGCCAAGGCTTCGATCGCCGCTTTGAACAAGCACCTCGTGCTGGCGAAGATGGCCGTCGACGAGACCGGCCGCGGTCTCGTGGAAGACAAGGCCACCAAGAACATCTTCGCGTGCGAGCACGTCACCAATTACCTGGCCGGGCAGAAGACCGTCGGCATCATCCGCGAGGACGACGTCATGGGCATCGACGAGATCGCCGAGCCCGTGGGTGTGGTCGCGGGCGTGACCCCGGTCACCAACCCGACCTCCACCGCGATCTTCAAGTCGCTGATCGCCCTGAAGACCCGCTGCCCGATCGTGTTCGGCTTCCACCCGTTCGCCCAGAAGTGCTCCTCTGAGGCCGCGCGCATCGTGCGCGACGCGGCCGTCGAGGCCGGCGCTCCCGCGGACTGCATCCAGTGGATCGAGCATCCCTCCATCGAGGCGACCGGCGCGCTGATGAAGCACCCCGGCATCGCCACCATCCTGGCCACCGGCGGCCCGGGCATGGTCAAGGCCGCGTACTCCTCCGGCAAGCCCGCCCTCGGCGTGGGCGCCGGCAACGCCCCGGCCTACGTCGACTCGGACGTGGACATCGTGCGCGCCGCGAACGATCTGATCCTCTCCAAGCATTTCGACTACGGCATGATCTGCGCCACCGAACAGGCCATCATCGCCCACAAGGACGTCTACGCGCCGCTGGTCAAGGAACTCAAGCGCCGCAAGGCCTACTTCGTGAACGACGAGGAGAAGGCCAAGCTCGAGCAGTTCATGTTCGGCTGCACCGCCTTCTCGGGCAACAAGCCGGTCCTCAACTCCAAGGTGCCGGGCAAGTCCCCGCAGTGGATCGCCCGCCAGTCCGGCTTCGAGATCCCGGCCGACGCGACCATCCTGGCCGCCGAATGCAAGGAGGTCGGCGAGAACGAGCCCCTGACCATGGAGAAGCTCGGCCCCGTGCAGGCCGTGCTCAAGGCCAAGGACAAGGACGAGGCCTTCGTGATGTGCGAGCAGATGCTCGTGCACGGCGCGGGCCACACCGCCGCCATCCACACCAACAACCAGGATCTGGTGCGTGAGTACGGCCTCAGGATGCACGCCTGCCGCATCATCTGGAACTCCCCGAGCTCCCTGGGCGGCGTGGGCGACATCTACAACGCGGTCGCCCCGTCCCTGACCCTGGGCTGCGGCTCCTACGGCGGCAACAGCGTGTCCGGCAACGTGCAGGCCGTGAATCTCATCAACGTCAAGCGCATCGCCCGGAGGAACAACAACATGCAGTGGTTCAAGATCCCGCCGAAGACCTACTTCGAGCCGAACTCCGTCAAGTACCTGCGCGACATGTACGGCATCGAGAAGGCCGTCATCGTGTGCGACAAGGTGATGGAGCAGCTCGGCATCGTCGATAAGATCATCGACCAGCTGCGCGCCCGCGCCAACCGCGTCACCTTCCGCATCATCGACTACGTCGAGCCGGAGCCCTCGGTCGAGACCGTCGAGAAGGGCGCCGAGATGATGCGCGAGGAGTTCGAGCCCGACACGATCATCGCGGTCGGCGGCGGCTCCCCGATGGACGCGGCCAAGATCATGTGGCTGCTCTACGAGCACCCGGAAATCTCCTTCTCCGACGTGCGCGAGAAGTTCTTCGACATCCGCAAGCGCGCGTTCAAGATCCCGCCGCTGGGCAAGAAGGCCAAGCTCGTGTGCATCCCGACCTCGTCGGGCACCGGCTCCGAGGTGACCCCGTTCGCCGTGATCTCCGACCACAAGACCGGCTACAAGTACCCGATCACCGATTACGCGCTGACCCCGTCGGTCGCCATCGTCGATCCGGTGCTGGCCCGCACCCAGCCGCGCCGTCTCGCCTCCGACGCCGGCTTCGACGCCCTGACCCACTCGATGGAAGCCTACGTGTCCGTGTACGCGAACGACTTCACCGACGGCATGGCGCTGCACGCGGCCAAGCTCATCTGGGACAACCTGGCCGAATCCGTCAACGGCGAGCCCGGTGAGGACAAGACCCGCGCCCAGGAGAAGATGCACAACGCCGCCACCATGGCCGGCATGGCCTTCGGCTCCGCGTTCCTCGGCATGTGCCACGGCATGAGCCACACCATCGGCGCGCTGTGCCACATCGCCCACGGCCGCACCAACTCCATCCTGCTGCCGTACGTGATCCGCTACAACGGATCCGTTCCGGAGGAGCCCACCTCCTGGCCGAAGTACAACAAGTACATCGCCCCGGAGCGCTACCAGGACATCGCCCGCAACCTCGGCATCGACCCGGGCAAGACCCCGGCCGAAGCCGTCGAGAACCTGGCGAAGGCGGTCGAGGACTACCGCGACAACAAGCTCGGTATGAACAAGAGCTTCCAGGACTGCGGTGTGGACGAGGACTACTTCTGGAGCGTGCTCGACCAGATCGGCATGCGCGCCTACGAGGACCAGTGCGCCCCCGCGAACCCGCGCATCCCGCAGATCGAGGACATGAAGGACATCGCCATCGCCGCCTACTACGGCGTCAGCCAGGCCGAAGGCCACAAGCTGCGCGTCGAGCGCGAAGGCGAAGCCGCCACGGAGGAAGCCTCCGAGCGCTGATAACGCCTTGGCATTGAACTGACTGAAGGACCCGGCTCCATTCGGAGTCGGGTCCTTTTGCGTATGTGTGTGTGTATATATATAGGTATGGGCAGCATTGCGTAATGAGGTGGAACAGTTTTGTTATAAGGATGGCTCCGGCGGGTGAAAGCCCCACTGGGGCTTTCACTGATCCGCCTCGCGCAGTCTGCTTGTGCATTTCTTCGAAATGCGGCAGACTGCGCGGCGACACGCCCATATTCCTTAATCCGTACCTGATGCTTTAATTGAGAAGTTGCCTGTTTTGGGCTCGCATATTGGAATCAAAAAAGCGAGCGCGGACCAAGAATAACCACCAGTGGTTCTTGGAGGCCGCGCACTGATGACGGATGACCGCCAGTGGACGTATGTCCAAGGGAGGCCATGCGCGCCGGTGCCCTTAACGAAGCAGGATTGGTAAACAGTACACGAATCGCTAGAAAGGGCGGACGGCAATGGCGGGACAGAAAATCCGCATCAGGCTTAAGTCCTATGACCACGAGGTCATCGACCAATCGGCGAAGAAGATCGTCGAAACGGTGACGAACGCGGGCGCAACTGTTGTTGGCCCCGTTCCGCTGCCGACCGAGAAGAACGTTTTCTGTGTTATCCGTTCTCCTCACAAGTACAAGGATTCTCGCGAGCATTTCGAGATGCGCACGCACAAGCGTCTCATCGACATCGTGGACCCGACCCCCAAGGCCGTGGATTCCCTGATGCACATTGATCTGCCCGCGGACGTCAACATCGAGATCAAGCTGTAAGGGGAGGAGGAACCGCTATGTCGCAACGAGCAGATCGCAAGGCGCTGCTGGGCAAGAAGCTCGGCATGTCCCAGGTGTGGGATGAGAACGGCTTCTTCGTTCCCGTCACCCTGATCGACGTGTCCACCAACGTGGTCACCGCCATCAAGACCGATGAGACCGACGGTTACACCGCGGTGCAGATCGGCTATGGCGCGATCGACCCGACCAAGGTGACCAAGCCGCTGGCCGGCCACTTCGCCAAGGCCGGCGTCACCCCTCGCCGCCACCTCGTTGAGGTGCGCGAGGACAACGCCACCGAGTATGAGGTGGGCCAGGAGCTGACCGCCGAGGTGTTCGACGAGGGCACCGAGGTCGATATCACCGGCACCACCAAGGGCAAGGGCTTCGCCGGCACCATCAAGCGCTGGGGCTTCAAGTCCTACCGCCGTACCCACGGTTCGCACAAGAACGAACGTCGTCCCGGCTCCGTCGGCGCCTGCGCCACCCCGGGTCGCATTCTCAAGGGCAAGAAGATGGCCGGCCGTATGGGCCACGTCACTTCCACCGTGCAGAACCTCACCATCGTTTCCGCGGATGTTGAGAACGGTGTTATCGCCGTCAAGGGCGCCGTTCCCGGCCCCAAGGGCGGTATCGTTCTCGTCCGTTCGGCAGTGAAGGGAGCCTGATAGATCATGGCAAACGTTACTCTGAACGTCACCGACGCCAAGGGCAAGGCCTCCGGCACCGTCGAGGCGCCGGCCGAACTGTTCGGCATCTCCGCCGAGGACATCCAGTCCCACGTGCCGCTGGTGCACCAGGTCGTCGTGGCCCAGCTGGCCGCGGCCCGTCAGGGCACCCACTCCACCAAGACCCGCGCCAACGTTTCCGGCGGCGGCAAGAAGCCGTGGAAGCAGAAGGGCACCGGCCGCGCCCGTCAGGGCTCGACCCGCGCTCCGCAGTGGTACCACGGTGGCGTCGTGTTCGGCCCGCATCCGCGCAAGTACGACCAGCGCACCCCGAAGAAGATGAAGGCCGCGGCCCTGCGCTACGTCCTCTCCGATCGCGCCAACGCCGGTCGCATCGCCGTCGTGGACTTCGGCATCACCGAGCCGTCCACCAAGGCCGCCGTCGCCGCGCTGACCCCGATCACCGAGAACAAGTTCACCACGGTGGTCTTCACTCGTGACAACATCAACGAGTGGCTGTCCGTGCGCAACATCCCGACCGTTCACCCGATTTTCGTTGATCAGCTCAATACGTACGACGTGGTCACCGCGCAGTACGTGGTCTTCACGAAGGAAGCCCTCGAGGCTTTCGTCGCCGCCAAGACCGAGCCGAAGGAGGCCTGATTTAGATGGTCGCTATTCACAAGCCCGCACACGACGTGATTCTCAAGCCCGTCGTCTCCGAGAAGAGCTACGCCGCTTCCGACCAGGGACAGTACACCTTCGTGGTGGCCCCTGACGCGAACAAGGTGCAGATCAAGCAGGCAATCGAAGAGATCTTCAAGGTCAAGGTGACGAAGGTCAACACCCTCAACCGCGCCGGCAAGCGTCAGCGCACCCGCACCGGTTTCGGCCAGCGTGTTTCCCAGAAGCGCGCGATCGTGACCGTCGCCGAGGGCCAGACCATCGACATCTTTGGTAACTGAAGGCTAGCCGAGAAAGTCAAAGGAAGAACTACATTATGGCTATCCGCGTTTATAAGCCGACGACTGCAGGCCGCCGCAACGCGTCCGTCTCGGATTTCTCCGAGATCACGCGCTCCACGCCTGAGAAGTCGCTGGTTCGCAAGCTGTCCAAGACCGGCGGTCGCAACTCCTACGGCCGTATGACCTCCCGCCATCGCGGCGGCGGTCACAAGCGCCAGTACCGTCTCATCGACTTCAAGCGTTGGGACAAGGACGGCGTGCCCGCCAAGGTCGCCGAGATCGAGTACGATCCGAACCGCTCCGCCCGCATCGCCCTCCTGCACTACGCCGATGGCGAGAAGCGCTACATCATCGCGCCGAAGGGCGTCAAGCAGGGCGACGTCATCGAGACCGGCGCCCAGGCCGACATCAAGCCGGGCAACAACCTGCCGCTGCGCAACATCCCGACCGGTACCGTCGTGCACGCGATCGAGCTCCGCCCGCTGGGCGGCGCCAAGATCGCCCGCTCCGCCGGCACCTCGGTGCAGCTCGTCGCCAAGGACGGAAACCTCGCCCAGCTGCGTATGCCGTCCGGCGAAATCCGCAACGTCGACGCGCGCTGCCGCGCCACCGTCGGCGAGGTCGGCAACGAAGAGCACGCCAACGTGCAGCTCGGCAAGGCCGGTCGCGCCCGTTGGATGGGCAAGCGCCCGATCACCCGTGGTGAGTCCATGAACCCGGTCGACCACCCGCACGGCGGTCGTACCCGCGGCGGCAAGCCGCCGGTCTCCCCGTGGGGCAAGGGCGAAGTCCGTACTCGTCGTCCGAAGAAGGCTTCGAACAAGATGATTGTTCGTCGTCGTCCGAATGGCAAGAACCGCAAGTAAGGGAGTATCGAGAAGATGACTCGTAGCATCAAGAAGGGCCCCTTCGTCGACGCCCACTTGCAGAAGAAAGTCGACGATCAGAACGAGAAGGGCACGCACAACGTCATCAAGACGTGGTCGCGCCGTTCGATGATCACCCCGGACTTCATCGGACACACCTTCGCTGTTCATGACGGCCGCAAGCATGTTCCGGTGTTCGTCACCGAATCCATGGTCGGCCACAAGCTCGGTGAGTTCGCCCCCACGAAGACCTTCAAGGGTCACGTGAAGGACGACAAGAAGTCCCGCCGCTAAAGGAGAGAATGACACATGGAAGCTAAAGCAATTGCTCGTCACGTCCGCGTGACGCCGCGCAAGGCTCGCCGCATGGTCGACCTCATCCGAGGCAAGCAGGCGACCGAAGCCGTTACCATCCTCAAGTTCGCCCCCCAGTCCGCGGCCCTGCCGGTCCGCAAGGTTCTGGAGAGCGCCATCGCCAACGCCCGCGTCAAGGCCGAAAGGGCCGGCGAGCCGTTCCGCGAGAACGATCTGGTCATCAAGGAGACCTACGTCGATGAGGGCGTGACCATGAAGCGCTTCCGCGCTCGCGCCCAGGGCCGTGCCGCTCGTATCAACAAGCGCACCTCCCACATCACGGTCGTCGTCGCTAACAAGGAAGGAGCCCGCTAAAGATGGGTCAGAAGATCAATCCGTTTGGCTACCGTCTGGGCATCACCGAAAACCACCGTTCCAAGTGGTTCTCTGATTCCAACAAGGTCGGCGAACGTTACCGCGACTTCGTCCTTGAAGACGATCAGATCCGCAAGGAGATGAGCAAGGACCTCGAGCGTGCGGGTGTGTCCCGTATCGTCATCGAGCGTACCCGTGACCGCGTCCGCGTCGACATCCACACCGCCCGTCCGGGCATCGTGATCGGCCGCCGCGGCGCCGAGGCCGAGCGCGTGCGCGCGAAGCTGGAGAAGATCACCGGCAAGCAGGTCCAGCTCAACATCTTCGAGGTGAAGAACGCCGCCCTCGACGCCCAGCTCGTCGCCCAGGGCATCGCCGAGCAGCTCGCCAACCGCGTGACCTTCCGTCGCGCGATGCGCAAGGCTCAGCAGGATGCCATGCACGCCGGCGCCAAGGGTATCCGCATCAAGCTCTCCGGCCGTCTCGGCGGCGCGGAAATGAGCCGTTCCGAGTTCTACCGCGAAGGCCGTGTCCCGCTGCAGACCCTCCGCGCCCTGATCGACTATGGCTTCTTCGAGGCCAAGACCACCTACGGCCGCATCGGCGTGAAGGTGTGGATTTACAAGGGCGACATGACCGAGGCCGAGTTCGAGGAGCAGCAGGCCCAGCAGAACAACCGTCCCGGCCGTCGCGGCGATCGCCGTCCGCGCCGTGGCAACCGTCCCGCCGCCCAGCAGCAGGCCGGCGCCGAGGCCCCCAAGGCCGAGGCCGCCGCCGAAGCTCCCCAGGCAGCAGAAACGAAGGAGTGAGCAAGAATGCTTATCCCAAAGAGGACTAAGTACCGCAAGCAGCATCGCCCCACCCGTTTTGGCATGTCCAAGGGTGGCAACGAGATCAATTTCGGTGATTTCGGTATCCAGGCGCTCGCCCCGGCTTACGTGACGAACCGCCAGATCGAGGCCGCCCGTATCGCCATGACCCGCTACATCAAGCGTGGTGGCCGCGTGTGGATCACGGTCTTCCCGGATCGCCCGTTGACCAAGAAGCCGCTCGGCACCCGAATGGGTTCCGGTAAGGGCACGCCCGAATTCTGGATCGCCAACGTCCGTCCCGGTCGCGTCATGTTCGAGATCGGCGGCGTGTCCGAGGAAGTCGCTCGCGAGGCCCTGCGCCGCGCCATCGACAAGCTCCCCATGAAGTGCCGTGTTATTGCGCGTGAAGGTGGTGACATCTGATGGCAGTCGGAACCGCTGAATACTCCATCAAGAATCTCAACGAGAAGACCAACGAGGAGATCGAGGGCTTCCTGAAGAAGTCCAAGGAAGAGCTGTTCAACCTGCGCTTCCAGCATGCGACCGGTCAGCTCGAGAACACCGCTCGTCTCAAGGCCGTCAAGCACGATATCGCCCGCATGTACACCGTGCTGCGCGAACGCGAGCTTGGCATCAGCCAGGAGCCGGCCGCAACGGAAACTAAGGAGAAGTGATCATGGCGCAAGAGCGTAACTTCCGCAAGGTTCGTCGCGGCTACGTCGTGTCCGACGCTATGGACAAGACGATCGCTGTCGAGCTCGAAAAGCGTTCGACCCACCCCCTGTACGGCAAGGTCGTCCGCACCACCAAGAAGGTCAAGGTCCATGATGAACACAACGAGGCGAAAATTGGCGACCTCGTGAGTATTATGGAGACTCGGCCTCTGAGCAAGACCAAGCGCTGGCGTCTCGAAAGCATCATCGAGCGCGCCAAGTAACATAAGTTCGGCAAGGCTCCGCGCACACCGGGCACGGCGGTTCCCTTACGGGAGCGCCGTTCCCGGTGTGCGGGGAGAACCAGCTCGGCTAAGGAGAATCAATGATTCAGCAGGAAACGCGGCTTCATGTCGCCGACAACACGGGTGCCAAGGAGATCCTGGCCATCCGAGTGCTCGGCGGATCGAAGCGACGCTATGCCGGCATCGGCGACATCATCGTCGCCTCCGTCAAGGACGCCATTCCTGGCGGGTCGGTCAAGAAGGGCGACGTGGTCAAGGCCGTCGTCGTCCGTACCGTCAAGGAGCACCGTCGTGCCGACGGCTCCTACATCAAGTTCGACGAGAACGCCGCCGTCATTCTCGGCTCCGGCCGTGAACCGAAGGGCACTCGTATCTTCGGACCGGTTGGTCGTGAACTGCGCGATAAGCGCTTCATGAAGATCGTGTCCCTCGCCCCGGAGGTGATCTGACATGGTAGCCAAGATCAAGAGCGGCGACCTGGTGAAGGTCATCCGCGGTAAGGACCGCGGCAAGGAAGGCACCGTGACCCGTGTGCTCTCCAACGACCGACTGATCGTCGAAGGCGTGCAGATCGTCAAGAAGCACGTGCGCGCCACCCAGCAGGGCCAGCAGTCCGGCATCGTCTCCACCGAGGCGCCGATCCATCGCTCCAACGTGATGGTCATCGACCCGGAGACCAAGCAGCCGACCCGCGTGGGCGTGAACGTCAAGGAAGAGGCGCGTGACGGCAAGGTCAAGACCGTGCGCGTGCGCGTCGCCAAGAAGTCCGGAAAGGAGCTGGCATGACCGATACCACCGCTATCGAAGCGCCGGCAACTCCGCGCTTGAAGGTGCAGTACCAGGAAGAGATCGCCCCCGCGCTCATCAAGGAGTTCAACCACTCCAACCCGATGCAGGTGGCCCGTGTCGAGAAGGTCGTCGTCTCCATGGGCGTCGGCGCCGCGGCTCGTGACTCCAAGCTCATCGAGGGCGCCGTCAAGGACCTCACCCTGATCACCGGCCAGAAGCCGAAGATCACCAAGGCCAAGAAGTCCGTCGCGCAGTTCCACCTGCGTGAGGGCCAGGCCATCGGCGCGTACGTCACCCTGCGTGGCGACCGCATGTGGGAGTTCCTCGACCGTCTGCTGACCCTCGCGCTGCCCCGCATCCGCGATTTCCGCGGCATCAACGGCCATCAGTTCGATGGTCAGGGCAACTACAACTTTGGTCTCACCGAGCAGTCCATGTTCCACGAGATCGATCCCGATTCGATCGATCACCAGCGCGGTATGGACATCACCGTGGTGACCTCCACCAAGGACGACAAGGAAGCTTACTCGCTGCTCAAGCACCTTGGCTTCCCCTTCAAGGAGAACTGATATGGCAAAAACCGCTCTGAAGAACAAGGCGGCCGCTAAGCCGAAGTTCGCTGTGCGCGCCTACACGCGCTGCCAGGTCTGCGGTCGTCCCCACTCCGTCTACCGCAAGTTCGGCCTGTGCCGCATCTGCCTTCGTGAGAAGGCCCACCGCGGCGAGCTGCCCGGAGTTACGAAGTCCAGTTGGTAAACATCGACGCTGAAGGTCCGTGGCCCGGCTCTCATACGAGGGCGGGGCGGCGGAAACCACGGCGAGAAAGGGCGTGAAGCCCACAATGACAATGACAGATCCGATTGCAGACATGCTTACGCGTCTGCGTAACGCGAGCGCGGCGAAGCACGAGACCGTGGATATGCCGTACTCCAAGTTCAAGGCGAACATCGCCGAGATCCTCAAGCGCGAAGGCTTCATCAAGGACTTCGCCGCCAAGGAGGCCAAGGTCGGCCAGACTCTTGAGGTCACCCTCAAGTACGGTCCGAACGGCGAGCGTTCCATCCAGGGCATCAAGCGCATCTCGAAGCCGGGCCTCCGCCGCTACGCGAAGTCCGACTCCCTGCCGATGCCGCTCGGTGGCCTTGGCATCGCCATCATCTCGACTTCCTCGGGATTGCTGACTCAGAAGGAATGCCTCGACCGGGGCATTGGCGGCGAAATCGTCGCCTACGTGTGGTGAGAAAGGAGAGCTAGATCATGGCATCGCATATTGGTAAGCTCCCCGTCGCCATCCCGGCCGGCGTGGAAGTCAAGATCGACGGACAGAACTTCGAGGCCAAGGGCCCGAAGGGCACCGCCACCTACGAGATTCCCGAAGGCATCACCGCCTCCGTCGAAGGCACCGACATCGTGCTGACCCCCGCCGATGACCTGCGTCCGACCCGTGCCAAGCACGGTCTGGCCCGTTCCATCATGGCCGGCATGGTCAAGGGCGTGCACGAAGGCTACGCCAAGACCCTCGACATCGTCGGCACCGGTTACCGCGCCGTCGTCAAGGGCAAGGGCATCGAGTTCTTCCTCGGCTACTCCCACACCATCACGGTGAACCCGCCGGAAGGCATCGAGTTCGAAGTGCCGAACCCCAACCAGGTGATCGTCAAGGGCACCGACAAGCAGGCCGTTGGCCAGGTGGCTGCGAACATCCGCAAGCTGCGCGCTCCCGAACCCTACAAGGGCAAGGGCGTCAAGTACGCCGACGAGCGTATCCTGCGCAAGGCTGGAAAGGCTGGTAAGTGATATGAGCGTCACGATTTTCGGAAAAGGCAAGAAGGTTGCGCGTCTGCGCCGCCACGCCCGCATCAGGAAGCACATCACTGGCACCCCGGAGCGTCCGCGCCTGGTGGTCACCCGCTCCAACCGTCATATGGTCGCCCAGGTCGTCGACGACACCAAGGGCATCACTCTGGTGAGCGCCTCCACTCTGACCGCCGACTTCCAGGGCTTCGAAGGCACCAAGGTCGAGGCCGCCAAGAAGGTCGGCGAGCTCATCGCTGACAAGGCCAAGGCCGCCGGCATCACCGAGGTCGTCTTCGACCGCGGTGGCAACAAGTACACCGGTCGCGTCGCAGCTGTCGCTGAAGGCGCCCGCGAGGGAGGTCTGGCACTGTGAGCGACATCGAAACCCAGAAGGAAACCCAAGTGGCTGAAGAAACTCAGAACACTGCGGCTCCCGAGTCCAACAACGCGGATCGCAAGTCCCGCCGCGGCCAGCGCGGCGAAGGCCGTCGCGGCGAGCGTCGCAACCGTCGCGAGGAGAACCGCGGCGACGAGCTGCTCGATCGCGTGGTGACCATCAACCGTGTGTCCAAGACCCACAAGGGCGGCCGTACCTTCAGCTTCGCCGCTCTCGTGGTGGTGGGCGACGGCAACGGCACCGTGGGCGTCGGCTACGGCAAGTCCCGTGAGGTCCCCGCGGCCATCGCCAAGGGCCAGCTGGACGCCAAGAAGCACATGTTCAGCGTGCCGCGCATCCGTGGCACCGTCACCCACCCGGTGATCGGTCATGACGCCGCGGGCACCGTCCTGCTGCGTCCGGCCGCCCCCGGTACCGGCGTTATCGCCGGCGGCCCGGTGCGCGCCGTCATGGAGTGCGCCGGTATCACCGACGTGCTGACCAAGTCGATGGGTTCGGCCACCGCCGTGAACATGGTCCGTGCGACCGTCGCCGCCCTCAAGCAGCTCGAAGAGCCCGAGGAGATCGCCGCCCGTCGTGGCCTCTCCCTCGAGGAGGTCGCCCCCGACGCCCTGCTGCGCGCCCGCGCCACCGGCATCGCCGAGGCCCGCAAGGCTCGCGAAGAGGCTCAGGCCAAGGCCGCCCAGGCTGAAAAGGATGGTGAGTGAGCATGGCTAACCTGAAGATTACGCTGCATCACGGTCTCGTGAACCGCACGCCCAAGCAGCGCGCCACCGCGCACACGCTGGGCCTGCGCAAGATCGGCCAGACCGTGGTCCGCCCGGACACCCCGGCCAACCGTGGCCTGGTGAACGTGGTTCGCCACCTGGTTACCGTCGAGGAGGTTGACTGATTATGGCAGATAACGAAATCCTGCAGATGCACGACCTCAGGCCCGCCCCGGGTGCCAAGAAGTCCCGTACCCGCGTGGGTCGAGGCGAAGGCTCCAAGGGTAAGACCTCCGGTCGCGGCTTCAAGGGCCAGACCAAGCGCACCCATGTGCGTCCCGGCTTCGAAGGCGGCCAGCTGCCGCTGTACATGCGCCTGCCGAAGCTGCGCGGCTTCAAGAGCCCCTTCAAGACCGAGTATCAGGTCGTCAACATCTCCAAGCTCGCCGAGCTGTATCCGGCCGGCGGCGAGGTGACCGCTGAGGATCTGGTGGCCAAGGGCGCCGTGCGCGGCGGCCATCCGGTCAAGGTTCTGGGCGACGGCGAGACCACCGTGGCGTTCACCCTCAAGGGTGTGAAGGCTTCGGCTTCCGCCAAGTCCAAGATCGAAGCCGCCGGCGGTTCCATCGTCGAGGGCTGAGGCCTTTGACGGAACCCGCTGAAAAGGCATGAATATGAGATGACCCTCTTCCGCCTTGGCGCGGATGAGGGTCATCTCATATGCGGCACGTATACGACAGAACTTGCCCAGTCTGTTTTCAGGTAGATACTCTAGGTTACACTCGTGCGTTAGAGTTTGATTTTTCATGCATGCTTCGGCATGCGATAGGGAGGAACCCAGGTGAGGACGCTAATCCAGGCCCTAAAGACCAAGGAGTTGAGGAAGAAGATCCTCTTCGTCCTGTTCATCATCATTATCTACCGCATTGGCTCCTTCATCCCGACGCCGGGTGTGGACTACGGTGTGGTGCAGGAATGCGTGGGGGACATGAGCACGACCTCCGAGAACTTCATCGGACTGGTGAACCTGTTCTCCGGCGGCGCCATGCTCCAGCTGTCCATCTTCGCGCTGGGCGTGATGCCCTATATCACCGCCTCCATCGTGGTGCAGCTGCTGCGCGTGGTCATCCCGCGCTTCGAGGCGCTGCATAAGGAGGGCCAGTCAGGCGAGGCCAAGCTCACCCAGTACACCCGATACCTCACCATCGGTCTGGCCGTGCTGCAGTCCACCACCATTCTGGTGACCGCCCGCTCCGGCGCGCTGTTCAACTACCAGTGCTCGCAGGTCATCCCCGACGGCTCCGTGTGGAACCTCGTCGTGATGGTGCTCATCATGACCGGCGGCACCGGCCTGATCATGTGGATGGCCGAGCTCGTCACCGAAAAGGGCATCGGACAGGGCATGTCCGTGCTCATCTTCATGTCCATCTGCTCCGGCTTCCTGCCGCAGCTGTGGGAGATCGGCTGGGGCACCGACGGCACGGACGGCGATTGGACCAAGTTCGCCATCGTCGTGGCCGTGCTGCTCGTCATTCTCGTCTTCGTCGACTACGTGGAGCTGTGCCAGCGCCGCATCCCGGTGCAGTACACCCGCCGCATGATCGGCCGCAAGATGTACGGCGGCTCCTCCACCTACCTGCCGCTGAAGGTGAACATGTCCGGCGTCATCCCGCCGATCTTCGCCTCCTCCATCCTCGCGATCCCGACCCTGATCGCGCAGTTCGACTCCGACGCCGACTGGGCTGAGTGGATCAACAACAACCTCGCCGACACCACCTCCGTGTGGTACATCGCGCTGTACGCGGTGATGATCGTGTTCTTCTGCTTCTTCTACACCTCGATCACGTTCAACCCGGACGAGACCGCGGACAACATGAAGCAGTACGGCGGCTTCATCCCCGGCATCCGCGCCGGCAACGCCACCAGCCGCTACCTGAGCTACGTGATGAACCGACTCAACACCGTCGGCGCCATCTACCTGCTTTTCGTGGCGCTGATCCCGACCGTGCTCATCATGGCGCTGGGACTCAACACCCAGCTGCCCTTCGGCGGCACCACCATTCTGATCATCGCGGGCGTCGGCCTCGACACCCTGCGTCAGGCCAAGGCCCAGACCGAACAGTACCAGTACACCGGCTTCCTGTTCGAGAACACGGATAAGGTCGAAGCGTGATGCCGCTAAGCAGCATCGCGCGCGAGGAGTCGGAAAGCCCAGTGGGCTTTCCGACGACGGAGCCATCCTTATAACAGAACGTAACCATCAACCCAACCATCGCATAAGGAACCAACATGCGTCTGCTGATCATGGGCCCGCAGGGTGTGGGCAAAGGCACCCAGGCTGCCAAGCTCGCCGAGCACTACGGAATCCCCGCCATCTCCACCGGCGACATCTTCCGCTACAACATCAAGAACAAGACCGAACTGGGTCTTGAGGCCATGAGCTACACCGACAAGGGCGAATTGGTGCCGGACGAGCTGACCAACAAGATCGTCAAGGACCGTCTGGCCATGGACGACGCCAAGAACGGGTGGATCCTCGACGGATACCCGCGCAACGCCTCCCAGGTCGAGGCGCTGGACGCCATGCTGGCCGAGCTTGACACGCCGCTCGACGCCGTGGTCGCGCTCGACGCCGACCGGGACGTGCTGATGGAGCGTATGGCCAAGCGCGCCGCCGAGCAGGGGCGCGCCGACGACACCCCCGAGGTGATCGCCAAGCGTCTGGAGACCTACGCCCAGGAGACCGCTCCGCTGCTGGACACCTATGGTGAGCGCGGCCTGCTGGTCGCCATCGACGGCGTGGGCGAGATCGACGCCATTCAGGCCGATATCGTGGCCGCTTTGGACGCCAAGGTCGCCTGACCCTTACCATCGTCACTTCAAAAGGCTGGGAAACGACACGCTACGGCGTGTCGTTTTTCTATTTCGGCTAGTCTTGCAATTTGGTGTGTCTTCGGATGCGCCGTAGTAATCATCCAAAGGACAGGAACTGCAGACACATGGCAAAAGACGGTGTGATTGAAGTCGAAGGACAGGTGGTGGAAGCGCTGCCGAACGCGATGTTCCGCGTTGAACTCGAGAACAAGCACATCGTGCTCGCCACGATCTCCGGCAAAATGCGCAAGAACTATATCCGCATCCTGCCGCAGGATCGTGTCGTGCTTGAGATGAGCCCGTACGACCTGAACCGCGGACGTATTACGTACCGCTACAAGTAAAGGTACAAGTAAAGGAAAACCATGAAGGTCAGCCCTAGTGTGAAGAGGATCTGCGAGAACTGCCGCGTGATCCGTCGTCACGGCCGCGTCATGGTGATCTGCATCAACCCGCGCCACAAGCAGCGTCAGGGCTGAGAGCAGATTCCAGCGGCATAAGAGAATAAGGCACTGAATCACAGTCCTTCGGGACTGAACCCCGGGTACGCAGGCCCGGGCCGGGAATCCGGACGATTTGGTGCAAGACCTGCGGAGCACAGAAGGAATCGCAATGGCACGTCTTGCCGGAGTCGACATCCCCAATGAGAAGCGCATCGAGATCGCCCTCACCTACATTTTCGGTGTGGGTCGCACTCGTGCCAAGGAAACGCTTGCCGCGACCGGTATCAATCCGGATATCCGCGTCAAGGATCTTACCGATGAGCAGCTGATCACGCTGCGTGACTACCTCGAGGCCAACTACAAGATCGAGGGCGATCTGCGTCGTGAGATCGACGCGGACATCCGTCGTAAGATTCAGATCAACTGCTACCAAGGCCAGCGTCACCGTAAGGGACTTCCCGTGCGCGGTCAGCGCACCAAGACCAACGCCCGCACCCGCAAGGGCCCGAAGCGCACGGTCGCCGGAAAGAAGAAGGCCACCAAGTAGTCGGTGGCACGCTCCAGGCCACGGGATGAGCTCATTCCATCGTCTGGACATCATCAAATAAGTTCGTTACTAGGAAACGAGGGTCAATGGCAGCTCCCAAGCAGGCCGCGCGCAAGCCTCGTCGCCGGGACCGCAAGTCGGTGCCGGTCGGGCAGGCGCATATCAAGTCCACTTTCAACAACACGATCATCTCGATCACCGATCCGTCCGGCGCCGTGGTGTCCTGGGCGTCCGGTGGCGATGTCGGATTCAAGGGCTCCCGTAAGTCCACGCCGTTCGCCGCTGGTCTGGCCGCCGAGTCCGCCGCCCGCAAGGCGATGGAGCACGGCGTCAAGAAGGTCGACGTGTTCGTCAAGGGCCCGGGTTCCGGCCGTGAAACCGCCATCCGCTCCCTGCAGTCCGCGGGTCTCGAGGTCGGTTCCATCACCGATGTGACCCCGCAAGCACACAACGGCGTTCGTCCTCCGAAGCGCCGCCGCGTCTGAGCACTCAGAATATCAATCCATCCAACCCGCTTTGACCGGTGAGTGCACCGCCGACCAAAAGCTGAAAGGATACCATAGTGCTTATTGCACAGCGTCCGACACTGACCGAGGAGTCCCTGAACCCGCAGCGTTCGCGTTTCATCATCGAGCCGCTCGAGCCTGGCTTCGGCTACACGCTCGGCAACTCGCTTCGTCGTACGCTCCTGAGCTCCATTCCGGGTGCCGCGGTGACCTCTGTGCGCGTTTCCGGCGCACTGCACGAGTTCACCACGCTGCCTGGCGTGCAGGAGGATGTGACCGAGATTCTGCTCAACATCAAGGGCATCGTGCTCACCAGCGAATACGATGAGCCGGTGGTCATGTATCTGCGCAAGAGCGGCAAGGGCGAGGCCACCGCGGGGGACATCACCCCTCCGGCCGGCGTGACCATCGCCAACCCCGATCTGCACATCGCCACCCTCGCCGAGGACGGCGAACTCGAGATCGAGTTCACCGTCGAGCGCGGCCGCGGCTATGTGCCGGCTCAGATGAACAAGCAGGACAGCGATGAGATCGGCCGCATCCCGGTCGATTCCATCTACTCCCCGGTGCTCAAGGTGAGCTACAAGGTCGAGGCCACCCGTGTGGAACAGCGCACGGACTTCGACAAGCTCATTCTGGACGTGGAGACCAAGCCCGCCATCTCCCCGCGTGACGCGGTGGCTTCCGCCGGCTCGACCCTGGTGGAGCTCTTCGGCCTGTGCCGCGAGCTCAACATCCAGGCCGAGGGCGTCGAGGTCGGTCCGGCTCCCGTGGCCGAAGAGACCAACCCCGAGATGGCCGTGCCGATCGAGGACCTCAACCTCACCCAGCGCAGCTACAACTGCCTCAAGCGTGAGGGCATCCACACCATCGGCGAGCTCGTCTCCCACACCGAGCAGGACCTGCTCGACATCCGCAATTTCGGTATGAAGTCCATCGATGAGGTCAAGGACAAGCTGCAGACCCTGGGTCTGGCGCTGAAGACCTCGCCGATTGCCTTCGACACCACCAACCTCGAAGGCGGCACCTTCTTCTCCCCGGAAGACGAGTGAGAACAGCCGCTTTTGCATAACCGTTCGGAAGACGGGTCGCGGACGTTCGGGCATATGCCCACCTGCGACCCGGCCGGACAATAAGGAGAAAACCCATGCCTACACCGAAGAAGGGCCCGCGCCTGGCGTCCAGCCCCGCGCATGAGCGCCTCATGCTGGCGAACATGGCCACCAGCCTGTTCCAGAACGGCCGCATCGTCACCACGCTGCCGAAGGCCAAGCGCCTCCGTCCGCTGGCCGAGCGCCTGATCACCTTCGCCAAGCGCGGTGATCTGCACTCCCGCCGTCGTGTGATGCGCGTCATCCGCAACAAGTCCGTGGTGCACATCCTGTTCACCCAGATCGCCGAGCAGATGGAGCAGCGCGAAGGCGGCTACACCCGCATCGTGAAGATCGCCCCGCGCGTCGGCGACAACGCCCCCGCCGCGATCATCGAGCTCGTCACCGAGCCGGTGAGCGCGAAGAAGGCCGTGGTCAAGGAAGCCGAAGCCGCCGTCAAGGTCGCCGAGGAAGCCCCGGTCGAGGTCGAGGAGACCAAGGTCGAAGCCGAAGCCACCGAGGTTGCTGAGGCTGTTGAGACCGAGGCCGTTGAGGCCGCCGAGGTGGAGAACACCGAGGCCGCCGCTGATGAGGCCGAGAAGGCCGAGTGAGCTAGCTTCACAACGCATTGACAAGGGTCGGAAATCCGTAAAGGGTTTCCGGCCCTTTTCGCATCGTATCGCGTGCCTCGCACCGTGTTCGGTGTCGGGCGTCGGCGGCGTGGCCGTAGTATGGAAGCCATGACACGACTTCGCATTGACTTGGCGTACGACGGCGGCGGATTCTACGGTTGGGCGACGCAGCCGGCATTGCGCACCGTGCAGGGCACCATCGAGTCGGCGTTGCACACCGTGCTGCGCGTCCCGCAAGACGATCCCGACCAACGGCTGCGTCTGACCGTGGCGGGCCGGACCGACACCGGCGTGCACGCCAGCCATCAGGTGTGCCATATCGATCTCGACGAGGCGCTGCTGGAGCGCGCGGTCGGGCATATGAACGTCTCCGGCGTCGAGGCGTTGCATCGCAGGCTCTCCCGCATGCTGCCCGACGACATCACCCTCCACCGCGTCGGCCGCGCTCCCAACGGCTTCGACGCGCGCTTCTCCGCGCTGGAACGCACCTACGTCTATCGCATCGCCGACCGGGGGAGCGAAGTCGACCCCAGACTGCGCGGTTTCGTGCTGCGGATCGACGACCGGCTCGATCTGGACGCCATGAACGAGGCCGCGGCGATGACCATCGGCCTGCATGATTTCGGATCCTTCGCCACACCGAATCCGGGCGGCACCACCATTCGCGAGGTGAAATACGCGCGATGGGAGCGCGTGCCCGTCCGTCCTCTGATCGACAAGACCGGTCTGGCCTACGAAACCCCCGCCGTGGAGTCCGGCCTGGCGTGCCTCACCATCGTGGCCGACGCCTTCGCGCGCAATATGGTGCGCTCCCTGGTCAACGGATGCGTGCAAGTGGGCCTCGGCAAACGCGACCTCGATTGGTTCGCCGGCAAAATGGCCGTGCCCCTGCGCGAGGGATCCACCGGCCCCATCGCCCCCCAGGGCCTGACGCTGGAACATATCGCCTATCCGGCCGACGACCAGCTCGCCGCCCGCGCCGAAGCCATCCGTGCCGTGCGCACGCTGTAGCGGGTCCTGGACTCCCGCCCGTTTCGCTTGGGTCGGGACGCGTGCCGTCCGCGCGTCGCGGCGAATGCGGCGGGTGGAAGATGCGGCATGGAGGAACGCCTCGGCGAAGCGTATGCGCCCGCTTCGTCCACCCGACTTATTATCGCGCCCGTAACATAATCGCACGCTGGCGGAAACCGCACCGTTCTAGGCTGATCGGCATGCCCGGCATCATACGTTCCAAACGGGGCGACGCCGGGCCGACCCACAGGCATCCACCCAGGGAGCGGAGACGATGATTGAACGTGCGGCGCGTACACTCGCGAACGAGCTGATCAACCGACGCGAGGACATCAACCGGGAGCTCAGCCGCAACGGCGTGCGCTTCGGCGTGACCAGCGGCGGCGAATATCACGACCGGCTGTTCCCCTACGATCCGATTCCGCGGATCATCGAATCCGACGAATACGACCGGCTGGAGGCGGGCCTGAAGCAGCGCGTCAACGCGTTGAACGCCTACCTTGCCGACATCTACTCCGACAAGCGCATCATCCATGACGGCGTGATACCTGAGGAATTCGTCTACACCTCCGCCGGCTATTTTCCGCAGGTCAACGGCGTGACGCCGCCGGGCGGGGTGTTCGCGCACATCGCGGGCGAGGATCTGGTGCAGGGCGAGGACGGCCGCTGGTGGGTGCTGGAGGACAATCTGCGCATTCCCTCCGGCGCCAGTTATCCGCTGTTCGCGCGCGATATCGAACGGCGCATCAACCCCAAACTGTTCCGCGAGGTGCGCGTGCGCGACAACCGCGACTATCCGCGGCTGCTGCGCAAGGCCATGGATTTCGTCTCCACCGAGGGCATCGCCGTGGTGCTCACGCCCGGACGATACAACTCCGCGTTCTTCGAACACGCCTATCTGGCGGAGAAAACCGGCGCGACGCTCGCCTTCCCCGAAGACCTCGAGGTGATGAACAACCAGCTGTTCTTCCTCGACTACGCGGGCAACAGGCATCGCGTGGGCGTGGTCTACCGCAGGCTCTCCGACGAATACCTCGACCCCTTCGCCTTCAATCCCGATTCCGTGATCGGCGTGCCGGGGCTGCTTTCCGCCTACCGCGCCGGCAATGTGGCGATCGTCAACGCGCCGGGCAACGGCGCGGCCGACGACAAGGCGATCTACTATTTCGTGCCGCGGATGATCCGGTACTACCTCGGCGAGGAGCCGTTGCTGAACAACGCCCCCACCTACATGCCGATGTTCGAGGACGACCGCGCCGTCGTGCTCGACAGGCTCGGCGAGCTCGTGATCAAGGACGTGGCCGAGGCGGGCGGCTACGGCGTGGTGTTCGGACGCGACCTCGACCGCGCGGCCCGCGCCGAGCTGGCCGAACGCATCGCCGCCGAGCCGCGCCGCTTCATCGCCCAGGAGGTGATCCAGTTCAAGGACCTCGACGTGGTCGATCCGCTCACCGGCAGGGAAACCCCGCGCAAGGCCGACCTGCGCGCGTTCGTCGTCACCGGGCAGAACACGCACGTATGGTATTCGGGACTCACCCGCTACTCCTCGGTGCCGGGGCAGATGATCGTCAATTCATCGCAGGGAGGCGGATTCAAAGACACGTGGGTGCTCGCGCCCGACGATCCCAACCACAAGCCCATCCGACGCGACGAGCATATCGAATCGGTGAACCTGATGCCGCATTCTCGCTCGCACGCGCTGGCCTTGGTCACCGCCTCGAAGGCCGACAACCTGTTCTGGCTGGGGCGGTACACCGAACGCGCGTTCACCACGTTGGTCCAGTTCCTGCCCTTCTATGACCGCGTGATGGACACGGACGTGGACGCGTTCCGTCCCTTCGCCCGGGCGCTCGACCTGCCGCAGGATTTCGAGGATTTCGACGCGTTCATCCGCAGCTTCCTGTACGACGGCGACCAGCCCGATTCGGTGCGCAGCGCCATCGTCGCCGCGTTCAACAACGCGGTGATCCTGCGGCCGGAACTCAGTTCGCGCCTGCTGCAATACATCGAACTGGCGGTGACGAACATCACCGACGCTGCCAGCCGCTTCGCCAACGCGGAGGACATCTACAAGCAGCGCGACATCGCCGACAACATACTCGCCTTCTGGGGAGGCGTCGAGAACTCGACGGTCGATCCCAGCCTCAAGGCCTTCATCTTCATCGGCAAATACGTCGAACGCATCGACCTGTACACGCGGCTGAACCTACCGGCCAGTGAGATGGCGGCGCCGATGGGCAAACTCGAGACCTACTCGCGCACGTTGGACGGCATGCCGCTGCCGCAATGCTTCGCGGACGGCGTGCGCTGGCTGCTCGCCCAGCTTCCCGAACGCGGATACCCCGAACTGGTGGAGCGGCTGCGGATGTTCCTCGACGACTTCGGCGGGCGGTCCATCGCTTCCGAAGCCAAGGATATGGGACAGCTCAACGCCATGAACATGGACGCGGAACGGCCCTGAGCGGGCTGGACAGGTCCGGTCGAGCCGGTCCGGCCGCGAGTCCGCGGGGTTTGGACTGGCTCGACCGGGACCGGGCCTGCCCGGCCGCTTCCGGATCCGGTTTGGCCGGTTTGGTCGGTTTGGCCGGTTTGGGACGGGCCCGGCGCGGCGAAACGGGTGAGATCGGTAAGACGTCCCCGTCCTGTGGGCCGGCGGAGCTGGTAAGGTGGACGGGACGTTTCGCGCATCCTTTGAGGAGTTCGATATTCCATGAAGAAACTGGTGTTTGACTATGAGATGAGGCTCAGCTTCAGCTCGCCGGTCACCGACCACCGTTTCCAGCTGCGTTGCGTTCCCGCGACGGGTCCGCGCCAGCAGATTGTGGACGTGCAGATCGCGATGGAGCCCGACGTGGAGTTGGAGACCACCGTCGATTCGTTCGGTTCGGTGGTCAACACGGGGTATATTCCGCAGGCGCACACGGTGTTCAACTACCGGGTGACGGGCATCGCCTTCGTGGACAACGCCCATATCAAGCCGGAGATCGACAAGCCGCTGTACCGTTTCGATTCCGCGCTGACCATCCCCGGCCCCGCCGTCACGGCACTGATCGAGGTGTGCCGCGCGCGGGTGGAGGCGCTGCCGTCCGACGCGACGCCGATCGAACGCGCCCGCGAGGTGATGGACGAGGTGTACCGCGCCTTCGTCTACACGCCCGGCGCCACCACCATCCGCACCACGGCCGAAGAGGCGTTCACGCAGCGCAAAGGCGTCTGCCAGGACTACGCCCACGTCATGCTCGCCGTCTGCCGTCATCTGGGACTGGGGGCGCGCTATATCGCCGGACTGCTCGGCGGCGAGGGCGCCACCCACGCATGGGTCGAGGTCTACCACGACCGGCGTTGGATCGGACTCGACCCCACGCACAACCGCATGGTCGACGACAACTACATCACCATCGCCCATGGGCGAGACTACCGCGACTGCATGCTCGACATCGGCATATTCTCCGGCGACGACGTGCGCCAGACCCAATGGGTGAACGCCTCCGTGCACGAACAGGAGCTGTGATCGCGCGGGCGGCCCGGCGCGGCACGCCGGTTGCACGGGCGAAAAAATGTGGCATAATGGACAAGTTGCTTTTCGAAGCAGCATGGATGAGTGTCCGAGCGGTCTAAGGAGCACGCCTCGAAAGCGTGTGAGGGCGAACCCCTCCGCGAGTTCGAATCTCGCCTCATCCGCCACCAAGGGTTTTGGGTTCCGCCCAAAACCCTTTTTCATGCCGAATTCCGGTGCTTTTACGTTTTGCCCATTTCGACGCACGGTATGCATCACGCCTACGGAACGGTCCCGTCATACGGGTCACACGGCGGTCTTGATGTTGCTATCGCTGATACTCGATGCCGTCACATGCGGCATCCTCGTTGATATGACGGGCCGTTTACCGGCGTGAGCCGATAAGCAAAAGGCCCGGCACTAGCAATACCGGGCCTTCTGTGTGATTGTCGGCTTACGTCGGCTTATCACTAAGGTTGCGATATGAAGCATATCACGATGCACGGAAGCCTGACCGTGGACGAATCGCTACATACCGTCGAGTCATCCACACTGAGCGCACTAAGCGTGGATGATTGGTCACTATCTGCCAACTCAACCACGTTGGCGTGGCCATCATCGTGGATGAATCGTCAATATGTGTCAGTTCATCCACGCTGACGAAGATGGCACCGTGGATGACTGGTTATTATCCGTCAATCCGCCCACGCCGACGGAGACATCGCCGTGGATTATTCGAAGAGGGCGGCGTCGCTGGTGGGGTAGCCGAGTCGGAAGGCCTGATAGGCGTGTTGGGCCACCAGATCCGCCAGTATGGCCGCGCTTTCGGCATCCGTGCCGGACCAGGACGCGGCTTCGGCGCGCGCGCAATCCATTTCGATCGCGGCGACCATTTGGACCCTCAGGCCGGTGGCGGTGTCCGTCACGGTGTCGGCATCTGCGATCAGCGTGTCGACGGCATACACTTTCTGCCGGGGATCGTCTTCGGAATCCGGCTCCACGCCCGCCAAGGACACCAACTGCTGCGCCGTGGCCTTATGGTCGTCGCCGGTGTCGAGATCCGCATACGGCACGCCACGCGCGGCGAGCACCTCGATGGCGAATCCGGCGCGGTCCTCCGCCAGCGCCATGTCGAGCAGCGCCTGCGGATCCGCATCCAAGGACTCCACGCCGTCAAGGCGGGCGTACCGCGTCCGCTGCGCGGCGCTCTGCCCCAGCTTCGCGGCCAGAGACGCTTGGACCAGTTCGGCGCGCGCGCTCGACAGCGCGCCCTCGCCGAATCGTTCCGAGCATTGCGCGGCCACCTCAAGCCAGTCGTCGGGCTGGGAGAGCGAGGCGATATAGCGCACCAACAGGGGCTCGCCGCTGTCCGCGGCCATCATCGAGGAGCGTGAACGCGCGTCCACGTACGCGCTTTCGCACGCGCTCATCTCCCGTTCCGCTTCGGCCCGGCCCGCAAGGCGCGGCGCATCGCACGCGGCGAGCGACACCGTCAATCCCGCGGCCGCCAGCAGCGCGAGGGCGCGCGTGGCCCAAGTCGCGCGAGGGGAGTGGGCATGCTGGAACCGATGACGTGTCTGCATACGAAACTACACTAATAGTTGACTGTGACCATATGGGCCAAGCGCTCGGAAATAACTTCATAGGAGGTCGGACGATGGAACTGGATCTGACTGGAATGCACAAGCTCGCCGCCGAGCAGGGGATCGATCCCGAGACGCTGGATGACGCACTGGCCGAGGCCTTGCGTCTCGCCTATCTGAAAACCCCACACGCCGCCAAGCACGCCCGCGTCGAGCTGGACGAGCGTTCGGGCAGCTTCACCGTATGGGCCGTGGACGAGATCCGTCAGGAGCCCACCGAGGACGATCCGCACCCCGCGCCCACGTTCAGCGAGGAATATGACGACACTCCGCACGATTTCGGCCGTCTCGCCGCCGCCACCGCGCGCCAGGTCATCAGCCAGCTGTTCCGCAAGGCCGAGGACGACAAGGTGTTCGGCGCGTTCTCCGGCCAGAAGGGCAAGCTCATCACCGGCATCATCCAGCAGGACGTCTCCGATCCGACGAACGTGCACGTGGCCATCGGCGATGTCGAGGCCATTCTGCCGCGTCGTGAGCAGGTGCCGGGCGAACGCTACCGCCACGGCGAGCGTCTGCGCGTGTATGTGGTGAACGTGGCCCGCGGATTGAAGGGCCCGGAGATCGTCGTCTCCCGTTCCCATCCCGAATTGGTGCGCAGGCTGTTCGAGCGCGAGGTGCCGGAGCTGGTGTCGGGCGCGGTGTCGATTATGGCCATCGCCCGCGAGGCCGGCGCGCGCACGAAGCTCGCGGTGAAGGCCAACACCGAAGGCGTGAACCCCAAGGGCGCGCTGATCGGTCCCGGCGGCGCGCGCGTGCGTGCGGTGATGGAGAATCTGGGGCCGGAGAAGATCGATATCGTCGACTGGTCCGAGGACCCCGCCAAGTTCGTGGCCGCCGCGCTCAGCCCGGCCGTGGCGACCGGCGTGCAGGTGATCAGCGAGAAGAACAAGACCGCCATCGCGTTCATCCACGACGACCAGCTGTCGCTGGCCATCGGCAAGGAGGGACAGAACGCTCGTCTGGCCGCCAAGCTCACCGGCTGGAAGATCGGCATCGAATCCGCCGAAGCCCATGCGCTCAAGACCGCGGAGAACACCGAAGCGGCGTCGAGCGCGGAATGACCGACAACTGACATCGTGCCGCTGGATGGCGCGCGGCTCGCTTCGAGCGGCGACATCCAGCGGCACGAGTATGCTTGATTTTCGATGCGGGCAGGCGCACGACGCGCCGTCATGCCCCGCGAAGAGACGAGGTAACACGATCATGGTCGCACGATGAGACAGGGTAGGCTTGCCATCATCACAGACTGACCACGCCCAATCACGCGTGGTCTCAGATAGGAGTAATTAGTGGCGAAACCACGCGTATACGAATTGGCCAAGGATTTGAACGTCGACAGCAAGGCCGTTCTCGAAAAGCTCAAGGACATGGGCGAGTTCGTGAAATCCGCTTCCTCGACGGTGGAGCCCCCGGTGGCCCGCCGTCTTCGGGCCGCATTCGCCAAGTCCGAATCCGGCGAGGCCAAGGCCGCGCCGAAGACCCAGGCGCCCGCCCCGGCCGCCAAGCCGGTGGCGAAGCCGGCCGCACCCGCTCCGGCGGCGCCTAAGCCCGCGGCGCAGTCTCCGACTCCGTCCGCTCCGGCTCCGAGCCCGGCGGCTCCGGCCAAGCCCGCCGCCAAACCGCAGCAGGATCCCGCGCAGCCGCGCGCCGCGCGTCCGGCGCAGCCTCGCAACGGCGGCGCTCCCAACGCCCGTCCGCAAAATCCCGCCGCCCGCCCCACGCCCAATGCCGGTGCCGCAGGCGCTAACGGCGCTGCCGGCGCGGCGGGTTCCGCCGCGCGTCCCCACACCCCCGGTCCTCGTCCGGGCAACAATCCGTTCAGCCGCAAGCAGGGCATGCGCACGCCGACCCCCGGCGATATTCCGCGCCCGCATCCGATGGCCCGACCGAATGTCGAGGGCGGCCGTGGCGGCCGTCCGGGTCGTCCCGGTCAGGGAGGCCAGCAGGGCGGCGGCGCTCGCGGAGGCTTCCGCGGCGGTCGTCCCGGTCAGGGAGGCGCGCAGGGCGCGCGTCCGGGCCAGTGGGGCCACAACCGTCCCGGTCAGGGAGGCCAGCAGGGCGGCGCCCAAGGCGGCTTCCGCGGCGGTCGTCCCGGTCAGGGAGGCGGCGCCCAGGGCGGTAACAATTTCCAAGGCGGCGGCGCGCCGAGCAACGGTCCCGCACGTGGCGGCGGCCGCGGTCGCGGCGGTGCCGCGGGCGCGTTCGGCCGTCAGGGCGGCAAGTCCTCGAAGGCGCGTAAGAACCGTCTGGCGAAGCGTCAGGAGTTCGAGGAGCTGAAAGCGCCGACCATCGGCGGCGTGCGCATCCCCAACGGCGGCGGTCAGACCGTGCGTCTGCGTCAGGGCGCCACGTTGGCCGATCTGGCCGAGAAGATCAACGTCAATCAGGCCGCGCTGGTGACCGTGCTCTTCCACCTGGGCGAGATGGCCACGGCCACGCAGTCCCTCGACGAGGCGACCTTCCAGATTCTGGGCGACGAGATCGGCTGGAACATCAAGCTCGTCTCCGCCGAGGAGGAGGACAAGGAGCTGCTCCAGCAGTTCGACATCAACCTCGACGAGGAAGAACTGCAGGACGACGAGGATCTTCAGCCCCGTCCGCCGGTCGTCACCGTCATGGGCCATGTCGACCACGGTAAGACCCGACTACTCGACACCATCCGCAGCACCAACGTCATCGCACGCGAGGCCGGCGGCATCACCCAGCGCATCGGCGCCTACCAGGTGACGGTGGAGCTGGAGGGCGAGCCGCGCAAGATCACCTTCCTCGACACCCCGGGCCACGAGGCGTTCACCGCCATGCGTGCCCGCGGCGCCGAGCTCACCGACGTCGCGATCCTCGTGGTCGCCGCCGACGACGGCGTGATGCCCCAGACCGTGGAGGCCATCAACCACGCGCAGGCGGCCCATGTGCCGATCGTCGTGGCCGTCAACAAGATCGACAAGGAAGGCGCCAACCCCGACAAGGTGCGCGGCCAGCTCACCGAATTCGGCCTCGTGCCGGAGGAGTACGGCGGCGACACCATGTTCGTCGACATCTCCGCCAAGCAGGGGCTGAACGTCGACAAGCTGCTCGAAGCGGTGCTGCTCACCGCCGACGCCGAACTCGACCTGAGGGCCAACCCGGATATGGACGCCCGCGGCGCCACCGTGGAGGCCCGCCTCGACAAGGGCCGCGGTGCCGTGGCCACCGTGCTCGTGCAGTCCGGAACGCTCCACGTGGGCGACGCCATCGTGGCTGGCACCTCGTATGGCCGCGTGCGCGCCATGCTCGACGAGAACGGCAACCCGATGAAGGAGGCCGTGCCCTCCAGCCCGGTGCAGGTGCTCGGTCTGACCTCCGTGCCGACCGCGGGCGACCTGTTCCTCGTGGCTTCGGACGACCGCGCCGCCCGCCAGATCGCCGAGAAGCGTCAGGCCACCGAGCGCGCCGCCCAGCTGGCCAAGCGCCGCAAGGTCGTCTCGCTCGAGGACTTCAAGAAGAAGCTCGCCGAGTCCGAGGTCGATATGCTCAACATCGTCATCAAGGGCGATTCCTCCGGCTCCGTTGAGGCGCTCGAGGACTCCCTGATGAAGATCGAGGTGTCCGACGAGGTCGGCATCCAGGTCATCCACCGCGGCGTCGGCGCGATCACCCAGAACGACGTCAACCTCGCCACGGTCGACAAGGCCGTCATCATCGGCTTCAACGTGCGCCCGAACCGTCAGGTCGCCGACCTGGCCGAGCGCGAGGGCGTGGAGATCAAGTACTACTCGATCATCTACAAGGCCATCGAAGACATCGAAGCCTCCCTCAAGGGCATGCTCAAGCCGGAATACGAAGAGGTCACTACCTCGCACTCCGAGATCCGCGAGATCTTCCGCTCCTCCAAGTTCGGCAACATCGCCGGCGTGCTGGTGCAGGACGGCGAGGTCAAGCGCGGAACGAAGTGCCGCATCCTGCGCAACGGCGTGGCCACGGTCAACGATCTGGAGATCTCCTCGCTGCGCCGTTTCAAGGACGACGTCACCTCCGTCAAGGAAGGTTACGAGGCCGGCATCAACCTCGGCTCCTTCAACGACATCGAAATCGGCGACATCATCGAGACCTTCGAGATGCGCGAGGTCGAACGCAAGTAGCGCGACCGACCACGTGGGATATGACGCCAACGCCCGCCACCGGCTTTCGGAGGCGGGCGTTCCCGCGTCTATGGCACAATAACGGATAGCAACGGATAGTGACGCGGACACCTTCCACCACGGAACGGACCGTCGTATGCGAACCTCCGCGACTCAGCGGCGGACATGCGTCTCCGGGAACGCCCCGCGACACGAACAAGACCCAAGGAATGGACTTATGGCAGGAACGAACCCCCGCGCGGCGCGCATCGCCGCCCTGATCCAGCGCGTGATCGCCTCGTCGATGGAGGCGCAGCTGCACGACAAGCGTCTGGCGAACGTCACCATCACCGAAGTGCGCGTCACCAACGATCTGCAGATCGCCAAAGTGTATTGGACCCAACTCGGCCACGCCGGCAAAGAGGAGGGCGAGCGCAAACGCGCCCAGCAGGCCCTCAACCAGGCCAGCGGCCGTCTGCGCTCGCTGGTCGGCGTCAAGGCAGGCCTGCGTCTGACCCCGCAGCTGCAGTTCGTCTACGACGAGGTGCCCGGCGAGGCGCATGAGATCGAGGACATCCTCGCCATCGCGCGCAAGCGCGACGAGGAGCTCGCCAAGGCGCGTGCCACCGCCCAGTACGCCGGCGACGCCGATCCGTACAAGCATGCGGATGAATCTGAGGACGACGACGCGGAATACGCCGACGACGATGACGATTGGGACGACGAGGAGGATTTCGAGGTCGAGGACTTCGACGCGGACGACTCCGATGACGCGGACGACTCCGGTCTCTCAGACCGTGCCGAGTGATGCCGATGGCAACGAGTGACGCCCGCACCACGGCCGGCGGCCTGCTCATCATCGACAAGCCGCAAGGCGTGACCAGCTTCGACGCGGTCGCCGCCGTGCGCGCCGCCCTGCATACCAAGAAAGTCGGCCATGCGGGCACGCTTGATCCGATGGCCACCGGCATGCTCGTCATCGGATTCGGCAACGCCACCAGACTGCTGACTGCGATCGTCGAACACGACAAAAGCTATGAGGCCACGATCCGCCTCGGACAGCGCACCACCACCGACGACGCCGAAGGCGAACTCATCGCGCCGGAGAGTGGCACGACGGGAGTGGTCGACGCGGCGAGTCGAGTTGACCGACTGACCCGAGAGCTGGTCGAGGGGGCCATCCGCGAGTATTTCACCGGTGACATCGAACAGGTGCCCAACAGTTTCTCCGCCATCAAAATCAATGGCCAACGCGCCTACGATCTGGCCCGCGAAGGCAAGACGGTCGAGCTCAAAGCCCGTCCCGTCACCATCGGCGAATTCACCGTGCTCGACATGCGTCGCACCGCCGCCGACGGAGGCTCCGACGCTTCGATGCCCGTGGCCGATGTGGACGTGCGCGTGAGCTGCTCGTCCGGCACCTATATCCGCGCGTTGGCCCGCGACCTCGGGGAACGGCTCGGCGTGGGAGGCCATCTGACCCGTTTGCGGCGCACCCGCGTCGGGCGTTTCGATTTCGCCGACGAGGCCGTCGCACGGCGCGCCATCGGCGCGCATGCCGAATCGTACAGCTTCACCAACCGTGAGGGCGAAACCATCACGCGGAACAAGTGCATGCTCGACACGTCCGGACTCTCCGGTGACCAACGCCGCGAATGGCTGCTGCATCACGCGCTGAGCATGGTCGAGGCCGTGCGCGGTGCCATGCCGGTGGTCGAGGTCAGCGTCGAAGAAGCCGCCGAACTGCGTTTCGGCCGTCGTATCGTCCGCCGTCTCGAGGTGGACCAGGCCGCCGCAGTGGTGGCCGACACCCAGGACGTGGTCGCGTTGGTCGCCCCGGCCAACGGCTCCCAGATCAAACCCGTCACCGTATTCGCCGCCGCCTAGCGCCGGGTATGAGGCGCGATGCCGACCCTTGAAATCCATGTCGATATCCGTTGGCACCTGGGCCTCCAGTTGGCACACCCCTTGCGGACGCTCTTCGAAGGAATGGCGAAATACCGCCAATGGATTTTCGTATAGCGGTTGCCGCAGTGCCAACTGGAGGGCACAAGTGCCAACTGGATTGCGGTGACCATGACGAAAGCGGGTGATCGGCCTGTATCCGATTCCCCGCCGATGTCGATAGCCGGCTGCTGCTACAGTGGACGGCGGTTTTGTGAGACGGTAGAACACGCACGACACGAGGAAACGTTATGAATATCACCAGATTGACGCCGGATGAGCAGGGCATGGTCGAATGGCCCACCTTAAGCGAGGACCGCAAGGCCGTGGTCAGCGTCGGTGTGTTCGACGGCTTCCACCTCGGCCACCGTGCCGTCATCTCGCGCGTGGTGGAACTGGCCCGGCAGAACGACGCCTTCGCCGTGGTGGTGATGTTCGATCCGCGACCCGGCCTGGTGCACCGCTACGCCAAAACCCATAATGGCGAGGAACCCGCCGCCGACGTTCCCGACGTTGAAGCATTGACCGATGCGGACGAACGGCTGCGTTTCATGGAGGAACTCGGCGTCGACCATGCGATGGTCGTGCGCTACACGTTGGCCTTCGCCTCGAAATCCTATCGTTTCTTCCTCGGCCAGATGGTCGGCAAGCTCGGCATGCGCGCGCTGGTGCTCGGCTCCGACGCCGCCATGGGCAACAACCGCGAAGGCGACGTGCGGGCGATCGCCAATCTCGCGGCCGCCACCGGAGTGTTCGAACTGGAGGTGGTGGACGACCGCGGACCGGGCGAGACCCGCGTGCCGCCGAACGCCCGGCCGATTGCCCCCGAAGGTTGGGGAGAGCCCGCCGATCCGTTCGAGGCCATGAGCAAGGCCGAACGCCGCGCATGGAGCAAAAAGCACCAGGCCAAGGCCGTGCGTGTGTGGAGTTCCACCAACGTGCGGTATCTGCTCTCGCAGGGGCGAATCAAGGACGCCAACGCGATTCTGGGGCATGCGCACGCCGTCGAAGGCACCGTGGTGCATGGCGAGGAGCGTGGACGCTCCATAGGATTCCCCACCGCGAATCTGGGCGATGACGTGACGGGCTATCTGCCGGTGGACGGCGTGTACGCCGGATGGCTGGTGGACGGGGACCGTCGTTGGCCCGCTGCCATCTCCATCGGTACCAAGCCCACCTTCAGTGAGAAAACCGGATTGCATGAGCGTGTGGTCGAAGCCTATGCGCTCGCCGACGAGTGGCTGGACCTCTACGGGCACCATGTGCGCGTGGAATTCGTGGGATTCCTGCGCCCTCAGGTCAGATTCGACGGACCGGACGAGCTGGCCGCCGAGTTGAAGCGCAACGTCGAGGAGACCAGACGTCTCACCGCATGATTCGCGAACGACGTTGAACGTAAAGGGCCGTCATCCGATATTGAGATGACGGCCCTTTTACGTGTTGCTGAGTGGAGATCCCTCGACTGCGCTGCGCTTCGCTCGGGATGACGGAGGAGGCATTGCGCTCGCGATGATGGAAGGAACACCACGCTTGGGATGACGAGGGGAGGTTCCGTTCGGGATGAGTTTCCCGTCATGCTGAGCGCAGCGGAGCGCAGACGCAAGCATCTCTGCCCAGCATGACGAGGATGATATCGGAAGATATCAGTGGCGGAAGTGGGAGAAGAACTCCTTGGTCTGCGGATCCTGCGATTCGTCCATCACCTCGCGCGGAGTGCCGTTTTCGGCGATGACGCCGCCGCGCAGCAGCACCACCCTGTCGGCCGCGTCATGGGCGAAGCTCATTTCGTGCGTGGCCATCAGAATCGTGGTGCCTTGGCTTTTGAGTTCGGCCACCATGGTGAGCACCTCGCCCACGAGCATCGGGTCGAGCGCCGAGGTGATCTCGTCAAGCAGCAGCAGCTCGGGATCGGTCATCAGCGCGCGGGCGATGGCCACACGCTGCTGCTGTCCGCCGGAGAGCTGGTCGGGGTAGGCTCCGGCCTTGGCGCGCATGCCGATGCGGTCGAGCAGTTCCAGCGCGCGGGATTCGGCGCGGTCTTTGCTCCAATGGTGCACTTTGCGCGCGGCCAACGTCACGTTCTTGATCACCGACATATGCGGGAACAGGTTGAACTGCTGGAACACCACGCCGATGCGCGCGCGCAGCTTGTCCTGGTCGGCGCGGGGATCGGTGATGTCGGTGTCGCCCAGCCAGATCTGGCCGTCGTCGACGCGCTCCAGCAGATTCACGCATTTCATCAGCGTGGATTTGCCCGAACCCGAAGGGCCGAGCAACGCCACGACCTCATGCCGGCGCACCTCGAAGGAGATGCCCTTGAGCACCTGCGTGGCGCCGAAGGACTTGCGGATGCCGTCCAAACGCAGCACCGCGGGGGCGTCGGTCTGTTCGGACTCGGACGCGCTTGAGACGGGACGATCGGTCGTTATGGAATTCATGGTCTCGCTCATACCGTGCCTCCACTCAGCTCACGTTTGCGCAGTCGCGCCGCATACCAGTCGTTGAGCAGGATGAACGGCACGCTCATCAGAATGAACAGCAGGCTTGCCACCACATACGGGGTGAAGTTGTAGCTGCTGGCCACCTCGATCTGGGCGGCGCGCACCGCATCCACCGCGCCGAGCACGGAGATGAGGCCGACATCCTTCTGCATGGAGATGAAGTCGTTCATCAGCGCGGGTGCGACCTTGCGCAGCGCCTGCGGGATGACGATCATACGCGTGGTCTGCCCGGCGGTCAGACCCAGGGAACGCGCGGAGGCGCGCTGCGAGGGATGCACGTCGTTGAAGCCGGCGCGCAACACCTCGGCCACATAGGCGGAGTACCCCATGACCACGGCGATGGTGCCGAGGATCGAGGGGTCGATGCGTCCGAACAGGCCGAGTCCGGGGATGCCGAAGCCGATGAGGTAGAGGATCACGATCATCGGGATGCCGCGCATCACGGTGGTGTAGACGGCGGCCAGCACACGCAGCGGGAACAGCACCGGATTGGTGCTGGTGCGCACCAACGCGATCAGGGTGGCGAAGATGGCCACGCCGATCACCGCGACGACCAGCACTCTGATGTTGAGCCACAGGCCGTCCAGAATCTCGGGGAACGACGAGGCGAAGTATTCGGCGGAGAAGAAGGTCTGCTTGACGCGAGGCCAGCCGGGGGAGAGCTTGAGTCCCGCGACCACGATGGCCGCCAGCACGATGGTGCTGACGAGACTGGTGGCCACCGATTTGAGCTGTTGCTTGCGCCGCCAGTCGCGGCGGGAAAGCTCGACCTCGCTGACGGCCGCGGAATCGTGGGCGGGGCCGTCGGAATTGGTGATGGTTGGCTGAGTGTTCATCGGCATCGGTGGGTCAGGCGGGTTCGTTCAGATCGGCGGCATGCGCGACCGGTGTGCGCGGCGGGAAGTGGTGCTGTGTCATATCTTCTCTTCCTGGGTCAAAGCGGATGATGCGTGTGGTCGGCTGACACGGGTGATTATAACGCTGTGACATCGCGGATGCGTCACGATGCCCATCGCCGTGGCCGCCGGTGTGGGGGTCGGCTTGTGGTCCGGTTCGCCGGATTATTCGAGGGTGAATCCGTCAAAGGTGAAGCCGGGGCTGACCACGCAGGAGACCAGCGCGTCGCCCGGGCCCGGCACGGTGCGCTGCCATACGCCGGCGGGCACCACCGCATGTCCCACGACGGGAGTTTTGGAATCGGCCTCGCCGTTGACGCCCGAGCCCAGCGTGAATCGCTCGCGCTTGGCCTCTTCTGGTTCGGGGGCGTCGCCGTCGCCGCCGAATTCCAGCGTCACCGGCGCGGGGCCGTGCCACAGCCAGATCTCGTCCGCATCCACTTTATGCCAGGCGCTCACGTCGCCCTGCGGAAGCAGGAAGTAGATCAGCGAGGCCAGCGGACGGCCGTGCAGACCGTCTTCCGGGTCGTCGGCGCGGTAGTCGAGCGGCGACTGCCAGTCGCGCGTGTACCAGCCGCCTTCGGGATGCGCCTCGAGTCCCAGCCTCTCCACGACGGAACGGGCGTAGGGGCTCATGTCCTCCAATGCGATGCTCATTATTGATTCCTTTCGATTGTGGCGGATGGAGATCCCTCGACTGCGCTCGGGATGACGAGGGTGTTTCGCTCGGGATGGCGAGGGTGTTTCGTTCGGGATGGCGAGGATGTTTCGTTCGGGATGACGGAAAATATTCTTGTCATCCTGAGCGCAGGGCGAAGCCCGGAGTCGAAGGATCCCATACGCAACACACCCGTACTCTCAGAACGCGCCGTCGTTGTAGACCACGCGGCCGGAGATCACCGTGGCCCGGTTCGTGCCGGCGCCGTGGCGCACCAACGTCTCCAACGTGTCTTCGATGCCGCGCGGCGTGGCCACATACACCGGCACGTCGAAGAACGCGAGGTCTGCGGTCGCGCCCGCGTTGATCTGGCCGATGCGGCCCGCGCCCACATGCATGCCCAGCACCTCGGCGCCGCCGATCGTCATCATGCGGATCAGCCGGTGGGTCAGGTCGTCGCCCGCATAGCCCTGCTCGCGCGCCAGATCGTAGAGCATGGCCACATCCTCCAGCACGTCGAGGCTGGGGGAGCTGGACAGCGAGTCGGTGCCCACGGCCAGAAGGTTGCCCTCCTCGAGATATTCGCGGATCGGCGCGTCGCGGCCGGTCACCGTGATGCGGTTCGAACGCGGGCACAAGGCCACGCCCACGCCGCGCTGGCGCAGGATGCGGCGGTCCTCCTTGTCGGCCCACACGCCGTGCGCGATATGCACGTCGGGGCCGAGCGAGCCGAGCTGGTCGAGGAACTGGATGGCCGACGCGCCCTTGCCCGCTTCCTTGAGCTCCTGATAGCTCGTCCAATTCTCATCGCGCCATTCGGCCGCCGAATACGTGGACAGGATCGTGTCGCGCCTTCCGGCCTCCATCGGCGTCTCCGCCAGATGGATGTGCAGGCGCATGTCGAGCTGGCGGGCGATGTCGGGCAGATCAACGAAGGGCGCGGTCTCCAACGTGTAGGGCGCGTGCGGGCTGATGCCGATGCTGGGCAGCCCCTCTTGGCGCATACGCCCCAGATGGGTCACCAGTTCGGCGATGCCCTCGGTTTTCCAATCGCTGTTGCGCCAGTTCATCACCTCCCAATAGGCCACGCCGTGCATGCCCTGCGAGGCGAGCGCGCCGACCGCCTCCGGATCGGTGACGATGTCGGCGGCGGCCGTGGTGCCGTGACGCACCAGCATGCGCGCGCCCTCCTCGGCGGAGTCCTTCCACGAGCCCGTTTCGCACAGGCGCTCGTACACGGGGTCGAACGCCCGCTCCCACGCTTGGAAACTGTCGTAGTCGCCGCGGCCCACCTCGGCCATATTCGTGTACTGCAGATGTGTGTGCGCGTCGATCAGACCGGGCATGATCACGCCATGCCAGTGACGCTCCTCGAAACGCGCACCGGCGGCCATATCCTGTTTGAGAGCCTCCAGCACCCAGCGTCGGGTGCCGGCGTGCACCACGCGGCTGCCGCTGACCGCCACGGCGCCGTCGAGCAGCACCGGTCCGGTGACGGGGATGATCAACGGCGCGCTGTACAGCGTCACCTCATTCAGGGGCGCGGGATGCGCGGCCGCGTACAGCTGGTCGAACGAGTCGGTGGTCATCGCGCCTCCTTGAATCTGGTGAGCGTCCAATCGTAGCCGTTGTCGTCCACGGCATGGCTGGTCCGGTATCCGCGTGTCTCGAGCGCGGCGGCGGCGATGCGCCGGTCGGTCGCCTTATCCAGCCGGTGCAGGCCGGGGGCGAGCGTGCCGCGGTGGGTCAGCAGGTGGGCCACCGCGCTCGCCTGCACGGCGAAGCTTAAGTCCATGATTTCGATTGGGTTGCCGCCGCCGGCCGTGTAGTTCACGCCGTCGCCCTGGGCGAGCAGGGTGAGCGTGGGGCCGTCGGGCACGGCCAGTTCGCACCGGTCGAGGCCGGTTCGCGGACGGAAGCCGGGGATTCGGTCGAGGGCGATTTCGTTGGCGATGCCGCCGATCACCGCCAATACGGTCCCGTCACGCATGCGGCGCATATGCTCCACGGTGATGGTGTGGCGCACGCCGGTGGCGGAGACGACCATATCGGCGTATTCCAGCGCCTCGTCGATGTCGTGGGCGGCGAATCCGTCGAACACCGCCTGCAGCGCGGCCACCGGATCCGTGTCGCATACCGTGACCCGCGCGCCCAACGCCCGCACGCGCAGCGCGAAGCCTTTGCCGACCGGTCCGTAGCCGACCACGGCGACCCGCGCGCCGTCGAAGGCGTGGCTGCCGAGGAGCTCCTGCATGGTCGTCACGCAGCTTTCGCCGGTGCCGTGGGCGTTGTCGAATCCGGTTTTGAGGATACTGTCGTTCACGGCGATGACGGGGAAATCCAGCGCGCCGGCGTCCTGCATCGCCTGGAAGGCGCGCACGCCGCTGGTGGTCTCCTCGGCCACGCCGATCAGGTCGGCCATGAGTTCGGGGCGTTCCGTGGCGGCCAGCCGGGCGAAGCTTGCGCCGTCGTCGATGATGATCTGCGGGCGGATTTCGTCCAGCAGCCGCAGCGCGCCCCGATGCGTCTGCTCGGCGGTCCATGCCACGTCGGCTTCGACGATGACGCCTTCGGCGGCAAGCTGGTCGGCCACGCGTTGGTCGGTGTCGGAAGGCTCGGCGAACACGCCCACGATGGCGCCGGCCGCTTTGAGCTCGCGCAGCAGCACCGCGGTTTTCGGCTCCAGAATCAGGCATACGGCGATCCTCACGCCGGTGAAATCCACGCCGTCGGCGATGATCCGACGCATCAGCTCGCGCAGCACAGGCATATGGCGGTGCGCGTGCTCCATCGCCTCCAGCCCGGTCAGCTCGCGTGCGTCGGGGATGCTCCGCGGATCCGTGATGCCGGGGAACTCCGTATACGAGGTTTGTCCGCCGTGATTTGCGGGCAGTCCGGGCGCATCGTCATCGGGAACCATGCCCCATTGGCTGGCCTGTGCGGCGAATCCGGAATCGGCGTCTTTCGGCGGCGTGAAACGCGCGCCCGCCAGCGAACGGTTCGTGCGTTGCGAATACGCGCGCGCCCATGAGGCGAAATCGTATGCTGTCTGCTGCTCGGTCATACGCCCATCATAAGCCGTGCATGTCAACCCATAGCGTCAAGCGTTCCCGTCATGCCTGGGCGCAGGCGCGGACGGAGTCGAAGCGTCCCATTCGTGACATTGGAGATCCCTCGACTTCGCTCGGGATGACGGGAGGGGAGCTCTGGATGACGGGTGGGACGCTCGGGATGACGGGGTGCTCGGGATGGCGTTGATAGTGCTTGGGAGATCAGCGGCGCGACAGGCCCAGGGCGGTGAGGGCTTCGGCCAGGGATCGCACCTCGATCAGGGTCAGGCCGGGTATTTCGATCGGCTTGCGGGGCGTGGGCACCACGGCGATGGTGAATCCCAGCCGCGCGGCCTCGCGCAGACGGTGCTCCAGACGCGGGGCGGGACGCACCTGGCCGGTCAGGGAGATCTCGCCGATGGCGCAGGTGGCGCGCGCGATCGGCGTGCGGTGTGCGGCGCTCGCCAGCGCGGCCACGATGGCCAGATCGCAGGCCGGCTCCTTGGCAAGACCTCCGGCGATGGTGGAGACGTACAGGTCGTTGGCCAGCAGATTGATATGGCCGTGGCGGTAGAGCACCGCGGTGAGCATGGCGATGCGGTTCGAGTCCACGCCGTTCACCGCGCGTCTGGGCGTGGGCAGCACGGAATTGGTGACCAGCGCCTGCACCTCGATGGGCAGGCTGCGGTGCCCGTCCAGCGTGAAGGTCACGCAGGTGCCCTCCACCGGCGCCTCCTGCCCATCGCCCGCGGACAGGAACAGGCCGGCCGGGTCGCGCACCTCCTCGATGCCTTCGCCGCTCATGTCGAAACAGCCAACCTCGTCGGTCGGTCCGAAACGGTTCTTCACCGCGCGCAGCATGCGCAGCGCGGTTTCGCTGTCGCCCTCGAACTGGCAGACCACGTCGACCAGATGCTCCAGCGTGCGCGGGCCCGCGATCGAACCGTCCTTGGTCACATGCCCCACCAGCAGCACCGGAATATCCAGGGTTTTCGCCGTGTCGATCAGCGCGCTCGCCACCTCGCGCACCTGCGTGGAGCCGCCGGAGATGCCATCGACCTCCTGCGAGACGATGGTCTGCGCGGAATCGACGATGGCAAGCGTGGGCCGCTCCTGTTCGATCAGGCCCAGTACGGTGGCCAGATCGGTGGTGGAGGCCAGCAGCAGATTCGGCTCCACCGCGTTGATGCGGGTGGCGCGAAGACGCACCTGCGCTTGCGATTCCTCGCCGGAGACGTACAGCACCGATCCGTCGCCGGCATGGCTTCGGGCGATGTTGCCCGCGGTCTCCAGCAGAAGGGTGGACTTGCCCACGCCGGGCTCGCCGGCGATCAGCACCACGGATCCGGGCACGATGCCGCCGCCGAGCACGCGGTCGAATTCGCCGAATCCGGTGGGCACGCGGGTGACCTGTTCCGTGCCGACCTGGGTGATGGGCGTGGCCGAACCTTTGCTTCCCGCGGGGGAGGGCGCGGCCGGTTGGGTGCGCGAGGTGCGTCCGGGCGCGGCGGTGCGGGTTCCCGCGGCCGCGCGGGCCTCATGGAACTCCCCGACGGTGCCCCATTGTCCGCATTCGGGACATTTTCCGAACCATTTCGCGCCATTCCAGCCGCATTCGGAACACACATACTGCACGGACGACTTTGCCATGATGCCGACGCTATCGGTGTTCGCCGACAAGACGCGGCCGTTGGGGAGATCCCTCGACTTCGCTCGGGATGACGGGAGGGAGGCTCGGGATGACGTTGATAATGATTATTCGTCATGCTGAGCGGAGTGCAACGAAGTCGAAGCATCTCCATGGGATGACGAGAGAGGGTGGGCGAAAGAGGAACGTTTGGGATGGTGGGAGGGCGGCGATTCCGTGAAGCGTCGGGTTGGTGTGAGAGAATCGGGGCATGCCGAATACTCAACAGACATCCTCTTCGCATGGCAAGCTTATCGCCGTGGTGGTCGCCGCCGCGCTCGTGATCATTCTGGCGGTGCTGTCCGCCTTCGTCTGGCCCGGCTGGGCGATCAAAAGCGCCGACGAGCCGACTCAGTCCGAACAGCAGACGGAGGAGCCCACCACACCCAGCATCGACGCGGTCGCGCTTCCCGAAGACGCCACCGAACTGCTCAAGGCGATGCCCGACAGCGTGCTCAACTACGCGCGCGTCAACGCCGAAGCCTCCACGAACTGGAGCTCGGCCTCGCCGCTGGAGGAATACACCGTGACCTATGCGGTGTCCGAGGACTCCCAGGATCTGACGATGATCACCGCGCAGTGGTCGTCCGCCGATTCCGCGAAGACGCAGTACGACGCCCTCGCCGCCACACTGACCGGTGAGGAGCTCGCCTCCGGCAACGTGAAGGTCTCCGGCGACACCACCGGCAGCTATGTGGTGAAAACCGACGCGTCGGACGAGACCAAGGCCGTGGCTCTGTGGCAGAACGACACCGTGGTGTTCCAGGTCACCGGATCGAAGGACGCCGTGATGCGTTTCTACCAGGAGTTCCCGCTGTAAACCCAAGCCGACACCGACTGCCGGGCGGAAACGCAAGGTCGAGCGGGCGCATGGAGTTCCCGCCGAAAACCCTGCCGACACCGGCTCGCGGCGCGGGCGCGACCCGCAGAACGGGTGGCATGGTGTCGTCGGTCGCCCAATGCGTGTACTATTGGGCAAGTTGCAACTTTCACGATTAATCGGAATGGAGGCTTCAGATGGGTTCCGTCATCAAGAAGCGCCGCAAGCGGATGAGCAAGAAGAAGCACCGCAAACTGCTGCGTAAGACCCGCCACCAGCGCAAGTAGTCTTACCTGCAATCAAGGCATGAAGAAACCCCGGTCAGTCAAGCTGGCCGGGGTTTCGTGTATCCGTTCCCTCGTCATTCCGAGCGGAGCGCAAGCGGAGTCGAGGAATCTCGTTGCCGCCAGAGGCTGGGATCCCTCGACTTCGCTCGGGATGACGAGAGGGTGTCGTTCGGAATGACAGATGGCCTCGGTGCGCCGAGGCCAACAATCACTTGTTGGAGTTGGTCATCACGCGCGGGCCGTTCGGGTCGCCCACAATCACCGTGTCGACCATGTTGAGGAACAGGCCGTGCTCCACCACGCCCACGGTGGTGATGAGATCCTCGGCCAACGCCTGCGGATGCTCGATCTTCTCCAAATGCAGGTCCACCACATAGTTGTTCTCGTCGGTGCGCACCGGCTGTCCCTCGGCGTCGAGACGCAGCACGGGCTTGTATCCGCGGGCTTCGAACTTCTTGACGACCTGGCCCGCGCCGAAGGGGATCACCTCGACCGGCAGCGGGAACTTGCCGATGGTGTCGACCACCTTGGATTCGTCTACGATCCACACGATCCTGTCGGAGTTGGTCGCCACGATCTTCTCCCACAGCAGGGCGGCGCCGCCGCCTTTGATGCCGTCGAAGTTCTTGTCCACCTCGTCCGCGCCGTCGATGGTCACGTCGATATGGTCCACCTCGTCGACGTCCACGATGGTGATGCCGTAGCTTTCGGCCTGCTCCTGCGTGCGGCGGGAGGTGGTCACGCCGGTGAACTTCAGTCCCTCCTCCTGCACTCGACGGCCGAGCTCGTCGACGAGGAAGCGGACGGTCGAGCCGGTTCCGAGGCCCGCGACCATGCCGTCTTCGATCAGCTTGGCGGCTTCGATGCCGGCCGCCTTCTTCAGAGCGTCCTGTTGCGCCTTATCCATGGGTTCTCTCCTTGTTCTGTTCCCGAAGGAACGCGTATTGCCAATGGTTGGAGACCTCTCCTATCCTAACGCGTATCCCGGCGCGATCGCGCGGTGGCGCGACGTCGTGTCCGTAGCGCGCGGATGCGTGATACTCGGCTCCACTTGCGTCGGTGGCGTGGCGGCGTCCGTCGCGTGTGCGGATGCGTGCGTTCGCGCACACGCGCATGGCTCGCGATGTATGCCTCCATGTCTTGCGGCTTACGATGCGCCGCCCGGGTTCTCGCGCAGGAAGGGGGCGTTGGTGATGACGAGATTGCCGTCGCCGTCCACCAGTCCTTCGATTTCGATCACGCCGCGCACCGGCAGGGGGCGGCCGGTGAAGAAGGGGCTGGTTTTGGGCGCGGGGGAGAAGCGGAGGGCTCCCGACACCATCAGTCCGGTCGGCAGGAGGCGCGGCTGCGCCGGTGCCCCGGTCACGGCGGCCTCCTGAGACGCGGTGGCCTCCTCGGATGCGTTCGCGTCCGTGCTCGCGTCGGTATCTTCGGATGGAATGGACGCTTCCTCGCCATTGGCTTCGCCTTCCGCGCCCGCCGTTGATTCGGCATGGTCGCCGGTCGGTTCCCCGTCGTTTCCGATTGAGGGCTCGCCGGTGCGCGGTTCCTCGGCGAACCCGTCGGGTCCGGTGCCAAAGGCGTCCGTCGGAGATGCGTCGTTCTCCTTGTCTTCCTTCGACCGCCCGTAATCCGGCAGATCCGGCACGCCTTCGGGCTCCGGCTCGAGGATCGCGCGGGGATGGCGTTCGGCGGATTCGCCGCCGTTCGGGGAATCGCTTTCGCCCGGGGAGTCGGCGCCGCGGCCCAGATGGTAGTCCTCGGGCGTGATCGCGCCGTCGAGCAGCATCCGCGCGTCGGAGGGGATGTCCAAGCCTTTGGAATATTCCGAGGCGATCAGCGACTGCCATCCCTCGCGCGGCAGATAGCCGTCACGCACGCCGGAGCGGCAGTCCTCGGCGAAGGTGCGCGCCAATTCGTCGACCTTCTCATTGCCGGCGTTGCCCGCGTGGCCCTTCACCCATACGAAGCGCACCGAACCCTCGCGCGCGCCGATCTCCTCGTCGATGGCCTTGATGATCTGAGCGTTCTTCACCGGCTTCTTCTGCGAGTTCTTCCAGCCGTTCTTCTTCCAGCCTTTGACCCAGGTGGTCGAACAGTTGATCGCGTACTGCGAATCCGTTTCGATCACCAGCGGCTCCGCGCCCGGATGCGCGCGCAGCGCCTCCAGCACCGCGCATAATTCGCCGATCTGATTCGTGCCGTTGGTGGCGCCGCCCGCGTCGCAGTCGCCCGGATGCTCATGCCCGGGCGTGCCGCCCGCATGAGGCGTGTGGTCGGCCCATGCCCATCCCATGGGGCCGTTGGGGTTGGCGAGCGCCGAACCGTCTGTGGATACCGTGATAGTCATGCGCTCCAGCCTACGGACGGGGTGCGAAATCGGCCGTGGCCGGCTTCCGGGACGTCACCGACACGGATGCGCGGGGCCGATGCTGACGCGTTCGACGAATGCGGAGGGCAGCATCACCGGCTCGAGGTTCGGGTGGAGCACGGTGTGGTGCAACCGCCCGATCAACGCGTCCACGGCATGCTGGGCCAATTGTTTGCGGGGCAGACGCACGGAGCTGAGCCGCGGATCGACCAGCAGGCTGACGGGCAGGTCGTCGACGCCGATCACCGAAACGTCGTCGGGCACGCTATATCCGCGGGCCCGCAACGCCGCCATGAACCCGATGGCGACGACGTCGTTGTAGGCGATGACGGCGGTGGTCGGATTGCCGAGGAACTTGGCGGCGACTCCGTATCCGCCGGCGTAGGTGGGCTCGGCGCCGGGAATGCGCTTCAGGGTGATGTGACGCCGCGCGCACAGTTCGCTGATCGTCCGCCAGCGGATGCCGTCCTGCCAGGAGGCCACGGGGCCGGAGAGATACGTCAGTGAATCATGGCCCAAGGCGATCAGCCGTTCGATCGCGTCGGTCAGGCCGGGAGTGGGGTCTCCGCTGATGGATTGCAGTCCGCGCACCGGTCGGTTGATGGTCACCGCCGGTTTGATTTCGGCGATTTTGCGGATGGTGACGTCCGAGGCCCGCGATGAGGCGAGGATGAAGCCGTCCACATGCGCGTGGGCCAGTTGCAGCGCGTTGCGTTCGATGGCGCCGGTCTCCTCCGCGTCGATGACCATCAGCCCGAACCCTTTGCGCATGCATTGATGCTGCGCGCTTTTCACATAGTCGGCGAACACCGGATTGGCGATATCCGCCACGCTGATCGCCAATATGCCATGCAGCCGCCCGCCGTCGGCGGGGGCGGGGGTGTCGACGGCACGCGCGCGGTACCCCAAGGCGTCGGCCGCGGCGAACACCCGTTTGGCGGTGCTCGCGCTCACCCGGCCGGGCCTCGCGAAAGCCCGCGACACCGTGGATATGGACACGCCGGCGGCTTCGGCCACGTCGCGGATGGTGACGGTGCTCTCGGGATCTGGTGCGCTCATACCGCCCAGCCTACACCGCGGACGGCGTAAGGCGAGGAAAACCATGGCAAAGCCACACGGCGGGCATCGCGAAAACCACATAATAAAGCCATCGCTTATTCTTTGAAAGAAGGATCCAATGGTGCATCTCAACGATGATTTCACGCTTCACGCGGATCAGTGGCGGCAGGCCGGAATCGCGGTTCCCTCATTCGACGTCGACGCGATGCGCGAGACGACGGCCGCCCATCCCTACTGGCTGCATTTCGGCGCGGGCAACCTGTTCCGTGCGGTGCACGCGCCGATCGCCCAGACGCTGATCGAGACGGGGGAGACCGGCTCCGGCGTGCTCGCGGCCGAAACCTTCGACCCCGACATCATCGACAAGGCGTATCATCCCTTCGCCGACCGCTGCCTGCAGGTGGTGCTGAAGGCCGACGGCTCCGTGGAATCCACGCTGATCGCCTCGGTGGCCGGCGCCTTCGGCGTGCGCGCGCATGACGAGCAGTGGAACGCGCTGGAGCAGGTGTTCACGCATCCCGAACTGCAGTTCGTCACCGTCACCATCACGGAGAAGGGCTATGCGGTCGAAGGCGCGGACGGCAAGCCCCTGCCGTGGATCGCGCCGGAGGTCGAGAACGGGCCCGATGCGGCGGTGAGCGCGATGGGCGCGATGACCGCGCTGCTGTTCGCCCGATTCAACGCGGGCGGCACGCCGATCGCGATGGTGAGCACGGACAACTTCTCGCAGAACGGCGACCGGTTCGGCGCGTCTATCCGCCGCTTCGCCGAGCTGTGGCGCGAGCGCGGATTCGTCGGCCAGGACTTCGTCGACTGGCTGTCCGACCCCGCCAAGGTGAGCTTCCCGCTGTCCATGATCGACCGCATCACCCCCAATCCGGCCGCGTCGGTGGCCGCGATGCTTCAGGAGCGCGGCTTCGAGGACACCCAGCTGATCCGCGGCGAACGCGGCACGAATATCGCGCCCTTCGCCAACGCGGAGGAGACCTGGTATCTGGTCGTGGAGGACGCGTTCCCGAACGGGCGTCCCGCGCTGGAGAAGGCGGGCGTGTACGTGGCCGACCGCGACACGGTGAACCTGGCCGACGAGATGAAGGTGACCACCTGCCTGAATCCCCTGCACACGGCGGTGGCGACCTTCGGCATGCTGCTGGGCTACGAATCCATGTCCCAGGCGATCGCCGACCCCTCGCTCACGGCCCTGGCGGAGCGTCTCGGCTACGACGAGGGACTGCCGGTGGTGGCCGATCCGGGCATCTTCTCGCCGCGCGAGTTCCTGCGCCAAGTGGTCGAGGTGCGCATCCCGAATCCGAACATCCCCGACACCCCGGCGCGCATCAGCACCGACACCTCGCAGAAGATCCCGGTCCGATACGGCGAGACCATCAAGAAATACCTCGCCGATTCCGACCTCGACGTGTCCGATCTGATCGCGATCCCGCTGGCCATCGCAGGCTGGCTGCGCCTGCTCATCGGCGCCGATGGCAAGGGCACGCGCGACGACGGCACCCCGGTGGCCATCAGCCCCGATCCCCGTCTGGGCGAACTGCAGCGCGACCTGGCCGGGCTGAGCGTCGGCGAACGCCACAGCCATGAGGCCGTGTCCTCGGCCATCGCGCCCATCCTCGAGGACGCGAGCCTGTTCGGCGCCGACCTGACCGACACCGCCTTGGCCCCCGCGATCACGGACTATCTCGTCCGGTTCGCGGCCGGCACCAACACCGTCCACACCGTCATCAACGAAGCGCTGGGACTCTAAGAGCCCCGAACCCGATCTTTAACGAAAGGAACCACACCCATGCATATGTCATTCCGCTGGTACGGCGAGGGCAACGACACCGTCTCGCTGAACGATATCCGCCAGATCCCCGGCGTGGAGACCATCGTATGGTCCCTGCACCACAAGCAGGCCGGCGAATTGTGGGAGCCGGAGGAGATCGAGCGCGAGATGGCGCTCATCACCGGCCTGTCCGAAGCCGAGCGCAAGGCCGGCGTGACCAAAACCTTCAACGCGGACGTGGTCGAATCCGTCAACGTGCACGAATCCATCAAAACCGGCACCACCCTGCTGGGCATGAGCCGCGACGAGGCGCTCGACAACTACATCAAGACGATCGAGAACCTCGGCCGCGCCGGCGTGAAGGTCGTGACCTACAACTTCATGCCCGTGTTCGACTGGCTGCGCACGGAGATGTTCCACCCCTGCCCGGACGGCTCCACCGCCCTGTACTACGACGCGAACGTGGTGGCCCAGCTCACCGATCCGCAGGCCCTGGTCGACGAGACGCTGAACGGCGCCGGCGACCTGACCATGCCCGGCTGGGAGCCCGAACGTCTCGCCCACCTGCCCGAATTCATCGAGGCGTACCAGGGCATCGGACACGACGAATACTACGAGAACTACAAGGTCTTCCTCGACGCGGTGATCCCCACCTGCGAGAAGTACGACGTCAAACTCGCCGTGCATCCCGACGATCCGGCCTTCGACCTGTTCGGCTGGCCGCGCGTGGTCAGCTCCAAGGAAGGCATCCAGCGCGTGCTCGACCTGAACCCCAGCCCCTACAACGGCCTGTGCCTGTGCCTGGGATCCTTCTCCTCGCGCCGCGGCAACGATCCGGTCGACGCCGTGAAGACCTTCATGGACCGCATCCACTTCTCGCATGTGCGCAACATCAAATTCCTCGACGCGGCCGGTTCGTTCAGCGAGGTCGGCCACCGCGCCTCGGAGGGCGACGTGGACACCGTGGGCATTATGAAGGCCTACGCCGAAGCCGGCTATGAGGGCTACATCCGCCCCGACCACGGCCGCCACCTGTGGGGCGAGAACACCGAAGAGGGGCGTCCCCGCCCCGGATACGGCCTGTACGACCGCGCGCTGGGCATCCAGTATCTGCTCGGCGTGTGGGATTCCTTCACCTACGGAGACGAACGATGAGCTGGCTGGTGAACGACATCCGCCCGGGCAAGGTGCTGCTCGTCGGCGAGGCGATGGGATTGTTCACCGCCGGCGAGGAAGGTCCGTGCAGCCAGGTGGGCGCGTTCGGCGCGTCCGTGGCCGGCGCCGAGCTGAACGTGGCGATCGGTTTGCGCCGTCTGGGGCAGGATCCGCTGTATATGACCAAAATCGGCGACGATCCGCTGGGCGAACGCATCCGCCTGTTCATGGAGGCCAACCAGCTGGACACCTCGCTGGTCGAGCTGAGCCGCGAACGCCACACCGGCTTCATGATGAAGACGAAGGAAAGCGCGGGAGATCCGAAAACCTATTACTTCCGCAAGGATTCCGCGGCCTCGACCATCGGCGCGGGCGACGTGCGCGCCCTGGACCTGACCGGGGTGAGCGTGCTGCATCTGACCGGCATCCTGCCGCCGCTGTCGGACTCCTGCCTGGCGGCGAGCAAGGAGCTGCTGTGCGCGGCCCGCGCGAACCACATGTTCATCTCCTTCGACCCGAATCTGCGCCCCGTCCTGTGGCGTGACCCCGAGACGATGCGCTCCACCCTGCGCTCCCTCGCCTCGCACGCCGACCTCGTGCTGCCCGGCATCGGCGAAGGCGTCGAACTGTTCGGCGTGGAACGCGTGGAGGACATCGCCCAGGCCTTCCTCGACAACGGATCGCGCGTCGTGGTCGTCAAGGACGGCCCGCGCGGCGCCTACGTCAGCGACGGCAACCAGAGCGCGTACGTGCCGGGCTTCGTGGTCGACCATGTGGTCGACACCGTCGGCTGCGGCGACGGCTTCGCGGCCGGCGTGCTGTCCGGCCTGCTCGAGGGACTGACCGTCGAGGCCGCCGTGGAGCGCGGCTGCGCGTTGGGCGCCATCCAAACGCAGCACATCTCGGACAACGAGGGGCTGCCGAACCCGCAGGAGCTCGCCGAATTCACCGCCTCCCACACGCGGGTCGCCCTGTAGGCCCGTCCCGCGCGGGCTGCGGCCGCACGGCAAGCGCATAACCATCCATACGACAATCCCCATGACAATCCCCATATGGGGAAGAAAAGAACACCGATGAGCACAACACACAACACCGAAATCATCGCGCAGCTGGCGCGGCTGGGCATCGTTCCGCTGGTCACTCTGAACACCGTGGACGAGGCCGTTCCGCTGGCCGAGGCCTTGGAACGCGGAGGCGTTCCGGTGGCCGAGGTCACTTTCCGCTCGGAATGCGCCATCGAGGGCATGAAGCGCATCCGCGACCATGTGCCCGGCGTGACGCTGGTCGCCGGCACCGTGCACACCGTGGACCAGGCGAAGGCCGCGGTCGACGCCGGCTGCGTGGGACTGGTGACGCCCAGCTTCGACGAGCCCGTGGTCGACTGGGCGCTGGAGCACGACGTGCTGATCCTTCCCGGCACCGCCGTCCCCTCGGATGTGGAGAAGGCCTACGACCGTGGTCTGCGCCACGCGAAGTTCTTCCCCGCCGAAGCCTATGGCGGCGTGAAGACGCTCAAAGCCCTCGCCGGCCCGTTCTCCGAGATGAGCTTCCTGCCCACCGGCGGCGTGAGCCTGAAGAACGCGCAGGAATACATCGCGCTGAAGAACGTGTTCGCCATCGGCGGCTCGTTCCCCGTGCCCGCGGCCGCGCAGGCCGCCGGCGACTGGGACGCGATCGCCCAGGCCTGTCGCGACAGCCGCGCCATCGTCGACCCCATCATCGCGGGCAAAACCAACTGATTCCCGACGTGCGTCGGGCCGTCCGCCAACGTCAATCGCGCCATCGGCGGACGGCCCGACCATCCCGCCACCGGTGGCCCATCCCCACCCATCCGAACGAGCCGAAGAGGATCCATCATGCAGACCCTGAACCCCGACCGCCTGTTTCCTGCCGAGCCGACGCAGCGGCGCATCGCGCGCGACCTGTACGACTCGGTGAAGGACATGCCGATCATCTCGCCCCACGGGCATGTGCCCATCGAATGGTTCGCCACGGATTACCACTTCAGGAACCCGACCGAACTGTTCATCACCCCGGACCATTACGTCACCCGCCTTATGCACGCGCATGGCGTGGAACTCGCCGACCTGGGCGTGAACCAGAGCGATTTCAGCGAAAGCCAGGCCCGTGAGGCCTTCCTGACGTTCGGCCGCTGCTGGCGTCGCTACGCCGGCACGCCGATGCGCTACTGGTTCGAGGATTCGCTGGAGCGCGTGTTCTCCATCACCGAGCCTTTCGGTCCGGACAGCGCCGGCCGCATCTACGACCAGGTCAACGAGATGCTCGCCTCGCCGGAATTCTCCACCAGAGCGTTGGTGCGCCGCTTCAACATCGAATCCATCTCCACCACGGACGACCCGGTGGACGACCTGCGTCTGCACGACCAGGTGATCGCCGATCCCGACTTCGGCGCCCTGCTCGCCCCGGCCTTCCGCCCCGACCGCTATCTGGAACCGGCCGCGCCCGAATGGGCCTCGCTGGTCGACGCGCTGGGCCGATCCGCCGGCGTGGACGCCTCCGGCTACGAGGGCTTCCATGAGGCGATGCGCCGTCGCCGCCGCTTCTTCAAGGAGCATGGCGCGGTGCTTTCCGACCATTCGCATATGGACGTGTCCTGCGAACGTCTCGCCGACGACGAGGCCGCCCGTCTGTTCGCCCTCGCGTATGCGGGGAGCATCACGGCGGCCGACGCCGCCCGTCTGCGCGCGCATCTGTTCAACGACCAGGCGCGGCTGGCCCAGGAGGACGGGCTGATCATGACGCTGCACCCCGCCGTGCACCGCAGCTACGACCAATACGGCCTGGAGACCTACGGGCGCGACATCGGCGCGGACATCCCCGCCCGGTCGGAGTTCACCCGCGCGCTCAAGCCCATCCTGAACGCCTATGGCAACGATTCCAAGTTCCGTCTGGTGCTGTTCACCATGGACGAGACGGTGTTCTCGCGCTCGCTGGCACCGCTGGCCGGCTACTATCCGTCCGTGTTCGTGGGCGCGCCGTGGTGGTTCCTCGACCAGCCGGAGGCGATGCTGCGCTACTTCGAAGACACGGTGCCGATCTGCGGTTTCGGCAAACTGTCCGGCTTCATCGACGACACCCGCGCGCTGTGCTCGATCCCCTCAAGGCACGACACCAACCGCCGCGTCACGGCGCGTTATGTGTCCTCCCTGGTGGCCGACCACCGTCTGTCTTTGGACGAGGGATACGAGGTGATGCGCGGCATGATCCAAACGCAGCCGCGCGAGGTGTTCCGCCTCAATCCCTGACGGATTCCACTACTCTTTGCTGGTTATTATGGTTCAACGGCGAGGGGCGGATGGCTTGGAGATCCAAGCCATCCGCCCCTCGCCTTATCGTGCGTCGCGTGTCGCGTCAGGTCCGCGTCACTCGCCCAAGGCCTTGTCGACGACGACCGTGGCCTCGTCGAGCACCTTGTCCAACGCCTCGGGGGAGACGAAGGATTCGGCGTACACCTTGTAGATGTTCTCGGTGCCGGAGGGACGCGCCGCGAACCAGTTGTTCTCGGTGGTGACCTTCAGGCCGCCGATCTTCGCGCCGTTGCCCGGCGCCTCGGTGAGCTTGGCGGTGATGTCCTCGCCGGCCAGCGTGGCGGCGGTCACATCCTCGCCGGAGAGGGCGGCGAACTTCTGCTTCTGCTCCAGCGTGGTGGGGGTGTCGACGCGCTTGTACCAGCTTTCGCCGAAACGCTCCACCTGCTCGACATGCAGCTGGGCCGGGTTCTTGCCCGTCTTGGCGGTGATCTCGGCGGCGAGCAGGTCGGGGATCAGACCGTCCTTGTCGGTGGTCCACACGCGGCCGTCCTTGCGCAGGAAGCTCATGCCGGAGCTCTCCTCGCCGCCGAAGGCCACCTCGCCCTTGAACAGCGGGTCGACGAACCACTTGAATCCCACCGGCACCTCGATCAGCTTGGCGCCGATGGAGGCGGCCACGCGGTCGATCAGCGAGGAGCTCACCAGCGTCTTGCCGATGCCCGCGCCGGCCGGCCAGTCGGGACGCGCGCCGCCGAACAGATACTCCACGCACACGGCGATGTAGTGGTTCGGGTTCATCACGCCCCAGTCCGGGCATACGATGCCGTGGCGGTCGGCGTCCGGATCGGTGCCGCCCACCAGATCGTACTTGTCCCACGCGCCGGCGTTGAGCTGGTCCACCAGACCCTTCATCGCATGCGGCGAGCTCGGATCCATACGGATCTTGCCGTCGTGGTCGAGGGTCATGAAACGCCAGGTCGGATCGACCTCGGGACGCACCACGCCGATGTCGGTGCCGTACTTCTCGTTCATCAGCGGCCAGTAGTTCACCGACGCGCCGCCGAGCGGGTCGATGCCCAGACGCACGCCGGAGGAGCGGATCAGGTCGAAGTCGATCACATTGGCCAGATCGGACACGTAGTGGTCGCGGAAGTCGAAGCCCTCCACGAACTCGGACTTGATGGCCTGCTCGTAGGGCACGCGCTTGATGGACTTGTAGTCGCCGAGCAGTTCGTTGGCACGCGCGGCGATGGCGTTCGTCACCTCGGCAGGCGCGGGGCCGCCGGTGACCGGGTCGTATTTGAAGCCGCCGTCGGTGGGGGGATTGTGGCTCGGGGTGACCACGATGCCGTCGGCCAGGCCTTCGCCTTCGAAGCGCTGGGTGCCGTCGGCGGCGCGGTTGTGGGTCAGGATCGCCTGGGAGACGACCGGCGTGGGCACGAAGTCGCCGCGGGAGTCGACGCGCACATGCACGCCGTTGGCGACCAGCACCTCGATGGCGGTTTTCTCGGCCGGCTCGCTCAGCGCGTGCGTGTCGCGGCCGATGTACAGCGGGCCGGTCACGCCCGCGGCCTTGCGGTATTCCGCGATGGCCTGGGTGATGGCGACGATGTGGGCCTCGTTGAACGAGGTCTTCAGGGACGATCCGCGGTGGCCGGAGGTGCCGAAGATGACGCGCTGCTCGGGAACCGCTGGGTCGGGGACGACGTCGTAGTACTTGCCAATGACCTCGTCGACATTGATCAGATCTGCTGGGGTGGCGGGCATGCCCGCGTTGTTTGCTACCATACCCAACGATTGTACGCGAGGATGAGCGCCGGAACGCGTCGGAGTCCGGTCTGTGTCGTGTCCGTCCCGCGGACGGCGCGCGCCGGACCAGTCCTAATCCCGGATGGGCCTGATCGTGCCGGTCATCTCCGCGAACGGGGCGGTGGCGTTCGCCTGCGCGTTCTGCGCGGTTTTGTCCGCCGCCGCGCTTTCGGGCACGCGCACGATCAGCGACTGATGCTCCACGGAGAATCGGATGTGCGCGGTCTCGCCGAGCATATCGCCGTCCACCTGCGCCAACGCCGGCTTCTCCAATACGACCTCGGCGCTGACGCCCTGGATCTGGTCGACCGTGGAGTTGGTCGACAGCGGATTCTGCTCCGCGCGCCCGGTGATGGTCTGGTGCAGCACGTCGCCGAACAGGTTCGCCCATCCGAGGATGCCGCCCGTGGTGTCGATGAGTTCGAAATCCAGCAGGCCGTCGTCGAAGGAGGCGTTCGGCATCAGCGAGAAGACGGGGATCTGCCCGCAGTTGCCCGCCATCAGGGTGCGGAAGGTGAGCTCGCGCGTCGTATGGCTGGAGCCGTCGGCGCGGGTGATGGTCACGCTGCCGCGGTATTTCGGCGCGAACAGGTTCTTCACGCCGCCCACGAAGTAGGCGAGCCAACTGATGTTCTTCTTCAGCTCCGGATCGGTGTCGTCGATCATCGCGGCGTCGAACCCCATTCCCGCGATGATGAGGAAGGCGTGGCCGTGGTCCTCGCCGGGACGGTCCAGAAGCATGGCGCGCCCCATATCCACCAGACGGGAGCCGTGCGAGGTGGCCACGGTGAGGGCCGCGTCGATGTCGTCGATCGGAATTCCCATATTGCGGGCGAACAGGTTGCCCGTGCCGATCGGCACGATGCCCAGCGCGTGCCCGGTGCCCGAGACGGCGCTCGCCACCGTGCGCACGGTGCCGTCCCCGCCGACCGCCACCACCACGTCGGCGCCGTTGTCCAACGCCTCCAACGCGCAGGCGCGGCCGTCCTTGTCGAGCTGCGTTTCGATGAACTGCACCTGCGTCAGGCCCTTCGCCTGGCAGAAGCGTTCGATATGCGCGCGCCGGGCCTCGGCCTGCGGCTTCGAGGGGTTGATGATGAACGCGTAGTGCACTTCGTCGTCCCGGCGTTTGTCCAGGGAGGCGGCGAGGACGCGCCTGCGGTGCAGCCGCACGCCGACGACGCCGATGGCGGCGACGACGATGCAGACGGCGATGACGACGAGTGTGATGTGCAGTGCGGAAGGCATGCTGTCCATTCTTGCCTGCGCGAAGCGTCCGTCCGTGCGAGGCGCGTCGAATTCCTCCAATTCTGCACGAAGCCTGAACGTGTGGCGTGGGCGGCGCGGTCCGCCGCGACGCGTCGCCCACGCCTCCGCTCCCGCCTCTCGCCAACACGCCGGCGTGTCTTGGCGTGGGCGGCGCTTATACTTATCCGCTAGTTACTTGATTAGCAGGGTTGCTACTCGACAACGAGGCAAGACCTGAGACCTGGCGGAAGCCATGTCTCAGGTCTTTTTTTTGTTGTTCGGGGAAGGGCATCGCCCGGGCGGCCCGGCGTCAGGAAACGAACGAAGACGAGAATCCCGACGCCTGGCACAGCGGGTGCCCGGCGGCCACACGAGACAAAGGAGTACCGGTGCGATTCCCCTTGAACAACACGTTCATCTTCCTCTTCGGCGCGCTTGGCGGCATGCTGTTCGGCTTCGACACGGGCATCATCTCCGGCGCGTCGCCGCTGATCGAAAGCGACTTCCAACTCAACGCCGCGCAGACCGGATTCATCACCTCGTCGGTGCTGATCGGTTCGATGATCGGCGCGCTCACCATCGGCGGCCTGTCCGATAAATACGGGCGCAAGAAGCTGCTGATCGTATCGTCCCTGCTCTTCCTGGCGGGGTCCGCGTTATCCGCCACCGCCACGGGCTTCGTGTGGATGGTCGCGGCCCGCATCCTGCTCGGCCTCGCCGTCGGCGCCGCCTCCGCGCTCACCCCGGCCTATCTGGCGGAATTGGCGCCCAAGGAGCGCCGCGGATCGCTGTCCACGCTGTTCCAGCTTATGGTGACGCTCGGCATTCTGCTGGCGTACCTGTCCAATCTCGGATTCCTCGACCGCGATCTGCTGGGGTGGGACGACTGGCGGTGGATGCTGGCCTCCGCGCTGATCCCGTCCTCGCTGCTGTTCCTCGGCGGCCTGCTGCTGCCCGAATCGCCGCGCTACCTGGTCAAGCAGGGCGATATGCGCAACGCGTTCAAGGTGCTGCAGCTGATCCGCAAGGATATGGACGCCGCCGAAGTCACGGTCGAACTCGACGAGATCGAGCGCGTCGCCTCATCCGAGCGCGCGCAGCGCCAGGGCGGCGTCAAGGAGCTGTTCACCACCGCGCGTCCGGCCATCGTCGCGGCCGTCGGCATCATGCTGTTCCAGCAGCTTGTGGGCATCAACTCGGTGATCTACTTCCTGCCGCAGGTGTTCATCAAGGGCTTCGGCTTCCCGGAGGATCAGGCGATCTGGGTGTCCGTCGGCATCGGCGTGGTCAACTTCCTCTCCACCATCGTCGCCACGCTGTTCATGGACCGTTTCAACCGCAAAACCGTGCTGGTGTTCGGCTCCGTGGTGATGGCCGTCTCGCTGGTCGCGCTCGCGCTGCTGAACCTCCTCGGCGATGTGAGCGCCGCCGCCGTGCCCACCATGGTGCTGATCGCCGTGTATATCCTCGGCTTCGCCGTCTCGTGGGGTCCGCTGGCCTGGGTGATGATCGGCGAGATCTTCCCTCTGTCGGTGCGCGGCATCGGCACGTCGATCGGTTCGGCGGCCAACTGGATCGGAAACTTCGTCGTCTCTCAGTTCTTCCTGATGCTGCTGGCCGCGTTCGGCAACAACGTGGGCGGCCCGTTCGCGATCTTCGCGGTGTTCGCGGTGCTGTCCATCCCGTTCGTGCTCAGGTTCGTCCCCGAGACCAAAGGCAAGTCGCTGGAGCAGATCGAGGCGGAATTGGTGGGGCGCGGCGCGTCGAAGTGACGCGGGTCCGATCGGATGCCACGCCTGGGCTTGCGCGGGCGGTGTTCGTCGGACACTATGGAACCAACCCGGAGGAAGGAGCGCGGATGTCCGCAAACGGCGAGGTCGCCGCCGCCATCGTCGCGGCCGTCGGCGGCGGGGCGAATGTGCGCGGACTGTCGCACTGCGCCATGCGGCTGCGTTTCGAACTCAACGACGGCGGCAAAGTCGACCTGGCCGGGCTTGAGGCCATCGAGTCGGTGCTGGTCGCCCTTCCCCAAAGCGGCGACCGTTGCCAGGTGGTGGTCGGCGGCGGCGTGGAGGCTTTGTACGAGGCCTGTCTGGCATTGCCGGATATGCGCGGCGTGCGTGCCCACGACGCCGCCGACGCCATCGCGGACGCCACGCACGCCGCCCGACGCGGCAAGACGGAAGCCGGGGTGGGCGGTTCCTCTCCGGAGTCCAAGTCGGCGACGCGCGTGAACATCGCCTGGCTGGACGCCTTCTTCGACTATCTGGCCGACTCGTTCCGCCCGATTCTGGGCGTGCTGCTGGCGGCCTCGATCATCATCGCCACCGTCAACCTGCTGATTTCGCTGGGGCTTGTCGCGGATGACGAAGCGAGCGCCGGACTGATGTTCGTCAAGGCGCTGTGGGAGGGCGTGTTCTACTTCATGCCGATTATGGTGGCCTACAACGCCGCCAGAAAACTCGCCGTGGACCCATGGGTGGGCGGGGCGATCATGGCGGCGCTGATGACCCCGCAGTTCGCGTCGCTCGCCGACTCCTCGCGCTGGGGCGACGCCGTGGCCTGCGTAGACAACGCGGCGTTGGGCACCGCGTCCTGCTCCGTGAGCGTGTTCGGACTGCCCATGCAGCTGAACGACTACTCCGGCAATGTGTGCGTGCCGCTGATGATGGCCGCCGTGCTGGGGCTGGTCTACCGCGGCCTGCGGCGCGTGGTACCGCCCTCGATGCGGCTGGTGTTCGTGCCGTTTCTTTCGCTGATCGTCGTGGGCTCGCTGACGGCGTTCGTCATCGGCCCCTTGGGCGTATGGGTCGGCAACGGACTGGGCGTGGCGTTCGCCTGGCTGAACGGCCACGCGCCGTTCGTCTTCGCGCTGCTGGTGCCGCTGATGTATCCGTTCCTGGTGCCGCTTGGCCTGCATTGGCCCGTGAACGCCCTGATACTGCTGAACATCCAATCGCTGGGCTACGACTTCATCCAGGGGCCGATGGGCGTGTGGAATTTCGCCTGCTTCGGCGCCACCGCCGGCGTTCTGGTGCTCGCGTTGCGCGAACATGACACGCAGATGCGCCAGACATGCGTGAGCGCGCTTGCGGCCGGACTGCTCGGCGGCGTGTCCGAACCGAGTCTGTACGGCATCCATCTGCGGTACAGGCGCATCTACCCGCGTATGCTCGCCGGCTGCGCTGTGGGCGGCCTCACCATCGCCGTGCTGGGATGGCTGTTCCCCTCCGCCGTCTCCGGCGGATCCGTGCCCGGGGTCACCACCACGGCGTTCGCCTTCACCTCGCTGCTGACCATTCCGGCGTTCCAGCGCATGTGGGTGTACGGCGTATCCATCGCGGTGGCGTTCGTTCTGCCCATGGTGTTGATCGTCATGCTCGACTATCGCGAGCCGGAGACGGGCGGGAGTCGCGATGTCGACGGGGAGCGGGCGACGCCGTCGCGTGACGGCTCTCCGACGGCGCTTGCGTCGATATTCCATCCCCATGGTGGTGCGGAAGTACCGGGCGATGCGGGAGTCTTGGATGATGCGGAATCCTCAGGCGATGCGGCCGCCGCCGGCCCGCAGCCGACCGAGTCCGTGCTCGCACCGGTCTCGGGCCATGTGATCGCCCTCGACGACGCCGGCGACAAGGTGTTCGCATCCCGGGCCCTCGGTGAAGGCGTGGGGGTGGAACCCGCCGAATCGCGTGTGGTGGCGCCGGTCGACGGCGTGCTCACCACCGTGGCCGCGACCGGTCACGTGTTCGGCATCAAAACGGATGACGGCGTCGAGGTGCTGGTGCATGTCGGCCTTGACACCGTGAGGATGGGCGGGGAGGGATTCGCCGTGGCCGTGGCCAAAAAACAGCGCGTCCACGCCGGCGACCTGCTCGTCACGGTCGATGAGAACCGGATTCGCGCGGCCGGGCATGCCGCCACCGTTATGATGACGGTGATCAACACCGCGAAATTCGCCGCCGTCGTGCCGCGCGTGGGCATCGACGTGCGGGCCGGCGACCCGGTGATCGACGTGCGGCGCTAAAGTGTGGCCGACGAAAGGAACTCCATGAAAATCCTGCGCGTGTTCAACAACAACGTGGTGTTGGCCCAGGGGCGCGACGGCGAGGTGATCCTCACCGGTCGGGGCATCGGATTCCAAGCCAGGCCCGGCATGCGCGTCGATGAGAGCAAAGTGGTGCGCACCTTCGTGCCGGCGGACGGACGCGACCCCGACCATATGGCGCAATTGCTGTCCGATATCCGCCCGGAGACGATCCGCGCGGTCTGCGAGGCGATGGGGGAGGCCGGACTGGACGCCGACATGCAGGGCAGCGCCACGCTGGTGATGGCGGTCGCCGACCATGTGGACAACGCGCTGTTGCGGCTGGAGCGCGGCATCGAGGTCGACTATCCGCTGGTGGGCGAGGTGTCCAACCTCTATCCGAAGGAATACGAACAAGGTCGTCTGCTGGTGCGGGCGTTGAACCGGAGGCTGGACCGCGCGCTGCCGCAAGGGGAGGCCATCGCCCTGGCTCTGCATCTGGTGAACGCCGGATTCTCCACGGGAGACCTGACCTATACCTATCAGATGACCGGCGTGATCCAACAGATCATCACCATCATCGAAGAGACATACGAGGTCGAGCTGGACCGTTCGTCGGTGAACGTGGGGCGTTTCATCACGCATCTGCGCTACCTGTTCGTGCGCATCAACCAGCATCGGCAGCTCGTCGACGAACCCGAATCGATCGTCGGCGCGATCCGCGATTCCTACGCGAAGGCGGTGCGCTGCGCCTCGTATATCGCGACGGTGCTGGAGCTGCGTTTCGACGCGGACATCACCGAGGACGAGATCGCCTATCTGGCGCTGCACGTCGCCCGCGTCGCGGATAACGGACGACACGGCCGGAGTGTCGGCTTGCAGGACTAGGCTTAGGGCTCATGCTTGATATTCAATTCATTCGCGAACACGCCGACATCGTCAAGGAATCGCAGCGCAAGCGCGGCGAATCCGTGGAGCTGGTGGACGAGGTGCTCTCCTCCGACGAGGCGCGCCGTGACGCCCTCAAGGAATTCGAGGCCGCCCGCGCCCAGCAGAAGGAGATCGGCAAGAAGGTCGCCGCCGCCTCGGCCGACGAGAAGGCCGCGCTGATCGCGCAGACCAAGGAGCTGTCCAACAAGGTGGCAGAGTTCAAGGCCGCTGCCGACTCCGCCTCCGAGGAGTACACCACCGCGATGTGGAAGCTTTCCAACATCGTCGAGGACGAGGCCCCCGCCGGCGGCGAGGACGATTACGTCGTCGTCAAGAAGGTCGGCCAGATCCGCGACTTCGCGGCCGAGGGCTTCGAGCCGAAGGACCATATGACCCTGGGCACCGGCGTGGCCGGCATCGACACGCGCCGCGGCGCGAAGGTCGGAGGCTCCCGCTTCTACTTCCTGCGCGGCGCCGTGGCCCGCATGCAGATCGCGATGCTCACCATGGCCGTCGACCAGGCCGAGGCGAACGGCTTCACGCTCGCCATCACCCCCACGCTGGTGCGTCCCGAGGTCATGCGCGGCACCGGTTTCCTCAACTCCCACGCCGACGAGATCTACCGTCTGCGCGAACCCGACGACCAGTATCTCGTCGGCACCTCCGAAGTGGCGCTCGCCGGCATGCACGAGGACGAGATCCTCGACCTGTCGGGCGGTCCGCTGCGCTACTGCGGCTGGTCCTCCTGCTACCGCCGCGAGGCCGGCGCCGCCGGCAAGGACACCTCCGGCATCATCCGCGTGCACCAGTTCGACAAGGTGGAGATGTTCGTCTACGCCCAGCAGGAGAACGCCCGCGAGGAGCACAAGCATCTGCTCGCCATGGAGGAGGAGATGCTCGGCAAGGTCGAACTGCCGTACCGCGTGATCGACACCGCCGCCGGCGATTTGGGATCCTCGGCCGCCCGCAAGTTCGACTGCGAGGCTTGGGTGCCCACCCAGGGCAAGTACCGCGAGCTGACCTCCACCTCGAACTGCACCGAATACCAGGCCCGTCGTCTGAACATCCGCGAACGCGTCGAGGGCGGCACCCGTCCGGTCTCCACGTTGAACGGCACGCTGGCCACCACCCGCTGGCTGGTCGCGATCCTCGAGAACCACCAGCAGGCCGACGGCTCCATCGTCATTCCCAAGGCCATGCGTCCGTATATGGGCGGCAAGGAAGTGATCGAGCCCACCGCGTGGGAGGCCTGACCAGCCGACGTTTGCAACGCGTAATGCCGCCGCCCATGTCCGGGCGACGGCATTACGCCTTTTTGCCGGGACGCATGCTGATCGAGGGGTGCGGTTAGCATAATGAACCCGAGGATAGGTGTCCGAGCGGTCTAAGGAGACGGTCTTGAAAACCGTTGAGGGGCGACCCTCCGCGAGTTCGAATCTCGCCCTATCCGCCATCAAGGCCCGGTGATCGTTGGAATCCAACGGTCGCCGGGTTTTCGTATGCCGATGCGGGCCCGGGCCCGGACCCGTTCCCGTGGGGGTCGGGGGTTCCACGCGGGCGAGGCAAGTAACCAACCATTAATACTCGGCCCGTTCTTTTTACGGTTGCGTAACAGCCGTAGGGCGGTTGCGCAAACCGCATGCGCCAGAATCGAAGCCATACGCGACGGCGCGATGGCCTCCCCGGTCGTCGCGCCGTCGCCATCGGATAACGCAAGGCGACGATTGGAGCTGAGATGGCACTGCAATTGGCAAGTCTGCTCGACGATCCCGTCCAGACGGTGAGTCTGGACACCTTCAGCGGATTGAACAAAGGCGATCCGGCACCGTTCTGGCTGTTTCAGGGCGTCTGCGGAGCGTGGGGCATCAACCACGAACGCGCCGAGCTCAACCTCATCACCGTCTCGGAGAACGCCACATTCGTGCTGCTGCTCGACGGCGTGGCCGAAGGCGTGGTGCGCGTCTCGCAACCGGGATATGTCGGCGGTCCCGAAGCGGTGGCCTCGGAGATCAGCTGGCTCAATGCGCTGCATGATATCGACGGCGTCACCCTCATCAATCCCGTGCCTACCGTGCGCGGCACGTTCATCACCACGATCCGCGATCTGAACGGCGTGGGTTGGACGGTGATCTCCACCAAATTCGTCGAGGGCACCGTTCTGGAGGACCTCGACAATCCCGCTCCCTACTACCGCACCATCGGAAGCTGGGCGGCCCGGTTCCACGAGCAGTCCCGCCGGTGGGACCCGCCGTACGGCTTCGTCCGTTTCAATTGGGACATCTCCAATATGGTCGGTCCCTCGCCGCGATGGGGACGATGGGAGACCGCGCCGCTGGAACCGGCCGAACGGGAGCTGTGCGACAAGGCGTTGTGGAAAGCTCTGGACGTGATGATGAAGGCGCCCCGCACCAATGAGACCTGGGGACTGATCCACGCCGATCTGCGTCCGTCGAACGTCATCAGAGGGGACGACGGCACGTTGACCATCATCGACTTCGACGACGCCGGATACAGCTGGTACCTCTACGACTACGCCGCCTCGCTGAGCTTCGTCGAACACAAGCCCTACGCTCCCGAACTCGCCCAGGCCTGGGTCGCGGGATACCAGGAGGTCGCCGGCGCGTTCGACGACGAGCAGTTGGAGATGATGTCCGCGCTGTCGATGATCCGCAGAATGCAGATGCTCGGCTGGACGGTCAGCCACCGCGAGGACGCGCTGCCCGACGGTCTGTCCGCCGAAGAGGCGCCCGGCAGCGTGGAATGCGCCGAACGCTATCTGCGCGATCCGCTCTGGCTGCTGCGCTGAGCCCGGCGCGCGAATCCAAGATTTCATAACTGAACCCGATAACTGAACCAGGCAACCCGAACCCACGACACACCATAGAGAGGAACGGTGGTTACGATGACGGCATCGACCACATCAGGCGTAGGCCTGAGCAGTGTCACCTACGTTGCGACGGACAAGGAGTATTTCAAGAAGCGGCAGCTCAAACGCACCGCCGGGGCGTTCGGCCTGTGGGCCATCGGCGTCTCCGCGGTCGTCTCCGGCGACTTCTCCGGCTGGAACGGCGGCATCGCCCAAGCCGGATGGGGCGGCATGCTGATCGCCGCCATCGTCGTCTACGTCATGTACGTGCTGATGCTCAATTCCATCAGCGAGATGGCGTCCGCCATGCCGCACACGGGCGGCGCCTACTCCTTCGCCCGCGCGGCGATGGGCCCGTGGGGAGGATTCTTCACCGGCCTGGCGGAGACGGTCGAATATGTGATGACCGCCGCCACCATCGTCTACTTCTCCAGCGCCTACGCGGACGCCATCCTCGCCGACCTGACCGGATTCTCGCTGGACGACGCCGGACTGGTGTGGATCTGGTGGCTGCTGCTCTACGCGATTTTCGTGGTCGTCAACTGGGTGGGCGCGGAGACCTCGTTCCGTTTCGCCGAAGTGGTGTCCATCGCCGCGCTCGCCATCGTCGCCCTGTTCGGCATCGGCGCGTTCGCGACGGGCAGCGTCGATTTCGGCTCCCTGCTCGACATCGCCCCCGAGGAGGGCGGCTCCGCGTTCCTGCCGTTCGGCGTGGGCGCGATCTTCTTCGCCATGCCGTTCGCCATGTGGCTGTTCCTCGGCATCGAGCAGCTTCCGCTGGCCGCCGAGGAGGTGCGCGATCCGGAACGCAACATCCCCAAGGCGTCCCGTCTGTGCATCTTCACGCTGGGCATCTCCGCCGTCATCATCGTGTTCCTCAACCCCGCGGTGATGGGTTCTGCGGCGCTGGCGGGCTCCGATGAGCCGTTGCTCGACGGCTACCGCGCGATTCTGCCGGGCAATCTCGCCGCGGTGCTCTCCGCCTTCGCGCTGATCGGCCTGCTCGCCTCCATCCAGGGCATCATGTTCGCGTACGGCCGCAACCTCTACTCGCTGTCGCGCGCCGGCTACTATCCGGCGTTCCTGTCGCTCACCGGCAAGAAGAAGACGCCGTACTGGGGTCTGATCGTGGGCGCGGTCATCGGCTTCGCGGCCCTGTTCCTCATCGCCTACGGCGGCGACGGCGCGGGATCCGTGGTGCTCAACATCGCCGTGTGGGGCGCGGTGCTGGCCTATCTGCTGCAGATGGTCTCCTATGTGCTGCTGAAGAGGAACATGCCCGACATCAAGCGTCCGTTCGTCAGCCGTTTCGGCGTGCCGGGCGCGGTGATCGCCGGCGCGCTGGCCTTCTGCATCTTCGTGGCGGTGCTGCTCAACCCGGACTACCGTCTCGCCGTATACGCGATGGTGGGCATCTACGCGCTCGCCACGGTGTTCTTCGCCGTCTACGGGCGCAAGCATCTCGTGCTCTCCCCGGAGGAGGAGTTCGCGGCGTCCGGCGGCCGGGCGACCTACCGCACCGACGACTGATATCCGGCGGGACCCAACAACATCGACCACAACGGATGCCGGCGTTCCGGACGCGCACGCGGCCGGGCGCCGGCTCCGTCCGCCCATCGGGCGGGTATGAAGAAGGACATCATGGCAACACGTTCAACGATTATGGACACCAACAGCTTCCGCCCCCAGATGGCGGCGGCGCTCGACCCGCGCACGCGCGCCCTCACCGAGGAGCGAGAGGTGCTGGGGCCCGCCTACCGGCTGTTCTACCGCAAGCCGGTGCATCTGGTCACCGGCCGTGGATCCCACCTGTGGGACGCGGACGGTGTGGAATACCTCGACGTCTACAACAACGTGGCGTCGGTCGGGCACTGCCATCCCCGCGTGGTGGAGGCCCTCTCCAAGCAGGCGGCGTCGCTGAACACGCACACCCGCTATCTGCATGAGAACGTGCTGCGGTACGCCGAGGACATCCTCTCGACGATGCCCGACGAGCTCGACCGCGTCATGTTCCAGTGCACGGGCTCCGAGGCGAACGACCTCGCGGTGCGCGTGGCCCAGGCGTACACCGGCGGCGAAGGGGTGATCGTCACCGCCGAGGCCTATCACGGCAACTCCGATCTCACCTCGAAACTCTCGCCGGCGTTGGGCACCGCGCAGACGTTGGGGCTGACGATGCGTATGATCCCCACGCCGGACACCTACCGCGTGGCCATCGATGGCAGGCCCGCGGCCGCATGCTCCCCCGAGGAGTTCGGAGCGTGGATGGCGGGCGAGGTGCGCAGGGCCGTGGCCGACATGGAACGCCACGGCATCCGGTTCGCCGCGCTGCTGGCCGATTCGATTTTCTCGTCCGACGGCGTCTATCCGGACCCGGTGGGGTATCTCAAGCCGGTGATCGACGCCGTGCACGAGTTGGGCGGCGTGTGGATCGCCGACGAGGTGCAGCCGGGATTCACCCGCACGGGAGACTCGTTCTGGGGATTCGGCAGACAGGGGATCGTGCCCGATTTGGTCACCTCCGGCAAGCCGATGGCCAACGGGCTGCCCACCTCGATGATGGCCGCCCGCCACGAGGTGCTCGAGCCGTTCGCCTCGTCCATCCCGTATTTCAACACCTTCGGCGGCAATCCGGTGTGCATGGCGGCGGCCCAGGCGGTGCTCGACGTGATGCGCGACGAGGACACGATGGGCAACGCCAAACGCGTCGGCGCGATATTCAGGCAGGCGGTGTCCGGTCTGATGGACGCGCATCCCTGCATCGGCGACGTGCGCGGCGCCGGTCTGTACATCGGCTGCGAGATCGTCAAGCCCGGCACCAAGGAACCCGATCAGGCGACCGCGCTCGACATCCTCGAAACCCTGCGATCCCACCGCATCCTCACCTCGGTGTGCGGGCGTTACGGCAACATCCTCAAGCTGCGCCCGCCGCTGGTGTTCAGCGAATCCGACGTGGACTGGTTCATGGACGGCTTCAGCGCCACGCTCAAGGAACTGGGATTGTGAGCGACGAGACCGTCCGCCGCCTGCGCGCTCTGATTCGCGCGCGGGAGCTGATGCCGGGGGAGCGGCTGGGCGTCGAACGCGCCTTGGCCGAATCCCTCGGCGTCAGCCGCGCCGATCTGCGTTCGGCGCTGGAGCGGATGGAGGCCGATCACGAGATCCGCCGCACCATCGGGCGCGGAGGCGGCGTCTTCGTGTCGGACGGCCGGCTGGAACGCAACATCAACACCGTCGAGTCGCTGCCCGCCATCGCCAGACGGCAGGGGAGGGTGCTGCGCTCCCGGGTGCTGCGCGCGGTGATCGCGCCCGCCTCTCCCTCCGACATCCGCCTGCTCGAATTGGACGGACCCCATCCGATGGTGTACGACATCACCCGGTTGCGCCTGATCGAAGGGACGCCGCTGTCGTTGGAGATCAGCCGGCTTCCGGCCGCGCTGTTCCCCGGACTGCTCACCTTGGACCTGACGGAGCCGTTCTACACGCTGTTCGAGCGGGATTACGGCGTGCGGCCCGCATGCGTCGACGAAACCCTGGAAACCGTGCTCGCCGATCCGGATCAGGCCGCAAGCCTCGGCGTGCGGGATTCGGACCCGCTGGTGCGCATACGGCGCGTCGCCCGGAGCGGGGAGGGGACTCCGTTCGAACGCGCCACGGACGTGTACGTCGCCTCGCGGATGCGGTTCACCATGCACCATTCCGGATACGTGCGGTTGTCGGCCACCCAGCGATAGTCTTGGATGGTCTTGGGGCAGGACGGCGCCGCGCGTTCGGTGGCCGGGAATGCGGCGCGGCGACGAAGGAGGGGATGTGGGACGGTCCGTCATCACCGATGTGATATTCGATTTCGGCGGCGTGTTGGTCGATTTCCAGCCGAGGCTCGCGTTGGAGGGGCAGTATCCGCCCGGCGTGGTCGATATGTTCTTCGACCCGGCGGACCGTTTCGGCTATCGCTACTACGAGCGGAAGGCCAATCTGGGATGGAGCGAGGAGCGGGTGCTCGCCGATTACGAGGCTCAGCACGGTCCCGCGGTCGCGTGGGTGTTCCGGGTGCTGCTCGAGCGGCAGGGGATGGCCCTCGCCGGCATGATGCCCGGCATGGGGGAGTTGCTGCGCGATCTGGACGCGTCGGGGATCCGCATGTGGGGGCTGACGAATTTCACGACCGGCTATGTCGAGGCCGCCCGCGAGCGGTTCCCCGAACTGCGGTTGCTGACGGATGTGGTGGTCTCGTCCGAAGAGGGCATGATCAAGCCGGATCCGCGGATCTTCCGTCGTGCCGTCGCGCGCTTCGGCGTCGATCCCGCGCGCACGGCGTTCGTGGACGACAAGCGGCGCAACGCCGACGTGGCGACTTCGGAGGGGCTGAGGGGCGTCCTCTTCGCCGACGCCGATCAATTACGTAGGGATTTTTTACAGCAAAAGGAGCATTAACAAAATACGGAAATGGTAAAAAGCTTGAAAAATAAAGGTTTTTAGGCTTTTTCTAATTTGGACACGCAATATTGTTAGCGAAGTTGACATTTATTCTCGGGCACCGTATATTGATACTCAGCTATCACAGAGGAGTGATGGTGAACATTCACAAGGAGTTAGAGATATGGTTTCGCACAACAAACGCTTCATAGCCGCTCTGGCCTCCGTCGCCGCGATGGGCATCGCCCTGTCCGGCTGCGGCAGCGCCGGTGGCGACACCGCCAGCGATGGCGCGACCTCGGGTGAGCCCGTCGAGATCACCTACATGCACCGTCTGCCCGATAGCGAGGGCATGACCCAGGTGAACGACATCGTCAAGAAGTGGAACGACGAGCATCCGGACATCCAGGTCACCGCCACCAAGTTCGACGGCAACGCCTCCGACATGATCAAGAAGCTCGAGACCGACGTCAAGTCCGGCGAGGCGCCCGACCTGGCGCAGATCGGCTACTCCGAGCTGCCCGAGGTCTTCACCAAGGGCCTGCTGGAGGACGTCACCGAAGAGGCCGCCAAGTATCAGGACCACTTCGCCGAAGGACCCTTCAATCTGATGCAGGTCGGCGGCAAGACCTACGGCCTGCCGCAGGACACCGGCCCGCTGGTCTACTACTACAACGCCACCGCCTTCGAGGAGCTGGGCCTGAGCGTGCCCACCACCCAGGAGGAGCTCATCGAGTCCGCCAAGAAGGCCGCCGAGCAGGGCAAGTACATCCTGTCCTACCAGGCCGACGAAGCCGGCAACATGTTCCCCAGTCTGGCCGGAGCCTCCGAGGCGTGGTACACCGTCGAGGATGACGCCTGGGTCGTCAACACCGAAACCGCCGGCTCCGACGCCGTGGCCTCCGTGTTCCAGGAGCTGATCGACAGCAGCGCCGTGGCCACCAGCCCGCGTTGGGATCCCTCCTTCGACGCCTCCCTGCAGGACGGCTCCCTGATCGGCACCATCGGCGCCGGCTGGGAAGCCCCGCTGCTCATGGATTCCATCGGTGATGCCCAGAAGGGCCAGTGGCGCGTCGCCCAGCTCGGCGATTGGTTCGAGAACGACGGCAAGTCCGGCCCCGACGGTGGCTCCGGCGTGGCCGTCCTCAAGGGCTCCGAGCATCCGGCCGAGGCCATGGAGTTCCTCGACTGGTTCAACACCCAGGTCGCCGATCTGGTCTCCCAGGGCCTGGTCGTGGCCGCCAGCACCGAAGCCGCCGAAACCCCGTCCGATTGGGCCGAGTTCTACGGTGGCCAGGACGTGATGGCCGAGCTCGCCACCGCCAACGACAACATGGGCGAGTTCACCTACATGCCCGGCTACTCCGCGGTGGGCGCCGCGATGAAGGAAACCGCCGCCAAGGCGGTGGACGGTTCCGGCAAGGTCGCGGACGTCTTCGCCACGGCCCAGTCCACCTCCATCGAGACCCTCAAGAACCTCGGACTGACCGTAGCCGAGTAAGCGGATCGATGAGCCGCCGGGGCCTTTCCCGGCGAGCGTGATCCGTCCCACCTCACAACCGAAAGGCCGGAGCTTCAAACCCTCCGGCCTTTTGTTGTTCAGGCCAATGTTGTCCTCAGTTTCCTTGAAAGACAAGGTAGTGCAATGACTGCAACCACACAATCCGCGAAGGCGGGCGGCGCGCGTCGCGCGGCCAAGCCGAAGCGGTCGAACGCCGCGAAACGCGAGAATCGCACCGGCTGGGCGTTTATGGCGCCGTTCGGCATCCTGTTCGCCCTCGTATTCATCCTGCCCATCATCTGGGCCATCTATTCCAGCTTCTTCCGCCAGGTGTCCGAAGGCGGCGGCGCGTACGGCGGCGGCGAACTCGTCAACAAGTTCGTCGGCTTCGAGAACTTCCAGTACGTGCTCACCTCATCCAACTTCTGGGGCGGCATCGGCCGCGTGCTCATCTACACCCTCATCCAAGTGCCCATCATGATCATCGCCGCCCTCGCGCTGGCCATGGTCATCGACTCCTTCGTCGTCAAGCACATCACCGGTTTCCGTCTGGGCTACTTCCTGCCCTACGCCATCCCCGGCGTCGTGGCCTCGATCATCTGGGTGTACCTCTACAACGGCCAGATCTCCCCGATCGTCAAAGGTCTGGCGGCCCTGGGCATCAACGTCGACTTCTTCGCCGACAACATCGTGCTCGCCTCCATGGCCAACATCACCACCTGGACCTTCACCGGCTACAACATGCTGATCTTCCTGGCCGCATTGCAGGCCATCCCGCACGAGCTGTACGAGGCGGCGCGCATCGACGGCGCGAACGGCTTCCAGATCGCGATGAAGATCAAGCTGCCGAACGTGCGCTCCGCCGCCCTGCTCGCCATGCTGCTGTCCATCGTCGGCACCATCCAGCTGTTCAACGAGCCGCAGATCATGCAGACCGCCGACCCCGGCATCTCCAAATCGTATACGCCGATGATGATGGCCATGAACACCTCGCAGGGCACCCTCACCCCCGGCGGTGACGGCCCGGCCTCGGCCATCGCCATCGTGATGGCGCTGATCGCGGGCGTGCTCGCCATGGCCTACGCCCTCGTCGAAAGGAATGTGAACGCGGAATGATCGCCATGTCCTCACAGGCGCGCGCCCGCAGGAAAGCCGAGAAGCTCCAGGCGAAGGCGGCCAACGACCTGCCCCGCTCGATGCGTCCGTCCCCGGTCGTCAAGGTCATCACCATCGTGGTGCTGGTCGCGGCCCTGATCTACTTCCTCTTCCCGATCTACTGGGCGATCATCGCCTCGACGAAGACCCCCTCGCAGATGACCGGCAGCAACGGTCTGTGGTTCGCGGTCGGCATCGACCAGCTGCCCGACGCCATCGCCACCAACTACTCCAAGCTGTTGGGGTGGACCCGCGGCCAGTTCTGGCGCTGGGTGCTCAACTCGCTGATCTACTCGGGCGTCTCCGCCGCCGTCGGCACCATCGTGGCCGTCATGGCCGGCTATGCCACCGCGAAGTTCAACTTCCGCGGCAAGAACGCCGCCATCGGCATCATCATGGGCTGCATGCTCATGCCCGCCGCCCTGCTGACCATCCCGCAGTACTCGATCTTCCACGCGGTGCACCTGACCAACACCATGCTCGCCGTGATCATCCCCTGCTCGGTCTCGCCCTTCGGATTCTTCCTGGGCCGCGTGTACGCGCAGAGCTCCGTGCCGAACGAACTGCTGGAGGCCGCCCGCATCGACGGCGCCGGCGAAGCCCGCATCTTCTTCACGATCGTGCTGAGGATCCTCGCCCCCGCCATGGTGACGATCTTCCTCTTCCTGTTCGTGGCCACCTGGAACAACTTCCTGCTGCCGTTGATGATGCTCTCCTCCGACACGCTCAAGCCGGTCACGCTCGGTTTGTACGGCATGGTCTCCCTGGCCACGTTCAACGATCGAGGAGCCTTGATGATGGGCGCGCTGCTCGGCGTGCTTCCGGTGATCGTGCTCTTCCTCGGCCTGCAGCGCTACTGGCAGGCCGGCCTCGCCGCCGGCGCGGTCAAGGGCTGATCCTTCAAAACCCCGCAACTTGTCGTGCCGGGCGCCGCATCGGTGTCTTGTGCAGTCAGGGAGGCCGACGCGCCGCCCGGCATGGCATCGTATTTCCCCTCCCACATCCCAAGGAGACACAACCATGACCACTACTGGTCGTTTCACCCTTCCCAGCGAAGAGAACTTCGCCGAGAAAACCAAGGAACTCGCCGAACTGTGGGGCGCCGACGCCATCCGCAACTCCGACGGCACCCATCTGGACGAGGCCGTGCTCGCCCTCGGCAAGAAGGTGTACAGCGCCTACTTCCCGACCCGCGCGCACAACGAGTGGATCACCCTGCATATGGACGAGACCCCGCAGGTCTTCCTGCTCACCGGCCGTGTGCTGGCCCAGGACTCCACGGTGGACGTGCCGCTGATGGACAGCTTCTACGAGGAGCAGCTCCAGCCGAACCGCGACGCCGACCCGCACAAGTACTGGGAGGTCATCGACCGCACCACCGGCCAGGTCGTGGACGCCTCCGATTGGACGCTCGACGCCGAGACGGACACGGTGCATATCGCGAACGCGACGCCGATGCACGAGTACACGGTCACCTTCCTCGCCTACATCATCTGGGACCCGGTCGAGATGTACAACCATCTGACCAACGACTGGGGCGACAAGGAACACGAGATCCCCTTCGACATCTACCACGACGCCACCCGCGGCTTCGTGCTCGACACCTTCCGTGACTGGCTCAAGGACAACCCGCAGGTCGACGTGGTGCGCTTCACCACCTTCTTCTACCAGTTCACGCTGCTGTTCGACGAGAAGCACCGCGAGAAGATCGTCGACTGGTTCGGCTGCTCCTGCACCGTGAGCCCCAAGGCCCTCGACGATTTCGAGGCCGAATACGGCTACCGCCAGCGTCCCGAGGACTTCGTGGACGGCGGCGCCTACAACTCCGCCTGGCGCGTGCCCCGCAAGGCCCAGCGCGATTGGATCGACTTCCTCTCCGGCTTCGTGCGCCGCAACGTCAAGGAACTCGTCGACATGACCCACGCCGCCGGCAAAGAGGCCATGATGTTCCTCGGTGACCAGTGGATCGGCACCGAGCCCTACAAGGAGGGCTTCGAGGAGCTCGGTCTCGACGCGGTGGTCGGCTCCATCGGCGACGGCACCACCACCCGCATGATCGCGGACATCCCCGGCGTCAAGTACACCGAGGGCCGCTTCCTGCCGTACTTCTTCCCCGACACCTTCTACGAAGGCAACGACCCGAGCGTCGAAGGCCTCGACAACTGGCGCAAGGCCCGCCGCGCCATCATGCGCAGCCCCATCTCGCGCATGGGCTACGGCGGCTACCTGAGCCTGGCCGCCAAATTCCCCAAGTTCGTCGACACCGTGACCCACATCGCCGACGAATTCCGCGATCTGCACGAGCGCACCGGGGGAGTCGCCGCCGAAGGCGAGCTCAACGTGGCGATCCTCAACAGCTGGGGCAAGATGCGCTCCTGGATGGCCTACACCGTGGCGCACGCGCTGCCCAACAAGCAGACCTACTCCTACTACGGCATCCTCGAGGCCCTCTCCGGCATGCGCGTCAACGTGCGCTTCATCAGCTTCGACGACGTGGTCTCGGGCGGTGTGGACGACGACATCGACGTGATCATCACCGGCGGCCCTGTCGACACCGCCTATTCCGGCGGCGACGCGTGGACCGATCCGAAACTGGTCGAAACCCTGCGCGCCTGGGTGCGCGGCGGCGGCGCGTTGGTGGGCGTGGGCGAGCCGAGCTCGCTGGCCCGCTTCCAAGCCGGACGCTTCTTCCAGCTGGCCGATGTGTTCGGCGTGGACGAGGAGCGCTACCAGACGCTGTCCGTCGACAAGTACTTCCCGCCGGTCGTCGAGCGCCACTTCATCACCGAGGACGTGGACGTGGCCGACGGCGTGATCGAGGCGGCCAACGCGGCCCGCGCGATTCCTCTGTCCGGCTGCGGCGGCGGCCAGGGCGGCGTCGTGGGCGGCATCGACTTCGGCGAGCCCATCCCCAACACCTATCCCATCAACGAGGACGTGACGCTGATCCGCGCCGACAACGGCCAGGTCCAGCTCGCGGTCAACGAATACGGCGAGGGACGCGGCGTCTACCTGTCCGGCCTGCCGTACTCCGCGGCCAACGCCCGACTGCTGGAGCGCATCCTCTTCTACGCCAGCCGCAACGAGGACAAATACGACGCGTGGAGCTCGACCAACCCCGAGTGCGAGGTCGCGTACTTCCCCCAGTCGCATGTCTACTGCGTGATCAACAACACCGACCAGCCGCAGACCACCGAGGTCCGTCTCGGCGACGGCACGTCGGAACGCTTTGAACTCGCCTCCAGCGCCATCGCCTGGCGCGAGGTGTGACATACGGGACCAGGGCTGCGCCTTCCTCCTCCGGACGCAGCCCGCTCGGTCCATTCCTCCAACAACGCCCACCGGAGGAGCAATCCATATCGCTTCGACGGCGGACGGCCAGCCTTCCGCCCGCCCGAGGGGCCCGAAGAAAGAAGAGTCCCATGGCTCAGCATGACGCCCACCTCGACGCGGTCGTCGAGAACTTCCCCCTCGAGGGAACCGTCGAAAGCATCGCCCCCTACGGCGACGGCCACATCAACACCACCTACCTGGTCACGACCGGCGTCCGCCGGTACATCCTGCAGAGGATGAACACCGACATCTTCCCCGACACGGCGAACCTGATGCGCAACATCGAGCTCGTCACCGACTTCCTGCGCTCGCAGGGCCAGGAGACGCTGGACATCATCCGCACCAGCGACGGCGCCTCCTACTATGAGGCCCCGGACGGCCCGTACCGCGTGTTCGTGTTCATCGAGAACACCATCTCGTACAACCTCGTGCCCGACGCGGACGTGTTCCGCGACGCCGGCGCGGCGTTCGGCCAGTTCCAGAACCAGCTGGCGCGCTTCGACGCCTCGCAGCTGACCGAGACCATCGCCAACTTCCACAACACCCCGAGCCGTTTCCGCGACTTCCAGGCCGCGGTGGAGGCGGACTCGATGGGCCGCGCCGCCGGCTGCCGCGACGAGATCGACTTCTTCATGAACCACGCCGACGAATACTCGGTGATCATGGACGGTCTGGCGGACGGCTCGATCCCGCTGCGCGTGACGCATAACGACACCAAGCTCAACAACATCCTGATGGACGCGGACACGCACAAGGCGCGCGCCATCATCGACCTCGACACCGTGATGCCGGGCTCCATGCTGTTCGACTTCGGCGACTCCATCCGCTTCGGCGCCTCCACGGCGCTCGAGGACGAGAAGGACCTCGACAAGGTGCATTTCAGCACCGAGCTGTTCCGCGCGTACGCGCAAGGATTCGTGGGCGAGCTGCGCGACAGCATCACCGCGCGCGAGGCCGAGCTGCTGCCGATGGGCGGCAAGATGATGACCATGGAATGCGGCATGCGCTTCCTGGCCGACTATCTCGTGGGCGACACCTATTTCGCCACCAAGTATCCCGAGCACAATCTGGTCCGCGCCCGCACGCAGATCAAACTCGTGCAGGAGATGGAGCAGAAGGCCGGCGAAACCGACGCCATCGTCGACGAGATCATGAACGAGGCGCGCTGACATGGTCGAACAGGACAAGCTGGAACCGGTGTACGCCGGCGTCGATGCGCTGGTCGACTACGCCTGCGACCGCCTCGCGTTGGATCGGCGCGACGCCGACTGGACGCGCAACCGCATCTTCGAGCTCTTCGACCTCAACTCGTACGCGCCGACCGGCGCCGTGGCCGACGGTCGTTCCGCGGACGAGCTGTTGGGCGAATTCCGCGCGGCCGCGGTCGAAGCCGGTCTGTTCGAGGCCGAGGAGGGGCCCGTCTGGGCCGATATCGTGATGGGCATCCTCTCCGCGAACCCCTCCGCGCTGCAGGACCGGTTCCTCGAAGTGGAACGCGACTGGGGCGGCATGGCCGCCATGCGCTGGCTGTACGACTACTGCGTGGCCAACACCTACGTCAAGCGCGCGCAGCTCGACGCCAACCCGCGCTTCGATTCGCACGGCCTGGTCGTGACCATCAACCTCGCCAAACCCGAATTCAAGGATATGAAGAAGGCGGCGGCCGGCAACGCCGTGGCCGGAGGATATCCGCAGTGCACCATCTGCCATGAGAACGAGGGCTTCGCCGGGCGAAACAAGCGCACGCTGCGGACCCTGCCTGTCGAACTCGGCGACGAGTCGTGGTTCTGGCAGTTCTCGCCATACGGCTACTTCGACCAGCACGGTATCTGCGTGAACACCACGCACACGCCGATGCACGTCGACCGCGACACCTTCGGCATGCTGCTCGACTTCGTGGACCGCTTCCCCGGATACTTCCTCGGATGCAACGCCGCCCTGCCCCGCATCGGCGGCTCCGTGCTCGCCCACGACCACTTCCAGGGCGGCGGCGAACTGCTGCCGATGCACACCGCGCCCGTGCTGCGCGAACTGCGCCTGGAGGCGTTCCCCGACGTGGCCGTGGAGATGCTCGACTGGCCCGGCACCGCGGTGCGCGTCGTCTCCAAGTCGCGCCAGAGCCTGATCGACGTATGCGATCTGATCCGCGAAGGCTGGGTGAACTATTCGAATCCCGACCTCGACATCGTGTGCGAAGGCGAGGACGGCAGGCGCTCGGCCCTCTCGCCCAGCGCGATCGTCACCGAACGCGGCTACGAGATGAGCCTGATCTTCCGCAACAACGGTGTCAGCGAGGAATATCCGGACGGCATCTTCCACGCGCATCCGGAGTTCTATCCGGTCAAGCAGGAGCCGATCGGCCTGATCGAGGCGCAGGGCCTGTTCATCCTGCCCGGCCGTCTGGTCGAGCAGCTGGGGCATATCGAGGACGCGCTGGCGGCGGGCGAAGACCTGCCCGAAGCGGAACGCGAGTTCACCCTGGAATGGGACGAGCTGACGAAGCAGCTCGACGGCTCGCGCGACCGCGACGACATCCGTGCCGCCATCCAAGACGAGCTCGGCAGCGTCTGCTACCGCATCCTGCGCAACACGGCCGTGTTCAAAACCCCCGAACTCACGTTCGAATTCCTCGCCTCGCTCGGAATGCGCGCCGCATGACGGGCGGGCCGCGTGTCGTGGCGTACGGGCCCGACACGCGGCTTCGGCAACAGATACGTACCGTGCGAAACCAAGCGGACCGTGGCGGTGGAGGGCGATCGTCGACGATTGTTCACTCCACCGTTACGGTTCGCGCTTCCCTTCCGCGGTGAGGAAGAGGATAATACAGACTGGAAAAGGAGAATATCATGACCACAATTCTGGTGACCGGCGGCGCCGGCTACATCGCCACCCATACCGACATCGAACTGCTCAACAAGGGCTATGACGTGGTGTCGGTCGACAACTACGGCAATTCCTCGCCCGAGGCGCTGCGGCGCGTCGAGGAGATCACCGGCAAAACGGTGAAGCGCTACGACGGCGACGTGCGCGACGAGGCGCTGATGAACCGCATCTTCGACGAGAACCCGATCGACTGGGTGATCCACTTCGCAGGCCTCAAGGCCGTGGGCGAATCCGTGGCCAAGCCGATCGAATACTACGACAACAACCTCTATTCGACGCTGGTGCTGCTCAAGGTGATGCGCGCCCACAACGTGAAGAAGCTCATCTTCTCGTCCTCCGCCACCGTGTACGGCGATCCGGCGGAGCTGCCGATTCTGGAGACCACCCCCACCGGCGGCACCACGAACCCCTACGGCACCTCCAAGCTCTTCCAGGAGCAGATCCTGCGCGACGTGGTCGTCTCCGATCCGGAATGGACCATGGTGCTGCTGCGCTACTTCAACCCGGTGGGCGCGCACGAGTCCGGCCTGCTGGGCGAGGACCCCAAGGGCATCCCCGCGAACCTCACGCCGTATGTGGCCAAGGTCGCGGTCGGCGAGCTCGCCGCCGTGCAGGTGTACGGCACCGACTACAACACTCCGGACGGCACCGGCGTGCGCGACTACATCCACGTGGTCGATCTGGCCAAGGGCCATGTGGCCGTCGTGGACCACATCGACGAGCCGGGCGTGCACGTGTACAATCTCGGCACCGGCCACGGCTACTCCGTGCTGGAGGTCATCAAGGCCTACGAGCAGGCCGCCGGCCACCCGATTCCCTACGAGCTCAAGGACCGCCGCCCCGGCGACATCGACGCCTGCTACGCCGACGCCTCCAAGGCCGCCAAGGAGCTGGAGTGGAAGGCCGAGCTGACCATGGAGGATATGGCCTCCTCGTCGCTCAACTGGCAGACCAAGAACCCCAACGGGTTCCGCACCGCCTGATCGTCGCGCTACCGCGAAGCCCCTCCCACGGGAGGGGCTTTCTCATACGATGCGGCGGTCGGCGGCCCATCGGGTCAGTTCGGTGCGGTTCGACAGCTGGAGTTTGCGCAGCACCGAACTGACGTGCGTCTCCACGGTTTTGATGGAGATGAACAATTCGGCCGCCACCTCCTTATAGGTGTATCCGCGGGCGATCAGCCGCATCACTTCCTGCTCGCGCGCCGAGAGCCGATCCAATTCCTCGTCTCGCGCGGGCGCTCCCGTATCCTCGGCCAACGGTGCACCCTGGAAGGCGGAGAGCACGAATCCCGCCAGTTTGGGCGAGAACACCGCATAACCCTCGTTGACCTGTTTGATCGAGGAGATCAGATCCTCTCCGGTGATCGTTTTGGTCACATAGCCCCGCGCGCCGGCGCGGATCACCGAACCCACATCCTGCGGGGAATCGGAGACGGAAAGCGCGAGGAACACCGACGCGGGGGCCAGGGCGCGCGACCTCATCAGAATCTCCGCGCCGCCGCCACCCTCGCCGCCGGGCACATGCACGTCGAGCAGCACCACATCGGGCTGGGTGTCGGCGATCATCGCCACCGAGCCCTCCACATCGGCCGCCTGGCCGACGATGCGGAAATGCGGCTGCAGGGTGGCGATCACTCCCGCGCGGAACATCTCGTGGTCGTCGACGACCGCCACCCGGACCGGCGTGTCCGCATGGCCAGGCGAGAGTTGCGGAACGGCGGCGGTGTGCGGTTCGGGCTTCGTCGTGGTCATAATGCGTTCTTTCTCATCTCAAAAGCGGTGGCGGGCCGCTGTTCGTCTTATGCGTTCTTCTTGCGCGTTTTCTTCATGTCAGGCGGCGGGGTCGCTTTGCCGCTGGCCGGCGTTCGTGTTCGGCGCGGCGGCGGTGTGTGGCGTATCGCCGGTGATCGGGATGCGCATACGGACTTCGGTGCCCCAGTCGGGCCTCGACACCACCTCCACTGTACCGCCGCGGCGGCGGACGCGGCCGATGATCGACTCGCGGATGCCCAATCGGTCCGCGGGCACCGCGTCCATATCGAATCCGTCGCCATGGTCGCGCACGAACACCTCCACCTGGGTTTCGCCCGCCTCGCAGTAGACGGAAACGGGCTCGCCGCCGTGCGTGACCGCGTTCACCAGCGCCTGGCGCGTCGCGTCGAGCAACGCGTCCGTCTGCGCGCTGGGCCGCGCGTCACCCACGGTGACCACGTCGATCGGCTTGCCATGTTCGTCTTCGATCGCTGCGGCGATCTGCTTCAATCCGGCGTTCACCGAACGGTCCGAGGTGGAACGCGTCTGATACAGCCACTCGCGCAACTCGCGCTCCTGTCCGCGGGCCAGGGTGAACACCGTATCAGGCTCCTTGGCGTGCAGTTGGATCAGCGCCAGCGTCTGCAGCACGCCGTCGTGCAGATGCGCGGTCATATCGGCGCGCTCCTCCTCGCGTTCCTTCATCGCACGTTCGGCGGCGAGCGAGCGGATCATCGCATTGGCCCACGGCACGATCGCCAATCCCACGCCGATGAGCATCGCCAATCCGGCGGCGATCAGGCTCAACGGGTCGGAACCCCAATCGGCATACATGACGTTGATCACATAGGCCGCATAGGCGAGGAAGATCAAAGCGATGCCGCCGACCATCGTCGGCATCTGCCCCTCCCTGGCGTCGTAGCGCGCCCACGCCACCAGAAGTCCGGATATGCCGAACAGCAGCGGCAGAATCAGCTCCTGGTGATGCGCGTACGACATCACCACCGCCAGCATCAGCAGGACCATGCCAACCGAGGCCACCAAAGCGGGTTTGGGAGCGCGGCGCAACGCGTCGACCACGGTTTCCTGCGAGCCGGCGTCGGGGGATCGGGCGTTATCCTCGTCTGCGGTATCGGCGTCGTCTGGCGCATGCGCGGGGCCGGTGGGGAACGCCGCATTGCCGCGCGAAAGCGGTGCCTCCGTCGTCGCGTCGCGCGTCTGGCGGCGCGCGGCCTCGACCGGATCGCCCACCGGAGTGAAAATCCATAAGAACAGATAGGCGACCACGCCGGTGCCCCACAGGCAGGCGGCCGCAAGGAACGCCAGACGCACCCAGACGACCGAAACGCCCAGATGCAGGCTGACGCCTTTGCAGACGCCGGTCAGCCAACGTCCCCGCTTGGGACGCATCAGCGGCAGTTTGGCCGGTGCCATCGCAGTGGGAGCGTATGGGGCGTGATACTGCCGGCCATCGGCGGTGGCCGCGGCATACGGAGGTGCGCCAAGCGATGCCGTCTCAGGTGCCGTCGTTTCGGGTGCCGCATACGACCGGTCGGCGTATCGGGACGCATGGTCGATGCGGTCGGGGCGCGCGCCGAATCGTCGCATGGGGTTCGCAGGTCGGGTCATGGTTCCATTGTGCCGTCTTGCGGGGATGGAATCGGGGCTTTTCCCCAAGGTTCAGGGAACAATCAGGGTGTTCCCCGACGCTTTTCCGCACGCCGGCTTGGTGTAATGGAAGCATGAACGATATGTATGGCGGCCCGCAGGCCGGGCCTTATCACTCTTCCGAAGCGAACGGCCAAGGCGGGAGCTCCGGTCAATCCCAATACGCGCAAGGCGGCCAGGCCGGAGCGTCCGGACCGACCGGCCAGACCTGGCAAGCCGGCCAGTACGGACCGGCCGGCCAGTACGGGCAAACCGGTCAGTCGAGCCAATCGGGACCGTACGGCCAATCGGGCCAGACCGGCCAATCCAGTCACACCGGTCAGGCTGGCCACGCCGGCCAGTATGCCCAGTACGGCCCGAACCAGTCGGGCCAACACCGACCGCGCGTGGACGAACGCTTCTTCGTATGGGCGCGCTCCAGCGCCATCACGCGCGGCGACGACCGCTGGATCGGCGGCGTGTGCAGCGGACTTGCCCGACGCCTAGGCTGGAGCCCCACCCTCGTGCGGGCTCTGGTGCTCGCCTCCGTGCTGCTCTTCGGCTTCGGCGCGGCGCTGTACGCCATCGGCTGGATGCTGATGCCGGACGATCGCGACGGACGCATCCTGGCCGAGGAACTCATCGCCGGACGTTGGGATTGGAGCTGCGCTGGCGCGTTCGCCTGCCTGGCGCTCGCGATCTGCATTCCCGGCGCGGGATGGCTGGCCATCGCTCTGGCGGTACTGTGGATCCTCGCCCAAGGCGGCATCCGCCAGCAGGAGGGATACGGCTTCGCCCATCACGGTCCCGCACCGCAGGCGGGTGCTCCCGGTGCCTCCGCGCCATCCGCGGCGGGCGCTTCCGGTATGGGCGCTCCATCTGGCGTAGCCGGAACCGCATCGCAATTCACGGCACCTGCCGCCCAAGGGACCGCCTATGCCGATTCCGGCAGTCCTTCGACGATGGGCTATGGTCCCGCCGAGCCTGCGACGCGACCTATGTCGGCGCAATCGAATCACTATGAGCCGCCGGTTCAATCCGACTCATCGACGCAGCCTGCCCCTACGGCATCATTCGGATATGCGACGCAGCCTGGCATGCCAGCGCAGTCCGGCATGCCAGCGCAGCCGCAGGGCGGGGCGGCATATCGGAACCAACCGCAGACGGATCCACGCCCCGCGGCCGCGGCCTATGCGCCGGCTCAGGCGGCGACTTATGCCGTGCCGCTCTCTGTCGCGCCACATCCGGTCAAACCGCGTATCGCCCGCCGCAAGCCGGCCGGACCCGTCGTGGTGCTGACCTTGTTCGGACTGATTCTCATCTCCGCGGCACTGCTGATGGGCGGATTCGTCGCTCCCTTCGGAGTCGACGGTCTGGAACAGCTGGTCCGCTATGGCACCATCTGGATCGGCGCGGTGTGCGCGCTGCTGGGCGTGGTGATCGTCGCGCTCGGCCTGATCGGACGTCGCACCGGAGGCCTGCACCCATTCGTGTGGATCGCCGCGTTCCTGGCCTTCTGCATGGTGTGCCTCTCCGCCGCCTACTCGTACGTCTACGACGACCTGCGCCTGTTGTGGGCGAGGGACGGCTACGAAATCGTGAATCTCGGCTCCGACGTGCGCACTCTCGATTCCAGTGAACGGCAGCTGAGCGCCTTGCGCAACGGCGTGGTGTTCCGCGGCGAGGACTATGACAGCAGCGTCGTGAACATCGACCTGACCGACTGGGAGGAGCGCTACGGCACGCATGATCTGACGCAGGACGTCGACGGCGAACGCCGCACCGTGGAGTCGGGATGTCCGACGGGCCAGCTGAACATCAGCGCCCAAAAAGCGCAGGTGCAGGTGACGATTCCGGACGGATGCACCTGGACGTGGGGAGAGAGCGACGACTACTACCATCTCGGCACTTCGGCGCTCGGCGGCAAATACACCGCCGTGACCGACATCGGCACGGGCGCGTCCATCGGCTTCTCCTCCACCGGATACTGGATCGACGGCTACGACTCCGAATACCAGTGGCTGCGGTCCGACGGGGGCTATGTCGCGAACGAGATCGATCTGCACGTCAATGTGGAAAACGCGACCGAAGCGCAGGTGCGCGTCGTCTACGAATCCGACAGCACGCTGGCCGGTGCCGCGGCGGCGTCGAGCAATACCAAGGAGAGCTGACTATGAACGACGAAACCGAAACCACAGCCATGCCGATCCCTTCGGATGGCGAGCGCACGCAGGCCATCGACGCCGTGCCCGCCGATATGGTTGACGAATCTCAGTCGGTCGAGGAATCTGCTGAGGTGGACGACCTCGATATGACGAAGCCGCTTGACGAATTGGCTCGGGAGAAATCCGAACAGGATGCTCAGAACACCCAGACGGTTCCGCAGGTGCCGTTGTACTCCACCCAGCCGCCGTCCGGCGGTTCGACGGCGAGCGGCGGATCCGCGCCGCAGGGCGACAATCCTTGGGCGCAACCCGGCCCTCAGCCCTTCGTGCAGGTGGCGCCGCAGCCGGTGGCGGAACGTCCGGTGATTTATAAAACCGGGCCGAGCGTCGCCACCATCGTGTTGGGCGTGTTGCTCGCGATAATGGGCGTGATCGCCATCGCATTCGGTATGGAAACGCCGATTCTGAGTCTGAATTTCGTCGCCGATTCACGCATGATGGTCGGTGCCATATTCGGCGTCGTCGGCGGTGGATTGGTGCTGATCGCCATCATTTGGGGCGTGGCGGGACTGGTCCGATCCAAGCGTCAGAGCGCGGAAGACGGCGAAGACTCCGACAGCCCGGCGACGGGCGTGTAGCCGCTACTGAGCCGCTTCGGCCTCGTCGAGGCCGGCGAAACCGCCGAGCCGCACGGTATTGAGGATGGTCTCCTCGGTCAGGTTGCGGCCGGCGGTTTCGTATTCATTGACCATCCGTTCGTAGAGTTCCAGCGTGCGTTCGGAGTACGTGCCGAGTTCGCCGCGCAGATACGTTTCGAACGACGTGACCTCAGGCGTGTCCTCGGCGGTGGCGAGCACGCGCATGGCCCGTCCCAGTTTGGGGTGGCGTTCGCGGAAATCGGCAGCCCACGCCACCTGCGTGGCGATGATCCTCTCCTGTGTGGCCACGCGGGCTTCAGACAGGCGCGGGATATACGGTTCGATACGTTCCCGGTATTCCGCGGGCGCGGTCGAGGCCATCATGCGGCCGTATTTCTCGGTGATGAGATTGCGGCCCGTGCGGTCGGCCTCCAACAGGTCGTCGCGGTAGCTTTCCAACAACGGCAGTTCCCAAGTGAGGAACTGGCTGGCGCGCATCTGGCGGAACACCGGCCAGTTGCCTTGGCAGGCGGCGCGGCCGCCCTCGTTGTCGGTGCGTTGGAACTGATTCCATTCCAGCTGGATAACGGTATCGATAAGTTCCTTCAACGTTCCTCCTTGGCCGTTGATTATCGGTTTGCTGAGTATTCGCCGAAGCGAAGGCGATTCACGTTTTATGATGGACCTTTTCTTCGGCCGATCCTGTTGTCCGGGAACTGACCGGACGGCATTGGCAAGCCGGCACGGGCTGCGGTCCGTTTATAAGCTATGCAGACAAGGACTTGAATCGGCGATATGCTCCTCGACGTATGGGCGTTGCCATTCCAGGAAGGTCTCATCGCTGTTGGTGAGTCCTTCGCGGCGCAGCTGCGCGACGATCTGACCGCAGATGTGTTCGACCGTGGCATTGATGGTCTCGATGGCCGGCGCCGCGCCTTTGCCGCCTTCGCCGAATCCCGCGCCGCCGAAACAAGCGGCGGAGGAAAGTCGGAGAATCGATTCCAATTGCTCGCATATATCAGGCAATCGTGTCGCCATACGGGAGGAGAGCCGCCGTAATGCGGCGAATTGCCATTTGTAATACGGCATATAGCCCGCCGAAACCGGCTCGTTGAGCAAAAACACCAGCGAGCTTGCGGCCTCGACGAACTCCTGGATCGACAGCCACGCCGCCGCGCCATCGCCACGTGCCAAGCTGCGGGGCAGATTGTATTGCCCCGCCTGCGCGATCATGCCAAGACGTTTGGAGATCAACGCCAGCCGCACATCTTCGGGTATGAGCTTGAATCCTTGGCGGGTTTTCGAGAATTCGCCCAGCGGGTCCGCGAACACCTGTCCGTTGGTGGCCGCGGCCAGCGTCGCCTCGTCGAGCATCAGCCATTCATGCGGGGCGCTGGCGGACGGCGCCTGACGGTATCCGGTGATCGACTCGAAGAAATCGCCGATACGGAACACGCCGTCACGGCGGTCCGCACCTTGTGCGCGAGATGTGGATTCGCGCGGGCCATAGCCCAAGAACTCCTGTGGAAGCGCGTCGTAATCGGCCTGCAGGCGCTCGCCGATGGCGTCGTAATCCTCGTCGGTGAGCCACAGGCAGAACCGTGGTCCGAAATCATGGTCGTGGGAGAGTTCGTCGTCGAAGCCGTAGCATTCCGAACCGTGGCCTACAAGTCCTGCGGCGATGCGGCCTTGGTATTCGGGGTAGCGTTCGGCGATCAACGGCTTGCCGTAGGCCAGCCAGTATTGGCGGGCGAGCTCGAGGCCGCGGATGCGTGTTCCGCCGCCATCGTGGTTGTGTGTTTCTCCTTCACTGTGGATGTGCGTCCTCTCGTCATCGTGGTTGCGTCTCCCCTCGTCATCCCGAGCGAAGTCGAGGGATCTCTGAGATGCTTCGACTCCGCTCAGCATGACGGAGGAAGGGCCGCTCGAGATGACGGATACGGCGTTCGGCGTGGAGGGAGCGGCGGTGCTTGGAACGGCGGAGGCGGCCTCGGCGCGTTCGCGGGCCAGATCCTCGGTGTGGCGCAGGTTGGATTCGGTGATGCGGTAGTAGTCGGTGTCTTTGCCGTAGCATTCCTCGATCACCGCCAACGCCTTGCGATAGTGGTCCGCCGCGTCGCCATAGCGTTCGCGCGCGCAAGCGACCTGCGCGTATCCGGCCAACGCCGAAGCGTAATGCGCGGAATGCTCCAGATGCCCGTCGCGGTAGATGCGCAATGCCGTTGCGGCATGCGCCTCCGCCTCGTCCAGCAGTCCATCAACCCGTATACGGCCGTCGGAGGCGTTGCTCGTGTCATTCCGAGAGTCGACGTTGTCGGGGACGTCGGCGTTGTTCGTGCCGCGAAGGGAGTCTCCATCGCCGATGTGGGCGGTGGCGGAGGATGGCGCGTCGGACGAAATCGGTTCGCCGTTGTCGCGCGCCAAAGCGAGCAATGCGAGTGCGAGGTTCGTGTGGGTGGAGGCCACGTCGATATCCTCGTTTGGGTTCACGCTGGAGGATTCGAGGATATGCAGCGCCGTTTCCAATTCGCGTCGCGCCTCGGGCGCTCGCGAGGTTTCGGAATACAGCATCGACAGATTGTTATGCAGGGCGGCGAGCCGGCGGTCGGTGGGGGAGAAGGCGGTTTCGGCGGATTGCAGCGCCATGCGGTACAGTTCCTCGGACTGGAGGTATTCTCCGGCGGCGCGCATCGCCGTGGCGCAGTTGATCAGCGTGGTGGACCATGCTTCGGGATTGCTTGTCGGCAGGCCCATGCGCGCGGCGAGTTCCATCGTGCGCTGCACGATCCATTGGTTCTCCCGATGCCTGCCTTGCGAGCGGTGGAATCCCATCGTCTCGTTGAGCACGGTGAGCAGTCCGGCCTCGTCGCCCGCGTTCTCCGCGTCGATCATCGCCTGTTCCAAGTATGGGCCGGCCTTGGTGGAGGCCTCATGCGCGTCGAAAATCGCGTCGAGGCCCGCAAGGAACGCCTGGGTACCTTGCCATGCGGTGTTCGCCGCGGCGGCGAGAGGATCGGTGTCGTCCGCGTCATCCGGCCCGTGCGCGAAACTCGCGGCGAACCGGGCCAGCAGCGTCTCCTCATCAGCCATAACACAACCTCCTCGTCGAACTTCCACCAGTCTATTGGTTTCGTTCGGCGAGGAGGCGGCGATACTCTGTGAGCTTGCTCTCAAACGATAGGTATCTGCCGATTCCCCGACGTCATCCTGAGCGGAGGGCGCAGCCCGCAGTCGAAGGATCTCAGACCGATTACCGTTAGGGATCCTTCGACTGCGTTCGCTTCACTCACTCCGCTCAGGATGACGTTGATAATGATTATTCGTCATGCTGAGCGAAGCGGAACGGAGTCGAAGCATCTCCACGGGATGACAGGAAAACCTACTTCCGCTCAGGATGATGTTGGAATGCAGGCGTATCAGACGTGGATTTCGCGCATGCGGTGGATGGCGTCGGTATCCGTCTCGCAGCGCAGCGAGTAGAAGGCGAGCAGCGCCACGGCCGCGGCGGCGAACGGCATGCCGGCCAGACCGGTGGAATGGTAGTTCATGGCGGACATGGTCAGCGCCATGCCTCCGACGGCCGAACCGACCGCGTTGCCCGCGTTGAACGCTACCTGCACGGCCGCGCCGGCGATCAGCTCGCCGCCGCCCTGGCCGGCCTCCACCATGAGCAGCTGCTGCGGGGAGGCGATGAAGAACAGTCCGAACGCGATCCAGAACGTCAGAATAAATGTGGTGACATGGTTGCCGGGCAGCAGGAACACCAGCAGCAGGCCGATGCAGGAGAAGAACTGTCCGAGGGCGGCGGTGCCGGCGGAGCGCCAACGGTCGCAGATGCGGCCGCCGATCAGTCCACCCAACACCATGCCGAATCCGGCGAGCATCATCAGCGCGGGCACCAGGTCGGAGCCCCATCCGCCGGTCTGCTGCAGCCAGGGGGAGACGTAGCTCCACCAGCAGAACACGCCGGTGTTGCCCACGAACACGGCGGCGAGGATCACCCACGGTCCGCGGCGTTTCAGGAAGCGGAACTGGCCGGCCAGACCGACGTCCTTCACCGGCGGCACATTCGGCACCCACGCCAGCACGAGGCCGATGGTCATCGCGGCCCATGCGGCGAGCACTCCGAACGCCAGGCGCCAGCTGAGATGCTCGGCCATCAGCGTGCCCGCGGGAACGCCGAGCATATTCGCCACGGTCTGTCCGGTCACCATCAGCGAGACGGCCTGCGCCTCCTTGCCCTTGTCGGCGACCGTTTTGGCGATCAACGTGGCGGTGCCGAAGAACGCGCCGTGCGGCAGACCGGAGATGAATCGGGCTGCCAGCAGCATCGGGGAGTTCACCGCCACGGTGCTCAGCAGATTGCCGGTGAGCGCCAACAGCATGAACAGGATCACCAGACGCTTCGGCGGCACCTTGCGGCCGAACACGAGCATCAGCGTGCCGATGCACACGCCGATCGCATACGCGGAGATGTAATTGCCGGCGGTGGGGATGTCGACGTTCATCGTGGCGGCCGTCTGGGGCAGAATGCCCATCATCACGAATTCGGCGGCACCGAGGATGAACGCGCCGGAAGCGAGCGCGAGCAGGCTTTTCTTCATGGCTTTTCCTATATGGGTGGGATTGTGTGGGTATGCGGCGAAACGGGATAAGAAAAAGGGCCAGACCTTTGCTAGGCAAGGATCCGACCCAGTTGTCGGGCTGGCGGGATTTGAACCCGCGGCCTCTTCGTCCCGAACGAAGCGCGCTACCAAGCTGCGCTACAGCCCGTTAGACAACGTCGTAGATAATACAACGAACCCGAAGACAAACACAAATCGGCGCGCCGCGCCGCCGTGGGCCGCCGTCGGGCGGCTTCGGTCACCCTGAAGCCGTACACTGTCGTTCTATGTCTGAACTTGTCGAAAACACCGAAAACACAGAAGGCGTCGAGGGGCTGGAGAGCGTCGAGAACGAATCCGCCGCGCCCCGGATGACCACCGTCGAACGCGCCGAAATGCTGCTGGCGCAGGATGCCGCCATTCGCGCGCGCATCGACGACGGCGCCACCTTGGATGAGGCCATCGATCCGGGCAACAAGGAATTCGGCCCGCTGGCGCATCCCGAGCAGGTGCAGATGCGCGTGGCCAAGCGCGCCCTCATGATGAAGGAAGGCCTCAACCCCTATCCGGTGGAGCTGGACGTCACCACCACCATCGAGGGTCTGCGCGCCAAATACGACGGCATGCTGGAAGCCGGCGCCGAAACCGAGGATGTGGTGGGCGTCGCCGGCCGCGTGCTTTTCATCCGCAACGCGGGCGGCTTGAACTTCGTGCAGCTCGCCGCCGGCGACGGCACCAAAATCCAGGGCATGATCTCCAAGAAGGAGGTCGGCGCCGACTCGCTCAAGCGGTTCAAGCAGCTCGTCGACTTGGGTGACCACCTGTATCTCAAGGGCCGCGTCATCTCCTCCAAGACGGGCGAGTTGAGCGTGTTCGCCACCGAGTGGGCCATCGCCGCCAAGGCGCTGCAGCCGCTGCCCGCCCTGCATAAGGAGCTGAACGAAGACACCCGCACCCGCAAGCCGTATATCGGCATGATCGCGGACGACAACATCCGTAACATGGTGCGCAACCGTTCCAAGGCCGTGGCCTCGCTGCGCCGCACCTTCGACGACCACGACTTCATCGAGGTGGAGACCCCGATGCTGCAGACCGTGCACGGCGGCGCCGCGGCACGCCCGTTCACCACGCATATGAACGCCTTCGACCTCGACCTGTATCTGCGCATCGCTCCGGAACTGTTTTTGAAGCGCTGCCTGGTCGGCGGCATCGACCGCGTGTTCGAAATCAACCGCGACTTCCGCAACGAGGGCGTCGACGCCACGCACGCCCCCGAATTCACCATGGTCGAGGCCTATCAGGCGTACGGCAACTACAACACCATCGGCGCGCTCGTCAAGGAGCTCGTGCAGAAGACGGCCATGGACGTGTTCGGCTCGTATACGGTGACCCTGCTCGACGGCACCGAATACGACTTCGGCGGCGAATGGAAGTCCATGAGCATGTACGATTCGCTGTCCGAAGCGCTGGGCGAGGAGATCATCCCCAACGGCGGACCCGACGCGCCCGGCACCTCCGTGGAGGAGCTCGGTGCCATCGCCGACAAGCTCGGCGTGGACCGCGACGATGTGGAGAACCATGGCAAGCTCGTCGAACACCTGTGGGAGCACTTCTACGAGGACAAGCTCTACGAGCCGACCTTCGTGCGCGACTTCCCCGTGGAGACCTCGCCGCTGGTCAAGGGCCACCGTTCCAAGCCCGGCGTGGTGGAGAAGTGGGATCTGTACGTGCGTGGCTTCGAGCTGGCCACCGGCTACTCCGAGCTCAACGATCCGATCGTGCAGCGCGAACGCTTCGTGGATCAGGCCAAGGCCGCGCTCGCGGGCGACGAGGAGGCCTGCGACATCGACGAGGACTTCCTGGAGGCGCTTGGCGTGGGCATGCCCCCGGCGGGCGGCACCGGTATGGGTATCGACCGTCTGCTGATCGCGCTCACCGGCGCGACCATCCGTGAGACGATCACATTCCCGCTGGTGAAGCCGCTGAACTAACTTGGAATCCCGCTAAGCGGGATGCCAAGTTAGTTCATATCGGCTTCACGCGAGGCGGAAAAGAAAACAGTCCAGTGGACTGTTTTCCCGCCGGAGCCATCCTTATAACAAAACGCAACCACCGGCTAGCAGGTGTACCCAAACGCAACCATCGTGCACGGGTATTCCGGCAGTCGGTGGTTGCGTTCTGCTATAAGGATGGCTCCGGCGGCGCGGAAGCCCACTGGGCTTCCTCTTCGGCCGCCTCGCGCGGTCTGCTTGTATATTCCTTCGGAATATGGCAGACCGCTGTCAGCTTTCTGTGACCTTTCTGGGAAAGCCCGGTTCCGCCGGGCTTTCGTCGTAGGATGGGGGACAGCGAAACGATCACTATCAGGAAGCCGTCATTATGGATCCCAATATCAATCCCAATATCAATCCGTTTGAAACGCCGGCGCAAAACGCGCAGCCGACGAATCAGCGGCCCCAGTCCGCCCAACCCCAGTCGTCTCCCGCGCAGGACCAGCGGCAGTATCAATCCGCCCAGCCTTATCCGCAGGGTGCCGCCCAGCAGTCTTCGGCGCGCTCCAAGGCATCCTCGTTCATGCGTAAGGTGGAGACCTCCGAGGTGACCATCGCGGGCCGTTCGTACGGCGTATCGGCCATCGTCGCGTTCGTCGGATGCGTGCTGACGATTCTCGCCTGCTTCCTCCCCGCCGCGTCCCTGCGGATGAACGGATTCTCCGCCAGTCTCAATCTGATGAGCGGCGGCGACGGATGGGTGCTTATCGTGCTCGCATTGGTGGTGGCCGTTCTGGTGGTGTTCAAGAAGCATCTGGCCGCGATGCTGTTCGGCATCGTCTCGTTCGTGACCAGCGTCTATGCGGCCGGAGTGGTGATGAACTGGGTTTCCGAACTTGGATTCGGCCATGTGAGCGGAGGTATCTACCTGCTGGTGATCGGCGCGATCGCCGTGCTCGCCGGCACCGTGGCGGCGTTCGTCATCGACTATAAGCGTAAGAAGTCGCAGCCTCAGCCCGCGCCCATGGCTTTTATGCCGTATGGTCAGCCGATGCCCGGTCAGCCGATGCCTGGTCAGCCGATGCCTGGGCAGGCGTACGCTCCGCAGCAGGGGCGGCAGTACGGCCAGCAGCCTTACGCCCAGCAGTCCTACGCCCAGCCGTATGGTCAGCAATACCCCGTCCAGCCGATGGGCACCCAGCAGCCGTATGGGCAGCCGATGGCCCAACCGCCGTATGCCCAGCCGCAGTCCAATCAGCCGTTCGCCCAGACTGTGCCCATGCAGCCTCAGCCCGCCCAGCCGGTGGACGTCCAGCCCGCGCCTGAATCGGTTCAGCGGACCGAGCAGGTGAACGCCCAGCAGCCTGCATCCGAGCGGTCCGAGTCCGTGGATGCCCAGCAGAGCGAACGGGAGGATGCCCAGTCCGCGTCCGAGCGGCCTGAGTCCGAGTCCGTTCAGCAGAGCGAGCCGGTGAACGCCCAGACTGAGCCCGAGCAGGTTCAGCAAGCCCAATCGGTTGGCGATCAGCCCGAGGATTCCGCCCAGTCCGCGTCCGATCAGCCTTCCGACGAACGCCCCACCGCCTAGACGGCCTCAATAGGCACGGTACTCAAGAGTTTGGTGTGTTGGGTCTGACGGCATTGCTCACATGCAACGATTGATTTGCGAGTTTGGTGTGAGGAATTAGCCTTGTCAGGCAAATCCGACACACCAAACTCTTTTTTCATATTCCATCGGAACGATTATGCGGGTGGCGAGGTGCCGGTGACCCGTCGCAAGCTGAACGCGGACCCATTGCGGGCCCGTCGCGAGAACCGATTGCGAGTTCATCGCGGGCCCGTCGCGAGCCCATCGCAAGTCCATCGCGGCAACGTCGCCGCTGCGATACGCGGGATATCGCGGCCGATCATCATGACAGACGCGGATGCGGGTGCGGATGGATATTCAATCCCCCCCCCTAAGTACACTGGGAATAGGCTGGATGCGTCAATGAAGTCGGCTTCCGACCTGCGGTGAAGTATATGATGGCTTCGATGCAACAAGGGGAAGAAGAGATGGCCGTTTCGATATGGATTCGCGGCATGCGGCCGCGCACGTTGCCGGCGTCGATCGCACCGGTGCTGGTGGGCGCGGCGGCGGCTTGGTCGGGCTCGGTGGAACAGCGGTGGTATTGCGATGTGGTGGGGCTGGCCGCAGTCGAGGTCTCCGGTGGTTGCGATACGGCCGCGGTGGCCGACGGCGCTCCTTCGGCATGGTTCTGGATGGCCTTCGTGGCATGTCTGATTGTGGCGCTGGCGTTGCAGATCGCGGTGAATTTCGCGAACGACTACTCCGACGGCATCCGCGGCACGGATGCGGGGCGCGGCGGAATCGATGGGAATGGTCGAAACGGCGGCAAAGGTGGCAATAACGGGAGTATCCGGAACGACGCGAACGGTCGGGACGACGCCACCAATCGCAACGGTGGGAACGCCTCGGCTGTCGGCCCCGCCCGTCTTGTGGCGTCGGGAGTGAATCCCAAACATGTGTTGGCGGCCGCCGGCATCGCCGCCGCCGTGGCCTGCGTGGCCGGACTTGTGGTGATCATCGCGGGCCAGCACTGGTGGCTGCTGGCGGTGGGCGTCGCCGCCTTGGCCGCCGGCTGGTTCTACACCGGCGGCAAACACCCCTACGGGTATGCCGGATGGGGCGAGGCCTTCGTGTTCGTGTTCTTCGGCTTGGTCGCCACGGTGGGCACCCGCTATGCCATTACGGGCTCGATCGTCGCCGACCATCTCTGGACCGGTGCCATCGTCGCCGGGCTGAACGCGGTGGCGCTGCTGATGATCAACAATATCCGCGACATCCCCGCCGACCGTGCCGCCGGCAAACGCACCTACGCCGCGCGGGTCGGCTTGGGCAAGGCGACGACGTCGCTGTACATGGTGCTGGCGCTGTCCGTTCTGCTCAGTCTGCTGGCGTTCAACTCGATGCGGATGCGGTGGGGCGACGTGACGATGTCCGGTGTATGGCTGGCGGTGCCGCTCGCGTATGCCGTGTATGTCGGCATGTGTGTGCGCAAAAGCGACTATCGCAGGGCTTTGGGCGCGGTCGGGATGTACGCGTTGCTCTCCTCTCTGTGCTGGGTGGTGGTGTTCATCGGATACGCGCAATTCCTTGCGTCATGGTGAACCTGGTGGAGCGGCGGAACACGCCGATTCGGCTGGACGCGGAACCGACGCCCTGACATGCCTGACGGTATGACGAGCGCGCCCGGCCCTATGGCTCGTGCCTGTCATATGGAATCCGACGGATGCGTTGCGCCACAGGGCGGAATTCTGTTGCGTTTCGTCTCCGAGGTCGCCTAGACTAAAGCCATGTCTTACAAACTAGTACTGCTCCGTCACGGACAGAGCGCATGGAATAAAACCAATCAGTTCACCGGCTGGGTCGACGTCCCGCTGACCGAGCAGGGTGTCGAGGAAGCCAAGAACGGCGGCCGTCTGCTCAAGGAGAAGAACGTCCTTCCCGACATCGTCTTCACCTCGATGCTGCGTCGCGCCATCAACACCGCCAACGTCGCGCTGGATGAGGCCGATCGCCTGTGGATCCCCGTCAAGCGCAACTGGCGTCTCAACGAGCGTCATTACGGCGCTCTGCAGGGCAAGAACAAGACCGAGATCCGCGAGGAGTACGGCGACGAGAAGTTCATGCTGTGGCGCCGCTCCTACGCGACCCCGCCGCCGGAGATCGACCCGAACGACCAGTACTCCCAGAACGGCGATCCGCGCTACGCGGGCGATCCGGTTCCGGAGACCGAGTGCCTGGCCGACGTGGTCGAGCGCGTGAAGCCGTACTTCGAGTCCGACATCATCCCGGAGCTCAAGGCCGGCAAGACCGTGCTGATCGCCGCCCACGGCAACAGCCTGCGCGCCATCGTGAAGATGCTTGACGACCTCACCGAAGAGGAGATCGCCAAGGTCAACATCCCGACCGCGATGCCGCTGCTGTACGAGCTGGACGAGAACTTCAAGCCGATCAAGCCGCGTGGCGAGTATCTGGATCCGGAGGCCGCCGCCGCCGGTGCCGCCGCCGTCGCCGCCCAGGGCCAGAAGTGATCTGAAGCCAACAACGCATAAGAGGGCGCTCCCGATTGGGAGCGCCCTCTTCGTATGTCGTCAGCCATACGGCACATTCCGACATCAGACGTCAAAAGAGCTCGTGAAACACTATGCGCGATGGTGTTTCACGAGCCCTGCTGTGACACCCCCGTCGGAATGTGCCGTAAGCGGTCGGTGAGATCAGTCGATGTCGGTGCCTTCGTCGCGGGTCGGCTCCTTGCTCGGATCGAAACCGGAGACGATGAACACCACGCGACGCGCGGCGGAGACGGCATGGTCGCCGAGACGCTCCATGAAACGGCCGAGCAGGATCACGTCGATCACCTGCTGTCGGGACATCGGCGTGTTCTCATCCGAAGCCAGCGCGAAGGTCTGGCGATGCAGCACGTCGAGCTGGTCGTCGTCCATAATGACCTGCTCGGCGGTTTTGGTGTCGCGGTCGGAAAGCATGGTCACCATACGGTCCGCGGTGACGTTCAGGAAGTCCTGCATCTGGGCGAACAGGTCCTGCGCCTCGGCGGGCAGCGGGGAAGCCGGATAGGTGCGTCGCGCGGCCTCGGCCAGATGGCGGGCCAGATCGCCCATACGCTCGAAGGTGGCGGCCAGACGCAGCGTGGAGACCACCACGCGCAGATCGGTGGCGACGGGATTCTGCTTGGCGAGCAGCTTCACGCACTGGTCGATCACGCTGGATTCCAACGCGTCGATTTCGATGTCGCCGTCGATGACGGCCTGCGCGGCCTCGACGTCCTGCTTGAGCAGCGCTTCGCCGGCGCCGTTGATCGCGCTGCGCACACGCTGCGCCATGCGATCGAGGTCGTCCGCGACCTGCTTCATCTCCTCGTTGAAAATAACGCGCATTTCTTTTGTGCCTTTCCTGCTGTGAAAAATATGCAACCTGTACCAGTGTATTAGCCGTTTGCCCCACACGGCAATCCGAAAAGCAAAAGCCACCGCAAGTTATCGCAATATTCACCGGGAAGTTCACCCGTCATTCACGTTGGCCGTCGCGTGTCGGCATCATGCGCGTCCGTGCGCGCATACGGGGGCGCGAAGTGTGGGAGAATGGAGGCCATGCCCGATCAGTCGCTTTCGTCCATCGTGATCTTCGCCGTGTTCGCGTTGTTCGCGTTGGCTGTGTTCGCCATCGTTGCGCTGAAACTATGGGAGCTTGTCGGCCCGCTGGTGGATCGCACGCTTCAAGGCGCTTCCGTCGCGGAATACGCCAGTCAACGCATGCGCCGGTTCAAGGCGCAGCGTCGGCCGGATGACGAGGACAATCTGGAGGATCTTCCCGATGATACGGCGACGCTGCTGTCCATGCTGACGGTGGCCTCGATTGTGGTCGACGCGCAGGACGAGGTGGTGCGTTCCAGTCCGGACGCCTACCGCTTGGGAGTGGTGCAGGACGACGCCATCGCCATCGACGAGGTGATGCGCGCCGTCCATGAGGTTCGGGCCGCCGGCGGGCGACGCATGTTCGACCTGACCACCAGCACGCCGGAACGGTTCATCAGCATGCCCAGCGAGGCCGCCGCCTCCACGGGCGTGGTGGAGACCGCTTCGGTGCGCCGGCCGAATTGGCTGAAGGTCACGGTTGGACGCATCAACGAACGTTTCGTGGTGGTTCTGATCGACGATGTGAGCGATGCGGTGCGGTTCGGACAGGTGCGCGACTCCTTCATCACCAATGTGTCCGAACAGTTGCTGGGGCCCACCGAGGCGCTGGTGGTGTTGGCCGACAATCTGGAGCGTGGGGGAGCGGATGAGGAGCGGATCGCGCGGGATGCCCGACAGGTGCGCGACTCATGCGAGAAACTCAACCATATGGTCGCCGATCTGCTGCTGCTGATCAAAGCGCAGGAGCCTGTCACCCCGTCGTCGGCGAACCGTCTCGATCTGCTCGAACAGGTCCGCCACGTGGCCGATCAGCTTCGTCCGCAAGCCGTCGCGGCGGGTGTGGGTCTGCATGTCGATGGGGACGAGGGCGTGATAGTCAACGGCGAGGTCGATCAGATTCGCACCGCCATCACCAAGCTGGTGGAGAACGCCATCGGCTATTCGCCCCAGGGCAAGTCGGTGTCCGTGGCGGTTTCACGCGCCAAAACCGGCGACCATGCGATGGTGCGGGTGCTCGACCAGGGGCGCGGCATCGCCAAGGAGGACCAGTCGCGCGTGTTCGAGCGGTTCTATCGCGGCACCGAGCAGACCAGTCGTACGGAAAACGGCGTGGGTCTGGGCTTGGCGATCGTCAAACATGTGGCGCTCACCCATCACGGCGATGTGGCGGTGTGGAGCGTTCCCGGCAGCGGCAGCACATTCACCCTCAGCCTGCCCCTGGCCCGGTAGCCGCCCGGCCGGTCCGCCGGAAGACCCACGTCCCTCTTCATACAGCTCGACGGCGCGCCTCCTCAACCCGACACGTAGACGGCATTTCCATCTATAAAAGAGCCTCCCCATGTTCTTGCGTCCAAGGGGAGGCGGTTCGCATGCGGCCCAGGCCGCTTATCAACCCGTCCGAGAACTGGGAAGCGGTTCACGGGTGGAACGCGGGCTTTGGCGTATATGCCGACGGCTGCCGGTGTTCCGATCGCCGTCGCCGGCCGCCGTCGGCGAGTCCGACCGTCGTCTACTTGCCCAGACGGCGGTAATCCCAACGGTCGAAGAACTCCCACACCAGCAGAAGGATGCCGATCACCACGCCCGCCTCGCACACGTAGACGAGGTCGTGCGTGTCGATGCCGAGCGTGCGCAGCAGCAGGCAGATCAGCAGCGCCAGTATCCACAGTCCGGTGCCGATGCCGAAGGCCTTGCGCAGATCCACGCGCACGGGCTTGGGCGCGGGCTTGCGCGCCGCCGGGTCGATGATGGGGGCGAATTTCATGCGGACAGCTTATCTCGCAGGGGCAGACGAGTCAGACGGTCAGACGAGTCGCTCGACGATGTAGTCGACGCAATGAGTCAGCGCGATCACATCCGCGGGCTCCACGGACGGGAACACGCCGACGCGCAGCTGGTTGCGGCCCAGTTTGCGGTATCCGGAGGTGTCCACGATGCCGTTGTCGCGCAGCAGCCCCACCACCTGATTCGCATTGACGGTATCGTCGAGGTCGATGGTCACCACGGCGTTGGAACGCGCCGCGGGATCGGCGACGAACGGACGCGCGTACTCGCTGCGTTCCGCCCACGAATACAGCAGGGAGGCCGACTTCGCGCAACGGGTGGCGGACCAGTCCAATCCGCCGTTGCCGTTCATCCAACGGATCTGGTTCTCCATCATCACCAGCGTGGCCACGGCCGGCGTGTTCAAGGTCTGGTCCTTGCGGGAGTTCTCCAACGCCTGGGTGAGCGAAAGGAAAGGCGGCACCCAGCGGCGGGAGCCCTCCAGTTTGGCGCTTTGCTCCACATAGGCCGCACGCTCGACGGCGGCGGGGGAGAGCAGCGCCACCCACAGGCCGCCGTCGGAACCGAACGCTTTCTGCGGGGAGAAATAGTAGACGTCGAATTCGTTCGCGTCGACGCGCAGGGCGCCCGCGGCGCTGGTGCCGTCGATCACGGTGATCGCGCCCTGCTCGCGGCTGCCGGGTACGTGGAGAACGGGGGCCGCCACGCCGGTGGAGGTTTCGTTATGCGCCCAGCAGTAGGTGTCCGCCTCGTCGGTGAGTTCGGGCAGACGGTAGGTGCCGGGCTCGCCCGCGTAGACGGCCGGCTTCTCCAGGAACGGTGCCAGAGCCGCGGATTTGGCGAATTTCGAGCTGAACGAGCCGTAGGTGCCGAACGCGGCCTTGCGGGTGATCAGCGAAGCGCAGGCCACCTCCCAGAACGCGCTGGCACCGCCGTTGCCCAACGCGATCTCATAGCCGTCGGGCAGCTGGAAGAACTCCTGCAATCCCTCGCGAATGGAGGCGACGACGCGCTTCACCGGCGCTTGACGATGCGAGGTGCCCAGCAGCGTGGTGGCGCCGTCGTTGAGCGCCGCCACCTGATCGGGACGGATTTTGCTGGGGCCCGCGCCGAAGCGGCCGTCCTCGGGAAGCATGGATTGGGGGATGTTCACTGTGATAGGCATACGAACAAGGGTAATCATCGCGTCGGAAGAATGCGGAGGATGCTCGATAGGCGGAAGGAAAACGAGATTCCGCCATGTCTGGGGCGATCGGCGCGACGGTCGGCGCGGGCCGATCCGATGATGACGCACCGTCCGCGGCGGAGGCGTCGCGATGAGTGGGACGGCCGCCGGGACGGCTCTTTCCGCATCGTCGTGGATAACCGTGTGGCGGCCGGAAAGCCGCGGTATGGCGGGCCTTGCGGTATGGTGGACGGGCCCTGCGAAATAGACAAATGACAAACGGTCGTTGTACAGTACCCAATTGAGAGAGTTTGGTGACGCCCTGCTGTGCGCATCCCGAACCCAAATCCCAAGGAGTGATTGACCTATGAAGCATGCCGCGCATAAAGCAACTGCAGGTTCCCGCCAGCAGTTCAGCTTCGCAAAGGCACTGTTCTCTTCCGGCAAGGGATTCCATTGCGTGCGTAGGGTGCGCGCCGCGCAGGCCGCCAACGGCGGCGTGGTGCTGGGGCTTGATCCCGCCGTGGCGGAGAAGCTCAACGAGGTCGCTCCGTTGACCCGTCGTTCCATCCGTGAGGCGGCCCGCGCCGCCGAACGCCGCAACATCATGCTGTCCTCCGCCTCTCTGGCGGCTCTCGTGGGCACCGCGGCGACCGCGATGGCATTCGCCAACCCGGACGAGACCAACACCCTGCTGGCCGACGCTTCGACCACCACCACGCAGATGAATCGCATCACCAGCGCCTCGTCCACCGTCTCCCGCTCCGAAGCCCGTGAATCGCTGTCCTCCGACACCGCCGCCACCCAGCAGACCTCGAATGAGGGCGACTGGCAGCTAGGCGACATGTCCTCCCTCGACACCAGTCTGATGTCCCGCTCCCAGGCGAACAATCCGGTCGTCGCAGCGTTGATGGACGGGGACTACGGCCTGCTGCCCGACGGTTTCGACCCGAACCATGCGGTCGGCACGGAAAGCAACCAGTACCCGTGGGGCCAGTGCACCTGGTATGTCTACCAGCGCCGCGCCGAGCTCGGCCTTCCCACCAGCGGCACCTTCGGCGATGCCCGCAGCTGGGGAGTCTCCGCCTCCTCGCTGGGCTATTGGGTCGACAACACCGCCCGCCACACCGGCGACGTCGTGGTGTTCTCCCCGGGGCAGGAAAACGCCGATTCCTACTATGGCCATGTGGCCGTGGTGGAGAAGGTGAACGCGGACGGTTCCATCGAGATCAGCGAATCGAACGCCAACGGCCTGGGAGTGGTTTCCACCCGCACCTTCACCGCCGAACAGGCGGCGCAGTTCACCTACATCCACTACTGATTCGCCTTCGGTCCGCCGTGAGACCCCGGTCGCGACACGCCGGGCAAAACAGGAGCGATTGGCTGTTCCGACATCCTGACGCCGGATATTTGCGCGGCGCGTCATGCTAGAGTGACGGTTCTATGAAGTCTTCTGCGATTTCCTCATCCATCGCCGCGTGCGCCGCGGCCGCCTGCCTCTTCGCCTACGTGCCGACGGCCACCGCCTCGGACGATACCGTCACCTCCACCCGTTCCTTCCCCTCCATCACCACGGTGCGCAAGGACCTGACGGTGGAAAGCACATCCACGCAGGTCGATGAGGACGCCGATTGGGGCTCCATCGAATCCCTTGACGTGCCGCAGACCCAGTCCCAGGCCGAGAAGGACGCCGAAGCCCAGGCCCAGGCCGAGGAAGAGGCCGAGGCCGCCGCCCAAGCCGCCGAACAGGCGCAGGCCGCCAGCCGCAACAGCTCCCGCGAATCGCTGTCCTCATCGTCGTGGACCGACGCCGGCAGCAGCAGCTCGTCAGGTGCCGCTGCCGCGGTCGACCGCGCGTATTCGCTGATCGGCGCGAGTATGGACTGCACCGCTCTGGTGACCGCCGCCCTCGCCGCGCGCGGCATCAGCTTCCAAGGCTGGCCCGAGGACTACCTCAATGTGCCCGGAGGCTATGTGGTCACCGACGGCAGCCTGCAGGCCGGCGACATTCTCATCTACGCCGACACCGGCGGTTGGAACGGTGGCGCCCATTACGATCATGTGGCGCTGTATGTGGGCAACGGGCAGGCCATTCACGGCGGCTGGAACGGTTCCACCGTGGCGTTGGCCAGCGCGATGACCAACAAATTGACCGCCGTCGTCCGCATTCCGTAGACCTCGGCGTGTCGCCAGTGACGACATACTGTTTCGCTTCCGACGCGTGGGCCGTGTATTCCTTCGGTGGTAGGGTCGTGCCCTGATGAAGAGTAAACAAGTAGCAGCGATATGCGCCGCCGTTGCGATGTGCGGCGTCTCTTTCGCCTTCGTGGCTCCCAGCGCGACGGCCGACGATTCGGAAACCGTCACTTCCGCCCGTTCGTTCCCGAAGGCCACCGCGGTGAAGAAGAATCTCTACGCCGAAGCGGTTTCCACCACTGTGGAAGAGGACTCCGATTGGGGTTCCATCGAATCCCTCGACGTGCCGCAGACCCAGTCCCAGGCTGAGAAGGACGCCGAAGCCCAGGCCCAGGCCGAGGAAGAGGCCGCCGCCCAAGCGCAGGCCGCCGACCGTTCCCAACAGCGTGAGTCTCTGACCACCACCACGGTCGCGACGCCGTCCGTGCCCGCCAGCGCCGACGCCTCCGCGCTGGCCTCCTATGCCTCGCAGTTCGCCGGCTATCCGTATGTGTACGGCGGCAACACGCCCTCCGGCTGGGATTGCTCCGGCTTCACGCAGTACGTGTTCGCCCAGTTCGGCAAGGATATCGGCCGCACCACATACGCCCAGGTCAACGCCGGCACCCATGTGTCCGATCCGCAGCCCGGCGACCTGATGATCTCCACCGATCTGTCCCATGCCGGCATCTATCTCGGCAACGGCCTGATGATCCACGCGATGAACGCCTCGATGGGCACCGGAATCTCCTCGGTCGCTTCGGTGACTCCGAGCAGCTACTATTACATCCGAGTGCTGTAATTCCACGCTGGTACCCGCGGATTCGCGCCATATTCGTCGACGAGCGCCTTCGAAAGAGGGCGCTCGTTATTTTTTCAGCGCAATATGCGTTTTTTCTCCACGAATCGGCGGTATTGTTGTTGTCTAAGGGGACGGCATTCTCGCCGTCGATAATTGAAGGAGGTCGTCATGATCAACGACAAGGCCATTCTCGTCGGTGTTGACGGGTCGCATGCCAGTTATAAGGCCACGTGGTGGGCCGCGAACTACGCCAAGCATGCCGGGCTGACGCTGCAGATCGTGTGCGCGTATTCGCTGCCGAGCTATGCAGCGGTGTCGTTCGATGCCACATATACCGCCATGGGGGACGATAACGCCGCGCATTCCGACGCGCAGGAGATTCTTTCGAAGGCCAAGGCCATCGCCGACGAACAGGGCGTCGAAGCCGCCACATTGATCGTCACCGGCGATCCCGCCTCCGTGTTCGTGGAGCTGAGCCGCAACTACAACCTCATCGTGATCGGTAACCGAGGCAAGGGCGGCCTGGCCGAGCGTCTGCTGGGCACCACCTCGTCGTCGCTGCCCGCCTACGCGTACTGCCCGATCGTGGTCGTGCCCTACACCGACGACGACGGCAATCTGATGCACCTGAACAACACCATCACCAAGGTGGCGGTGGGCTCCGACGAATCCAAGTGGGGCCTGAAGGCGCTTGAGATCGCCGCGGACTTCGCCGACGTGTGGGGCGCCGAGCTCGACGTGCTCTCCGCCGTGCCGAACCTGAAAGGCGTCGAAGGCGAGGAAGGCGTGATGGACTCCTATATGGAGGATCTGTCCGTGCGCTTGAAGCCGCTGCAGGAGAGCCATCCCAATCTGACCATCAACAAGCAGATCGTGTCCGGTCCGGCCGTGAACGCGCTGACCAAGGCCAGCTACGACCATGACGTGGTCGTCGTCGGCTCGCGTGGACGCGGCGGCTTCACCGGCCTGCTGCTCGGCTCCACCAGCCAGGGACTGCTGCAGCATGCGGTCGGCCCGGTGTATGTGGTGCCGCGCAAGTACGTCGAGGCCGCGGAATCCCGTCTCGACACCGTGCCGAGCTCGCCCGCCGAGGTTCCGACGATGGCCCTGGAGGACATCTCCGGCGTCGAGGAGGTGCCGGTGGCCAAGGCCGATGCGGCGACGGTCGTCGAAATCGAGACCACCATCGATCCCGAACGTCAGGGCTGAGTCTGTACGATACGCATACGAAAGGGGCTTTCCGAACTGTGTGGTTCGGAAAGCCCCTTTCTCGTATGTCCTCACCTGTCATCCTGAGCGGAGCGTGGCGAGGCGCAAGGATCTGCGGCCCACCGGCCCACCGGTCATGAGATGCCTCGATTTCGCTCGGCATGACGATGGTCACGTCGAGCGGGATGCGGGGCGCATCCCGCTAGCGGCGAACCGTCACATCCATGCGCACGGGGGTCTCCTGCACATAGGTGTGCTTCACGGTGCAGCCCTTGTCCACATGGCGGGTGATGCGTTCGGCCAGCTTGGCGGCGTCCTCGTCGCTCAGATCGGCGTCGGTGGCGTCGACCACCAGCTGTTCGTTGAAGTTGATGTAGGCGTCATGGTCGGCGTCGTAGGTGCCGTCCACGACGATTTTCGCGCCCTTGCCCTCGCCCAGCGTGTGTTCGATGGCGAACTGGCTGGACAGCGCCGCGCAGCCGGCCAGCGCGATCTTCATCAGATCGCCCGGCGTGAACTGGCCGCGGTCCTTGCCGAATTTGATATGCGCGCCGTCGTCGCTGAACGCGTCCCAGCTGCCGTCCTTATTGCGCTCGACCCACAGTCGCTTGCCCATAATGCCTCCTTGATGTGTTGGCGTGTGTGGCGCGTATGGACGCGCCGCTTCTCCAATCTAACCGCATCCTCGCGAAGAATCGTCGGCATTCCGCCCTGCGGTGAGACGGGTGTTCGCTTGGGACCCCGCGGATCCTCCTGATTCCGCCGCGTTCGGGTTTCGAAAGGCTGCGGGCTGCGGGACTGCGGGATGGCGGCACTCGCGGGTCTGCTCTAGACTGGAGCGCATGGCTTTGACACAAGAACAGCTCGACGACGTCCGCTCCCGCATCCCCGCGCGGCCCGACACCGATATTCCGATGCCCTATGAGGATCTGGTGCGCAGGATCCTGACCGAAGGCACGCTCAAATCCGACCGCACCGGCACCGGCACCATCTCGCTGTTCGGCCAGCAGATGCGCTTCGACCTGTCCGAATCCTTCCCCCTGCTCACCACCAAAACCGTGTTCTTCAAAGGACTGGCCTACGAGCTGCTGTGGTTCCTCAAAGGCTCCACGAACATCCAATACCTGACCGACCACAACGTGCACATCTGGGACGAGTGGGCGGACGAGAACGGCGACCTCGGCCCCGTCTACGGCGCGCAGTGGCGCTCCTGGCCCGCACCCACGCCCGAGGATCCAAACCGCACCATCGACCAGATCGCCAACGTGGTCGACCTGGTCAAGCACAACCCCGACTCGCGCCGCATGGTCGTCTCCGCATGGAATCCGGCCGAAGTGGAGCATATGGCCCTGCCGCCATGCCACGCGCTGTTCCAGTTCTACGTGGCCGACGGACGCCTGAGCTGCCAGCTGTACCAGCGCTCGTGCGACATGTTCCTCGGCGTGCCGTTCAACATCGCCTCCTACTCGCTGCTTACGCTGATGCTCGCGCAGCAGGCCGGATTGGAGCCGGGGGAGTTCGTGTGGACCGGCGGCGACTGCCATGTGTATGACAACCACATCGAGCAGGTGCTCGAACAGCTGGGGCGTGAGCCGTACCCGTATCCGCGCATCGCCATCCGCAAGGCCGACTCCCTGTTCGACTACGACTATGAGGATTTCGAAATCGTCGACTACCGGCACCACCCCACCATCAAGGCGCCGGTGGCGGTCTGATCGGCCTCCCCGAGAGGTCTGCGCCGCCTAATAGACTGAAACGCATTGCAAACACGCCCAAGGAGTGAATGAAATGGAGCATGACAGTAGCCGCAGTGGCTATCACGAACCCGAGCCCGGATCCGCCGGGCTTGACGAAACCGAGGACTGGGGCGACGACTTCCCCAAAACCTTCTCGGTGAACCTCATCTGGGCCGAGGCCCGCGACAAGGATGATTGCGCCGGCGCAATCGGCTTTTCAGGCGGCATGCCTTGGCATCTGGCCGAGGACATGAAGCATTTCAAGGAACTGACCGTATCCCATCCGGTGATTATGGGACGGCGCACATGGGAATCGCTGGGGGTCAAGTACCGCCCGCTGCCCAACCGCGACAACATCGTGGTCTCCCACGATCCGCAATATCACGCGCCCGGAGCGACGGTCGTTCCCAGCCTCGAGGACGCGCTGGATCTGGCGCGTCAGGAGGCCATTCCGGACGACGGGCTCGACCGCAGCGAGATCTGGGTCATCGGCGGCGCGCAGCTGTTCGCCGAGGCCTTGCCGTTCGCCGACAAGGCGTATGTCACGGAAATCCGCGCCCAGGTCGAGGCCGACACCTACGCGCCCGACGTGGCCGCGCTGGTCGGGGACGGCGCGTGGCATGTGGTCGAGGAATCGCTGTGGCTGGAACCGAAGAACCCTGAGAACGGCATCAGCGGATACAAATTCGCCATCTTCGCGAAGAACCGCTGACATCCATCGCAACGCTCCCCGTCGTCTCGTCTGCGACAAGGGGAGCGTCTCGCATCGAGCAACGAAACGAGAGGCTTGACCAACCATGAGCGAAACCAGTCCCTACACCGTGATGACCGTATGCACCGGCAATATCTGCCGTTCCCCTATGGGTGAGATCATCCTGCGTCATTTCTTCGACGAGCGCGGCCTATCCGACCGCGTGGTCGTGGAGTCGAGCGGCGTGAGCGACGAGGAGTGGAGCCATCCGATCGACTCGCGCGCCGTGCGTGTGCTGCGTGAGCGCGGCTACGGCGACGAGATTCCGCGCGACCATTTCGCGCACCGCATCACCGCCGAGGAGATCGAACGCACCGACCTGTTCCTGCCGATGACCGCCTCGCATATGCGTTCGCTGCTGCGCCAGCTGCCCGCCGACAAGCGCGACGGCGTGCATATGTACCGCAGCTTCGATCCGAACCTGCCCACCCCCAAGCCGGGGCATGAGGACTCCATCGACCTGGTGGATCCTTGGTATGGCGGCATGCGCGAGTTCGAGGTGGCCATCGACCAGATTGAGGCCGTCGCGCCCCATATCGTCGATTGGGTCGCCGAACAGCTGGGGGAGTGACGCGGGCCTCTCTTCGGTGCTTCCACGACGTTGTGTGATATCGCCCGTCGTCGTCCGAAAGACTGGACAGCGCCGCCGGCATGTTCCTGACTCTTTGGGAATGAGGATATGCTGGTGCTCAAGAGGGAAGACGATGTTCGGGAACGGGAGGCGGCGTGGTCACTATCAGGGATGTCGCAAAGGCGGCGGGAGTCTCCAAATCCACGGTCTCCTATGTGCTTAACAACGATCCGCGGATTACGGCGACAACCGAGGCGAAGGTCCGCCGGGCGATCGAGGAGTTGGGGTATTCCGTCAATCATGCGGCCCGTTCGTTGTCCTCCTCTAGAACGTGGACCATCGGCATCTCTGTGGCTCCCGATGCCGGCGGTTATTATTCGGCCGCTGCCGGCGTGCATATGTACGCTCTGGCAAGGCATGCCTCCGACCGTGGTTATGAAGCCCTGTTCGTGGATGCCGCCGGGGGAGCGCGGTCTATCCGCGAGGCGGTGGCGTCCAAGAGGGTCGACGGTGTCGTTGTCATGGACGTGTCCGATGACGACCCGCGCATCGATATGGTACTCGAATTGGGAGTTCCTGCGGTGGTGTTCGGCAGCCCCGACGATTGTCTCGGACTGGACGTGGTGGATTCCGATTACGAACGTGAGGCCGTGGATGCTGTGAGGTATCTGCACGAGCTGGGGAGGCACGATGTGGTGTTGTTCTCCAAGCCCGAACAGTTGGTCCGACAGCGTATGGGATATGTGACACGGTTCAATGATGCGTTCGTGCGTGAAGCGCGCAGGCTGGGCATGAGAGTGCATGTGGAGGCGCCGGAGCAGGTGGATTCCGACCCGTTGTCCGTCGTTGAACGCGCGATGCGCACTTATGGCGACGTCAACGGGGTGGCATTGTTCAATGAGCCTGTCGTTATGGCCGCGCCGCGGCTGTTCTCAACGTCGGGTTGTGGCATGTGTGATGAACGTGGTGTGATCGCTGTGGCTCCACGTTGGATATGTCTATCGATGTCACTGCCGTTCGCCACAATCCAGACCGATGTGGATCGCTTGTCCGGTGAGGTTATTGATACCTTGGTGTCTCGCATCGAGGATCCTGGTCGGGAGCCGGTGCGCAGGCTGGTGGCGTTTCCGGTGATCGAGCCTCGCTGAGCTGAGCGGCCTGTCATGTCGACGGGCGTCTTCCAAGATGCCCGGCTTTGAGATCCCTCAATTTGCTTAAATGAATGAACTAATATACAATGGACTTTATTGGACCGGTCCAATAAAGTAATTGGAACGTTTGGCGATGGTGTCAACGTCTTGAGGCGACTCAATAAGTCGATCCGATACCAGCACGGTGAGGTGCATTGAGGAAAGGAAGTCATCATGACAGGAAAAGCCAGTAAAGCGTGTGCGCTGCTCTCCGCGACGGCGTTGCTGACATTGGCCGCTTGTGGTTCGGGAACAAACGAGACGCAAGGGACCATCGACACCCAGGCCGATAAGGGTTTGGCGGTGCTTGGGGACAACGTCACCTATGATCCGAACCATCTGGTCAACGAAGGAAAACCCATCACCGTGCAGTACTACACGTGGATGCCGGATACGGATGGCGCGCTTGATGCTTTCGACGCATACACTGAGATTCATCCGAATGTGACCTTCGACATCGTCAATGTGGCGTGGGCCGACTACTTCACCAAACTACCTATGTTGCTTAAGGGTAAGAATGGTCCAGCCGTGTTTGCCATCCATAACTCCTATGACGAGGTGCTCAGCCCCTATCTGGCCACCTACGATATCGACGTCGACGATCTGAAAGCGGACTACGTGGGTGTGGAGGCGCATGTGTCCGACGGCAGCGTGCGTTACATCGACGCCGCCATCAATACCGGCAACATCTACTACAACACGACGCTGTGGGCCGAGGCTGGACTGACTGAGGACGATATCCCGACCACTTGGGACGAGTTCCGTCAGGTCGCCATCAAACTGACCAAGCGTGATGGTGAGACGCTCACCCAATGCGGGTTTAACATGAACGGCGATGCGGGTTACAGTTCGATGTTCGAGGGGCTGAACTACCAGAAGGGTGAGCTGCTGTTCTCATCAGATGGAACGGAGGCCAACTTCGATAATGACACCACCAAAGAGAACCTTGAATGGCTGCATGATCTGTACGCCGAGGACCAGGTATGTTCGACGGACTTCGGCACTGACGGCGACAAGAGCTTCGGCAACGGGCAAAGCGCCATGGTGTACCGATGGGGTTACTACGAGGGTGATCTGGCGACCAAGTATCCGGATATCGAATACGGCATTTTCCCGACGCCAACTCCAAGCGACGAGGTTCCGTTCGCCTATGACCGTTACAACGGCGAGTCAACCATCGGTATCAACGCGAACGCCAGTGCTGAACAGCAAGAGGTCGCCCAAGATCTTGTGCGGTTCATGCTTGCCGACGACACGTATGTGAAGTCGGTGTCCAAGAATATGAACTCTTTCCCGGCGAAGATCTCTTTGAATGATGACGAGGAACTGTCCCAGATGACGATCTTCAGTCTGGTCAAACCGCGCGTCGACCGTCTGATTTGGCCTGGGCCGATGCCCTCCACCATCGAGAACACAGCGAAAACGGTATTCCAGAATGTGTTCAACAACGGTATGTCCGTGGATGATGCAGTGACGGGTGGTCAGAAGACCATGCAGAGCGATCTGAAGAAATCCAACTTCGAATCCGTCGAGTCGCAGTACGCGTACATCGACGAACTGAAATGACGAGCCTTGGCGCCTCCTCTGGGATGGGCGTCCGCCGATGCGGACATTCCATCCTAAGGAGCGCCGATGATTCCAAGGAATGAACCATGACAATGAAATCACGGTTGGGAAGAATCCTGAGCTTCAAAAACATTGCGGTATTCTTCTTCGTAGCCAATTTCCTGGTGTTCCTGGCTTATCCGATCGCTAAAGCCTTCGCGGGAAGCCTGCATTACTGGAACCCCATGACCGGTGCCTATGACTGGGTCGGTCTGGAGAATTTCGTATCCATCCTCACGGACCCGTTGTTCTGGCAATCCATGTGGAACACGTTCTACTTCTCTTTCTTCGCGGTGGTCTTCCGCATCGCGCTCGGACTTGGCATCGCCGTGATGCTGTGGTCCCAGTTGGCCAAATGTAAAACGGCGTTCCGTACGTTGTTCTATATGCCCACGATCACTCCGTTGGTCGCCGTCTCATTGGTGTGGGTGTGGATGTACGATCCGCAGTTCGGTCTGATTGACAAGCTGTTTGGCGTGCATATCAACTGGCTTAATGATCCGCAGTGGGCTTTGCCTGCGATCATCATCATGACGGTATGGAAGGATTTCGGCTACGCCACCGTACTGTATCTCGCCGCGCTGATGAATGTTCCCGTCGATGTGCTCGAGGCGTCCCAAATTGATGGGGCGAACGGATGGCAGCGGTTCTGGCACATCATCATGCCGCTGATACGGCCCACAACGATGTTTGTGTTCATCACCTCACTGATCACCTATTTCCAAGCCTATGTGCAGATCCTGATGATGACCGAGGGCGGCCCGGGCAACAAGACCTATACCATCAGCTATCTGATCTATGACAGGGCATTCGTCAACTACGACTTCGGCACCGCGTCGGCCATGTCCGTCGTACTGTTCGTCATCACCGGTGTGTTGTCGTTCGTCAGTCTGCGATTGTCGTCGAGAAAGGACTAGGCCATGAAAAAAACGCTGGCCATAGTGGTGTTCAACGCCATCCTGTTGTTGTTCGCCGTCGTTACCATCGTGCCGTTCGTGTGGATGTTCATCTCATCTTTCGCGACCAACGCCGATATCGTGTCGATAAGCGACAGTCTGTTCCCCAAACCTTCCACGCTGGATAACTATGCGAACATTCAGTCGACCTTCAACTTCATGGGCTTCTTCGGTAACTCGCTGTTCATCTGTGTGGTGAAGACGGCCATCGTGCTCTACACCAGTGCGGTCGGTGGGTATATCTTCTCCAAACTGAAGTATCGCGGTCGTGGCTTTCTGTTCGGCATGATTCTGAGCTCCATGATGATTCCTTGGGCGGTAACCATCATTCCCCAGTACGACATGATGGTGAATTTCGGTCTGCTCGATTCCTATTGGGCGTTGATCCTGCCGGCGATGGTCAATGGATTCGGAGTGTTCATGCTCAAGCAGGCCATGGATGACATCCCTGACGAGATTATCGAGGCCGCCCGGGTGGATGGCGCGAGCGATTTCCGTATCTTTCATCGCATTATGCTGCCGCTGAGCCGTAACGCTCTGTCCGCCATCGGCATCTTCGTGTTCCTGTGGAACTGGGAGGACTATCTGTGGCCTTTCCTCATGATCAATGATCAGGACAAGCAACTGCTTGCGGTCGGACTCAAACTGTTCAGCGGACAGTACGGCACCGATTACGGCGGACTGTTCGCGGCGACTTCCATCGCCATCATTCCAGTGCTCATCGTATATCTTCTCTTCCAAAAGCAGTTCATCTCAGGGCTTGCGGCCGGAAGTGGAAAATGACACAACACCACGTAAAGGACATATCAATGACCAATCAGACATATTCCGGTTTCTCCATCCAAGGCTCGACGCTGATTTGGACCGGCGACGGCGAATATCTGCGCATCGAGGCGTGGGGAAGCAATAGCGTGCGGGTGCGGTCGCACCTGATGCGTCCCCATCTCGAATCGGACTGGGCGTTGCTGCCTGCTCCGTCCATCGAGAATGGTCCGACTGTTGATATTTCGGGAGGTGTGGCCACTTTGCATAACGGGGCTATCACCGTGGAGGCCACCGAGACCAATGAACCCGAGGAAGGACGTTGCGCATGTCGACTGCGCTTCCTTGACGCGGATGGTCGAATGATGTTCGAAGAGATTGGACGCGGCGGCTCGCTGCTGCTCAAAGCTCGTGATTTCACCAGCCTCGCCGGAGGAAGATACGCCGTTGAGGTGGCCTTCGACACCGACCCGAACGAGCATCTGCATGGCATGGGCGAATACCAGCAAGCGCTTACCGATCTCAAAGGCCATGCCTTCGAGTTGTCGCATCGCAACTCCCAAGCGTCGGTTCCCTTCGTCGTATCGTCACGCGGGTACGGATTCCTGTGGAATAATCCGGCTGTTGGCCGGGCGACCTTCGGTTTGGATAGAACGACATGGCGCGCGGACGCGACGGATGGAATCGACTATTGGGTGACCGCGGGCGCGACTCCTGCACAGATCGAACGTCAATACGCCGATGCCACAGGCCATGCGCCCGTCATGCCTGAGTGGGGTCTGGGTTTCTGGCAATGCAAGCTGAGATATTGGAACCAGGATCAGGTGCTGGAGGTGGCGCGAGGCTTCAAGGAACGAGGCATTCCTCTCGATTTGATCGTCATCGACTTCTTCCATTGGCCGCATATGGGTGATTTCCGCTTCGAGAAGGAGTTCTGGCCCGATCCGGCCGATATGTGCCGCCAGCTGCACGATATGGGCATCAAAGTGATGGTGTCCGTATGGCCTCAGGTAAGTCTCGACTCCGAGAACTATTTCGATATGAAGCAGCGCAACCTGCTCGTCAAGGCGCGACATGGAGTGGACGTGGGCATGATGTTTGTGGAGCCTTGCCAGTTCTACGATGCGACGAATCCGGAGGCGCGGAGCTACGTGTGGAACAAATGCCGCGCCAACTACGCCGATCTCGGCATCGACGCATTCTGGCTGGACGAGGCGGAACCCGAATGGAGCACCTACTCCTACGAAAACTATACGTACCATGCTGGGGAGGTGGAAACGGTCGGTAATCTGTATCCTGTCGATTACAATCGAGGGTTCTATGAAGGGCAGCTTGCCCTGGGCAGTGAGGGCGACATTGTGAACCTCACGCGGTGTGCATGGGCCGGGGCACAGCGGTATGGCGCGCTGGTGTGGTCCGGTGACGTGGGATCGACCTTCGACGACCTGAAGACGCAGATCACCTGCGCGATCCATATGGGCATGGCCGGTATTCCCTGGTTCACCACCGATATGGGAGGCTTCCATAACGGGGTGATCGACTCAGATGAATTTCGGGAACTGCTGATTCGTTGGTGTCAATTCTCCACGTTCCTGCCGGTGATGCGCAACCATGGCGACCGTAGCTTGCATGACGTGAAAGGCAAGGAGACGATCATCGCTGCGGATGGGTCATCTCGGCTGCAATCCGGTGCGGATAATGAGCCGTGGAGTTATGGGGACGAAGTCGAGGGGATTCTGACCAAATACATTCGCGTGCGTGAGATGTTGCGGCCGTATCTGCGTGAGCTGTTCCGCCAGGCCCATGAGGAAGGACAGCCGCTGGTGCGTGGTTTGTTCTATGAATTCCCTGACGACGAGATGGCTCAGTCGGTCGGTGACGAATACATGTTCGGTTCCGATCTGCTCGTCGCGCCGGTCGTCGAAGCAGGGGCGACTTCGCGCGAGGTGTATTTGCCGGGTGGTGAACAGGTCGACTGGGTGGAGCTGCATACCGGGACCCGTTGGTGTGGCGGTCGTGTTGTGACGGCCGATGCGCCTTTGGACGTCGTTCCAGTGTTCGCTCGTGATGGTCGAGATTGCGGTTTGGCCGGAATGGTCTGATTGTTACCCGGCGACCGGTTTGACGTTGTTGGCTATTCGCACGGTGGATGACGGCGGTGTCGTCATCCACCGTATCTGGACTGGCGTGTGAATAGGTCTTCGACTTGATGATATCAGGCTTTCTGCGATGAAATCATCGCCGCCGTGCCGCATGCGTCGCTCAAGCGGCGTTTCCTCGGACATCTGGGCGTGCTGTTCGCCGTGCTGTCGTTTGAGTGCGGATGCTTGTTGCTGTCGGGGCTTATTTGTGGGTGCGTCGACTCGACGTTGCCAATGCTGGTCGTTTCTCTAGGCACCATTATTCAATACGCGATATTCATCACGCTGGCGATTGCTCTGGCGCGGCAGCTCACTCGCCATGTTTTCGATATGTTCGGGCGGGAGCGTTGGTCCCGTCGCAAAATCGCCACATGGGTCGGCTATGGGGTGGGTCTGGGGATAGGCGGTTGTATTGCCGTGTCTCTTCGTGAACCGGTGATTCACGTGCATGTGTTGGTCGGTGTGAGCATTTTTGTGGTCGTCACAGTCATCGCGCTGGCTATCGATTTTCTGGAGGATTGATTCTTCCGAGCAGGTTCCGCAACTGTCCATCGTGCGGTCCATGGTGTGGTGGTGCCCATGGTGCTGTTGGCGATAGGCCAAAATGTGTGTCTGAGATAGCCCGTGGTGTGTTGTGTCTGTTGGGTTCCGGGGTGTTCGAATGTGACTGGCGCCGTTTTGAGGTCGGCCAGAATGTGTGTCCGGAAACGCGTTTGGGGTTGTCTCGGTTGGTGTGCGCGGGGTTCGAAAGTGGTTCTCTGGATGGCAGAGGATTCCATTGTGCCCGGTGTGCGGCTCTCGGACGAAGAGGCACGGTGGGAGCCCGGCGGGAAGGACCCGCTGACGGTGCAAGGATCCGGCATGCGGCCCTTCATCGACCAGTCCGTACGACCGCCGCGCCTTGTGCCTGATACGGCGGATCAAGGAATCCGCTGGTGGCGCCACCAACGCATCGAACGTCCGCGCGGCGTGGTGTGGCTCGTCGCCAGCGCGGTCGCGGACGAATGGGCCGAGGCGCTTTATATGCGCGCGTGGACGCGAAATCCGCGGGATGCGTGGGGGGGGGGCGAAGTCCGCAGGGCGCGTGGGAGACGTTCGGCATCCCCAACCGGTACGGTACCGGCGTCGACCGGAACGAATTCCACATCCGCACCCGATACCCGACGCCATCGAATGACAGGAACCACCAGACACACAAGTTGGCCTATAGCCCACGGTCACGCCACCCACTCGGGCGGTTTCAACATCGTTCGGGCGGTCATGCCTCCATTCGGGCGGTTTCAATACCGTTCGGGCGGTTGGCGTTTATGCGGATTCCTTGCTGTCTATTAGCAGCAAAAGTCAAAAACGTTGAAATTCCGCCATTCTTGATTTCAATGAATGATTCGGCAGCGAGGAATCCCCAATCCGGTAACCGCCCGAACGGTATTGAAACCGCCCGAGAGTCAAATCAACCGCCCGAGAGATGATTGGAACCGCCCGAACGGTATTGGAACCGCCCGAACGGTATTGGAACTTAGACGCCCGATACCTCGACGCCACCGAATAGCGGGAACCACCAGACACATTTTGGCCTATAACTCCAATTTGGCCTATAACCGCTACCGCACCATGCGGGGGAGGGAAAACAAAAAACCCCGCATTTCTGCGAGGTTTGGTGGTGGCTCCGAGCGGGATCGATCCGCTGACCTAACGATTTTCAGTCGTTCGCTCTACCAACTGAGCTACAGAGCCGTGAACAGTTAAAAAAACCCGGCGAACCGGGTTCCTACTATCCAAGCGACCCCGACCGGACTTGAACCGGCGACCTCCGCCGTGACAGGGCGGCGCTCTAACCAACTGAGCTACGGGGCCTTGGTGTTGTTCTCTCGTTTCCGTGAGGCAACGAGTAGATATATTACCGATAATCAAGCTTCATGCAAACCCCGGCGTGTCGCAAAGGTCTCAGGCAATGAAAAAGGCTTCCGAATCACTCCGGAAGCCTTGTGGAATCAGGGTTTGCCGATCAGGTCGAGGGCAGTGACGGGGTGTAGCCGTCGAGCATGTTGCAGTTCCTCGTAGGTCATGCCGTACTCGCCGTTTTCGAAGTAGCAGCTGCCGCTGGAGTCGCAGAAGTAGCAATTGCCGTTGGTGTCGCAGGTTACGCTGTAGTCGTCCAATGGTCGACCGAGTAGCCGACAAGCCATACGACGAGCGCGATCAGCACGATGGTCAGCACCGTGCCCAGCGCGCCGATGATGATGCCGGCGATGGACATCCCCTTGCTCTTCTCATGGGTTTTGTTGATCTGCACCAGTGCGACGATCGACAGAATCAGGCCGACGGGCGCGATCAGGAACGACAGGACGAATCCGGCGATGGACAGCGCGTTCCAGCGTTCGGTCGGCGGCTGTCCGTAGTAGTAGGCTCCCTGCGGCGGATACTGCTGCCCGGGAACGCCCTGCGGCGGGTATCCGTATCCGGTGTTGGGCTGGGCGTACTGGCCGTACTCGGGCGCGCCGTACTGGCCGTATGCGGGCGGGGCCGACTGCTCGCCGGCTTGGGCGGTTTGCTGGGCCGTCTGTTGGGCATACGGCTGCGCATAAGGCTGGGTGTAGGGGGCGGATTGCGCGGTGGTGGGCTGCTCGTAGTTGTAGACGGGCTGTGCGGTCTGCTGCGCGGCTGTGGAATCCGATGCGGGATTGGGCTGTGCGGGGCTGGCGGAGAAAGAATCGGTTTCGGGATTATTCGACGGCTGAGGCGTCGGTGAGGTGTTGGTATCGCTCATGCACTCCAAGTATAGACCGCGCGGGCATTATTCGCCGATTTCGTGGACGGCTGATGACAGGAGGCGCGCGGGTGATGTGGGGTTCTTCGAGAGGGGCGATGGGTGCGTGATGGTGGCGTTCGGACGATTCTCGCCGCCCGTTCGCTTTATGGATGATGGGTGAAACCTCGGTCTCGGAAGATGCGGTCCGTATGCGCCCGCGCAATGGTGGGGCCCCGGCCGCGTGGGGTTCCGTTGGCGAATGCGTTCAGGGGCTTACTTTGAATCGGGAGACCCCGGTCGCGCGGGGTTCCGTGCTTCCGGGGTCGGGCCGTGTCGCGTTGGGAGAAGCCTCCGTCGAACGCAGGACGCTGGTCGTGCGGGGCCGTCAGTCGGCCTGCGTCCAGGTCTCGACGTCGATGTGGTGCTCCGGATTGGCTTGCCACGCCTCCCATGCGGACTTCACGATCTCCTCCACGTCATACTTGGCGTGCCAGCCCATCTCCTCGTTGATGCGCTTGGGGGAGCCGATCAGGTGCGGCGGGTCGCCGGCGCGGCGGGGCATGACCGCCTCGGTGAACGGCAGTCCGGTGACCTTCTTGACCTCGTCGACGATCTGGCGCACGGAGGTGCCCTCGCCGGTGCCCACGTTGAAGGCGTCGTACTTGCGTTCGTCGCGGTCGAGGTACTTCAGGGCGGCGATATGCGCGTCGGCCAGGTCGGAGACGTGGATGTAGTCGCGCACGCAGGTGCCGTCCGGGGTGGGGTAGTCGTCGCCGAAGATGGCGGGCGCCTTGCCTTTCTTCAGACGGTCGAACAGCATGGGGATGAGGTTCAGGATCGCCGGATCCTCGAGTTCGACCGGGCCGCAGCCGGCCACGTTGAAGTAGCGCAGGCCGCAGAAGCGGATGCCGTAGGGCTCCTCGCAGGCGCGGGCCATCCACTCGCCGAACAGTTTGGTCTGGCCGTAGGGATTGATCGGCAGCATCGGCACCACGTCCTCGGGCACCACGTCGACCGGCGGCACGCCGTAGGTGGCGGCGGAGGACGAGAACACGAGCTTCCTCGCGCCGGACTCCTTCATGCCGATCAGCACGTTGAGCATGCCGTTGATGTTCTGCTGGTAGTACCACAGCGGCTTTTCGACGGATTCGCCCACCTGCTTGCGGGCTGCGAAGTGGATGACGGAATCCACATCCTCCGTCTTCATGATTTCGGCGAGGCGGCTGCCCGCGTCGGGGGAGGCGATGTCCATGCCGTAGAGGCGCGCGCCTTCGATGCGGGTGGGTTTGCCATAGCTCAGGTCGTCGACCACGACGACCTTCTCTCCGGCCTGATGAAGCGCGTGGACGACGTGGGCGCCGATGTATCCGCATCCGCCTGTGACGAGTACTGTCATGTGCTGGCCTTTCGTTTCGTTGGTAGGCAAAAGTGGGTGGCGATGGAATATGATTGCTGTTCACTTTTGCTCTAGTTTGTTATCTTTTGAAACAATTTGAGTGTATCACATGAACATAATCGAACACGCAGTGATGGGTTTGTGGCGTGTTGGCGGTTTCGCTCATGCGGGGCCGTCATGGTTTTGACGCGGTTGGTAGGACGGCTGACCGGAGGATCGGCTGGTCGAGCGGGATTGGTTGGTCGATCGGGGCTCGGCCGGACGGTTGGGGATCGGTCTGTTCGGTGCGGGTGGGGCGTTTGGCGCGACGATGAAGCGGCGGTGATTGACGTGGTTCCGGGAATCGGTAGGCCATGGTGGATAATGGGACGGCACCCACGGAACGAAAACATCTACGGAAGTGAGCTGTGATGACCGAGCGAGCGACAGGCTCCCCAGAAACCAACGAGAACGACATCCTCGCGGCGGGTGGAACCCCGTCGGGGCATCCGCTGCACAAGGTGCTGTCATTCGTGCGTCGATCCGGACGTCTGGACACGCGTCTGCAGCGTGCATGGGACGCGTTCGCCGAGCGGTATCTGCTGGATGTCAACGCCGGCGAGGGGTCTCTGGATGTGCGCTCCGGATTCGTGTTCGACCAGGCGTACGTGCGGGAGGTCTGGGGCAACGACAATCCGCTGGTGGTGGAGATCGGCAGCGGACAGGGCGAGAACGTGGTGGCTGCCGCGGCCGCGCATCCGGAGGTGAATTTCCTCGCGCTGGAGGTGTACGACCCCGGCGTGGCCCATACGCTGCTGCTGGCCGGCAAGCAGGAGCTGCCCAATATCCGCGTGGCCCAGGTCAACGCGCCCGAGCTGTTCAAGGTCATGGCCGATGGCGTGGCCGCCGAGGTGTGGACCTTCTTCCCCGATCCGTGGCCCAAGAAGAAGCATCACAAGCGCCGCATCGTGCAGGAGGAGCTGGCCGGCGAGATCCGCCGCGTGTTGGCCGATAGGGGAGCGTGGCGCATCGCCACCGACATCGAGGACTACGCGTTGCATGTGCACGAGGTGATGGACGGGCTTGAGGGATGGCGCAACGAGGGCGGTCTGACCGTGAGCCTGCCCACCGGCCACGTCGGCAAGGGCAATGCCGAGCTCGCCGCCGAGATGCCACACGCCGACTTCGAGGAATCCGCGCGTTTCGACGGCCGCGTGCTCACCAACTTCGAAAAGAAGGGCCTGGCCGCCGGCCGAATCATCCACGACTTCACCTATCGCAAGGTGTGAGTTCCGTCGGGACTGTCGCTGGCGAGGCGATGGGTGAATTGTGGGAAAGCGGGAATTATTGTAGGGAAACGGGGAATTTTTATAATGGAAAAAACTGGGATCCGCTTGATCTTCCTTGGAATACAAGGCTTTTGGGAAGAGGGTCGGCGGTGTTTGTTGAATGCGAACGGTAATTATTAAATACGAAAATGTACTCTGCGACACGCCGTGTTTGCGCGCATGAGCGCCGCTGTGTAACATAACACGAGTTGTCTGCCCCCATCGTCTAACGGTTAGGACACCAGACTTTCAATCTGACAACGAGAGTTCGACTCTCTCTGGGGGTACCGGTTTGCTCCTGTCGCCATCATTGTGATTCGACAGGAGCCTTTTTGTTTTCAACGGGTTGCACCAGCCGGAGGGATCCGCAACAGCACCACACATCCAAGCCGCGCAAAGTCACAGCGGAGGCATGCATACAAGCGTCGAACGACTTTGATGGTATGTAGTACCTGTCTTAATTCGAAACGGGGCCGAAAGAAACATGAAAGGGGAACCGATAGGAGCGATGGGCTCTTACTCCAAGATGCTGAACACTTTTGCCGGGAGCATAGGCATGGCGAGCTTGCGGCAACGTTTTGAAGAACTCAAATCATCTTGGGATATTGTCCACAATGCCCGTTGGGGGAACTCGACCAATCTAGCTCGTTGGTCTCGGGAATGCGATGTGCGTGAACAACTTGGTAGTTGCATCGGCATTTTCTTGGAATCTCTGCATTCCGCCTGTTACCTTATCAGCCGTTATGCGGCATGGCCGCATGGCGACTACATGTGCTATACGCCGGCGGAGCGGAGGCGTACGGCGGCGGCCATGCCTCCGTCGCCGTAGGAGGGGTGGGCCATGAATTCGGCCGCGTGGGGTTCGGCGGATGGGGAGGATGCCAAGTCGGGGCATGCCTGCACCGCGCGCTCCCACATATTGAGCCGTTCGATGGAGATGGCTTCCACGCCGCAGATTGCGTCGGCCATGTGAGCTTGGTAGGTTTCGCGGTGCTTGTTGATGATGAAGCGCATGAGTTCCAGCCGTCGGTTCATGCTGGTGATGTTCGGGGAGGCCGGCGCCGTGCGGTATTCGATCAGCGGCTCGTCCACGATGGCCACATGCGCGCCCTCGCCGCCCGCCTCCAACAATGACAGTGAGCAGTCCCAGTCCTCGAAGCCGCTTCTCATCGACTCGTCGTAACCGCCGCATCGCTCCCACATGCTCCGTCGGATCAGACAGGTGGCCGGGCAACAGTTGCGGGCCAAGAAGCGTTCGATGCGGCCGCCCGTCGGCCGCACCACGGATTGCATGACTCCGAAGGTCGCCATCCAGCCGGAGGCCGCCATGGCCATCGGATCGGCGTCCAACATGGCGGCCGTGCGTTCCAGAAAGGTCGGAAGGAGCCGGTCATCGCCGTCCAGCACGCACACGTAATCGCCGTGCGTGGCGCGGATGCCCGTGTTGCGCGCGGCGGACGGGCCGGCGTTGGCCTGGCGGATGACCTTCAACGCGATGCCAGGGAAGACGGTTGATTGCTCCAGCTGCGCCAGCACGTCCAGCGAAGCCGGGTCGCTGGATCCGTCGTCCACGATGACGATCGTATCGGGGTGTAGGCTTTGCTGGGCCGCGGATTCCACGGCCTCGCGGATGAAATCGACTTGGTTGAAACTGGTGATGACTACATCGACGGAACCATTTGCACTGCTCATAGCACTAGCGTAAGCGGAATCCACTCCAAACTCGTCCGTCAGCCCCGGCGGTTTCGTGCCACCTCGATGCGCGCCCGAACTGCATTGCCGGCAACTACTGATACTCCTCAATCATGTCTTATGTTTTTGTGTTACAATATCGTAAGACATATGCTGAGTGTTTGGAGGCGCGATGGGAGACGATGTGATCGTTTTGCCTCGTGCCCTGAAGCACGGATTGTCGGAAGATGACATCCAGTGTGCCTGGCGCAACGCCAAGGCCATTAGACGACGTAATTTCGACATCCCGTGCATCTATGCGGCGGCTGGCCCCGACGAGGCGGGCAACTTGGTCGAACTGTTGCTGGCCGAGCAGGAGGATGGCGGCTTCATCGTCTATCACGCTATGAAGCTGACCCGGAAAATGGCAAATGAGTTGGATCTTTAGGAAAGGAGGCCGACATGGACTACAGGCTTAAAGGCGGTGTCACGCTCAGTGACGCCGACTTCGACCGCTTGGCCGACCAGGCCGAGGCCGGCAACTATCCCGGCACTCCGGGAGAATGGATCGTACGACCGCAGGGCAGGCCCGCGCTCAGCGACGAGGAACTGGTGAGCATCACGTTCAGGGTTCCCCGTTCCCAGCGTGACGCGCTTGATGCGAAGGCCGAGAGTAGGGGCGAGACGCGCAGCCAGTTCATACGCGAAACCTTGACCCGCGAACTCGCATATGCCTAGGGCGAACACGGAGTCACGCCGTTGACGCATCTCGAACGTCCTGCTGCACACGTGTTGTGATGTGTTATCAATTTGTTCGCGTTCGGTGGGTATGACCCACGCGGACGGCGAGGGTGTGACCTGGGCGGCGGTCCGTCACGGCTTGTCCCGGAACGGCAACAATTATGTGCATCTTGTCGTGCAACTCGCCAAGGATAATGGCTGGTACAACCCGTTCAACGACCATAGGAAGGTGCAACGCGCCTGCCGGGCGATGGAGCACGACCCCCGACCCCCTAGGGGGTATAGTCCAATGTGTGTCTGGCGGTTCCTGTTATTCGGTGGCATCGGTGTAGGGGATGTGGGTGTGAAATTCGTTCCAGTCGACGCCGGTGCCGTACCGGTCGGGGACATCGAACGTCTCCCGCGCGTCTTGCGTGTCCCTCTGTTCCGACATCGTTTTGCGTGAGCGCCTCTTTTCGTCATCTTGAGCGGAGCGCGGAGTCGAAAGATCTCGTCGCAACCACCACGAGAATCCGCCATGGCGAACCATGCCTTGGGAGACGGGCTTGTTAGATTGGAATCGGATTGTGTCGTATGACGTTGTACGCACAGGAGAGAACTGAGGTGTTGTGATGATGGAAGCGTTGAGGAAGCCCGGTCAGAAGTTCGTGTTGCTCGCGTTGCTGATGGCGTTCGCCACGTTCGCCGCGGTGTTCGCTTTGGGTGTGTTCTCGGCTCCAGCGCAGGCGCAGGATATGAAGGTGGTCAGAGGCGCGTTCACGCTGTCCACCACCGACGAGGGCGGTTTGGTCGAGAACACCGACTACCGGTACGAGGGCACCACGCTGACCATCACCACTGAGAAGCCCGTGACGGTGGGCATGTCCGACGCGGCGAAGGAAGAGATCGAATACCTGGATGCCAACGGCTTTGTTGAAAAGGCCGCCCACGGCACCACGACGGACAATATCGTCGTGGCCGTCGCCGAGAACGAGACCGCTCATGTGACTTTCGACAATGTGGTGATCGACCAAAGCGACAATGGTTCTGCCGCCGTGCTGGTGCAGTCGGGCTCATTGGACCTCACGACGCTTGAGGGAACGAGCGTGCTCAAGAGCGGCGAGCGTTACGCTGGCTTGCATAACCAAGAGCAGCCGCTATCCATTTCCTGTGATGGCTTCCTCAACACGTCGGGTGGCGAGTCCGCTGCCGGTATCGGTGGCGGCTACGGTGGTTCGGGTTCGAATATCAGGATTTCTTCAGGTTACTGGGTCGTCGCTCGGGGTGGCGTGTTTGCTGCCGGTATTGGTGGTGGCGAAGGTGGTTCGGGTTCGGATATTGAGATTTCAGGTGGTCAGGTCAGCGCGTGGGGTGGCGCGCTCGCTTCTGGTATTGGCGGCGGCTACGGTGGTTCGGGTTCGAATATCAGGATCTCATGTGTTCAGGTCGGAGCGTTTGGCGGCTCGTACGCTGCCGGTATCGGCGGCGGATATGGTCGTCCGGGTTCGAATATCAGGATTTTAGATGGCGTGGTCATCGCTCGAGGCGGCGTCAGTGGTGCCGGCGTCGGTGGTGGATTTGGTGGTCCGGGTTCGAATATCGTGGTTTCGGGCGGCTCGCTCTATGCGGTAGGCGGCGATAGGAATGAAGGTCCTTACGGCGGTGCCGCTGGTATTGGCGGCGGGTATAGAGCTTCCGGTTCGACGAGTGTTGTGATTTCAGGTGGTGAGGTTGATGCGACCGGCGGCCTCTATGCCGCCGGTATTGGTGGCGGATATGAGACTGCCGGATCGGTCGGCATTGAGATTTCTGGTGGCCAGATCACGGCCAATGCGGGCGAAGATGCTGATGCCGCTATAGGCGACGGCCTCAATAAGCAGGGCGATCCGGCTGAGGTTTCCATCATTGGTGGTGTGTTCGCGGATGGGACGTCGGATGATCCTTCGTTGGCGACGGAGGTGTATGGCTTGGCGCCTGCCGAGGGTTATGTGGTGTACGCGAACGATGACGAGTCTTCGAATGGGGCGTATCCGTTGGCGGTGGGACGTGATCCGGTGTTGTCGTTAAAGGATTCGGTTGTGTATAGCGGTTCTGCGGTGTCCGTCTCCGATGTGGCGTCCGTGTCTGATGACGCGGCCGCTGATGGTGTCGAGGTGTCGGTCAGGTATCGTCCTGTGGACGCGGACGGGGATGCGTGGACGGATGGGACTCCGTCGGCCGCGGGCGTGTATGAGGTTCAGATGTCGGCCGGGAGCGCGGAGTATGCGGCCGGTGCGGATGGCGCGCGTTGGGCGGCTGTGACGAGGACGGGCACGTTCACCGTCGAACGGCGTTCGTTGACGGTGACGGCGGATGACATCGGAGTGGTCTATGGTGCGGATGTCCCCGTGTATTCGGTCACGGTTGAGGGGTGGGCCGGCGGTGATGGCGATTCGTTAGGCCAGACGCTGCTCGCCGCGTTGGCTTTTGACTGCGGGTATGCGAAGGGTTCTCCCGTGACGGCGGCCGGTTATACGGTCACACCGAAGTGGGCTGATGGTGAACCCGCCGCTTTGTCGAATTATGCGGTGGAGTTCAAGCCGGGCATATTGACGGTCTCGCCCGTCGGCGATGGCAACGGTTCGGGAGACAAGAGTCAGGAGGACCTGACCAAGACCGGCGCCGGTGTGACGGTGCCTCTCGTGGCCGTGGCTGTCTTGACCGTGCTTGGTTTGGCCGGCGTCGCCTTGCGCAGGAGGGGTTGAGATCCCTCGACTCCGGCTTCACCTCCGCTCGGGATGACGCGGTGAAGGCTGCGTTCGCTCCGCTCGGGATGGCGACGATTGTTTCCTCGTCGTGCTGGGTGGAGCCGGAGTCGAAGTATCTCGGGGTGAGGTGTGCTGTGCCGTGCCTTCGTGCGTGGATGGCGACGGGCGACGGGACACGACACGTTCAGCGTGTTTTCAGTGAACGCTCACAGGCGGGACTACACTAGGAAATCGTTGAATTGTTCAGAGGATGAACAATTCGCCACCATAGAACGCACCAGCTTCAAAGGAGAGCAAGTATGGTCTACCGCATGATTTTCAACCAGACGGCGTATTTCGGTCGTGGCGCGATCCAGGAGATTCCGGGCGTGGCCAGGTCCCACGGCTTCACGAAGGCCTTCGTCGTGACCGATCCGGTGCTGGTCGAGACCGGCACCGTGGGGAAGGTCACCGACGTGCTCGACGCCGCCGGCATGCCCTACGAGATCTTCGACAACGTCAAGCCGAACCCGCCGGTCGAATGCATCAAGGACGGCGTGGAGAAGTTCGCCGCCTCCGGCGCGGACTTCCTGATCGGCCTGGGCGGCGGCAGCCCGCAGGACACGTGCAAGGGCATCGGCATCGTGACCGCCAACCCCGAGTTCTCCGACGTGCTCTCCCTCGAGGGCGTGGCCGACACCAAGAACCCCTCCGTGCCGATCTTCGGCGTGCCCACCACCGCCGGCACCGCCTCCGAGACCACCATCAACTACGTGGTCACCGACACCGCCAACAAGCGCAAGTTCGTGGCCGTCGACCCGCACGACATCCCGATCGTCGCGTTCGTGGACCCCGACCTGACCGACTCCATGCCGCGCGGCCTGAAGGTCGCCACCGGCCTGGACGCCCTGACCCACGCCATCGAGGGCTACATCACCCCGGGCGCGTGGAGCCTGTCCGACTGCCTGAGCATGCAGACCATCCGCATGATCGCCCAGAACCTCGCCAAGAGCGCGGACGGCGACGTGCCCGCCGGCGAGCAGATGGCCTACGCCAGCTACATCACCGGCATGGCCTACTCCAACGTCGGCCTGGGACTCGTGCACGGCATGGCCCACCCGCTCGGCGGCCGCCTGAACGTGGCCCACGGCGTGGCCAACGGCATCCTGCTCGCCCCGGTCATGGACTACAACAAGGACCACACCGGCGAGAAGTACCGCGACATCGCCGACGCGTTCGGCGTGGCCGGCGCGTACGACATGCCGCTCGAGGACGCCCGCAAGGCCGCCGTCGACGCGGTGCGCGAGCTGACCGTCAAACTCGGCAACCCGACCACCATCAGCGAGGTCGGCGCCACCGAGGACGACCTCGCCGGCCTCGCCCACGACGCGTTCAACGACGTGTGCACCCCGGGCAACCCCCGCCAGGCCACCGAGGAGGACATCCTCGCCATCTACACCAGCCTCATGTAAAACCCTCGCATCGCCATCCCGAGCGAAGCGAACGAAGCGAACGCAGTCGAGGGATCCCTCGGCTGCGGCCTGACGGCCTCCGCTCGGGATGACGAAGAAGGAAAGCCGCGACGGACACATCCGCCGCGGCTTTTGCATAGGAGGACCGCATGAACGCCGGAAGCGCCCACCGGTCCGGCATTTCCCCGACGCGACGGCGCGCGGCACGCGCGACGAGTTGGCACCTGACGCCTCCAGTTGGCACCCGGGCATCGCGACCCCGAACAGCAAATGGCGGAATGACGTCACGACACACACGAAGACGATGGACACGGGTGCCAACTAGAGCCATCAAGTGCCAACTCGTTGGCAAGGGCTTCAGACGACAGGTGCCATCGTGTCGCAGTGGGGTGTGGCAAGCCATCGATTTCCTCTCTCAGCTGTTCGGCAACATCTGCCATCGTGTCCGATTGGTCGCGTGGCGATCCATAGTTTGAAGAAAAGGGCAACATTGCGAGCCTGACGGGCGATTATCCGCACATGACGATTACGATGGTTCACGGTAAAAACGTAAAAAACGAATGACCGGTGTGGATTCGTTCGCTTGGCGGCCGTGTTCGTCGCCGGACGAACCTGAGCGAAGGATAGGCGGGCTGATATGCCGAAGATGTTTGGAACCGATGGCGTGCGCGGACTGGCGAATCGCGATCTGACGGCGCAGTTGGCGCTGGATCTGGGCGACGCGGCGGTGCGAGTGCTGGGCGATTCGGGCACGAAGGACGACCAGCCCGAAGGCCGCCGTCGCGCGTTGGTCGGCCGCGACACCCGCGTCTCCGGCGACTTTCTGGCCGCCGCCCTGTCCGCCGGCATGAGCGCCGGCGGTTTCGACGTGATCGACGCGGGCATCATCCCCACGCCCGGCGTGGCGTATCTGACCTCCGTGCTGAACGTGGAGATGGGCGCGGTGATCTCCGCCTCCCACAACGCCATGCCGGACAACGGCATCAAGTTCTTCGCGCGCGGCGGTTTCAAACTGCCCGACAGCAAGGAGGAGCAGATCGAGGCGGTGCTCGGCCAGGATTGGGACCGTCCGACCGGCGCGGGCGTGGGCCGCGTGAGCCATGACACCGTGACCGCCACCAACCTGTACATCGACCATCTGGTCTCCACCATCGCCCCGGTGCAGGCCGACAAAAGCCAGCCGACGCCGCTGAAGGGATTGAAGATCGTCGCCGACTGCGCGAACGGCGCCACCTCGGTGGTCGCCCCCGAAGCGCTGCGCCGCGCGGGCGCCGAAGTGGTGGTGATCAACGCCTCGCCGGACGGCTACAACATCAACAAGAACGCCGGATCCACGCATCCCGAGCAGCTGCAGGCCATGGTCAAAGCCTCGGATGCGATGATGGGCGTGGCCTTCGACGGCGACGCCGACCGTTGCCTCGCGGTGGACGAGGACGGCAATATGGTCAACGGCGACCAGATCATGGGCATTCTCGCCCGCGCCAAGAAGAACGAGGGCACGCTCGCGCACGACACGCTGGTCATCACCGTGATGAGCAACCTCGGCCTCAAACTCGCGCTGAAGGACATGGGCATCAAGACGGTGGAGACCGGCGTGGGCGATCGTTACGTGCTGGAGGAGATGCTGCGCGGCGGCTACACGCTCGGCGGCGAACAGTCCGGCCATGTGATCAACCGCGAGTTCGCCACCACCGGCGACGGCACGCTGACCGCGCTGATGCTGTGCAACGAGGTGATGAGGTCGGGCAAGAGCCTGAAAGCCCTCGCCGCCGACTTCCCCCAGCTGCCGCAGACGCTGGTGAATGTGCCGAATGTCGACAAGGCCGCCGCGGACACGAACGCCGCCGTGCAGGCCGCGGTCGCGCGCGAGGAGGAGCTGTTGGGCGGCACCGGACGCGTGCTGCTGCGCCCCTCCGGCACCGAGCCGTTGGTGCGCGTGATGGCCGAGGCCGCCACGCAGGAGATGGCCGACGAGGTGTGCGCCCGCCTGGCGCAGGTGGTCGCCGACGAACTCGCGCTGTAATCAGGCGAGCGGCATCCGCTTCGCAAGCCGTTTGGCGATCCGTCGCGCATATGCTGCACAATAAGTTTGTTTGTACGGATGTAGTCAAGGATATAAAGGACTCCACATGTTTGGCAGGAACAGCAAAGTCGACCTCGCGCTCAACCGCGATGTGGAGAAGCTCATCGCGACCGGCGGCAAGGACCGGATCCTCCCCATCGTGCAGGCGGGGGAGCCGGTGCTCCGCCAAGTCACCGTGCCGTATGCGGGCCAGCTGAGCAAGCATACGCTGTCCAAACTCATCGAAACGATGCGCTCCACCATGATCGAGGCGCCGGGAGTGGGTCTGGCCGCCACGCAGATCGGTCTGGGATTGTCCATCGCCGTGCTCGAGGACCATATGCGCGAGGAGGACGAGGGCGATTCGCGCGAGATGGCGGAGCTTCCGTTCCGCGTGATCATCAACCCGAGCTACGAGCCGGTCGGAGAGCAGACCACCAGCTTCTACGAGGGGTGCCTGAGCTTCGACGGCTATCAGGCCGTGCGTAGGCGTTGGCTCGACATCATCGCGGAGTGGGATGACGAGAATGGGGAGCGCCACAAGGAGCGGATGCACGGATGGCCGGCGCGCATCTTCCAGCATGAGACCGACCATCTAAGCGGCGAGCTTTACATCGACAAGGCGGAGATCCGCTCCCTCACCACCTACGAGAACCTCGAGGACTTCTGGTGCGACGATCCCGTCCCCACCCTGGCGGCCTCGGAACTCGGCTTCGACCTGTGACCGACGCCGAACCGCGGTGAACCGCAACGTCGTCGATTTCGCACTTGAACGGAGGGTGTGCGAAATCGACGACGTTTTCTTATCCGGAAACGTCGTGTTCTTCGCACACGCTCCGTTCAAGTGCGAAGGGCACGACGTCTGAGCGATGCGCTCCTGCGTCCGGGCCTGTGGCTCGGTCGTCGACATAGACGGGGTGACGAAGAGATGCGCTTCTGCGTCCGGGCCGGTGGGCTACGATGTTGCGCATGACACAGACAGCGGGCGGGCGGCGGAACCAAGCGGTATCGGAATGGCTGGAGCAGGCCAAGGAGGATACCGACCAGTGGGAACTGGTCTGCCCCAAGGATGCCGACGGACAGCCGATCGACTGGCGATGGGTGCGCTCGCTTGATCTGGCCGGCGGCATCGGCGTGGGATTGGCCGCTGTGGACAACCCGCAGCAGAACGTCCATGCCCTGCTGAAGCGCGATTACGCGGTGCGCGACCGTGTGGAGGCGATTCTCGCGCAGACGAGCACCGCGTTCATGACCGACTTCGACCGGCTGGTCGCCTCCTACCGGTTGCCACGCGCGCTCGCCTACGCGAACCGCCGCCTGAACGACGAGATCAATCTGCTGCTCGACCGCGGTGTGGCCGATGGGTTGTGGCAGGTGAGTTACGAGCGGCAGGGCCGCGTCACCGTGCCGGTGCTGACGGCGCCGGCCAAAGTCGGAGATGCGCCCGACACGACCGATGCCGGAGGAGCCGTCAATGGGGAATGTTCCGATCCTGCCGGCATGAACCTCACCCTCGATGTTGGAGAATCCGCTAATGGGGAAGGCTCCGTGGGCGACGGCATGAACTCCACCTTCGTCGACGGAGGGGCCGCCAAAGGGGAAGACTCCGTCGGTTTGGAGGAGATTCAGGACCGCACCGCGCGGATTCTCAACGCGCGCGCCGAACGCCGCAAGGCGCAGCGGATCCAACGCGAGTCCGGCGCGGCAGGCATGGCTCGGGCCAATCTTTCCGGTGTGGCGTCGCCGGGTGGCGCGTCCACATTCTCGCCTTTGTCCGGGAACGCATCCTCGCCTTTGCCAGGGAAATCACCTTCGCTGTTGCTTGAGAATGCATCCTCGGGCACGGACGCCGCCGCGGCGTCATCGCGGTCCGCGCCGACGGGCGGTTCCTCGCCCGCCGCCAAGCAGGGCGACTGGCGCGACGTCTACCTGCCCGGCCGTGACGTGGACACGGTGATGGGCATCGACATCGAAACCACCGGCACCGATCCGGCGCGCGTGTACATCATCGACGTCGGCTTCGAATTCATGAACATGGCCTCGCCTCGGCCCGCCGACGCCCCGTCCGGGTACGTCTACGAACAGCCGTATTACGATGCCGGCGACGCCTACGGGCAGGCGCGGCTGAGTTTCGGCGTGACGCCGGCCAACGCGAGGCACGGCAACGGGCTGATCCGCGATCTGACCGGCATCGACGTGCGCGAACGCGGCTCGGGGGAGTACCGGCTGTTCGACGAATGGCCCGAAGCGCAGACCGGCCTGCTCGCCCGTCTGACCCAGCAGCCGTATGTGGCGCACAACGCCACCTTCGAGCACGGCTTCTTCATGCTCAACGTGGCCGGCTATGCGGAGGCATACCGCGCCGGACGCGTCACCATCATCGACACGCTGCCGATGAGCCGGCAGTGGGACCCCGGTTCCGCCCCCGACGAGAATCATCCATACGGCGACAACACGTTGGAGGCCTACGCCAAACGCCAAGGGGCGCTCGACCCCGCGCATGCAGAGCGGCATCTGGGATTGGAGGACGCGCATATTATGCTCGTGGCGATGAAACGGCACCTGACGACGCTGCGGCGCGAAGGAGCGGGGCCGTGGGGCGCTTCGGGACGTTCCGGCGTCGGCGGCAAAGCCTGCGGGCGTCGTCGCTGGTAGCGATGGGGCGGGGGTGCGGTTACACTGGAGCCCGTGAGTGAATACCGGATCCAGCGAGAGCAGCGTGACAAGCGCCGCCGCGCCATCGTGCGCGCGGTGTGCATCGTCATCGCCGCGGCCATGCTGGTGTCTTTGGTGGTTCCGGCGATCTACGCGAGCCTTTGACGTCTCGCGCGCCCCTCGCGTATTCCGCGGGGCGTCTCCGCCGAAAGCCGCACTGCAGGTTCGCAGCCGTGCCGGCCAAGGAGTACGGAACGTTCCCTGAAGAGGAATATGTGTGGAATCCGAGATGGACGACGTAATCCCAGCTTTTCATAAGTGACATAGGTAAGGTTAGAACGATGGCAGAATTTGATTTTTCCCAAGCGGTCGCCGACGCGCGCGCCAAGTACGAATCCATCGCCAAGGCGTTGGATATGGACCGGCTGATGGCCGAGATCAAGGATCTCGAGGCGCAGGCCGCCGCCCCCGGACTGTGGGACAACCCCGAAAACGCGCAGAAGGTGACCAGCAAGCTTTCCGCCGCCGAATCGCAGCTCAAGCGGCTCAATTCGGCCGTGCAGCGTATCGACGATGTGGAGACGCTGGTCGAGCTCGGCCGTGAGGAATCCGACGCCGACACGCTCGCCGAGGCGCAGGAGGAGATCGGCCGCATCCAGGCGGATCTCGACTCCATGGAGATCCAGACGCTGCTCGACGGCGAATACGACGAGCGTTCCGCGGTGGTGACCATCCGCTCCGGCGCCGGTGGCGTGGACGCCGCCGACTTCGCGCAGATGCTGCTGCGCATGTACCTGCGCTGGTGCGAGCGCAACGGCTTCAAAGCCAAGGTGATGGACACCTCGTACGCCGAGGAGGCGGGCATCAAGTCCGCCACCTTCCAAGTGGACGCGCCCTACGCCTACGGCCGTATGAGCGTGGAGGGCGGCACCCACCGTCTGGTGCGCATCTCGCCCTTCGACAACCAGGGCCGCCGCCAGACCAGCTTCGCCGCCGTCGAAGTGGTGCCGCTCGTCGAGGCGACCGACCATATCGAAATCCCCGACACCGAAATCCGCGTGGACACCTACTGCGCCTCCGGCCCCGGCGGCCAGGGCGTGAACACGACCTACTCGGCCGTGCGCATCACCCACCTGCCCACCGGCATCGTCGTGACCATGCAGGACGAGCGTTCGCAGATCCAGAACCGCGCCGCCGCCATGGCCGTGCTGCAGTCGCGACTGCTGGTGCTGCGCCATGAGGAGGAGGCGAAGAAGAAGAAGGAGCTCGCCGGCGACATCAAGGCCAGTTGGGGCGACCAGATGCGCTCCTACGTGCTGCACCCCTACCAGATGGTCAAGGATCTGCGCACCGGCTACGAAACCAGCCAGACCCAGGCCGTGTTCGACGGCGACATCGACGCGTTCATCGAAGCGGGCATCCGCTGGCGTCATGAACAGCGACGGGCCGCCGAGGACTAAACCGGCAGACATGCGCGCGGGCTTCCGAAGAGCCCGCAGAAGGAGGCATCATGGCACTCATCTCGTTGAGCCAGGTGAGCAAGATCTATCCGAGGGGCACGCGTCCAGCGCTCGATACCGTTGATTTGAACATCGAGCGCGGGGACTTCGTGTTCCTGGTCGGTGCCTCCGGCTCCGGCAAAACCACGCTGCTGAGCCTGCTGTTGCGCGAGGAGGAGGCCACCGACGGCGAGATCCGCGTGGCGGGCAATGACCTGCGCCGCATCTCCGACCGTCAGGTGCCGCAGTACCGCCGCTCCATCGGCTTCGTGTTCCAGGACTACAAGCTGCTCAACAACAAAACCGTGTGGCAGAACGTGGCGTTCGCGCTGGAGGTGCTCGGCACCCGCCGCTCCGCCATCAAGTCGCTGGTGCCCAAGGTGCTGGCCACGGTGGGACTGACCGGCAAGGAGAGGAACTATCCGCACGAGCTGTCCGGCGGCGAGCAGCAGCGCGTGGCGATCGCCCGCGCGTATGTGAACCATCCGCAGATTCTGCTGGCCGACGAGCCCACCGGCAATCTCGACCCGACCACCTCGCTGGGCATCATGGAGGTGCTGGACGCGATCAACCGCACCGGAACCACCATCGTGATGGCCACGCATAACGAGGAGATCGTCAATTCGATGCGCAAACGCGTGGTGGAGCTGCACAACGGCAAAATCGTGCGCGACGAGGCCCATGGCTCGTATGATTCCGCGCTGTACTTCCCCGATTCCCAAGTGGAGGCCAACGCCGTCAAGGTGATGGAATCCGAGCGGTCCGAGGCGATCGAGGCCGCGCCTGCGGGCGGAATCGCCGAAAACGTCGAAGGCGATGCGGCTGCGGCGGTCTCGCAGCCGGATTACGAGCGCGACGAGGGCATCGCCCGTCTGGCCAACTCCATGCATTCGGGCCGCACCGGACGTTACGGCGAGGCGTTCGCGCCGCTGGAGGACACGCTGACCTGGGGCAAGGGATTGAAACTCGACGAGTATCAGCGCGCGCAGGAGAGCGGTTCCGGATTCGCGCCGTCCGTCGAAACGACCACGACCGAGGGGACCGGTCTGTCGGTGCCTGACGTGGCCGTGCCTGAGATGACCGCCTCTGAGCCACCTGCGTTGGCTGAGCCGGTTGAATCGGTTGAATCGGCCGGGGTGTCGGACCCGGACGAGACGGATGCGTCGACCGCCCAGCAGTCGGCATCGGCCGAGCCGGTCGGTCCGGCCGCGCCGCCCGCCTCCGCCGCGGTTCCCCTTCCTCCCGCGCCGCCGGCCCCGCCGATGCCGCCGGCCGCCGCCCGTAGCGCCCAGAACGAGGAGCAGCAGTCATGAGAATGCGTTTTATCCTGTCGGAAACCTGGACCAGTCTGAAGCGCAATGTGCCGATGATCCTGTCGGTGATGCTGGTCACCTTCATCTCCTTCGTGTTCATCGGCGCGGCCGTGCTCACGCAGGCGCAGATCGTCAAGGCGAAGGGCGACTGGTATGACAGGGTCGAGGTCGTGGTCTGGCTGTGCCCGGACGGCACCAGCCAGTCGGCGAACTGCGCGTCGGGAGTCTCCCCGACAGCCTCCGAGATCAACGAACTGCAGCAGACCATCCGCGACGAGCTTTCGGACGTGGTCGAGGACATCACCTATGTGAGCAAGCAGGAGTTCTACGACGACACCTTCACCCAGCAGTACCCGAACGGCGAATACCAGGGCCGCACGCTCACCGCGGACGACATGCAGGATTCGCTGTGGCTCAAACTCAGCGACCCCGAGAAATACCAGATCGTCTCCGAGGTGCTGTCCAGCCGAGACGGCGTCGAGGAGGTGACCGACCAGCGGCAGATCTTCGAACCGGTGTTCGCCGTGCTCAACCGCGCCACCGCCGTGACCATCGGTCTGGCCGCGGTGATGGTGCTGGTCGCCATCATGCTCACTGGCACGACGATCCGCATGTCCGCGGCTTCGCGCCGGACCGAAACGGAGATCATGCGCCTGGTGGGCGCCTCGAACTGGACGATTCGCATGCCCTTCGTGCTGGAGGGCGTGCTGGCCTCGCTGGTGGGATCCGTGCTCTCCTGCCTGATGTTGTCGGTGATCGTGCGCGTGTTCATCGAAGGATGGCTGGCCGAGTCGATCAGCTGGATTCCCTATGTGAATCAGTGGACCGTGCTGATGATCTCGCCGTTCCTGATCCTCGGCGCGATTCTGCTGTCGATCATCGCCTCGACCATCTCGCTGCGGCGCTACCTCAAGACCTGATTCGGACTCCCAGACAAGCATGTTATGGTATTGCCCGTTGTTACGGAAAGGACACTGTACGGCTATGAGAACCTACGCACGTGTGATTCGCCGATCCGCCGCGGCGCTGGCCGCCGCCGGCCTGTGCGCGATGGGGCTGATGGTGGTGGCCCCGGCTCCCGAAGCGCATGCCGACACCTACAGCGATCTGGTCAACGCGCAGAACCAGCATGCCTCCAGCGCCCAGCGTGAGGCCGAACTGCGCTCGCAGCTCGCCGGCGTGAACGAAGACCTCGCGGAGAAGATCATCCAACTGGACAATCTGACCAACACGCAGATCCCCGCCGCGCAGGAGAAGGTCACCCAGGCGAACGAGGACGCCGCCTCCGCCCAATCCGAGGCCGATGCCGCCGCCGAGCGTCTCGCCGCCGCGCAGAAGGACAAGGAGGATCTCGAGGCGCAGATCGAGCAGACCGGCGAGGACTACGATGACGCGCACGCGGCCGTGGCCCAGCTGGCCCGTGAGGACATGCACGGATCCGACACCTCGGATCTGATGAGCGTGGTCACCGGTTCCACCAGCACCGAGGAGTTCATCAACTCGATGCAGTCGCGTGACGCGCTCTCGCGCAACGAGGCGAACGCCGCCTCATCCGCCGCGGTGACATTGAACACGTCGATGAACCGCAGCGAGCGTCTTGCCGCCATCGAAAAGCAGATCAGCGAACTGAAGACCAAGGCCGACGAGAAGGCCGCGACCGCGCAGACCGCCGCCACCACGGCCCAGCAGGAGCGCGACGAACTGGACGCGCTGCGCCAGCAGGGCGAGGAACAGCGCGCCGAACTGGAAAGCATGCAGGACCAGCTGGACAGCGAGGCGGCCCAGCAGGCGGCGCAAACCGTGCTGCTGCAATCGCAGATCGACTCGTACAACCGTCAGTGGCAGCAGGAGCAGGCCGCGGCGTCCGGCACGGTCAATGGCGGCAGCCAGGGCAGCACCGGCGGCAATACCGGAGGAAACACCGGCGGCAATACCGGTGGCTCGACCGGAGGCAGCACCGGTGGTTCGACCGGTGGCTCCACGAGCGGCTCCACCAGCAGCGGCCAAGGCACCAGCTACGGCGACTACGGCAACGCCTACGTGGCCGGCCAGTGCACGTATTGGGCGTACGAACGCCGCCGCCAGATGGGCATCGGCACGCCGTCCTATTTGGGTAACGGCGGAGACTGGTATAAAACCGCGCCGAGCTACGGCCTTCGCGTGGACCACAATCCCGAGGTGGGCGCCGCGCTCTCCTTCCTGCCCGGCCAGGACGGTGCCGACGGCTTCTACGGCCATGTGGCCGTGGTGGAGGCCGTGTACAGCGACGGTACTTTCCTGATCTCCGAAATGAACTGGGGTGGCCCCTGGATCATGCACTACCGCACTCTGACCAACAACGGCCAGTACTGGTTCGTGCACTGACCGGGTTCTGGGCGGCGCGTTCCGACCGCCGGCCGACCATACGCATGTTCGCCCAACGCGCTGCCCGATATCCGGGCGGCGCGTTTTGTGATAGTGTCGTTCGTTGCTAGCGGGAGCGGTATGGACGAAAGGAGGTCCCGATGGCGAAGGAACAAGGCGTGAAGCCGATCGCGCAGAACAAGAAGGCGCGGCACGACTACGCCATCGAGGACCGGTACGAGGCCGGGCTGGTGCTCACCGGCACCGAGGTCAAATCTCTGCGCGAAGGGCGCGCCTCGCTGGCCGAGGCGTTCATCACCATCGACCGCCGCGGGGAGATCTGGATGGAAGGCGCCAACATCCCCGAATACTTCAACGGCACGTGGAACAACCACGCGCCCAAGCGCAAGCGCAAGCTGTTGCTGCACGCCCAGCAGATCGCCAAACTCGCGCGCCAATCCGAGGCCAAAGGCTACACGATCGTGCCGTTGAGCCTGTACTTCAAAGACGGCCGCGCCAAGGTCGAGATCGCGCTGGCGCGGGGCAAGCGCGAATTCGACAAGCGCCAGGCCCTGCGCGAGGAGCAGGACAAGCGTGAGGCCCTGCGCGCCATGCGCTACGCCAACAAGCGCTCCCGCTGAATTTGCGAATCTCCATCGTCACCCTGAGCGGGAGCGTGGTGCCCCGCCGTCATCCTGGGCGGAGCGCAGCGAGACGCAAGGATCTCAAAACCATGTTGCCTCATGAGATCCTTCGACTCCGGCCCAACGGTCTCCGCTCAGGATGACAGGGTGGAGGCGCTGCGCTCCGCCCAGGATGACGGGGTGGAGGCTGCTCCGCTCAGGATGACTGGTGCGGCGTTGTGTTTCGCTTGGAATGACGGCGTAAGAGATGTGCGCAGAAGCGGGTCGGTAACGAAGCGTGGCATCGCCATCGGTTAGGCTGGTGAGCTATGTGTGGAATCGTTGGATATGCAGGAAATCTGGAAACCGCGTGCGACAAGCCGCTTGAGGTATGCCTTCAGGGACTGGCCCGACTGGAATACCGCGGATACGACTCGGCCGGCGTGGCGCTGACCGCCCCCGGCATGGACCATGTCGAAGTGCGCAAGAAAGCCGGACGGCTGGCCAACCTCACCGAAGACATCGAACGCCGCCCGATGCCGCAGGCCACCGTGGCGATCGGACACACGCGCTGGGCCACCAACGGCGTGCCGTCCGACGTGAACGCGCATCCGCACACCAGCCGCGACGGCAAAGTCGCGATCATCCACAACGGCATCATCGAGAACGCCTCGCAACTGCGTCTCGACCTGCAATCCGAAGGCTACCGTTTCGCCTCCAAAACCGACACCGAAGTGGCCGCCAAACTGCTCGGCAAAATCGTGGACGCGATCATCGCCGAAGAAGGTGCGCCCGACCTGTTCAAAGCGATGCGCCGCATGGCCCGCATGCTGGAGGGCGCGTTCACCATTCTGGCGACCGACTGCCGCCAGCCCGGCATCGTCGTGGGCGCGCGCCACGACTCGCCGCTGGTGGTGGGCCTGGGCGAAGGCGAGAATTTCCTCGGTTCCGATGTGGCCGCGTTCGTCGCCTACACCAAACGCGCGCTCGAAGTGGGCCAGGACCAGTGCGTGTGCGTGTCCGCCGACGCCGTGGTGGTGAACGATTTCTACGGCAACGTGATCGAGGATCCCTCCACCTACACCGTGGACTGGGACGCTTCGGCCGCCGAGAAGGGCGGCTGGGACTCGTTCATGGACAAGGAGATCCATGAGGATCCGGCCGCCGTGCAGCGCACGCTGCTGGGCCGCTTCGACGAGCGCGGCGACATCACCCTCGACGAGGTGCGCATCGACGACCACGACTTCAAATCCATCGACAAGATCATCGTCATCGCCTGCGGCACCGCCGCCTACGCCGGACAGGTGGCCAAATACGCCATCGAGCATTGGGTGCGCGTGCCCGTGGAGGTGGAGCTCGCCCACGAATTCCGCTACCGCGATCCGATCCTGACCCCGCGCACGCTGGTGGTGGCCATCTCGCAGTCCGGTGAGACGATGGATACGCTGATGGCCCTGCGCCACGCCCGCGAACAAGGCTCCAAGGTGCTGGCCATCTGCAATACGCAGGGCGCCTCGATCCCGCGCGAATCCGACGCGGTGCTCTACACGCACGCCGGCCCCGAAGTGGCCGTCGCCTCCACGAAGGCCTTCGTCGCGCAGGTCACCGCCTCCTATCTGCTGGGACTGTATCTCGCGCAGGTCAAAGGCGCGATGTTCCGCGACGAGATCCGTCAGATCCTCGACGCGCTCAAGGACATGCCCGCCAAAATCCAGTGGATCCTCGACACGCAGATGACCGCCGTGCACGAGGCCGCCGCCGATATGGTCGACGCGCATTCCTTCCTGTTCCTCGGCCGCCATGTGGGCTATCCCGTGGCCATGGAGGGCGCGCTCAAGCTCAAGGAGATCGCCTACACCTTCACCGAAGGATTCGCCGCCGGCGAACTCAAGCACGGGCCGATCGCCCTGGTGGACGAAGGCGAGCCCGTGGTGTTCATCGTGCCGCCCTCGCACGGCCGCGACGTGCTGCACGCCAAGGTGCTGTCCGGCATCGAAGAGGTCAAGGCCCGCGGCGCCTACATCATCGCCGTGGCGGAACGCGGCGACAAGGATGTGGAGCGCTATGCGGACGTGGTGTTCTGGCGTCCCGAATGCCCGACTCTCCTGAGCCCCTTGGTGGATGTGGTGCCGTTGCAGATCTTCGCCATGGATATGGCCAAACTCAAGGGCTACGACGTGGACAAGCCGCGCAACCTCGCCAAGTCCGTCACCGTTGAGTGATCCGTGGATTGCCGCTGTTCGCAGCGTTCGTCCGTATAGTGTCTGACAGTGCGGTGTCCGCAGACGTCCGGCATATTCCGTTCACGGGATCGCTCCAGGCCGCTTGGGCCAAGCCTTACACCCGTGAACGGAATATGCCGGACGCCTGCTCGTTAGGTGCAGGGTCTTACGGAGATTGGCGGCGTTGGACGCTTGGTGTCCGCTCGTTTCGCTGAGACGAATGGGTGATGTGATGGGTGGGAAACGACATCGGTATGTGGTTGAGGAGCCTCGGATTCCGTTTGAATGCGAGGTGCTGTACGAGGATGATCGGATCATCGTCGTGGACAAGCCGCATTTTCTGGCGACGACTCCGCGCGGCATGTGGTATCGCGAGACGGCGCTGATCCGGCTTCGCGAGCGGTATGGCGAGCCGGATATCGTTCCGGCGCATCGGCTGGACCGGCTCACGGCCGGCGTGGTGGTGTTCGTGCGCGATCCTGCGGCGCGCGGCGCGTATCAGATGCTGTTCCAGAACCGGCAGACGGTCAAAACCTATGAATGCCTGGCGGTATGCCGTCCGGTGGCGACGCCGCGCTTCGGCACGGTGACGCGGCTCGAGCCGCCTCGGCCGTTTCCGCTGCTGCGCCGCTCGCATATCACCAAAGACCGCGGTGTGCTGCAGGCCTATGAGGAGCCGGGCGTCGTGAACGCGGAGACCCTGATCGAACGCGGCGGCATAGCGTTCGTGCGTCGTTCAGACGCGTCGGGGGAGTGCGACGGAGATGGCCGTTCCGATAGGGGCGTCGGTGCCGGTGCCGCTGGTGTGGTTGGCGGCATTGGCGTAAGGCGCTGTATGTCGGCGGAAAATCGCGCACCGGTCTGCCGGTATGTGCTGCATCCGCGTACCGGCAAAACGCATCAGCTGCGCGTGCATATGAACTCGCTGGGACTGCCGATTCTCGGCGATGACTTCTACCCGCGCATCATCGAGCGCGCCTACGACGACTTCAGCCAGCCGCTGGAACTGGTGGCCCGCCGCTTGGAATTCACCGACCCCATCACCGGCGAGCCGCGTGACTTCGTTTCACGCGTCCCGCTTGGGGCTATGCGCTGATGTCGCGCACGGATCCGCGTTCGACGAGCTCGGGCGGAATCACCGTTTTGACGCCGACGGGGACTTTCTCGCCCTCGCATTGGCGTCGGATCATCGCGAAGGCCTCGCTGCCGATACGGTCGAAGCGCATGCGCATGGTGGTGAGATTGAGCCGGGGCACCATACCGACCAATGAATCGTCGACGCCGATCACGCTCACATCCTCCGGCACGCGTTTGCCGGCGGCCTCCAATCCGCAGATCGCCCCGTAGGCCATCTGGTCGTTGGCGGCGTAGATCGCCGTGCATTCGGGATCGTGCGCCAAGGCGAGGCCGGCCTGATATCCGCTGTCGGCCTCCCAATCGCCCACATATGTCGACGGCACGCGCGCTCCGACCTGTTCGAGCGCGTCGCGCCATCCCTTGAGACGGCTTTCGGCCGCGCGTGAGGATGAGGGGCCGCAGATGTGGTAGACCGTGCGGTGGCCTTTGCTCAGCAGGAAATCGACGACCGCGGTGGAGCATCCATACTGGTCGGTGTCGATGGTGGGGCAGTTGTCGGACGGCCCTTCGGTGACCAGTACGACCGGCAGTTCCTTGGGTGGGACGAAGGTGTTGAAATCGGCGATCATCTCCTCCAACACCACGATCACGCCGTCCACAGGTTGTTGCTTCATGCGTTCGATGGCGGTGTTGAGTGTGCGTTCGGGGCCGTGCTTCATGGTCTGCACGGTGATCGAATAGTCGTTGTCCGCCGCGGTGGTGGCGATGCCGTTGAGGATGCGCGCGTTGCCATAGGTGGTCATGTTGAACAGTACGACGCCGATGTCTTTGAAACGTCCGTGTTTGAGCGCCCTGGCCGCGTAGTTGGGGCGGTATCCGAGCTTCTCCATCGCCGCTTCGACGCGCTGGCGTGTTTCGGGGCGTACCGCGTTGCTGCCGTTGGCCACGCGGGATACGGTTTGGGGCGAGACTCCGGCTTCTTTGGCGACGTCCTGCATTGACGCCTGTGGTGTGCGTTCCATGGTTCCTACTTTAGAAGAACAAACAACAATGTTTTCGTTATCATTATAAACTCCTTTGAAATTGTTTCGACACGACTGTGTTGCGGATGTAGTGGCGATGGTGTTAGTATGGTAACGCAAACATTTTAGCGATGATTGACTTCCGTGGATCGCTCCGCGCAGGCCAATCTGCGGAATACCTTCGAAGGAGAGGGGTTGAGGATGGTTTCAGCTGAAGCGTCCGCGGCGGCGTCGCATTCGACGTCGGCGCGTGTGAATCGGCATAGGGCTGATTGGCGTGGTTGGAAGTTCATGTGGCCGTTCGCGGTGGTGTTCGTGTTCGTGTTCATCGTGCCGATCGTGTACGCGGTGTACATCTCGTTCTTCCAGAAGCGCATGGTGGGCGGTACCCGGTTCGTGGGGGTCGATAATTACGTGCGTTTGTTCCAGGATCCGAATTTCTGGAGTTCGGTGGGCCGGGTGGCCCTGTTCACGGTGGTGCAGGTGCCGATCATGCTGTTCCTGGCCGCCGCGTTGGCGTTGGCGTTGGATTCGATGAAGCTGCACGGCGCGAAGTTCTTCCGCATCTCGACCTTCCTGCCGTACGCGGTGCCGGCCGTGGTCTCGACGATGATCTGGGGGTTCATGTACGGCGCGAAGTACGGTCTGGTGGGCTCGTTGAACGATCTGCTGGGCACTGATCTGGACGTGCTGGCGCCGAGCGTGCTGTTGGCGAGCATCGGGAACATCGTGACGTGGGAGTTCACGGGCTACAACATGCTGATCTTCTACAGCTCGCTTTCCACGATCCCGCATTCCCTGTACGAGGCGGCGAGCATCGACGGCGCGTCGGAGTGGCAGATCATCCGCCGGATCAAATTGCCGGAGTTGAAGGGGTCGTTGGCGATCACGGTGATCTTCTCGATCATCGGCTCGTTCCAGCTGTTCAACGAGCCGTCGATCATGGAGAACATGGTGCCGGGCAACGCGATCACGACGTATTACACGCCGAACATGTACGCGTACAACCTGAGCTTCAGCGGCAACCAGAGCAATTACGCGGCCGCCCTGGCGATCGTGATGGCCGTGATCACCATGGCGATCGCGTACGCGGTGCAGCTCAACAGCATGAAGGAGCAGATGAAATGAGCGCGCGGGTTGAACGGGCGAGGACGATCGGGACGACGGCGCGCATGGCGCGCGGACACGAGGGAGGACTGCGATGAGCACGGCGACGATGACGGCCTCGGATCTCAGGGCGCAGGAGCGGGCCGCGAAAAGGGCCGAGAGGGAGCGCCAGAGGAGGGTCGCGCGCGACGAGAAGGCCGAGCGCAAACGGGCCGCCAGGAACGGGTTCGCGAACGTGGCCAACCCCAGGAGGTCGGTGCTGCTGACGGTGGTGTGCGCGGTGTTCGCCGTGTACTGCCTGTTCCCGTTCGTGTACCTGCTGATCAACGCGACCAAGACGCAGGCGGACTTCACGTCCACGTTCGGCCTGGGCTTCGGCGACACGTTCGCCCTGTGGGACAACATCGCCACGGTGTTCGCCTACCAGGACGGGATCTTCGCCCGCTGGCTGGTGAACACGCTCCTGTACGTGGTGGTGGGCGCGGGCGGGGCGACCCTGCTGGCGATCATGGGCGGCTACGCCCTGGCCAAGTTCCGCTTCCCGGGCCGCAGGGCCGTGTTCGCGGTCATCATCGGCTCCATCTCGGTGCCCGGCATCGCATTGGCGGTCCCGCAGTTCCTCCTGTTCGCCAAACTGGGGTTGACGAACACGCCGTGGGCGATGATCATCCCGAGCCTGATCTCGCCGTTCGGCCTGTACCTGATGTGGATCTTCTCGGAGCAGGCCGTGCCCACCGAGCTCCTGGAGGCGGCGCGCGTGGACGGGGCGGGCGAGTGGCGCACGTTCTGGCAGGTCAGCCTGCCCCTGCTCGCGCCCGGGATCGTGACGACCGCGCTGTTCACGATCGTGGCGACCTGGAACAACTACTTCCTCCCGTTGATCATGCTCAAGGACGCCGACTGGTACCCCCTGACCATCGGCCTGAACCAATGGAAGGACCAAGCCTCGACCGCGGGCGGGCAGGCGATCCAGAACCTCGTGATCACCGGAAGCCTGATCACCATCATCCCCCTGGTCATCGCGTTCCTCATGCTCCAGAAATACTGGCAGTCAGGACTCGCCGCAGGAGCCGTCAAAGAATAGGTCCGTCCCGCGAGAGTCGCGGATGATGGGATCGAGAGAGTGGCTCACCACGTGTGGAGGCATCATGCAGGTATTCGCGCGGTTGCGCATCGTGCAGGTGCCTCCTTGCGTGGCCGTCTGAATCCGACGAGGCATATCAGACGGAACAACCCAAGGAGTGAAGAACAACTATGAACGAACGTAAGCAGTTCCAATGGCCGCAGCCGCTGGAAGGCAACCGGCCCCGCATCTGGTACGGCGGCGACTACAACCCCGACCAGTGGCCGGAGGAGGTCTGGGACGAGGACATCGAGCTGATGCACCGGGCCGGAGTCAATTTCGTCTCCGTCGGCATCTTCTCATGGGCCAAACTCGAACCTGAAGAGGGCGTCTATGATTTCGACTGGCTCGACCGCGTGATCGACAAGCTGGGCAAGGCCGGCATCGCCGTCGACCTCGCCTCGGGCACCGCATCCCCGCCGATGTGGCTCACCCAAAAGCACCCCGAGGTGCTGTGGGAGGACGAGCGCGGCGACACCTGCTGGCCCGGCGCCCGTCAGCATTGGCGCGCCACCAGTCCGGTCTTCCTCGACTACGCGCTCAAACTGTGCCGTGCCATGGCCGAGCATTACCAGGACAATCCCTATGTTGTGGCCTGGCATGTGGGCAACGAATACGGCTGCCACAACCGCTTCGACTATTCGGACGACGCGATGCGCGCCTTCCAGAAGTGGTGCGAGGCGCGCTACGGCACCATCGAGGCGGTGAACGACGCGTGGGGCACCGCCTTCTGGGCGCAGCGGATGAACGACTTCTCCGAAATCATCCCGCCCCGCTTCATCGGCGACGGCAACTTCATGAACCCCGGCAAACTGCTCGACTGGAAGCGCTTCAGCTCCGACGCGCTGCTCGAATTCTACCGGGCCGAACGCGACGCGCTGCTTGAGATCACCCCCGGCAAGCCGCAGACCACGAACTTCATGGTCTCCGCGTCCGGTACCGGCATCGATTACGACAAGTGGGGCTACGACGTCGATTTCGTCTCCAACGACCACTATTTCACGCCCGGGGAGGCGCATCTCGACGAGCTGGCGTATTCCGCCTCGCTGTGCGACGGCATCGCCCGCAAGAACCCGTGGGCGCTGATGGAGCATTCCACCTCCGCGGTGAACTGGCGGCCGATCAACCACCGCTGCGAGCCCGGCGAGCTGGTGCGGGACTCCCTGGCGCATCTGGCCATGGGCGCGGACGCGATCTGCTACTTCCAGTGGCGGCAATCCAAGGCGGGCGCGGAGAAGTGGCATTCCTCGATGGTGCCGCACGCCGGCCCGGATTCGCAGGTGTTCCGTGACGTGTGCGAGCTGGGCGCCGAGCTGGACCGGCTTTCCGACGAGGGGTTGCCTGGCACCAGACTGGCCAAGTCGTCGGTTGCCGTGGTGTTCGACTATGAATCGCAGTGGGCGACCGAACACACCGCCACCCCCAGCCAGCAGGTGCGCCATTGGACCGAGCCTCTCGACTGGTTCCGCGCGCTGGCCGACCAAGGGTTGACCGCCGACGTGGTGCCGGTGCGGGGCGGCTGGGACCAATACGAGGCCGCGGTGCTGCCCAGCCTGTACCTCCTCTCCGAGGAGACGTCGCGCCGCGTGCGCGAGTATGTGGAGCGAGGCGGCAAGCTGTTCGTGACCTATTACACCGGGCTGGCGGACGAGCGGGACCATATCTGGCTGGGCGGATATCCCGGATCCATCCGCGATGTGGTCGGCGTGCGCGTCGAGGAGTTCGCGCCGCTGGGCACGGATCATCCCGGCACAATGGCCAGTCTGAAGTTGAGCAACGGAGTCGAGGCGTATGATTTCGCCGATGTGATCGGCGACGTGGCCGAGAGCGCGCGTGTGCTCGCCACCTTCCAGGCCGATCCGTGGACTGGATTCGACGGCGCGCCCGCGATCACCGTCAACACGTACGGAGATGGCAAGGCGGCCTATGTGGGGGCGCGCTTGGGTCGTGAAGGCCTGTCCGCCAGCCTTCCGCAATTGTTGGATGAGATGGGTATCGCCGCCGGCGGCCCCGGTTCCGGCAAGGTGCTGCGCGTCGAACGTGTGGACGAGACTGGTGGGAGGCGTTTCGTCTTCCTGTTCAACCGCACCCATGAGACGGTGGAGGTCGATGTGGAGGGCGAGCCGCTGGTCGCCTCGCTGGCTCGGGTCGACGAGTCCGGCACCGCCGAGATCTCCCCCAACGGCGTGCTGGTGCTCAAGCGCTGACGCACCGCTAACAATCACCAAGGGGTGATGTCCCATGCGGACATCACCCCTTATGTCATGTTCGGTGGCGGTTTCGCTTAGGCGGTGAATTCGATCGCGGCCCAGGAGATCGCGGGCAACGAACAGGCGATTCGGCCGTCCCCGCCGAGTGTGGCGGGCAGCGGCCGAGGCGTCACCGCGTTCGGCTCGTCCGCCGTGTTCTGGCGGTGCGGATCGTCGTCGTGCAACACGATCGCCTTCGCGATGGCGACATGCGCGTCGCTTGCGTCGGTGTCGGACGGTGCGTTCGCATTGACGCCCGGCAGCGCGGTGAGGTCGATGCGCAGGTCGTGCGCGTGTGAGACGTCGCGGTTGACGGCCAGCAGCAGGCCGGTGCGCGACGTCTCGTCCCACGTCACCACCGCATCCACCGCGTCCACCTCGCCGTACGCCTCGGTGCGGATGACGGGCGCGTCGATCCGCGGCGCGAACACCATGCCCTTGGCGTGCCGCGCGGCCTCGGCGAAGGGGTAGAACACGGTCTGTCTCCAGGCGGGGCCGCCGTCCGGCTCGGCCATGATCGGGGCGATCACGTTGACCAGCTGCGCGCGGGAGGCGGAACGCACGCGGTCGCAATGCTTGAGCAGTGTGATCATCAGCGAGCCCTCCACCACGGCGTCGGCCGCGGAGTAGATGTCCTCCAGCAGATGCGGGGCGACGGGCCAAGGCTCGTGGTGCAGGCCCTCGCCGGCGGCGGCCTTCCATTCGTCCTCCTGCCGGTTCCACACGTCGGAATACCACACGCCCCATTCGTCGAAGCTCAACGCGATGTCGTGGTCTCCCTTGTTGGCGGCTTTGGCCTCGTCGGCGCATGCCGCCACCGTGGCGATGAATTGCTTCATATCCTCGGCCGAGGCGAGGTAGTCCTGCATGGAGCTCGCGCCGCGTTCGTAGTAGTAGGCGTGGCAGGAGACGAAATCGAGGTTGTCGTAGGCCTTGGTGAGCACGGTGCGCTCCCACTGGCCGAAGGTGGGCATATGCGCGCTCGACGAGCCGCAGGCCACCAGTTCGAGCCCGGATTCGGCGAGTTTCATCGCATGGGCCACCTTGTCGACCGCGGCGGCGTACTCGTCCGGAGTCATATGCCCGACCTGCCAGGGGCCGTCCATCTCGTTGCCGATGCACCACATCTTGACGTCCATCGGTTCGGGGATGCCGTTGGCCACACGGCGGTCGGCCAATGCGGTTCCCGGCGCTCCGTTGACGTATTCGAGTTCCTCAAGCGCCGCATGCAGGCCACGCGTGCCGAGGTTCACGGCGAGCATGATCTCGGTGCCGGCGGATTTGCTCCATTTGTGGAAGTCGTCGATGCCGACCTGGTTGGTCTCCGTCTGGTGCCAGGCGAGGTCGCGGCGCACGGGACGCCGTTCCTTGGGGCCGGTGCCGTCCTCCCAGTTGTAGTTCGACACGAAGTTGCCGCCGGGGTAGCGCACGCAGGTGACGCCCAGCTCCCTGACCAGGTCGAGCACGTCCTGGCGGAATCCGTCGGCGTTGGCGGTGGGGTGGTCGGGCTCGTAGATGCCGCCGTACACGCAGCGGCCCACATGTTCGACGAAGGAGCCGAACATGCGTGGGGGAACGTCGGCGACCGCCGAATCGGAGCCGATGGTGATGGTGATGGTCATATGCTTCCTTTCCGGTTGGCGCGCGTCGGTGCGTGCGGAGCCGTCTTATGCCGCGGTCGTCATTGTTATGGTTGCGTCGCCATATTAACTCATATAACTGTAGTGATGGATATGTGCATTTTTGCGCTTCCGTGTGTCGTGTTTGCGTAAACATTTTTATCGTGATAGTGTCATACGCAACGAAGCAAACTGCGAATGATCCAGATGTTGCGTCGTTGGAACCAATAATCCTGGAAGAAGGAATGGAACGATGAAGTTCACTGCTCAAAAGGCGATCGCAGCCACCGGCGCAATCGCGATGATGGTTGGTATCGCGGCTTGCGGCTCGTCCAACGCCGACACCTCCGCCGACGAATCCGGTTCGGGCACGACCGAGATCACGGTGTGGGCCTGGGAGCCCACCCTGGAGCGCACCATCGAGGGCTTCGAGGCCGAGAATCCCGACATCTCGGTGACGGTGACCAACGCCGGCACCAACACGGACGAGTACAACGCGTTGAACAACGCCATCGAAGGCGGCTCCGGCGCTCCCGACATCGCCCAGATCGAGTACTACGCGCTGCCCGAATACCAGATCCGCGGTTATGTGATGGACCTGAGCGAATACGGCGCCGACGAGTTCTCGGACTTCTACACTCCGGGCACCTGGAGCTCCGTGAACCTCAACGGCGGCGTGTACGCCCTGCCGATGGATTCCGGCCCGATGGCCTGGTTCTACAACAAGGACGTCTTCGACGCCGCCGGCGTCGACCCGACCCAGGTGCGCACGTGGGACGACTTCTACGAGGCCGCCAAGGCCATCCGCGCCACCGGCTCCTACATCACCTCCGACTCCGGCGACGCCGGCTTCTTCGATTCGATGTCCTGGCTCGCCGGCGCGACGCCCTTCGACACCTCCTCCGACGGCACCGAGGTGACCATCGATCTGACGGGCGACAGCGGCGTCACGACCTTCACCGAATTCTGGCAGAAGCTCATCGATGAGGACCTCATCGACACCCAGACCGTCGGCTGGTCCGACGAATGGAACAGGGGTCTGAACGACGGCTCCATCGCCTCTCTGCTGACCGGCGCCTGGATGCCGTACAACCTGCTCTCCGGCGCTCCCGACGGCGACGGCAAGTGGCGCATCACCCAGATGCCCACCGCCGACGGATCCGAAACCAATTCCGAGAACGGCGGCTCCTCGCTGGCTCTGATCCAGACCGACGACACCGCCAAGGCCGAGGCCGCCTACAAGTTCATGGAATACGCCTGCCACAACGCCGACGGCATCGCCACCCGCGTCGACGGCGGCGCCTTCCCGGCCGACAACGACACCCTCGCCTCCGAGGACTTCCTCAACATGACCTCGCTGACCGACTCCGACGGCAACGCCCACGAGTACTTCGGCGGACAGAAGTTCAACGAGGAGCTCGCCAAGGCCGCGGCCAACGTGTCCACCGGCTACAAGTTCCTGCCCTTCGAGGTCTACGCCCGCGGCGTCTTCGCCGACGACGCCGGCGCCGCCTACACCGACCAGTCCATCACGCTCGCCGACGGCGTGGCGGCTTGGGAGGAGAACCTCAAGTCCTATGCCGAGCAGCAGGGCTACACCGTGAAGTAACGGCGCTCCGCAGCTGGAACGATCGCTGACGCGGCCCGTCGATGGAAACCCATCGGCGGGCCGCGTCGCTGTGCCGTCGGTCGTGGCTTGTGTGTTCCGAAGTCGGTGATTTCGTGTGTCGGCAGAGAGATGAAGTTCTGCATTTCGTGTGAGAAACGACTTCCGAAGTTCTGCATTTCGTGTAACATCGGAGATGTGAAGTTCTGCATTTCGTGTTGGTGGTGAGGCTGGACATGTTGGAACGTAAGGCGTATCAACGGTTGGTGGAGTGGAAGAACACCAGCCGCGGCAAAACCGCTCTGATGGTGGAGGGGGCACGTCGTGTGGGCAAAAGCACGTTGGTCTCCCAATTTGGCAAACAGGAATACCGTTCGTGCCTGTTCATCGATTTTTTCCAGGCCACCGAGGAGGTGCGTCAGTATTTCCGCGACTATCGCACGGATCTGGACACGCTGTTCCTTTACCTGTCGACGTACTATGGCGTCGAATTGTATGAGCGGGACACGTTGGTGGTGTTCGACGAAGTGCAGATGTTCCCCGAAGCGCGCGGTTTGATTAAATATCTGGTTGCGGATGGCCGCTTCGACTACATCGAAACCGGTTCTCTGCTATCCATCAGGCAGAACATTCAAGATATCGTCATTCCCTCGGAAGAGGAATCCATGGACTTGAATCCGATGGATTTCGAGGAATTCCTGTGGGCGATGGGGCAACGACAGCTCGCCGACCTCATTCGTCGTCAGTTCGCGGCGTCGCGGCCACTGCCTGACGGATTGCATCGACGCGCCATGGGGCTGCTCCGAGAATACATGCTGGTCGGAGGTATGCCGGATCCGGTGAGCATCTACGTTGAACAGCGGAAATTCGCCTCTGTGGATGCCAGCAAACGGCGCATCCTCGAACTCTATCGCAATGATGTGGCAAGGTTCGCGCGTGGATACGAGTTCAAAGTCGCCTCCGTGCTTGACGGGATTCCGGGACAGCTCTCCAAGCATGAGAAACGGTTCTCGTTAAGCTCATTGGGCAAAAGCGCTCGCATGCGTGATTACGAGGAATCCTTTTTCTGGTTGGCCGATGCCCGTATCGCCAACCTCTGTTTCGCCTGCGCTGATCCCTCCGTGGGACTGTCGCTCAGTATGGAACAGACATCGCTCAAATGCTATATGGCGGACACCGGACTGTTGGTGTCCCTGGCGTTCGCCGACAGCGCCGCAACCGACGAAAACGTGTATCGTGCCGTGCTTCGCGGTGACATCGGGCTGAATGAGGGCATGCTCACGGAGAACATCGTGGCTCAGATGCTGCGGGCCAACGGACATAAATTGTTCTTCTATACCCAATCGGGGCAAAAGGGAAACGAGGAACGCATGGAAATCGACTTCCTAATCATCCGTCCGTATGCCGATGCCGCGATGAAGCCGCGCGTCAGTCCGGTCGAGGTCAAATCCCCGCGCCAGTATGGCACCACATCATTGGATCGGTTCGGAGCGAAATTCGGCAAACGCGTCGGTGTGCAATACGTGATTCATCCCAAACAGATGGACGTCAAAGACGGCCGCGTGTATCTGCCGCTGTACATGGCCTTCTGTTTGTGAGCTGGATTCCTTGTCATCCCGAGTGTTCTCCTCGTCATCCCGAGCGGAGCCGAGGGATCTCACGTGCGGTTGAGATTCCTCGACTCCGCTTTGCTCCGCTCGGAATGACATGTACGGTGCTTGCTTTCGGGAATGCGTGGTTCGCGTCGTGTTGTTGTGAGAACGGCTTCGTGATGCCGGGCTGGTTGAGCGGTTCCGGGGTTCGCTATTGGAAAGCGGCCGTTATTCCCGTCGCACCTGCGCATCAAGGTCCGGAAAAGTGTGGAATAGGCGGTGTTCAAGGTTCATAAAAGTGTGTGATTCACCCTTATCAAGGCTCATAAAAATGTAAAAAACAGTGGTCGCAAGGCTATGAAAAGTGCGTATAAGGGTAATCGAAGCTTTCGGATGCCGCATGCGCGGATTGATGTGGAACGAATCGGAAGTCAGAGGCCGGCCCGGGCCACCGGGTAGACTCGAGGGCATGCGCATTATCGGACGGAGACTCAAACGATTGGCCACGACGCTCGCCGCCGTCACGCTCGCCGTCTGCCTTGCGGGCTGCGGGGCCGCGTCCGCGGTCGACAACCGCACCGTGATCAACGTGTGGTCATGGGAGCCGAGCATGGCGGCCGTGGTCGAACAGTTTGAGGCGGCGAATCCCGACATCCGCGTGGAGCTCACCGACATCAGCGGCTACGACAACCTCAACACGGCCATCCAGGACGGCTACGGCACCCCCGACGTGGTGCAGCTGGAATATTTCGCCCTGCGCCAATACGCGGTGTCCGGCCAATTGCTCGACATCACCGACCGCGTCACCTCCGGATACTCCGAATTCTTCACGCCGGGCACCTGGTCGTCCGTGCAGCTCGCCGACCGCGTGTACGGACTGCCCATGGACTCCGGCCCCATGGCGTTCTTCTACAACAAAGACGTGTTCGATCAGGCCGGCGTGGACGCCGAACAGATTAAAACCTGGGACGACTTCTACGAGGCGGCCAAAAAACTCAAGGCGATCGGCGTGTACATCGCCGCCGACGCGGGCGACGCCAGCTTCTACGACGCGATGATCTGGCTGGCGGGCGGACAGCCCTTCCGCACCTCCACGGACGGCAAAACCGTGACCATCGACCTGGAGAACGACCCGGGCGTGCAGGCGTTCACCGAGTTCTGGCAGAAGATGATCGACGAGGACCTGATCGACACGCGCTCGCAGATCTGGTCCGATGACTGGCAGGAAGGCATCGGCGACGGCACCATCGCCTCCGTGTTCTCCGGCGCGTGGATGCCCTCGCTGCTGCTCGCCGACGTGCCCGGCACCGCGGGCCTATGGCGCGTGACCCAGATGCCCACGCCGGACGGCCAGCCAGCCAACGCCGAGAACGGCGGCTCCGCGCTGGCGGTGCTGCAGCTGACCCGCAAACCCGACGCGGCGTTCCGCTTCGTGGAATTCGTCACCCACAGCACCGAAGGCATCTCCACGCGCGTGGACGGCGGCGCCTTCCCCGCGGACAACGCCACCCTGAACAGCCGTGACTTTTTGAGCAGAACCACCATCCGCGACTCGCGCGGCGTCGACGTGGCCTACTTCGGCGGGCAACGGTTCAACGAGGTGCTGGCGCAGGCGGCGGAGAACGTCTCCACCGACTACCAGTATCTGCCGTTCGAGGTGTACGCGCGCAGCGACTTCAGATCCACCGTGGGGCGGGCCTACCGCTGGTCGAGCTCCTATCACGCGTATCAGGCGCGTGAAAACGCCATCGAGCAGGGCCGGACGGACAGCCACGGCGATCCGCTGGAATCATTGGAGCACCCGGGAGAGAAGATCAGCCTCGCCGACGGCATCGCCCTCTGGCAGAAGGACCTGGAGGAATACGGATTCAACCAGGGCTTCACCATCCAATAAACGTAAGGTGATCCGTGTTGCCTGATCTGTCGATACCCACGGTACGGGCGTTCGGGAGGCGGGGCAATTCGATTGATGCGGCGAGCCGACTCGAGTCGGGGCGGTCGAACTGGCTTCACATCCCAAAAACGTTGAAATCACTAATGAATCTCAGTGCTATTTACAGATTATGGTGGTTTCTACTTATCAATTATGGTAATTCCTATTTATCAAATATGGTATTATCTACTTACAGATTATGGGCACAATGGCTGGAGGGGCGATGATACCTCGAATATTGGCAGATCGCGCGAAACAGCTTTCCGAATGGTTCCCCGTGGTTTCGGTCACAGGCCCCAGACAGAGCGGAAAAACCACGCTGGTCAGAAGCGTGTTCAAGGATTACGAATACCTCAATCTCGAGGATCCCCAGTTGCGCACCGCCGCCTTGGAAGATCCAGTGGGTTTCATCCGGAATCGTTCCGGAAAGCTCGTCCTCGATGAGGTCCAGTATGTTCCCGATTTGTTTTCGATGATTCAAGTGGTGTCCGATGAACGTGGTGCGGTGGGGCAATATGTGCTGTCCGGCTCGCAGAATTTCCTGCTGCTCGACAGCATCACCCAATCGCTTGCCGGACGTGTGGGGCTGTTGAAGTTGCTGCCGTTGTCGTATGGGGAGACTCTGCGGGACTCGCCATCGCTTTCCTCCGACGACTTTATGCTGCGTGGCGGCTATCCGCGGTTGTACGACACGGGAATGCCATATGACGTGTTCTTCGACAATTACATCAACACCTACATCGAGCGTGATGTCGGAGAGTATCTAGATGTGCGTAATCTTACGGCTTTTCGTCGTTTTCTTGGTTTGTGTGCGTTGAATGCCGGCAATCTTGTCAATTACTCGAAACTGGCGAATGAACTTGAGGTCGCTGCGGCGACCGTTCGTTCATGGACGTCTGTTTTGGAATCTAGCTACATCACTTTCTCTTTGATGCCGTATGCGGCCAATATCCGCAAAAGGCTGACCAAGACCCCCAAATTGTATTTCTATGACACCGGATTGCTCTGCCATCTGCTGGGATATGATGCTCTTGAGGATTTGTTGGTGTCCCCGCATCTGGGCATGGTGTTCGAGAACCTGATCATTGCCGAAACCATGAAGAGGTATCTCAACCAGGGCCGGGAACCTCGACTCATGTTCTATCGAGACGACAGCAAGGTCGAAGTGGATCTTCTCGACTATACGGATATGCGTCACCCGCGGCTGGTCGAAATCAAGTCTGGTCAGACCTATCATGACCGTTTCGCGAAAAGCGTTGGCACTGTGGGCGCGCAACTCGGCATCCCGGAAGACGAACGGTATGTGGTGATACGTGTCGCCGACAGTTTCCAGTCGAAGGGCGTTCACGTGGTGAGCGCCGCCGATTGGCTGACAAGATAATCGGCGGCGGTGAAGCGCAGGCTAGGCGTTGCGGGTGTGGATGTGCTTCATGCCTTTGAAGATCAGGTCGGGATCGTACACGTCGATCACATCCGTATCGTCTTTGAACATGCGTCCCAAGCCGCCGGTGGCGATCACCTGGAACGGCTCGTCGATCTCCTCATGGAACTGGGCGATGATGCGTTCGATGCCGCCGAGCGTGCTGTAATACAGGCCGGCCTGCATGCAGTCGCGCGTGTTGGTGCCGAGGATGGAGGACGGGCGGGCGATCTCCACCTCGGGAAGCTGCGCGGTCTGCCCCCACAGCGCGGCGGCGGAGGACCGCACGCCTGTGGTGATGACTCCGCTGGTGATCGTGCCCTTGCCGTCCACGTAGATCAGTGTGGTCGCGGTGCCGAAATCCGCCACCAGGGCGGGGCCGCCGTAGGTGAAGTACGCGCCGGCGCATCCGGCCAGGATGTCCGCGCCCAGCGACTTGGGATCGTCGACGCGCACGTTGATGCCGGTTTTGATGCCGGGGCCGATGATCATCGGCTCGATTTTGAGGAATTTGACGATGCTCGCGCGGAAGGAGTACATCACCTTGGGCACCACCGAGCAGATGACCACATCGTCCACATCATTCGCGGAGTAGCCGCTCATCGCGAGGAATTCCGTAAGCATCAGGCCGTACTCGTCCGACGTGTGGTCGGCTTTGGTGGTGATGCGGTAGGTTCCGACGATCTCATCGCCTTCCAGGAATCCGAGGACGATGTTGGTGTTGCCGATATCGACTGCGACGAGCATGATTGCCTCCCTTGCTGATGCGATTATACGGGATGGGGTCGCACGGAGCGTTGCGAGACTCGCGGTCGTGCGAACATTCCGAACATGTCGCGAACAATCGCACATCGCCCGATTTGGCGAAATCGCAACGATTTCATCGAAAACGTGTTCGTTTGGACCCCGCGGGAGAATCGCACGAACGGAAACGGGAACGACGTTCGTGCGCTGCGCTATACTCATCCTTTGGTGGACGACCCTATTCGGGCGGACAACCAATCGAAAAACCAACGATAATTGCATAAGGAAGATCCATGTCTCACGATCATGGTGTGTACGGCGACGCCGACGCAACCGAAGAGCAGAAGACAAACCCCGCCACCGGCGCGAACGCCGTGGCCAGCACCGACGCGACCCTGGAGGGGCGCGCGAAATCATCGAACCAGCATCACGGGCCCAAGGCGTGGGTATGGGTGCTGATCGCCGTCGTCGCCGTCGTGGCGATCGTCATCGGCGCAACCATATTCGGCAGGAAATCCGACGATGCCGCGTCCGGCTCCGGGCAGACCGCGAGCACCGTGACCATCGGACTGAAACTCGCCCCCACCAATCTCGACATCCGCAACCAGTCCGGCTCCGCGCTCGACCAGCTGCTCATCGGCAATGTGTACGAGGGGCTGGTGGGACGCGACTCGGACAACCAGGTCGTGCCCGCCATCGCGAAAAGCTGGACGGTCTCCGACGACGGCCTGACCTACACCTTCGCCCTGAACGAGAACATGAGCTTCTCCAACGGCGACGCGCTCACCGCCGAGGACGTGGCCTGGTCGATCAACGAGCTCATCGACCAGCAGTACCATGACGCCGACTCGCTCGAAGGCGTGACCTCCGTGACCGACGACGGCGAGAACACCGTGGTCATCACGCTGGAGGCGCCGAATTCGAACCTGCTGTGGACCCTCACCGGGCGTCCCGGCCTTGTGTTCGACAAGGACGCCGACTACGACGCCAAAACCGAGGCCGTCGGCTCCGGCCCGTACACGGTGTCGAAATTCGTGGAGAACGATTCCGTCACGCTGACGGCCAACGAGAACTACTGGGGGGAGCACGCGGCCAAAACCCCGACCGTGGTCGTCAAATACTTCGCCGACGACAACGCCGCGGTGAACGCGCTCAAATCCGGCGATGTGCAGGTGCTCGCGCCGATCGTCGAGAACCTGGCCGAGCCTTTCGCCTCCGATTCCGAGCACTACACCGTGCAGACGGGCGACGGCACCGACAAATACGTGCTCGCCTTCAACTCGAAAGGCGAGAAGACCTCCGACCTGCGCGTGCGCCAGGCCATCCGCTACGCCATCGACCATGACGAGCTGATCGCCTCGCGCGGCGGGGCCGACAAGGCGCTCGGCGGGCCGATCCCCTCCCTCGACCCCGGCTACGAGGACTTGACCGACCTATATCCGCACGATGTGGACAAAGCCAAGGAACTGCTCGCCGAGGCCGGATACTCCACCGAGCATCCGCTGGAGCTCACCCTCACCTATGACGCGAGCACCTACGGCACCGAACTGGGCGACCAGCTGCGCTCGCAGCTCAAGCAGGTCGGCATCGAACTGACGGTGAACGTGGTGGAGTTCTCCACCTGGCTGCAGGATGTGTACACCAACCACGACTACGACCTGTCCCTGGTGAACCACAACGACAGCCACGACCTCTACCAGTGGGCCGACCCGGACTACTACTACGGCTACGACAACGCCGAAGTGCAGCGGCTGTACGCCGAAGGCGTGGCCGCCACCTCCGACGAGGAGAGCGACGCCAAATTCGCCGAGGCCGCTCGCATCGTCTCCGAGGACGCGCCCGCCGACTGGCTGTTCAACTTCCGCGTCACCACCGCCATGGCCAACGGCGTGGAGGGATTCCCGTTCAACATGAACCAGACCCTGCTGCCCCTGTACGACGTGACCTACACCGCGTGACCAGTGGCAGGGGATGCTTCGACTGCGCTACGCTCCGCTCAGCATGACGGAGTGGGGACGGTCCGTCCAACGGACGAGGGCGGGGCGATGGGTCCGCCCGATAGACAAGAGAGTGGCAATCACGTAAGGAGATGCCGATATGAGGTTCGTTCTTCGCCGTCTGCTGCTGTTCGCGGCGGCGTTGTTCGGCATCTCCGTGCTGGTGTTCGCCGCGCTGCGCGTCCTGCCGGGCGACGTCGCCTCCGTTATGGCGGGGGTCAACTCCTCTCCCGAACGGGTGGAGGCGCTGCGTGAACAGCTCGGTCTGAACAAACCGTTGGCCGTCCAGTACGTCGACTGGGCGGGTGCGCTGCTGCACGGCGACTTCGGCACGTCGATCCTGACCGGCCGCTCGATCACCACGCTGGTCGGCACGCGCGCCTCGATCACCTTTCCGCTGATCATCCTCGGACTGCTGGTGGCGTTGGCCATCGGACTGCCGCTCGGATGCGCGGCCGTGCTGGCGCGCTCGCCCCGCACACGCTCTGCGTTGCGCGTCGTGGCCGTCATCGGCGGTGCGATTCCGGCCCTGTGGGGCGGACTCCTGCTCATCCTGCTGTTCTCGCGCGGCTCCGGACTGTTGGGGATCTTCCCCTCGCAAGGCTTCCCCCAGGAGGGGTGGGGCTCCCCCGGAGAGGCGATCTGGTCGCTGATCCTGCCGGCCCTGTCGGTGGGCGTCATCGTGGGGGCGAGCATCATGCGCTACACGCGTTCCACATTGGAATCGTTGGCCTCGTCCGGCTACGTCGATATGGCCCGCGCCTGCGGCATGACCCGCACCCAGGCGGTGCTGCGCGTCGGGCTGCGGCTCGCGACCCCGCAGCTCGTGTCGGTGGTCGGACTGACGTTCGCCTCCATGGTCACCGGCGTGATGGTGATCGAAAACCTGTTCGCGCTGCCCGGCATCGGCAGCGGACTGGTCACCGACGTGGGCAACCGCGACCTCATCGCCGTGCAAAGCGAGCTGTTCCTGCTCGCCGCGTTCTTCCTGGGGGTCGGCCTGATCGTTGACCTGCTGCACCGTCTGCTCGACCCCCGTCTCAAATCCGCCGACGCCTCGGAGGTGAACCGATGAGCCGCAGCCCCCTATCATCCTCGAGACGGCATCCGTCGCCCTCGTCGCCCCGAACGGAGCGTTCGTCCCCGTCGTCCCCAAAGGGGAGCCCCGCCCTGACGTCCCAGACGCGGGACGGAATCGGGAGGATGATCGTCTCCCTTCTGCGTGCCGTCTGGCGCAAACCCGAAGGCCGGTTCTCGCTGGTCGTCCTCGCGCTGTGGATTCTCATCGCCCTCATCTCCCTGTTCTGGACCCCGCGATCCCTATGGGCGACCGACGGCTACAACGTGTGGGACAAACCCTCCGCCTCGCACTGGCTCGGCACCGACGGCACCGGCGCGGACGTGTTCAGCTGGCTGATGGCGGGCTCACGCACGAATCTGCTCATCGTCATCCTCACCGTCGCTTTCTCGGGCGCGTTCGGTCTGCTGTTGGTCACGCTGATGGTGTCGCGCAATTCCGCGCTCGCCAACACCTCCGTGGTGGTGGTCGACGCGCTCATCTCCATTCCCACCGTGCTGATCGCGTTGATTCTGGCCGTGCCGCTGGGCGCGTCCATTATGGTGATCGTGGTGGCCTGCGGATTCGGATATGGCTTGAACCTCGCGCGCGTGGCGCGGCCCGCGGCGCTGCTGGCCGCGCGGTCGAGCTATGTGGAGTCCGCGATGGCCAACGGCGCCTGCGGCATACGCGTGCTCGCGACCCATATCGTTCCCAATATCCTCCCCGTGCTGCTGGTGCAGTTGTCGCTGTCCGCGGGCACGGCGGTGCTGGCCGAAAGCGGACTGACCTACCTCGGCATAGGCGTGCCCTCGGGCGTGCCGAGCTGGGGTCATTCGCTGGCCACGTCGGTCAAATTCATCAATGTGTATCCGCTGACCGTATTGTGGCCGGGCCTGATCGTCACGGTGGTGGTCATCGCCCTGAACGTGTTCGGCGACGCGCTGCGCGACGCGTTGGAGGAGCGGTATGTCACGGCCGCGCAGGAGGAGGCGGAATATGGGCGTTGAGATTCGCGGTTTGAACATCGCCATCCAGGGCGCGCCGATCGTGCGCGACGTGGATCTGCGTGTCGGCGACGGCGAACGGGTCGGCCTGGTCGGCTCGTCGGGGTCGGGCAAATCGATGATCTCCAAGGCGATGCTGGGTCTGCTGCCGCCGCGCGCGCAGGTGTCCGGCCTGATTCGGATGGGGGACGCGGTCGTATGCGAGGGGGAGCGGTTCGCCGACGAGCGCGCGCTCGCGGACCTGCGTGGACGTTATGTGGGCACGGTGTTCCAGAATCCGGCCGCCTCCCTTAATCCGGTGATGACCGTCGCGCAGCAGGTGGAGCTGCCGCTCGCGTTGCATTACGATCTGAACCGCGCCGAACGTCGGGACCGTGCGATGGCGATGCTCGCCAAAGTCGGGCTTGACGCCGATTTGGCGCGCAAATTCCCCCACGAGCTCTCCGGCGGCCAGCAGCAGCGCGTGGGGCTTGCCACCGCGTTGGTCACCTCGCCGCGTCTGATCATCGCCGACGAGCCGACCACCGCGCTGGACTCCATCACCCAGCGTCAGATCGTCGATCTGCTGGTGTCGCTGGTCGACGACGCGGGCGCGTCCATGCTGTTCATCACCCATGATTTCTCGGTGTTGGCGCGCGCCACCACACGCTGCTATGTGCTCGACGAGGGGCGCGTCGCGGAATCCGGCGCGACCTCCGACCTGTTGGCCTCGCCGCGCACCGATGCGACGCGGCGGCTGGTCACTGCGGCGAGACGGCTCACATTATCCGGGAATCCGCTGCCGGGCCGATCCGCGGCGGCGAGTGGGGAGATCTGATGGACGGGACCAAGGCGATACTGCAAGGGCGGGGATTGAGTAAATCCTTCGGCCGCGGCGCCGCGCGCGAACAGGTGCTGTTCGACGTGGATATCGACGTGCGCGAGGGGGAGTGCCTCGCCGTCATCGGGGGTTCGGGATCCGGCAAATCCACGTTGACGCGTATTCTGCTCGGTCTGGAGACCGCGGACGCGGGTGTGGTGTGCTATGACGGGCTCGCGGTCAACTCCTCCCAATCGGTGGCCGATGCCGCGGTCGTGGATACGAATGTGGATTCCGGTGCAGCACGCGTCAAGCCGTCGTCATTGTCGGCCATGCGCAAATTGCCTGGATTCCAAGCGTTGCGGCGGGAGTCCGGACTGGTGTTCCAGGATCCGTTCGGATCGCTCGACCCGCATTGGAGCGTATGGCGTTCGGTGGCCGAACCGGTGATGCTGCGGCATAAGGATATGCCCCGCGAGGCGGTGTTGGAACGGGTGGATCAGGCGTTGCGCACCGTGGGGCTTGATCCGGCGGTGTTCGCCCGGCGGCATCCGGCGAATCTCTCCGGCGGACAGGCGCAACGCGTCGCCATCGCCCGCGCCATCGTCAACGAGCCCCGTGTGATTCTCGCGGACGAGCCGATGAGCGCCATCGATGTGGCGGCCCGTGTCCAGATTCTCGAGGCCTTCCGTGCGATCCGTCAGGCCAGGCCCGGTACCGCGCTGATTGTGGTGTCTCATGATCTGGGTGTAGTACAGCATCTGGCCGACCGCATCGTCGTGCTGCATGACGGTCGTGTCGAAGAGGTCGGCGAAACCGACGCCATGCTTGCCGATTCGCGGAACGCATACACGCGTCAGCTGATTGACGCGGCCTCGATGCGTTGGTGATAAGGGTATCTGCGTTACCGGTAGTGTTTTTGCGGCATTGCAAACATCGATCTGCGTTACCGGTAGTGCCAGTTTGCCGTTATCTCGCCTATGGGCCTTGATATTACGCCAAACATAGTGAGGTTCGCCGCGTTTGCACACTACCGGTAACGCAGATCGATGTTTGCAACACCGATTATCCACTACCGGTAGCGCAGATACGATGTGAGCCGTCCGTTGCGTATGCGCGTTGTCCCTTGATTCGGTTGATGTTCCCAAGTCTTTTGCGCTTGTGCGCGTATTGATATGTTGACAGCCCCTCATTTGAGTTATATGGTTAGTTACATAAGTAACTAACCAAAGAACTTGCCGGGGAGGTGGTCGTGCGATTCGACGACACCAGCGGCGAACCGCTGTTCAAACAGGTGGCGACCCAGCTCAACGAGGCCATCGTCGCCGGAACCTACCGGGAAGGCGAGCAGGTGCCCAGCACCACCGAGATCTCCTCCGCATATCGCATCAACCCGGCCACCGTGCTCAAAGGCATGAACCTGTTGGTCGACCAAGGATTGTTGGAGAAGCGACGGGGGCTGGGTATGTTCGTCGCCACAGGAGCCAGGGAAAAAGCCCGGGCGGCCATGCGCGAGGAATTCCTCACGAAACGCGTCGCCCAACTGGTGGCCGAGGCCAAACGGCTCGGCATCGGACCGGACGAGCTGTCCGAGCTGATCGAGAAGGGGTACCGTCAATCATGAAAGAGGGCGCAGCATGAGCCTCGTCATCACCAATCTGAGCAAAACATTCGACGGCGTGCCGGCGCTCGACCGCGTGAGCCTGGTGCTCAACGACGGCGTGATCTACGGGCTGTTCGGCCGCAACGGCGCGGGCAAATCCACGCTGATGGCCACCATCGCCAACCGGATCGTGCCCAGCGGCGGCGGCATCACCCTGGACGGCGCCAACGCGCTGGACAACGAGCGTGCGCAGGGGCGCGTCTATCTGGTCAATGAGACGCTGCCGTTCCTCATGGCCCATTCGCTCAAGTCGTTCTTCCGCAATGAAGAGCGGTTCTACGGTGGCTTCGACTGGACACTGGCCACACGCATGCTGGTCGCGTTCGACATCGACCCCGCCTCGAAATACGGTGGCCTCTCGCTCGGCTCGCGCATGATCGTGCGTTTGGTCGCCGCGTTATGCGTGCCCGTCGACGTGCTGCTGCTCGACGAGCCGGTGCTCGGCCTCGACGCGGTCAACCGCGAGCTGTTCTACCGGTTCCTGCTGGAGGCATACGCCGAACGTCCGCGCACCATCGTCATCTCCACGCATATCATCGACGAGATCGCGCATGTCATCGAACATGCGATCATCCTTGAAGAAGGTCAGGTGTTCGACGATTTCGCAATGGACCGCGTGGCGAGGCGCGCCGCCGAGCTCACCGGGCCCGCCGATGTGGTGGAGGCGTACGCGGCCGGCAACTGGCTGCTGGTGATGCGGCGGCAGTCGCTGGGAGCGATGGTCGCGCTGACGGTCAAAGGCGAGGTGGACGCCGCCGACCTGCCGGAGGGAGTCACGGCGCGTCCGCTCGGATTGCAGGAGTATTGCGTCCATCTCACCTCCTCCTATGCCCAGGCGGCCGCCGAACGGAACCGTCGTGATGGAATCGAGGTCTGATATGGTGCGTAAAACTTGGATGTTCAGTCGTCAATGGCGCGCGTCCCTGCACAAACACGGCTTGTTCGCGCTGGTGTTCGCCGCGGGCCTGCTGGCGGTGATCGCCTTCGACGCGATCGCATGGTGGCAGCGTTTGTCTTGGGACGAATCCTGGAGTACCGACGTGTTGGAGACGCAAGTCTTGGTCTGCCTGTTTCTGGCGGCCGCGGCATGGGCGGTGCTGGGCGTCGACCCGCTGCTCTGCCATGGCGTGTCCCGACGGACGATCGTTTGGGAGCAAAGCGTTGCGAACGCCGCATTGGCGTTGTGCGCCACGGTTATGGTCTATGTGCCATGGGCGATTACGCGCGCGTTGCAGACCCCGTTGCAGTTGACGTTGGGTTCCGAGCGGTTCCTCTACACGTATTCGCTGGCCATCGTGGAATCCCCGACTTCGGATGGTGGATTTCAAGGCGTCTCCGGTGAGGAGATGGTCGCGGGCGCGATTCCGCCGACCGGTCTGCCTGACGAATATGTGCCTCGTGTGCTGCCGCTCGGCATGCTGTTCGTGTTCCTCGCGGTGTTCGTTCTGATGCTGGGCGTCGCGATGGCGGGACAGCTGGCCGGTGCCGTATTGGCGAAGGCCAGATCCCACGGCGTCGTGTGGTTCGCGGTGGTCGTGTCCGCGATCGTCGCGGTCGCAGGGGGATTCCGGGAATCCCTCATTCCGGGTCGGCCGCAGTGGCTGTGGGACGCTCTCAAAGGCGGCGTCGGACTGTCGCCGGACGACGACGCCTCGGTGTATGTGGACAAGCCGGTCGTATGGATTCCGTTGGCCTTGGTCGTGGTATTCGCGGCGCTGGTCGTATGGGTCACGTGGATGCTCACCAAGCGGCGCGAGGTCATGCCGGTTCCGAAAGGCGCGGTCGTCTGAGACGTCCCGGCATGTCCATTATGCGGAAAGGGGCGGCGCGCCGACGCCGCCCCTTATGCTATGGTCATGAACCATGCAGTTCATCTCATGTTGTTGTCGCTGACCGACGCCCCTAGGCGAGCGGTTGACGACGCATAACTTGAGATAGAACCTTCTTCGCGGCGATCAGGCCGCGGTCCTCGTTTTCCTTCTCTTCCCGGAAAAATTCGACGCATAGCTTCGCGAGGAACATCACAACGAATACGCGTGGGTTCGTGGCATACGCCCGAACGCGAACGCAGATACCGCAACGGTTCTTCTCAACGGTTCAACTGCCGAGCACTGTTCACCTGGAGACGTCGGTCATACACCAGAACACCAGTCACCATCCCGAACAGTCAGCCCAGCAGAAGGAACCCCAGCCATGACCATCGCCGACTCCACCGCCGACCTGATCGGCAACACCCCACTCGTCAAGCTTCGCCACCTGCCCCAAGCGGCCGGCGTCAAGGCCACCATCGTCGTCAAAATCGAATACATGAATCCGGGCGGCTCCTCGAAGGACCGCATCGCCGAACGCATCATCGACGCGGCCGAACGCTCCGGACAACTCAAGCCCGGCGGCGTGATCGTCGAACCCACCTCGGGCAACACCGGCGTGGGGCTGGCCATGGTGGCCCAGCAGCGCGGCTACCGCGCGATCTTCGTCGTGCAAGACAAAGTCAGCGAATCGAAGCGCGCGGTGCTGCGCGCCTATGGAGCCGAGGTCGTCGTGGCCCCCACCGATGTGGAGCCGGATGATCCGCGCTCCTACTACCGCGTCTCCGACCGTCTCGCCGCCGCCATCCCCGGCGCGTTCAAACCCAACCAGTACGACAATCCCAACGGTCCGGCCAGCCACTACGCCACCACCGGTCCGGAGATCTGGCGGGCCAGCGAAGGCAAGGTCACACATTTCGTGGCCGGCATCGGCACCGGCGGCACCATCTCCGGCACCGGCCGCTACCTCAAGGAGGCGTCGAACGGCGCGGTGAAGGTGATCGGCGCCGATCCGGAAGGCTCCATCTACTCCAATCCCGACGATGTGCACCAGTACAAAATCGAAGGCGTGGGCGAGGATTTCTACCCCAAGGCCTTCGACCGAAACATCACCGACAGCATCGTGCAGATCGGCGACGCCGAGGCCTTCGAGACGACCCGGCGTCTCGCCGCCGAGGAGGGACTGCTGGTCGGCGGATCGTCCGGCATGGCCGTGGCCGCCGCCATCAAGTACGCGCGAGACAACGACCTCGACGAGAGCCAGACCGTCGTGGTGCTCGCGCCCGACTCCGGCCGCAGCTACCTCGACAAGATCTTCAACGACGAATGGATGCGCGCCAACGGCTTCGCCGACGTGGTGGAACGCACCACCCGCCCCTCGATCGCCGAGCGGTATCTGGCGAATTAAGGGAATGCCAACGATGTTCGTATCGTCACAACACGCGTTTTCGAGTTTGGTGTGGCCGTGTACGGGCGGTCGGTATGAGCGGAGAAACGGAACCGCGGAATTCCGCCGGTCTCTCGTTTGAGAAAACGTCGGCAACGCTCAGGATCGCGATTTGCGCACACCAAACTCGATTGACGCCCCAAACGCGTTTCGTCGACAAGCCAAGACCGTTCAAAAACAACACATAGCCAGCGAAAACACGCACAATAGAGAACATTTCAGCGTAAAGGAACCAAGCATATGACCACCGCAACCTTCGACTTCGCCGATTCCGCCGCCTTCGCCACCGCCACGCGCGCCATCCACGCCGGTCAGGAGCCTGATCCGGCCACCGGTGCCGTGGTGACGCCGATCTATATGACCTCCACCTATAAGCAGGATGCCGTCGGCGCGCCGCGCAACGGCTACGATTACAGCCGTTCCGTGAATCCGACCCGCGACTCCTTCGACGCGCAGCTCGCCGCCGTGGAGGGCGCGCGCTACGCATTGAGCTTCTCGTCCGGCCTGGCCGCCATCGACGTGTTGCTGCGCTCCACATTGCGCCCCGGCGACAACATCCTGCTCGGCAACGACGTGTACGGCGGCACCTACCGTCTGCTTGCCAAAGTGTTCGTGCCGTGGGGGATCGGCCTCGACGTGGTGGACGTGACCGACACGGCCGCGGTGGCCGCCGCGATGGAGGCCAAGGAGTACCGCTACCTGTGGGTGGAGACGCCGAGCAATCCGCTGCTCAACATCACCGACATCGCCGCGGTCTCCGCCGTCGCGCACGAGCATGGCGTCAAGGTCGCGGTCGACAACACCTTCGCCTCGCCCGCCCTGCAACATCCGCTTGAGGACGGCGCCGACGTGGTGGTGTATTCGACCACCAAATACATCGGCGGCCACTCCGACGTGGTCGGCGGCGCGGTGGCGCTCAACGACGAGGAGACGCGCGAAAAGATCGCCTTCCTGCAGAACGCCGCCGGTGCGGTGCCCTCGCCTTTCGACTCCTGGCTCGACATCCGCGGGCTCAAAACCCTCGACCTGCGCGTGCGGCGGCATAGCGAGAACGCGTTGGCGATCGCGCGCTGGCTGGAGGGGCGGCCCGAGATCGAACGCGTCTGGTATCCGGGCTTGGAATCGCATCCGGGGCATGAGGTCGCCGCGCGCCAGATGCACGGCGGATTCGGCGGCATGATCTCCGTGCAGGTCAAGGGCGGGCTTGAGGCGGCGAAACGCTTCGCCGAAGCTACAAGGATCTTTACGCTGGCCGAATCGCTGGGAGGTGTGGAAAGCCTGATCGAGCATCCGGGCGCCATGACCCACGCCTCGGTGTCCGGCACCACGCTTGAAGTGCCGGAGAATCTGGTGCGTCTGTCCGTCGGCATCGAAGGCGTCGATGATCTCATCGCCGATCTGGAGCAGGCATTGCGCGTGCTGTGAGGCGCATGCAAGATGCCGCCCGCCGATAGGGGAGTCGGCGGGCGGCATATGCGGTTGTGGAGGGCGGCCGCGCGGTCGCCGGTCGGGGCGGCGCGGCCGTGGCCTCATGAGGTTGTGATTCCGCTGTGCGTGGGGAGTGCGGTGGAATCACAGTGAGGGTCAGTGGAATCACAGCGGTATCACTGTGACATCACTGTGGCATCACAGCGGCAGGTCCTTCTTGCAGAAGATCGCGCAGCCGGCGGCGTAGAGCGTCACGGCGATGCCCGCCAGCGCGCACAATCCCGGCGCGAAGTTGTCCATCGCCACGATCTTCTCCGTGTCGAACAGGGTGTTGATCGTGAAGTACTTGAGGTTCTCCAGCGACTCACCCATCTGCGTGATCACCTCGATCAGGAAGAAGGCGAACGGCAGGCCGCCGCCCAACGCCATCGCCGTCTTCGAACGGTTGAACACGCAGCTGGCGAAGAAGCCGATGGCGGAGATCGCCAGCAACAGCAGGAAGCAGCCGAAGTTCAGCCAAGCGTAGGCCTCGTTGTCGAAGCTGATGCCGTTATCCTCGGACAAGGCGGCGCTGGCCATCGACTGGTTGATGAGTGTGGTGAGCTGCTCGGCGGGCACGCCGGTCGCGGCGCTGGCCGCGTCCAGGGCCTTCTGGTCCTTCATCAGGATCAGATTGTCGCTTAAGGTGGCGGTGTTGGTGTCGAGCGCCTCGGCGGAGGCCATCAACGCAACCTGCATGATGTCGGACGGTTCGGTCAGGGTGAGCGTCGTCGCGTCGGTGAGGGCCGCGGCTTCGGCGCCGGTCGCGGCGATTGCGTCATCTGAGGACGAGGAGGAATCGGCGTTGGCGGTGCTGTCGGCCGCGGCTTCGGCATCGGCCGCCTCATCCGCGGACGCGTCCTGCTCGTCGACGATCTGCTGGATGTAGTCGCGGTATTCGATCAGCGTCATGCCCTTTGGCTCCGCACCCGCCTTCAGCGCGTCGTCGTCATCGAGCATCAGCGAAGGATCGGCCTCCAGCTCCTCCTTGGTGATCTCGATCTCGTCGTTGTCCGGGCGGTCGTCGCCGGTCACGTCCTTGTACTGGTCGAAGCGGTTCTTGGTGAGCTCCTTGGCGGCGGCCTTATAGGCGTTGTCGTCCATCTTCATATCGAGGTACGCCAGATAGGAGTCCTCGTCCAGATCGCGCGCGTCGGCGCCCACCGACAGCGCCTCGGCGTCGTCCTTGATGACGTACAGATGCGTGCGCACGTAATCCTCGTCCTTGTTCATGGATTTGGCCGCCACGGACACGTCGTCGGTGATCGCGGTATCGGACACGGCGCCCCAGCGCAGCTCCGTGATGGCGTAGCCCGAACCGGCGATCACGCCCATCATCAGCGCGAGCGAGACGATGAGATACGTCATTTTGGTGATGACCACGCTGCTGCGGCGGATCGGCGTGGACAGCGTGTAGGCCATCGAGCCGGAGTCCACCTCCTCCACGACCAGGCTGTTAGAGGTGAGGTACACGAACACGAGCCCGAGCAGCACGGCGATCATCGAATAGTACGTCTCCAGCGTGCCGAGCAGCGATCCGAGATTCTCGGTCACGCCGGACAGCGCGGTGCCCTCGGCGGCGCTGGCGATGGCCGAGAACGCGGTCGGGTCGAAGGTGCAGATGATCAGCGCCAGGAACGCCACGGCCGCGGCGGTGAACACCGCCCACATCTTGCCGTTGCTTTTCAGGCATTGTTTGAGGATCGACTTGTTGATCATGATGGGATTGGTCTCCTTGAAACTATGGGTGGAAGGTGGGTTACCGGAGTGCGTCGGTCGTGTCGGTGCCGTCGGCGTCGTCGGCCTTGCCGGCCTCCTCGGCCTCGAACACGGTGAGGACGTATTCCTCCAGCGAATGCTTGATCTCCTTGAACCAGAGCACGTCGAACTCCATCAGCGCGTTCAGCAGCAGGGCGATGTCGCCGTCGTCGACGCCGAAGGTGATCTGCAGCCGTTCGGGGCGCTCCTCGGCCAGTTCGAATCCAAGGGCGCGGGCCCTCTCGTATTCCTCGCGCGTGGCGAATTCGACGCGGAACTCCTTGTGATGGTTGTGGCGGATCTCGTTGACGTCCTTCACGTCGGCGATATGGCCGTCCTTGATCAGCGCCACGCGGTCGCAGCTGCGTTCCATCTCGCCGAAGATATGGCTGGACATGAACACCGTGCAACCCGCCTTGAGCCGCTCGTCGAGCAGTTCGAGGAAGCGGTCGCGCATCAGCGGGTCGAGTCCGGTGGTGGGCTCGTCCATGATGAGGATGTCCGGCTTGGCCATGAACGCGGCGGCCAGCGCGGTCTTCTGCTTCATGCCCTTGCTCATCGCCTTGAGCCCGGCCGTGGGGTCGAGCTGCAGGGCGTCGCACACATAGTCGCGGTAGGCCCGGTCGTGCGTGCGGGCGCGCTCCATCTGCAGGTCGAGGAAGTCGTTGCCGGTTCCCACGGCGGGGAAGGCGATCTCGCCGGGAACGTAGCCGACCGACCGTTTGATCTCGCAGGCGTCACGCCAGCAGTCGCGTCCGCGGATGGCCGCCGTGCCGGAGTCGGGTTTCAAAAAGCCCATGAGATGGCGGATGGTGGTGGTTTTGCCCGCGCCGTTGATGCCGGCGAATCCGAAGCATTCGCCGTCTTGCACGTCCAGCGACACGTCGAAGACGCCGCGGCCCGCGCCGTAGTCGTGGGTGAGGTTTCGGATCTCAATGCACGAGGCCATGAGCCATGCCCTCCTTTCCTTCCTCGACGGATTTCTTGCGGTCGTAGAACGCCATGAAATAGTCCTCCAATGTGAATTTGACCTCGGTGAGGAACACGAGTTGGCGGCGGCCCATCTGGGCGAAGAACTCGCGGTCGCGGTCATCGGTGAAGCGCACGCGCACCTGCCGGCGTTCGGGGCGCGCGGAATCGACGGTGAGGGTCGTCTCGGCGAGGAAGCGCTCGTATTCCTCGTCGGTGGTGAACTCCGCCTCGAACACCTTCTCGTCGTTGTGCCGCAGCTCGTCGGCCACCACGGTGGAGACCAGATGGCCGTCCTTGATGATGGCGATGCGGTCGCAGGTGGCGTCGACCTCGGAGAAGATGTGGCTGGAGAGCAGGATGGTTTTGCCCCGGCGTTTCTCGTCGGCCACGAATTCGATGAACCGCTCCTGCATGATCGGGTCGAGTCCGCTGGTGGGCTCGTCGAGCACCAGCACGTCCGGGTCGTGCATGAAGGCCGCGACGATGGCGAGTTTGCGCTTCTGGCCCAGGCTCATGCGTGCGATCTCGCCGTTTGGGTTCACCCGGAAGCGTTCGATGAGCTCGTCGGTGCGCGCGCGGTCGGGCACATGGCGCAGCTCGGCCATATAGTCGATGAACTGCGTGCCGGTCATGCCCGAGGGGAACTCCAATTCGCCCGGCAGATAGCCGAGCGAGCGTTTGATGGTCGCCGCCTCGCGCCAACTGTCCCGTCCCTGCACCCGGATGGTGCCCTCCTGCGGTTTCGAGAAGCCCATGATATGCCGGATGGTGGTGGTTTTGCCCGCGCCGTTGGGGCCGAGGAATCCGAACACCTCGCCCTGTTCGACGGCGAACGAGACGTCGAACACGCCACGGTTGAACCCGTAGTCCTTGGTGAGATGACTCACTTCGATGATGTCCACGAAACGCTTGCCTCCTTTTGTCTAGTTGACGACGATTGATTGATAATCGACGTAAGATTGATAATCAACACTTGTCGATGAACGAGAGTACAAATGAAGGCATGAGGACTGCAATACGCAACATGCGTCAGTTGTGGACTAAACGACATAGCAAGAAAACTGTCGAGTAACCGTCGAAGGAGCGAGTATGACCGTGGCGAAAAGCGAAACCCGCGACCGCAGGGCGCGGCGCACGCGCAAGGCGATCGACGAGGCGTTCCTCTCGTTGATGCGGCAGAAGGGATTCGAACGCATCACGGTGGGCGAGGTGGCCGAACGCGCGGATATCAACCGAGCCACCTTCTACCTGCATTACGTGGACAAATACGATTGGATGAACGCCTACGTGGACGGGCTGTTCGAGGAGCTGGCCGAGGAGATGGGCCGGCCCGACGTGCCGATCGACGAACTGCAGCAGTCGCAGACGCTGGAGCGGCTGTTCGCCCATCTGGACCGGCATTTCGACACCTACGCGTTGCTGCTGTCGAACGGCGGCGGCGATCTGCTGCAAAGGCGGCTCAAGCCGATGATCCTGACGCTGATGCGCGAGATGCCGGCCACCGACCAATTGCAGGCCTCCCCATTGGAGACGGAGTTCATGGCGCAGCTCATCGCGTCCTCGGCGGCGGGGCTGATCGTGTGGTGGGTGCAGAACAACCGGCCCATCTCCGCCCATCAGGTGGCCGGCGCGCTGATGAAGGTGCATCGCTTCGTCACCACGATGAAACCGGATGGCGACGGCGACGCGTCTATCATGGAAGACGAACACGTGATAAACCGATAAACCGACATCGCACGCAGGGGGCGCAATGAAACGAGACTCCGGACGCAAACAGCCGAGCATGGGGGATGTGGCGGCCGCGGTCGGAGTGTCGAAAACCACGATCTCGCGCTACCTGCACGGCGAGTACGGGTATATGTCCGACGAGACGAAAGCCAGGATCGAGACGGCCATCAAGGAGCTCGGCTATCGGCCGAACCGGATGGCGCAGGGGCTGAAATCCACCGTGAGCAACATGGTGGGCGTGACGATCGCCGACATCGGCAATCCGTTCAGCTCGCAGATGCTCAAGGGCATCCAGCAGGAGCTGCGCGCGCGCGACATCCAGCTGCTGGTCAGCGACTCGAACAACGATCCGGCGATCGAACGCGCGAACATCGAGGCGCTGCTCGACGCGCAGGTGGACGGGCTGATCGTGAACACGGTGGGGGGCAACGACGCGTACCTCACGGCCTACTGCACCGGCGGCGAGCCCAAGCCGATGGTGATGCTCGACCGTTTCGTGCGGCCGATGGTATGCGATTGCGTGGCGACCAACAACCATGAGGCCACGGTCGAGATGCTCGACCACGTGGCCGCGCGGGGCTTCTCCCACGTGGTGTTCGTGACCCGTTCCGACCGGGGCGTCAGCACCCGTTCCATCCGTCGCGAGGCGGTGGAGCGCTATCTGGCCGGGCATGGCGCGTCGGTGAATGGCGCGTCGGACGATGGCGGGCTAAGCGGCGAGGTGCTGGTGTACGACGGTGGAATCGACGACCTGCGCGCGCGTCTGGCCGCCGTGGTGGGGGAGCGCGGGGCCGGGCGCGTCTGCCTGTTCGCCAACAACGAGGAGAGCATGCGCGATGTGATGGAGGCGATGCCTGAGCTCGATGGCGAGCGTGGGCGGATCGGCGTGTGCGCCTTCGCCGACGAGCGATGGGCCCGTTACAGCGGCGAGGGCATCACCTGTCTCGACCAGCAGCCGGTGCTGATGGGGCGGACCGTGGCCAAGGCGTTGCTGGCGCGAACCTGTGGCGGCGGCGATGCCGAGGACGCCATCCTCGAAGAGGGCGCCGCGGATGGCATCGTCGTGGCCGCACGGAACGACGGCCACCTCCTGTTTGAAGTGCCCGCGCAACTTCATATCCACGCCTCCACTATGAGATAGTGGTTCCGGTTGATAACCAACGCGCCTTCGGGCGCGTTTTTTGTTGCCGTTGTTGGCGACACGCCGTGAATTCCATATTTTCAGCTTCGATGTATCCTATGTTTATCGGTTTACGAAACCGATAAACTAAATCGGTCAACACGAACGGTCAACGTAATCCGACCGATCGGCACTGGAAAATAGAGTCACCACCTGCTCAAGGAGGAGCGAGAACATGATTATGTGGATCATGGGCATCCTGCTCATTGCTTCCTTCGCCTGCTTCGTGATCTACGCGATGCGCGGCGGCAACCTCACCGTCGGGTTCTTCATCCTGACCATCGTTTGGACGCTGATCTACTTCATGGGCGTGCCGTTCGGCGTCGGCGAATCCTTCGACGTGATCGAGGAGACCTTCGCCCAACCGGCCCTGACCTACGGCCCGACCATCATCCAGATCATCTGCGGCGCATGGTTCGGCCGCGTGCTCGTGGACACCGGCATCGCCGCCTCCATCTCGTACCGCACCGCCAAGGTCGGCGAGAAAAGCCCGATACTGGCCACCATCGCCGTGGCCCTCGTCACCTGCCTGATTTTCACCAGCGCCTACGGCGTCGGTTCCGCCATCGCCATCGGCGTGATCCTCTTCCCGATCCTCGGCCGTCTCGGCGTGCCCAAGCGCGTCTCCGTGCCCGTGTTCACCCTCTCCATCGGCGCGGCCATGTGGATCAACAACGTGATGTTCGTGCAGTTCGCCGCCTTCTACCAGGGATACGAATCCCCGGACGGACAGGTGATCGAATGGGGCAACCACTATCTGAGCTTCGGCATCCCCGCCATGATCGTGCAGATGACCGGCGTCATCATCTTCATCCTCATCAACTCCAAAGCCATCAAGAACGGCACCCCGTACGAGGTGGGCGATCCCGCCGACCGCCCGACCGACATCCCCGACGTGCCGGTGTGGACCTACGTGCTGCCGGTCGTGCCCGTGGCCCTGAGCATCCTCTTCCAGTGGGATTCCGTGCCCGCGCTGTTCCTCGCCTCCATCATCGCCTTCCTCGGCACCGGCTACATGAAGACCTACAAGGGCTTCGTCGAGATCCTCAACTCCACCGCCAAAACCGCCATCGGCGACATCGGCAGCCTGATCATCATGCTGCTCGTGCTGCGCTTCTTCCAGCAGACCGCCGTCACCGTCATGGCCGATTTCGGCCCGGCCCTCACCTCCATCGTGCCCAACAACGAGTTCATTCTCGCGCTCGCCGTGTGCATCCTCGCCCCGCTGGCGCTGTTCCGCGGGCCCCTGGAGCTCTACGGCGCGGGCTCCGCGGTGATCGGCATCCTCATGGGCATGGGCGTCTTCAACGCCTGGTTCCTCTTCGCGATGCTCGTGGTGCCCTCGATGACCTGCATCTCCGCCTGCGTCACCCAGTCGTGGAATATGTGGGCCGTCAACTACAACGAACTCGAGCCGAAGACCTTCCTCAAGAACGGCGTGCCGGTCTACTGGCTGTGCAGCTTCCCGATCATGGGACTCGCCTCCCTGCTGCTGTTCTAAACCATCCCCCTCGGACGGGCGGCCGACATACGGTCCGCCGCCCGCCACCCGGCCCCGTCATCCGGTCCAACCATCGACCCACCTGAGCGGTCCCCGAACGCGCGCGGACCGCCGCCTCCACCAAGCAAACCCTCAGTCCATAAGGAGCCCGCCATGACCACCATCGGCATCAACACCCTTGTTTATATGAACGAACTGCAGTCCGGCACCCCGCAGTCCGCCATTCTCCCCACCATCGCCGGCCACGGCGTCACGCTCGCCGAAGTGCGCCGCGAATACATCGCCGACGACGCCGAATTCGACGCCATCGCCGCGGCGGCCCGCGAACATGGCCTCGAGCTGTTCTACTCCGTGCCCGAATCCATCACCATCGACGGCGCGGCGCACCCCGGCTTCGCGGGATTCCTCGACGAAGCGAGGCGCATGGGCGTCAGGAACGTGAAGTTCAACCAAGGCGACGTCAAAGACGTGGACGCCTCCGTGATCGCCGGACTCGACGCCGAAGCCGCCGCACGCGGCGTGAGCCTGACCATCGAGAACGACCAGACCCCCGAGAACGGCACCCTCGCCTGCACCACCGCCTCGCTCGCGCATATCGAACAGGTCGGCGGCAAAATCGGCTACACCTTCGATCTGGGCAACTGGTTCTGGCGCGGCGAGGATCCGGACGAGGCGTTCGGCCGGCTGCGAGAGCGGATCACCGTGTTCCATCTGAAGAACGTGAACGGCGCCGCGAACCGCGAGGAGCTGAGCACCACCATGCTTCAGGACGGCGTCATCGACTGGCGGGCGATGCTCCCGCAGTTGGGGCCCGACGTGCCGGTGTTCCTCGAATTCCCCATCGAGGCCGACCGTGTGGCCGAGCAGGTGGCCGAGCTGCGCGCGGTCGTCGACGCGCGGTGACGCCTCTCCGACTCATCCGGTAATTCATCCCAGTAATCGCACACACCAGAACATTCAAGAAGGAAGCAGCATCATGAGCGAAGTGATGACGATCGGCGAGCCGATGGTGAACCTCATCGCCGACTCCGACGAAACCTATATGGAAGCCCGCACCCTGCCCCGCCAGATGGCCGGCGCCGAATTCAACGTGGCCATCGGCGTGAACCGCCAGGGCCACTCCATCAGCTACGTCACCCAACTGGGCGATGACTGGCAGGGCGACCTGATCATCGACTATATGAACGACTCCGGCATCGACACGGCGAACATCCGCCGCGTCTCCGGCGCCGCCACCGGATTCCAGCTCAAACTGCCCTCGGAGACCGATTCCAAGGTGATCTACTTCCGCGCCGGTTCCGCCGCCTCGCAGACCACCCCCGACATCGTGGACGGCATCGACTTCGCGGGACTGAAGATCCTGCACGTCACCGGCATCTTCTCCGCCCTGACCCCCCGAACCTACGACACGGTGAGCGCTCTTGTGGACGCGGCCCGCGCGCATGGCGTGACCGTCACCTTCGACCCGAACCCCCGCCCCACCCTGTGGCCGAGCCAGGAGGCCATGATCGAGGCGACCAACCGTCTCGCCGCCAAATGCGACGTGTTCATGCCGGGCCTGTCCGAGGGGCAGCTGTTCGCCGGTCTCGACGATCCGCGCGCCATTGCCGACTTCTACCTCGACATGGGTGTCAAGAAGGTTATCATCAAACTGGGCGACAGCGGCTCCGCCTCCTTCGAGCGCGACGCGAACGGCGAGCGCGTAGAAACCGTGGTGCCGAGCTTCGAGGTCGAGGTGGTCGACACGGTGGGCGCCGGTGACGGCTTCGCCTCCGGCGTGATCACCGCGCTGCTCGAAGGCCTGGACGACGAGCGTCTGCTGGAGCGCGCCAACGCCGTGGGCGCCATTCAGGTCACGAGCGTCTCTGACTCCGAAGGCCTGCCCACGGCCGAAGAGCTGGAACGGTTCATCGCCACCACCGACCGCAAGGAGGTCACGCTGTGAAACTGCAAGTCGCCATCGACCGTGTGGATATGGAACGCGCGCGGGAACTCGTCGAGCGGATCGCCGGCGAGGCCGATATCATCGAGATCGGCACCTCGCTCACCAAGGAGTTCGGCGTGCGCGCCCTCGAGCCGCTCACCCGCAAGGCCACATTGCTGGGCGACATCAAAACCTGCGACGAGGGCAAATACGAATTCGACCTTGGATTCGCATGCGGTTTCAAGTATCTGACCGTCATGGGCTCGTCATCGATGGGCACGCTCGAGGCGTGCGCCGCCTCCGCCGCCGAGCATGACGGCGTGATGATGGTCGACCTGCTCGAATGCGACGAGGCGCGCATCGAGAAGATCGCCGTGTTCCCCGACGCCGTCTACTGCCTGCACACTTCGGTCGACTCCGGCGCCACCAAGGATCCCGTCGCCCAGGTGCGGGCGTTCAAACGGCGCTTCCCGCAGATCGCGCGCATCGCCATCGCCGGAGGCATCAAACAGAACCAACTTTCCGCGCTCGCCGCGGAAGGCCTCGACATCGTCATCATGGGGTCGGCCATCACCAAAGCCGACGACATTCAAGCAGCATGCCGCGCATGCAAGGAGGAAATGCAATGACCAACACCGACAACACCGCAGCCAACGCCAACGAGCCGCGCATCCTCGACCAGATCGTCGAGGAGATCCAGGGCGTCGTCGCCAAAATGGACGAGGGCGACCTCAAAGCCGCGACCGACGTCATCACCAGGAACAGCCGCGTCTACGCCGCCGGCGAGGGCCGCTCCGGCTTCCAGGCGCGCAGCTTCGCCATGCGCCTGATGCATATCGGCTACACCAGCTACATGATGGGCGAAACCATCTGTCCCTCCATGCATGAGGGCGACGTGTTGCTGGCCATCTCCGGCTCCGGCACCACCCGCCGCACGGTCGAGGACGCCGAAGCCGCGAAGAAGCTGGGCGTGAAGGTCATCGCGGTCACCTCCAAGCCCGCCTCGCCGCTGGGCGAGGCCGCCGACGCGGTCATCGTGGTGCCCGGCCGCGTCAAGGGCGAGGCCGGCGGCTCCATCCAGCTGCTGAGCTCCCTGTTCGACCAGAGCGTTCATATCGCGCTCGACGCGCTATGCCTGATGCTGTCGCGTCGCGACAACGTCTCCGACGCCGACGCCGAAGCCCAGCACGCCAACGTGGAGTGAGGCAAATAACCAGTTGGCACTTGAGGCCTCCAGTTGGCACCCGATTATTGGGATCGAAGTCGACGATAGAGAAGGATCGGCGGAATAACGCCAACGATATATCGTCGGCTCGAAAGTCGGGTGCCAACTGGAGGCCTCAAGTGCCAACTGGCTGACAGGCGTATATTGGCGAGGTGCGATTCATCGCCGCATGCGGCCGAATCGCGCGCCATGAACGTGGACGATCCGGCGTCAGAGGCGGACCGGCCGTGTGGCCGGCCCGTCGGCGCATTAGACTTGTCGGGTATGACTGACAACACGGCGGCGCTTGGCGCGCTGAAACGCTATTTCGGATACGATTCGTTCCGCCCGGGACAGGCGGGCATCGTGGACACGCTGCTCGCCGGCCGGGACGTGTTGGGCGTGATGCCCACCGGTGCGGGCAAATCCGTGTGCTATCAGATTCCCGCCGTGCTGATGCCTGGCATCACCGTCGTGATCTCGCCGTTGATTTCGCTGATGCGCGACCAAGTCGACGGTCTGAACGACGCCGGCGTTCCCGCGGCCTTCGTCAATGGCACGCAGGCTCCCGACGAGCAGGGCATGGTGCTCGCGCAGGCCGCCGCCGGCCAGATCAAACTGCTGTATGTCGCGCCGGAACGTTTGGAGACCACGCGGTTCCGCGACTTCGCCGCGCGCGTGCCCATCTCTCTGGTCGCCGTCGACGAGGCTCATTGCGTTTCGCAATGGGGCCAGGATTTCCGCTCATCCTATCTGGGTATCGGTGAATTCATCGCGGGTCTGCCCGCGCGTCCGGTCGTCGGCGCGTTCACCGCCACCGCCACCGAACGCGTGCGCCGCGACGTCGTGGGCCTGCTGGGATTGAGGAATCCGGCGGTGACCGTGACCGGCTTCGACCGGCCGAATCTGTATTTCGACGTGCTCAACATGGAGTCCAAACACAAGGCCGCATGGGTGGCGAGCTATGTGGCCGAGCATGCGGAGGAATCCGGCATCATCTACTGCGCCACCCGCAAGGACACCGAGGCGCTCGCCGCCACGCTCAACCAAAGCGTGCCGCAGCTGCGGGAGGCCAAAGGCGCGCACACGGCCGCGGGCCCTATCGCCGTGGCCTACCACGGCGGCATGTTGGCCGACGAGCGCAATCGGGCGCAGGCCGACTTCGTCGCCGATCGTGTGCCCGTGGTCGTGGCCACCAACGCCTTCGGCATGGGCATCGACAAATCGAACGTGCGCTACGTGATCCACCACAATATGCCCGAAAGCATCGAGGCCTATTATCAGGAGGCCGGCCGTGCGGGGCGGGACGGCGAACCCAGCCGATGCACGCTGCTGTGGAACGAATCAGACATCGTCACAAGACGGCGGTTGCTTGACGGCGACTATGAGAACGAGCGGCTCAGCCCTGAAGAGCAGGAGATCGTGCGTATGGCCAAACGCCGTCTGCTCGACGGCATGGTCGGATACTGCCGCACCACCGACTGCCTGCATCGGTATATGACGCGGTATTTCGGACAAGAGGGGGATGATGGCTCGCCTTGCACCGCCTGCTCGAATTGCGGGCAGACCTTCGAGACCATCGATGTGACGAACATCGCGCGGGCGATCAGCCAATGCGTGCACGACGTGGACCAACGGGTCGGCTCCGGTAAGATCGTCAAAATCCTGCGCGGTTCCAAAGCGCAGGATCTCGCCTGGCTCAATCCCGAGGCCATGCCCACTTTCGGCATGCTTAGGGATGTGAACGAGGCGCGCGTGCGTGATGTGCTCAGCCAGATGGCCACCGACGGCTTCCTGTTCATCGCGGAAGGCCGCATGCCGATCGTGCGGTTCGGCGTTCGGGCCGGCGAGACCATCGCTGCGGATTTCCACTACGAGATCAAGAGGGTGCGGCGTTCGTCCGCCGCCACCGGTGGAACGGCCTTCGGCGGGGGTGTCGGGTCCAAGGGCGGCGCGAGCCGTGGTTCGATGGTCGCGTCCGTCGCTTCGACGGGTGTCGCCGCGCCCAGCGACGAGGATGAGGCGCTGTTCGAACGATTGCGCGCGCTGCGCCGCGAGATCGCGCAGGAGATCGGCAAGCCGCCCTACATCGTGTTCTCCGACAAGACATTGCGCGATATGGCCGCCATCCGTCCTCTCACCAACGCGCAGTTCCTTGCGGTGAACGGCGTGGGCGAGAACAAGCTCAACCAGTACGGCAAGCGTTTCATGGAGGCCGTGGCCGCGTTTCAAGCCGAGGTCGCCGCGCCTCAGGCAGGTCGGGATTAGATCGGATCACCTGTTGTCCGCGCGTGGCGGCGTGGTGGCGCCACGCGGCGTCGGATAGGTTTCCGTCGTCGGATGTTGGGGTTCGGGCATGCGCCTTGGATGGTCCGCAAAGCGCGACGTGCGGCCTGTAGCGGCGCATCGGGAACGTGCCGTTGGAAACACGCGCGGTCATGGGGTTGACGAGGGGGCGCGTATCGGCGACAGTGGTATGCGGATGTTTTTCGTTGAAAGGATGAGATATGACGCAGCAGCAGGATAAGCCGGTCGTGGAGAGCTTCCAGCTGGACCACACCAAGGTCAAGGCGCCCTATGTGCGCTACATCGACACCGAAACCGGACCCAACGGCGATGTGATCTCGAATTACGACGTGCGTCTGACACAGCCGAACGAAACCGCGATACCCACCGGTGGTCTGCACACCATCGAACACACCATCGCCGTGCTGCTGCGCGAGCGTATCCCCGGCTATATCGACTGCTCGCCGTTCGGTTGCCGCACGGGATTCCATCTGCTCACTTGGGGCGAGCACAGCACCGAGGATGTGGCGCGGGCGGTGAAGGAGTCGCTGGAATTCATCGCCAATGAGGCCACATGGGAGGACGTGCCCGCCACCACCGAGGAAAGCTGCGGCAACTACCGCGACCACAGTCTGTTCACCGCCAAGGAGTGGTGCAAGGACATCCTCGCCAAGGGCATCAGTTCCGACCCCTTCGAGCGCAAGGTCGTCTGAGGCTGGTTTGTGCGGAGCGCATGGTAGTTTTGCCGTCAGTTGATTGAGAGAGGACGGGTGACCATGTCGGATGAGGTGAATGCCAACGTGACGGCCGGTGCCGGCGTCAACGCCAATGCCGCCGCCGACGCGCGGATGTTCCGCCATGCCACGCCGCAGGATCTGCCTCGGATGTTGGAGATCTACGCGCATGCGCGCGAGCTGATGGCCGCCGGCGGCAACCCCACGCAATGGGGCACCGAGTTTCCCCGTGAGGCGGTGGTGCGCGAGGATATCGCCTCCCAACGCACCATGCTGTTGGTCGATCATCTGGATGGAGAGGAACGCATCCTCGCGCAGTTCGCCCTTTGCCCGGGTGAGGATCCGACCTATCGGACCATCGAGGGCGCGTGGCTGGATGACGATCCGTATGTGACGATCCACCGCATCGCCGCGTCCGGATTGGCGAAGCATGCGGCGCGCGACTGCATCAACTGGACGTTGCAGCATTACGGCAACGTGCGCGCGGACACCCATCCGAACAACAAAGCCATGCAACATGTGCTGGAGACCTCCGGCTTCGCCCGCTGCGGTCTGATTCAGCTCATCGACCGTCCGACCGACACCACCCGCATCGCATATCAACGCCATGAATGGTGACTTGCCTGCAATTCTGAAAGAATTGCATATGCAAGTCACGCGAGCCGGCCGTAGAGGAAGCCCAGTGGGCTTCCGTGCCGGCGGAGCCATCCATATAACCCAACTGTTATATGGCACCAACCGTACGTCTGCCGACGTAGGGCTTCCCCGCCGCCCGAGCCGTCCATATATCCCAACTGTCACACATCGCAACCGTACGTCTGCCGACGTAAGGCTTCCCCGCCGCCCGAGCCATCCATATAACCCAACCGCGACACGCGCCAACCGCGTATCCAGACCGCCTACTGCGTCCCTCCGGTAATCGCCGTCTCCACTTCGTCGACGATGTCGTGCATCGCCTGCCGGGCCGCCTGCCCGTCTCCTTTCCATATCGCTTCGGCCACGGCCTCATGCGCGTCGAGCGCCGAGGCTTCCGGGCGTCGCGGATACATGTCGATCTCCACGCGGCCGCGCAGGATCACGGCGACGATGTCGGCCAGGGCGGCGAATATCTCATTGCCGCTGTTGCGCAGAAGCAGACTGTGGAATTGGATGTCCAGTTTGTGGAAGGTTTCGAGGTCGCCGCTTTCGCCGTGTTTGCGCAGTTCCATCGCAAGCACGGGGAATTTGGCCTTCACGTCGATTGAGGCATGTCGCGCGGCGCCGTCGGCGGCGGCCGGTTCGATGGCCAGACGAAGTTCGGTCAGGGAGAGCAGTTCCTGCGCGCGATGGTCGGAGCGCAGCTTCCATTGGATGACCTGCGGGCTGAGGGCCGACCATTGGTCGGGGGATTGGGCGATCAGTCCGACTCTGCGCCGGATGGCGACCGCGTTCACCGCTTCGAGGCTGCGGGCGGCCTCGCGGGCCACGGTGCGGGAGATGCCGAATTCCTCTTGGATGGCTTCGAGGGTTTTGCTGCTGCCGGGCGTCCAATCGCCGTTGAGAATCGCGATGGCCAGGCTGTCGGTGACCGGCAGGTGCATGAGTGAGGATTCGGTGCTGTTATTCATATGCCGATTATCACTGTTGGAGATGACGAAAGAAACATAAGCGCGACACGCCATCAATAAAAGTACTCTTTTTAATTTGACAAAGAATCAGATTCTGATTTATCGTATTCTTCAACAGGAGACGTTGAGGTCTTGTCATCCTGGCAACGAAGCAACAAGGAGCGTGTTATGAACATTCATGTGGTGGTTATGGGTGTCGCGGGATGCGGCAAATCCACCGTGGCCGAGGCAATCCGCGACCGTCTGGGATTCGAGCTCGCCGAAGGCGACGACTTCCATCCGCAGGCCAATATCGACAAGATGTCCGCCGGCATTCCGCTCACCGATGAGGACCGCTGGCCGTGGCTGCGCGTCATCAACACATGGATGATCGCCCGCGACTCGCTCGACCAGTCCACCGTGGTCTCCAGCTCCGCGCTCAAGCGCGCCTACCGCGACGTGCTGCGCGAGAACGTGCCGGTGTTTTTCGTGCATCTCGTCGGCACGCAGGAGATGATCTCCGAGCGCCTCGCCGCCCGCAAGGGCCACTTCATGCCCCCGGCCCTGCTGCCCAGCCAGTTCGCCATCCTCGAACCCCTCCAGGAGGACGAGCCCGGCATCGAAATCTCCATCGAAGGTTCGGTCGACGATATGGTCGAACGCGCCCTTGAGGCGGTCAAGGAACACGCCGCCAAAGAAGAGGCCGCTCTGACGGCCGCCGTCGCCTAGGCGGACCCCTTTCACGATATTCACGTCGAAGGCTTCCGGGCGGGATGTTCCCGCAGCAAGGAAGTCCGGCATCACCGCCACACGAGATCATCCAGAATCGAGGAGGATTCCATGAATCTCATCATCGCCGCCATCGTCGGCATTCTGGCGATCGTCATCCTGATCGCCGTCGTCAAACTGCATCCCTTCCTATCCCTGTTGCTCGGCTCGTTCGTCATGGCCGTATGCGCGGGCGTGCCTTACGACGAAGCCATCGACAGCTTCACCTCGGGCGCCGGCTCCACATTCTCCGGCGTCGGCCTGCTCATCGCGTTCGGCGCGATCATCGGCACCATCCTGTTCTCTTCAGGCGGCGCCGACGTGATCGTCGACACCATCATGGACAAAACCCCGCTGCAACGCCTGCCGTGGGCGATGGCGCTGATCGCCTTCATCGTCGGCATCCCCATGTTCTTCGAAGTCGGCGTCGTGATCCTCATCCCGGTCGTGCTGTTCGCCGCCCGCCGCGCCAAAGCGCCGGTTATGCTCATCGCCATCCCCGCGCTCGCCGGCCTGTCCACGCTGCACGCCTTCGTGCCGCCGCATCCCGGCCCCCTCGCCGCCATCGACGCGATCGGCGCGAACCTCGGCGTCACATTGGCGCTCGGCCTGCTCGTCGCCATCCCCACCGTCATCATCTCCGGCCCGCTGCTCGGCAGGCTGATGGCCCGTTGGGTGCCGATCATGGCACCGGAGAACCAGGGCGAACAGGACGCGCCGCAATCCAAAGAGAACCGTCCCAGCTTCGCCCAGGCCATCTGCGTGATCCTCTTCCCCGTGGTGCTGATGCTCGCCGCCTCCATAGTGGACCTGACCGGCCTGAACGCCACCACCCAGTGGGGACGCGCGCTCGCGTTCATCGGCGAGCCGCTGACCGCGCTGTTCCTCACCGCCGTGCTCGCGATGATCGTGCTTGGCTTCATGCAGCACGCCACCCGCGACGCCGTCAACGGCATGGTGGGCAAGTCCTTCGGCACGGTCGCCGGCATCATCCTCATCGTCGCGGCCGGCGGCGGCTTCAAGCAGACGCTGGTCGACTCCGGCATCAGCGACGTGATCGCCCAGTCGATCACCGAATCCGCGCTCAACCCGCTGTTCGCCGGCTGGCTGGTGGCCGTGCTCATCCGTCTGGCCACCGGCTCCGCCACCGTTGCCACCGTCACCGCGGCCGGCATCATGACGCCGCTGACCGCCGGCATGGATCCCGCGCACCTGTCGCTGCTCGTGCTCGCCATCGGCGCCGGCTCCGTGTTCTTCTCGCATCTCAACGACGCCGGCTTCTGGCTGGTCAAGGAGTACTTCGGCATGACGGTGGGGCAGACGATCAAAACCTGGTCGGTGATGGAGACCGTGCTCTCCGTGGTGGGCCTCGGTTTCACGATGCTGCTTTCGCTGATCGTCTAACGCCGGCGGCCATCGGCCATCAACAATCCACAGCCAACAATCGACAATCCAACCAACATATACCGCAAAACCCTCAAGAGAAAGAAGCACATCATGCAAATGGGAATGATCGGACTGGGCCGCATGGGCGGCAACATGGTCAAGCGCCTGCGCGACGGCGGCCACACCGTGGTCGGATTCGACATGAATCCCGATTCGGCCCGCGACGTGGACAGCCTCGAGGCTCTGGTCGCCGCGTTGGACGCGCCGCGCGTCGTGTGGGTGATGGTGCCGGCCGGCGCCGCCACCGACTCCACCGTCGAGACGTTGGCCGGCCTGCTCGACGCCGGCGACATCGTGATCGACGGCGGTAATTCCCGCTACACCGACGACGAACGCCATGCCGAACTGCTCGCCGCCAAGGGCGTGAAGTTCCTTGATTGCGGCGTCTCCGGCGGCGTGTGGGGCGCGGAACGTGGCTACGCGCTGATGGTCGGCGGCGAGAAGGAGACCTTCGAGGCGGTGCGTCCGCTGTTGGAGACGCTCAAACCCGAAGGCGAGTATGGTCTGGTGCTCGCCGGACCGGTCGGCGGCGGACACTTCGCCAAAATGGTGCACAACGGCATCGAATACGGTATGATGCAGGCCTTCGGTGAAGGCTTCGCCACGATGATGCGCAGCGAGTATGTGGATGATCCGGCCGCGACGATGGTCTCGTGGAGGTCCGGCTCGGTGGTGGCCTCCTGGCTGCTCGACCTGTTCGAGAACGCCACCAAGGACGATCCGGAACTGAAGAACATGCCGCCGGTGGCCAACGAGTCCGGCGAGGCCAAGTGGATGGTGGAGGCGGCGCTCGGCCTGGGCGTGCCGACCCCCGCCACCGCGGCCGCCCTGTACGCCCGCCAGACCTCGCGAGGCGGCGCCGACGACATCCTGCGCGTGGTGACCGCGATGCGCGCCCAGTTCGGCGGCCACATCACCAAGATCGACGAAATCGCCACCCACTGATTCCGCCGTATGCTCGGCCGTCAGGGCCGATGCATGGGGAAGGCTCCCGCCCGTCGTCTTGCGCATTGTGTAAGGCGACGGGCGTTTGCGTATGTCTGCCCGGCCGCGTCAGATCGATGGGGCGGGGATTTCGGCGACGGACAGGGTGGTCTGCTTGGCCAAGGCGTAGGGATCTGCGTCGGCGTTCATCTGTTCGAGCAGATTGGCCGCGGCCTCCTGCCCCATGCGTTGCGGATCCTGTTCCAGCAGATGGATGCCTTGCCTTACGTACTGCGACCATCGCCAATCGTCGAAACTCACCACGCCCACGTCCTCGGGGAAGCGCAACCCCAGCTCGCGCAATGCCGCCAGCGTGTCGAACAGCATGGGGCCCATCAGCGAGACCAGCGCGGTCCGGCCGGCCAGCCGCCCGGTGAGCGCGCGCAGCTCCTGGGTGAGCCAAGCCACGTCGTGGCCGTTGGCCTCAATAGGGATCATCAGCATGCCGTGCTCGTCGCATCCCCGCCTGAGCCCTTCGAGACGCGGCATCTGCGCGGAGATCTCGCTGCGGATGTTGCTCAGAGCCACCACGTTCTCGTAGCCGCGTTCGGCCAGCAGCCCGGCCAGCGTGCGGCAGGATCCGTGGTTGTCGACGGTCACTTTGGCGATGTCGCCGGGCTGGTCGTCGGGTTCGCGGTCCACCATCACCAGCGGGATCGAGGCCGAAACGATGGGGGAATATGCGGAGAACCGCTTGCAGTTCGGCTGGATGATAAGGCCGTCGACCTCCTGCGAGAGCAGTCGGCTGATCTCGTCGCGCTCCTCGTCGACGGAATTGTTGGAGTTCATCAGCATCACGTCGTAGCCGGCCGGCTGCAGCTGTGTGTAGATGCCTTTGAACAGCAGCGAGGAGAACACGTTGGAGATGTCGCCGACGATGACGCCCACCACATGGGTGCGCTGTTGGCGCATGCGTCTCGCGGACGCGCTGGGGCGATAGTCGAGGCGGGCCACCGTCTGTTCGATGCGCTGGCGCGTTTCGGGACGCATTTTGCTGAAGTTGCCGTTGATGAAACGCGACACCGTGGTGACCGAGACTCCCGCCTCGCGTGCGATGTCGGCGATCGTCGCTTTGGCCATGCGCCACCTCCGGGAAAAATCGTTCGCGACACCATCTTCGCGACACGCGTTGACAACCCCGATTAAAAAGAGTACTTTTTAATGGTATCGATACACCAACCTTGAATATAATTCAGTAAACAAAGTTGTGTCAGATTGGGAAATCGATACACCAATAAAACAGACTGAGACCAACGGACGCCAACGAAGTGCGTCCATATCCGGCGCGACGCCACCCACCGTCGGGGCGCACCCGGCAGACACCCAAAGGAGAGATTATGGAACAGTTCTCGATCGCCAGCTTCGACCTGACCGACAAAGTGGTGCTGATCACCGGCGGCGCCAGCGGACTGGGGCAGTACTACACGCAGGCGGTGAGCAAGGTCGGCGCCGACGTGTTCATCGTCTCCTACGACCAGCAGGGCTGGGACGAGACCCGCGCCGCGGTCGAGGCCAACGGACGCAAAGCCGTGTTCATGCTGCAGGACATCACCGAGCCCGGTGCCGCCAAGAAGATCACGGAACGGGCGATGGCGGAATTCGGCCGCATCGACGTGCTCATCAACAACGCCGGCATGCAGCGCCGTCACGAGCTGGTGGACTTCCCCGACTCCGACTGGCAGGCCGTCATCGAACTGAACCTCAACGCGCTGTACTACCTCTCTCATGAGGTGGCCAAGGTCATGATCGGGCAGGGCAGCGGCAAAATCGTCAATATCGGCTCCATGCAGTCCTACCGCGCTGGCAAGTTCATCTTCCCGTACGCGGCGAGCAAGCATGCGGTGATGGGCCTGACCCGCGCCTACGCCGACGCGCTGGCGCCCCACAACATCCAGGTCAACGCGCTGGCCCCCGGCTATATCAACACGCCCATGACCAAGGCATTGCAGGAGGATCCGGTGCGCAGCGTGGAGATCCGCGAGCACATCCCCGCCGGACATTGGGGCGAGCCCCACGAGCTGATGGGCGCGATGGTGTTCCTGTGCTCGTCGGCCTCCGACTACATCAACGGCGTGATGCTGCCGGTCGACGGCGGCTATCTGCTGCGCTAGGCCATCGTTCGGATCGAATCGTTCGGATCGAAAGAGGTCACATCATGCCATTGGTTATCGTCGCCTGCGCCGTCGCGGTGCTGATCTTCCTCATCGTCAAGCTCAAGCTCAACACCTTCGTCGCGCTGATCATCACGTCGATTCTGGCCGCGTTGGCGCTGGGCATCCCCACCGCCGACATCCCCACCGTCATCGAGACGGGCATCGGCGGCCAGCTGGGCCATCTCGCCGTGATCTTCGGTTTCGGCTCCATGCTCGGCAAACTCGTCGCCGACTGCGGCGGCGGCCACCGCATCGCCACCACGCTGATCCGCAGATTCGGCCGCACCCGCATCCAGATCGCCGTGGTGCTCGCCTCGTTCATCGTCGGACTGGCGTTGTTCTTCGAAGTCGGTCTGGTCGTGCTGCTGCCGATCATCTTCGTCATCGCCCGCGAGCTGGATATGCCGCTGATGTATCTGGGCATTCCGATGGCCGCCACGCTCAACGTCACCCACGCGTTCCTGCCGCCGCATCCCGCGCCCACCGCCATCACCGAAACGCTGGGCGCAAGCATGGGACAGGTGCTGATCTACGGCGTCATCGTATCCATTCCGACGGTGATCGTGTGCGGTCCGCTGTTCAACATGGTGCTGCACCGCATCAGGCCGAGCCTGTACCGCAAGGACATCGATGTGGCCGTGCTCGGCGACGTCAAGGAATTCAACGACGACGAGACGCCGGGCTTCGGCATCAGCGTGCTGACCTCGATGATGCCGGTCATCCTCATCGCTCTCGCCACGGTGTTTTCGTTCGTGCTGCCCGAGGGGAGCCTGGTCAACGAGGCCATCCAATTCGTCGGCGCGCCGGACATCGCCATGCTGATCTCGCTGATCGTGGCCGTGTTCACCATGGGCGTGTGCCGCAAGCTGAGCATGGCGCAGATCGGCGACTCCATGGTCGAGTCGGTCAAACAGGTGGCCATGATGCTGCTGATCATCGGCGGTGGCGGCGCCTTCAAGCAGGTGCTCACCGAAGGCGGCATCGCCGACTTCATCTCCACACTGTTCACCAATATCAACATGCCTCCGCTGTTGGCCGCCTGGCTGGTCGCCGCCGTGCTGCGCGTGTGCCTCGGCTCGGCCACGGTCTCCGCGCTCACCGCGGCCGGACTGGTCGCCCCGCTGGTCGCCGCCACCGGCGTCAACCCGGCGCTGATGGTGCTTGCCGTGGGCGCGGGCTCCGTGTTCGCCGACCATGTGAACGACGCCGGATTCTGGATGATCAAGGAGTATTTCGGCCTGTCTCTTAAGGAGACGCTGATGTCGTGGACCACGCTCACCTCGGTGCTCTCGTTGACCGGCCTGGCCTCCGTGCTCGCCCTGTCGATGGTGGTGTGACCGTCCGCCGACATGCGAAAGCCGCCCGTCTCCTGAAGAAGCGGGCGGCTTTTCGTGGAATGGGTCGGGCTATTGCTTGTTGAGCTTGGAGCGCTTGCGGCTGTAGGCGAAGTACACCACCAGGCCCAGCGCGAACCATACGGCGAAACGCACCCAGGTCTCCCAATTGAGTCCGGCGATCAGAATGAGGCAGAACACGATCGAGACGATCGGCGTGAACGGCACGCCCGGCGCTCTGAAGCCGCGGTGAGCGTCAGGCTGGGTGCGGCGCATCCACAGAACGCCCGCCGAGACGATGATGAACGCGCTCAGCGTGCCGATGTTCACCAGCTCGAACAGGATGTTGATGTTGATGAAGCCGCCCGCGAACGCGGTGAGCAGCCCGAAGAACCATGTGCCCTTGAACGGCGTGCGGTGCTTGGGATGCACCTCGCCGAAAAGCTTGGGGAACAGGCCGTCGCGGCTCATCGCATAGCAGATGCGGCTCTGGCCGTACAGCTGCACGAGCATCACCGTGGTCATGCCCACCAGCGCGCCGAGGTTCACGATGAACGCCAGCCAGTTGAGGCCGGTGGCGAGGATCACGCCGGCGACCGGCGCGTCGATGAAGTTCGCGAACTCCTGATAGGGAACGATGCCGGTCATGATCAGCGTCATGATCACATACAGCACGGTGGACACGGCCAGCGAGAGCAGGATGCCGCGCGGCAGCGTCTTGTTCGGATTGACGGTCTCCTCGGCGGAGGAGCTGACCGCGTCGAAGCCGATGAAGCTGAAGAACACTATCGAGGCGGCCGGCACGATGCCCATCGGCTGGGTGGAGCCGGGCTGGAAGGTGTAGATGCCGTAGGGGGAGAAGGGCTTCCAATTGTCGGGATTCACATACCAGACGGTGCACACGATGAACAGCACGATGATCGCGAGCTTGATCAGCACCATAACGTCGTTGGTGCGTTTCGTCTGGTTGATGCCGATGGACAGCACCCAGGTGATGACCAGCACGATCACGAAGCCCGGCAGGTTGAAGTAGGTGGTCACGCCCTCCGTGGTGCCGTACGCGGCGGTCAGTTCGACCGGCAGATGCAGGCCGAATCCCTCCAACAGCTTGTTGAAGTACCCGGACCAGCCGGCGGAGACGGTGGCCGCCTGCAGCGCGTATTCCAGGATCAGGTCCCAGCCGATCATAAAGGCGATGAGTTCGCCGAACGCCAGATAGGCGTAGGAGTAGGCCGAGCCGGAGACGGGTGCCATCGAGGCGAACTCGGCGTAGCACAGGCCGGCGAAGCCGCAGCAGACGGCCGCCAGCAGGAACGACACCGACAGCGCCGGGCCCGCGGTGAGCGCGCCCTTGCCGGTGAGCACGAAGATGCCGGTGCCGATGATCGCGCCGATGCCCAGCATCGTCAGGTCGAAGGTGCGCATGGTGCGCTTGAGCGGCGTGGATTCCGCCGTCAGTTGGTCCACGGTTTTCTTACGAAACAGGTCCATGATCTTCTCTCATTTGGATTCGTGTGGATTCGGATGCGAACTGCGTGAAGCAGCGACCGAGGCACCATGATAAAAGGTGGGGTGACATGGCCGTGTTTTTGCCCACGACATGATACGGTGCCCTATCCGCGCTCCGTTCGGTCTGACGGCGTGGGGAATGTGCCCCGTTGGGGAAACGCCGGTGGGTTCTCCGACGATTCGTCACATGCGCGAGACACAATGGCGGGTATGAGTTTGAACGCGGCACCCGAAATCTCGTTCTCGTCCGAGCAGGGCAAGGCCAATTACGAGGCGGCCAAACGTCGGTATCCGGCGCAGGCCATCGTCGATCTGGCCGCCCTGCGCGACAATATGCGCCATCTGGTGGATGTCGTCGGCGGGGCGCATTCGGGCACCGCGGTGATGGGTGTGGTGAAAGCCGACGCCTACGGGCATGGCCTGCTGCCCGCCGCGCTGGCCGCCTTGGCCGGCGGCGCCACCTGGTTGGGCACCGCGCAGGCGCATGAGGCGCTGACGCTGCGCAAACTGGGCATCGGCCCCGACCGCTGCCGCATGCTCACCTGGATGTACAACGGCGCGCAGGTGCCCTTCGACGAGCTCATCGCCAACGACATCGACGTGTCGGTCGGCTCCCTGGCCGGTCTCGACCGGCTGTCCTGCGCCGCTCGCCAAGTCGGCAAACCGGCCCGCGTGCATGTGAAGGTCGACTCCGGGTTCGGACGCAACGGCTTCACCGAGGAGAATTTCGACGAAGCGCTCGCCCGGCTGGCGCTGCTCGCGCGTGAAGGCGCGCTCGATATCGTGGGCCAGTGGAGTCATTTGGCCGTGGCCGACGCGCCCGACGTGCCCGAATTCGTGGAGTCCACCGACCGGCAGATCGAGCGGTTCAACGATTTCACCCGGCGTATGGAAGCCGCCGGACTCGCGCCTCGGATTCGCCATCTGGCGAACACCGCCGCCACGCTCAGCCGCCCGGAGATCCACTTCGAGCTCGTGCGCCCCGGCATCGGACTGTACGGCTACGAGCCCGACCCGGCCATGGGCACGCCCGCCAAATACGCGCTGCGTCCCGCGATGAGCCTGCAGGCGCAGCTCGGCACCGTCAAAGACGTGGCCGCCGGGCATGGCATCTCCTACGGGCGCACCTATCTGACCGACGGACGCACATCCACCGCCATCGTCCCTTTGGGATACGCCGACGGCATCCACCGTTCCGCCTCCGGATTCGATATGGCCGGCGCGAAGCATATGGATAAGCCGGGCGGCCCGGTGCGGGTGATGACCACGGACGGGCCCAGGCTGTTCCGCGTTTCGGGGCGCGTGTGCATGGACCAGTTCATCCTCGACCTGCGTGGATCCGCCGCCGAGCTCGGCGTGCATGAGGGCGATACGGTCGAACTGTTCGGACCGGGGCGCGGCGAGGCCTTCGCCGAACCGACGGCCGACGATTGGGCGCGCGCCGCCGACACCATCAGCTACGAGATCTTCACCTGCCTGCGCAGCCGCATCCCGCGCCTGTACCTGCACGCCTCCGACGTGTTCGGTCCCGCCGACCTCTCGCGCCTCGACCCCGCCACCCTGCTGTAACCCATGTGACCCATACATGGTGCGGCACATCGTGCGGTGGTGCCCATGGTGCCGTACTTTCCATGGTGCGGTGCCTTGAAAACGTTGAAATTCCAACCCACCGCACCATGTGACCACCGCACCATGGCGCGCGAATGGGCATGGCGCGTTACATGGTGCGGTTGTAATGCGCCGACAACGCGGCGCACAGCAGCATCGTGGCGCACATGGTGATCAGGCAGGTGCCGCTGATGATTGCAAGCGCGCCCGAAATGTTGGCCAGCGTGGCCGAACCGTCATAGTTGGCGAGGATTCCGCAAACCATGCCGACGAGGGCAAGTGCGAACTCCATGACACGTATGGCCTTTGCGTAGGTTTTCATCACGATGAGCCGGTCGCGCTCGTCTTCGGCGAGGGCGGGATTCGCGGAGATGGCCGTTATCGGTGAGCGCGATGCGGCGAGCATGAGGACGCTCGTCATAGCGTATGCCATCATGGGAAAGATGTTTCGCCATGACATGGGGTCGTGCCCCAAGGCGATCGACAGCGCATCCTGGAGAGCGAGGATGAGGAACACGATGCCGAAGACGCGGTTCTGCCGCTGGCTCTGGAGTAGTTTGTTGCCGTTGCCGTTGCCGTTGCCGTTCATGGTGTCACTTCCCTTCGCCGTCTTCGATGAGACGGTTCTCCTCAAGTTGGCAAAGATCTTCGACGCTGACGCCGAACAGCCGCGCCATGCGGTAGGCGAGCATCAGCGAGGGGCTGTACTGCTCGCGTTCGATGGAGATGATGGTGCGCGACGACACCCCGACGAGCCGCGCCAGCTCCTGCTGGGTCATGCCCGCCGCGTTGCGGTATTCGCGGACCTTCGTCTTCATCGCATATCTGCTTTCGTGATGTTCTTTTGTCATCACCATAACATGAAGCTTCCTTCATGTGAAGTCAGCTTCATGATGGGCGAGTCTGAGGTGAAATCCACTTGAGCAACGAAAAGTCCACCTGTGTGGGCGCGGGGCATCTCCTAAGCTGAGGCTGCGAGAGCGCGGCATTCCCGACCGAGGGGAGCCGGCGCCATCCACCGGCAACCCGTATTCCGAAGGAGACGATGATGTCCGTCACACCGCAACACAGCACGCCATTGAACGTCGCCGACGTCACCGTCGACGACCCCTTCTGGTCCGCCGAGCAGCATCTCGCCCGCACCGCCGTGATCCCCTACCAGTGGGAGGCGTTGAACGACCGCGTGCCCGGCGCGGATCCGAGCTACTGCATGCACAACTTCAAGGCCGCCGCCGCGCAGAACGCCAGCAAGCGCACCGCCGAAAGCTCCGGCAAACGGTTCGTGCCGCCCACCTACACCGACCGCGGCTTCAACGCGCTGCCCGAAGACCCCGCCAACCCCGACGCGGACAAATTCTACGGCTTCGTGTTCCAGGACACCGACTTCTCCAAATGGATCGAAGCCGTGGGCTACACGCTGGCCACCCATCCCGACCCCGAACTCGAGCGCACCGCCGACGAGGCGATCGACATCGTCTGCGCCGCCCAGCTCGACAACGGCTATCTCGACACCTACTACATCCTCAACGGCATGGACCGTCACTTCACCTACCTGAAGGACCACCACGAGCTGTACTGCCTGGGGCACCTCGTCGAAGGCGCGGTCGCCTACTATCAAGGCACCGGCAAAGACAAGCTGCTCAAGGCCGCCGCCCGCTTCGCCGACTACGTGGCCTCCCGCTTCGGCACCGAAGAGGGCAAACTGCGCGGATACCCCGGTCACGAGATCGCCGAGATGGCGCTGATCCGTCTGGCCGAGGCCACGGGCGAGCGCAGATACGCCGATCTGGCCGAATATTTCGTACGCGAGCGCGGCGCATCCCCGCTGTATTTCGAGCAGGAAGACCGGGCGCGCGCCGTCCACGACGGCAACAAGTACCAGCCGAACGAGGATATGCCGCTGCCGTACGCCTACTATCAGGCGCACCAGCCGGTGGCCGACCAGCATGAGGCCGTCGGCCATGCCGTGCGCGCCGCCTACCTCTATTCCGGCGTGGCCGATGTGGCCCGCCTGACCGACGCGCGCGACCTGACCGACGCGGTCGACAAACTCTGGCGCAACATCGTCGACAAGAAGCTCTACATCACCGGCGGCATCGGCGGCACCCGCCATGGCGAGGCCTTCTCCTACGACTACGATCTGCCCAACGATCTGGCCTATTCGGAGACCTGCGCCGCGATCGCGCTGGCCTTCTTCGCGCGCCGCATGCTGCAGATCCGCGCCAAAGGCGAGTATGCGGACGTGATGGAGCGCGCGCTCTACAACACCGTGCTGGCCGGCATGGCCCTCGACGGCAAAAGCTTCTTCTATGTGAACCCGCTGGAGGTGCGTCCCGAGGCCGCGCTCAACCGCGACCGCAACTTCGAACACGTCAAGCCGGTGCGTCAGAAGTGGTTCGGCTGCGCCTGCTGCCCGCCGAACATCACCCGCATCGTCAGCTCGATCCAGCAGTACGCCTACACGTTGGGCGAGGACGGCGCCACGCTGTACACGCACCTGTATATGGGCGGCCGCGCGCGGTTCGACTTCGCGGGCGCGGCGATGGAGTTGGGCGTCGAGGCCGCGATGCCGTGGAGCGGCGAAGGCAAGGCGACCGTCCACCTCGAGCGTGCGGCGAGCGGCACGTTGGCCTTCCGTCTGCCCGCATGGGCCGGCGACGAGACCGGCGCGGCCGCCGTGGTGACGGCGAGCGGCGAGAACGAGGGACGCGTCAGCCGCGAGATCCGCGACGGCTATCTCTACCTGACCGGCGAATGGCGGGACGGCGACGTGGTCGCCTTCGATTTCCCCATGCCGGTGGTGCCGGTGGCCGCCAATCCGCGCGTGGGCGAGAACATCGGCAAGGTCGCCTTCGTGCGCGGGCCGATCACCTTCTGTGCGGAAGGCGTCGATAACGGCGAGGGGCTGGGCCGTCTGCATGTGGACGCGGCCCGTTTGGACGAGGCCACGGCCGAGAAGTTCACGATGCACGCCGGTTTCGACGAAAGCCGCACCGACGGCAGCGGGCGCACGGGGGTGGTGGATCCGGTGGACTGGGATATGGTCAGGCTGACCGTTCCCGGCTGGCGCGAGCCCGTCGAGCCCGACACCGCGGACGACGCGCCCGTCGACGCGCCTCGCGTGCCCCTGTACCGCCGTTTCGACCCGGCCTGCGCGCCGGATCGTCAGCCGGTCGACATCACGCTGATCCCGTATTTCGCGTGGGCCAACCGCGGCCTGAGCGAGATGCGCGTGTGGCTGAATCTATAAGGTCGTCTTGGACATCCCGAGCGGAGTTTTCCGTCATTCCGAGCGGATTGTCGCCCACCCGTCATTCCGGGTGGAGTTTTTCGTTCCGAGCGGATTGCCACCCGCCCGTCATCCCGAGCGGAGTCGAGGGATCTCTTATGCATGGGCTGGGATCCCTCGACTCCGCTGCGCTCCGCTCGGGATGACGGGGTGGGGCGGTTCCGTTGGGATGACGGGATGGGATGGTTCCGTTCGGGATGACGAGGTGGAGATTGCCCGGGATGACGGGTGGGGTGGTTCCGTTGGTATGACGGGGCGGAGACCTGCCCGGGGTGACGGGGTGGATGCTCCGCTCGAGATGGCGAACGCTACCATGGAGGCATGGAATTCGTAACCGCCCGTGTCGAGACCCCGGTGCAGTTTTCGTCGATAGGACATTTTGTGTCGGGGCCGGGCTGGCGGCATATGCGGCGCACGATGGACGACTTCGAGTTGATCATCGTGCGCCGGGGCGTGTTGCCGATCCGGGTGGGGGAATCCGACCTGCTGATTCGCGAAGGCGAGATGGCGTTGGTTCCCGCCGGCGTGGAGCATGTCGGCACCGAGGCCATCACCGCGTCCCTTGAATTCGTGTGGATGCATTTCCGTTTCGCCGGTGCCGCCGACGGAGGCGGCGGGACTTGGACGACCGCCTCCAGACCGTCGTCCGACGATCGGTGCGTGTCATTGCCGTTGTATGGCGCGGTGGACGATGCGGGTCGCCTCGCCGTGATGTCCAACCAGCTGCTCGACCTGTTCGCGGAGGCGGACTCCCGACCCAACGCCTACTGTTCGTATTGCGCCACCGCCCTGCTGCTGGAGATCACCATGCAGATGCGGCGACGTTGCGCGAACGCGGATGGCGACGGTCCGGGTGCCGCCGGCGGCAGCCGCGGGGGCGGCGCTATTGCGGCCGCGGAAGGCATGGGAGTCGCGGAGGCTCGCGAACGGCGCGCGCGTGGCTCCTTGCGGTCGGTGCATTCGTGGATACGCGCCAACGCCTTCGACGACATCTCCGTGGCCGATGTGGCCGCGCGGTTCCATTACTCGCCGAGCTATCTGACGTCGTTGTACCACCAGGCCTTCGGCATCGGCATCGTGGAGCAGATCGTCGAATACCGCGTCGATAGGGCACGCGAGCTGCTCTCCACCACCTCGTCGCCGGTCGCGGCCATCGCCGCCGAAGTGGGTTATGAGGACGCCAAATATTTCATGCGCGTGTTCAAACGCCGCACCGGCCTGACCCCGACGCAATACCGCGCCGCCTTTCCCGCGCGGCTTTACAACACCGTGTAGTACGGCGATTGCAACGCTTTAACCGCCGCGTTGTCGAGGTTGGCGGTATTCCGCCGTTTTGGTGTCGCGGCATGAGCGGAATGGTTAAATCGTTGTTTTTGACGTTTTGTCAGTTACAACGCTTTAACCACCATGAAATCACGAATGGCGGTATGCCGCCGTTTTGTCATCGCGCCAAGGACGAAATGGTTAAATCGTTGTAAGTCGGATGATAGTCTGAAAGCGGCTTGATTCCGCGGCGAAAGGGGAGGTCCATGAGCGTTGCGTATGAGAATGGCCGCGAACGCCCCGCCAACGAACACGAGACGATGCCGGTGGGGGAAGGGTATACCGAGGCCGACGAGGAGCGTTGGGCCCACGAGCCGCCGAAATCCAAAAGCCGAACCGCGTTCGAACGCGACCGCGCCCGTCTGATCCATTCGTCGGCCCTGCGCCGTCTGGGCGCGAAAAGCCAGGTGCTGGTCGCCGGCACCGACGACTTCGCCCGCACCCGCCTGACCCATACGCTGGAAGTCGCCCAAATCGGCCGGCAGATCGGCGCGATGCTCGGCTGCGACCCGGACGTGGTCGACACCGCCTGCCTGGCGCACGACCTCGGCCACCCACCCTTCGGACACAACGGCGAGAAGGCGCTCGCCGCCATCGCCCGCAATATCGGCGGATTCGAAGGCAACGCGCAGACCCTGCGCATCCTGACCCGGCTGGAACCCAAGGTCTTCCACGAGGACGGCCGCTCCGCCGGCGTGAACCTCACCCGCGCGGCCCTCGACGCCGCCGTCAAATATCCGTGGACCTACGCCGAAGCCATACGGGACGATCCCGGCGGGCGAAGCGTGAAATTCTGCGTCTATCCCGACGACGAGCCCGTGTTCCGCTGGCTGAAAACCGGCGCCCCGCCGCGCGTCAAACCCATGGAATGCCAGGTGATGGACCTGGCCGACGACATCGCCTATTCGGTGCACGACGTGGAGGACGCCATCGCCACCGGCGCGTTCAACCCGATCGCGCTGACCGATCCGCGCGTGCTGGACCGCATCGTCGAGGAAACCCATCAGTGGTACGGCGAGAAGTGGGATGGCGACGAACTGGTCGCGGCTTTCGAACGCCTGCAAAAGGAACGTATGTTCCCCGAGCATTTCAACGGCTCCCGGTCCGCCCTGGCCCAGCTGAAGAACATCACCAGCGACCTGATCGGCCGTTTCTGCCATTCGGTGGAGGAGACCACCCGCGAGGTCTACGGCGCGGGGCCGCTCACCCGCTATTCGGCGCATGTGGTGGTCCCCGAGCGGACCGGCTACGAGATCATGGCGCTCAAAGGCGTCGCCGTGCATTTCGTGATGGCGCCGCGCGAACAGGAGCCGTTCCACCAGCGCGAGCTTGACATCGTGGAGGATCTGGTCGACGTGCTGATGCGGGACGCCCCGCGAGCCTCGGACGTGCTGGAAAGCCAATTCCTCGCCGACTGGAACGAATCGACCAATGACGACGAGCGTCTGCGTGTCGCCGTGGATCAGGTGGCTTCGCTGACCGACAGCTCCGCCCTCGCGCTCCATTCGATTCTGTGCTGACGGTAGTCTGGACGCCATGGCCGGAATGATTCTGAAAGAGGACGTGGAGAAGGTGCGCGCGAGCGCGGACCTCTACGACATCGTATCCGCATCCGTCACGCTGCGGCCTTCCGGAACCGGCACCTACGTGGGCCTATGCCCCTTCCACGACGAGAAAACCGGCAGCTTCAACGTGCGCCCCAACCTCGGGGTCTGGCATTGCTTCGGCTGCGGACTCGGCGGCGACGTGTTCAAATACGTCGAGAGGCAGGAGAACGTCGACTTCCGCGGCGCGGTCGAGCTGCTCGCCGACCGCTACCATATCGAACTGCACTACGAGCAGAACGGTCCCGCCCGGCCCGAGCACGCCGACTCGAAGCGCACGCGCCTGCTGGAGGCGAACGAGGAGGCTCAGCGCTTCTTCGTCTCGCAGATCATGAGCAAGGAGGCGCTCGCCGCGCGCAAACTCCTCGGCGGCCGCAACTTCACCCAAGCCGATTGCGAGCGTTTCGGATGCGGCTACGCTCCCCAAGGATGGGACAATCTCGTGCGCCATCTGGCCGGCAAAGGCTTCACCCAACAGGAGATGCTCGACGCCGGGCTCGCGCGCCAAGGCCAGCGCGGCATCTACGACTACTTCCGCGGCCGCGTGACCTGGCCGATCCGCGACTCCACCGGACGCACGCTCGGCTTCGGCGCGCGCAAACTCTACGACGACGACCAGATCTCCGCGAAATACATCAACACCCCCGACACGCAGCTCTACCGCAAAACGCAGGTGCTGTACGGCATCGATCTGGCCAAAGCCGCGATCGTGAAAAAACGCCAGGTGGTGATCGTCGAAGGCTACACCGATGTGATGGCCATGCATCTGGCCGGCATCGACACCGCCGTGGCCACCTGCGGCACCGCGTTCGGCATGGAGCACGCGAAAATCGTGCGTCGTCTGATCGCCGACGACTCGTTGGGCGGAATCCAGCTCATCGGTCCGCTGAAAGTGGAGGGGCAGGCCCTAAGCTCGCGCATCGTGTTCACCTTCGACGGCGACGCCGCCGGGCAGAAGGCCGCCCTGCACGCCTTCGGCCTCGATTCGGCGTTCCTTTCGCAGACCTTCGTGGCCGTGGCCGACGACAATCTCGACCCGTGCGATCTGCGCATCGAACGCGGCAACGAGGCGGTGCGCTCGCTGATCGGCCACGCCAAGCCCCTGTTCGACTTCGTGATCGACGCGGCGATCAACCGTTTCGACACCACCTACGCCACCGGGCAGATGGGCGCGGTGAAAGCCGCGGCCCCGCTGATCGCGCAGATCCGCGACCGTTCGCTGGTGGACCTCTACACCCGCAAGGCCACGCGGCGCATCGGCGTGGACCTCGACATCATGCGCCGGGAAGTGAACGCCGCGCGCGCCCGGCTCAACGTGCGCGAGGACGACGCCTACGCCCCCAAACGGCGATTCGGCGCTTCGGGCGGCGCGAACGGCGCGGGCAACGGCATGGCCGCCGCGGACGGGACGCATCGCGGCGAGCAGGGCCGCAACCCCTACGACGATCCGGCGCGACGCCGGGCGCTGGAACACCGCGACGCCGCCGAACAGACGTATTTCCGCATCGACGACGCGGTGTTCATCGCCGAACAACAGTTCATGGCCATGCTGATCCAAGTGCCGCGCGCCATCGATCGGGAGATGTTCGGACGTCTCGCGCTCGCCAGCTTCATGACCCCGGTGTTCCGCACGATGTTCCAAGCGGTCGCCGCGGCCGGCGGACTGCCCGGCGACGACACCCCGCAGGGACTGTGGATGCACAATCTCACCAAGGCGGGCGGCCCGATGCTGGAGTCGACGATCAACGAGCTGGCCGTCATGCCGCTGCCCCTGCCGGAATCCGACAGGCAGGGCGAGCCGCCCGCAGGCGCGCAGTCGGGCGGTGCCGCCGCCGCGCAGCTCAAGCCCGCCAGCAAAGAGGAGAGGCGCTACGCCGCAGAACTCATCGCCAAACTGCTTGATATGGGACTGATGCGGCGGATCGGCGCGGCCAAACGGAAGATGGCCGCGCTGCCCGACGGTGGGGAGAAGATCGCCCTGCTCGGCGAGATCACCCGCATGGAGACCGAGCGCAAGGACCTGCAGTCGCAGATCTACAACAGCGGCGTCTGAATCCTTCGGTTGCGCCTTCCGCCTGGTCTGATCAACGTCGTTCCAGTCGGGGATGCTTGTGCCTCGCTGCACTCCGCTCGGCATGACGTTGATGCGTGATCGATGTCATCCCGAGCGGAGTCGAGGGATCTCCAAACAGGGCCGCTCCGCCGCTCCGCCGCTCAGCCGAGCTGGGAGAGCAGAACGGGAAGTTCCGCCATCGTGTCGATGACGGCATCGGCGCCCGCGGCGAGGAACGCGTCACGGGCCGCGTCACGGGCGGACTGACGATCGGCGGGGGAGAGCGCTTCGAATTCGGACTCGCCGAATCCCATCTGGGAACTGCCCTCGGTCACGGCTATGGTGAAGCAGCCGGCGGCCTTGCCTTCCCTGACGTCGGAGATCGTGTCGCCCACCTTGGCCACGCGGCGCACATCGGGCAGCCGCAGCGCGCGCATGTTCGCGAACACCATATACGGGTAGGGGCGGCCGAACCCGTCGGTGGAATCCGGCGTGATCCAGCAGTCGGGCGCATAGCCCCGCTCGGCGGCCTTCGGTGCCACGATGGCCATCATCGAGTCGGTGAAGCCGGTGGTCGAGCCGATGCGCAGCCCCTGCTCCCGCAGCGACGCGACCGCGTCGAGCACGCCCGGCTTGGGGTCGGCGTAGTGGTCGAGGATGGACAGCAGCTTCGGCTCGTACACCGCGTACATGGCGTCCACATCCGCGTCGGTGGGTGAGGAACCGGCATGCGCCGCCGTCCACTGGTCCGACAGACGTTCGCCGGCGAGCATGGTTTTGATATGGTCCCATTTGAGCATGCCCATCGGGGCGCGCGTCTCATCCATGGTGGGATCCATGCCGAATTCGCGGAAGGTCTCCTGGAACGCGGCGACGGGGGCGAAACAGCCGTAGTCCACGGTGGTGCCCGCCCAGTCGAAGATCACGGCGTCGAAACGGGAAATCATAGTGAGGTGTCTCCTTGTCTATTTGTCTATCGAATGAATGATGCGGCCGTACGGCGCGTCAGGCGGCGAGCTTGACGTTGTCGGGGGCCTCGGCCTTGATGTCGGCACCGGCGGCGTCCATGCGGGCCAACGCCTCGGCGAGGTCGGCGGCGCCGCAGGCCGCCTCGAGCAGGCCGCGCGCGTCCATGTATTCGGCGAACAGCGTGGTGACCCGTTCGATGTCGTCGGCGTAGATCTCGCCGATATTGCCCAGTCGGAACGTCTCCTCGTCGGTGAGCTTGCCGGGGTAGATCGCGTAGCCGCGTTCCTTGATGAACGCGTACATGTCGGAGAAGTCGAAATCCGTGCCTTCGGGGTAGAGGAAGGTGGTAATGATCGGTCCCTGATGATCCGTCAGGTACGTGGAGAATCCGAGCTTCGCCATACGGGCGATAAGCAGACGGTTGTTGAGCGCGTAGCGGGCGGCGCGCGCCGGCAGTCCGCCTTCGGCGCGCATCTCGTCCAAGGCCTTGGCGAAGGCGAGCACCACATGCGTCGGCGAGGTGTAGCGCCACTTGCCCCGGCCGTCCTCAAGACCGCGCCACTGGTCGTACAGGTCGAGCGACAGGCTGCGGGCCTTGCCCCGGGAGGCCTCGAGCGCGTCGCGGTTGGCGATGATGAAGCTGAATCCCGGCACGCCTTGGATGCATTTGTTCGCGGAGCTGACCAGAAAATCGATGCCCCACTCCTCGACGGGGATGTCCACGCCGCCGAACGAGCTCATCGCGTCCACCATGACGGTCCGGGCGCGCGATTTGGCCACGCGGGCCACGTCTTCGATGTCATTGAGCAGGCCGGAGGTGGTCTCCGAATGGATCATCGACACGTGGGTGATGGTGGGGTCGGCGTCCAGCAGTTCGGCCACGCGTGCCGCGCTGGGGATGCGGTCGTAGGGTTCCGCGTAGCGCACGTACCGCACGCCCGCGTGCTCGCAGATCTTCACCTGACGGTCGCCGTACGCGCCGTTGGTGCACAGCAGCACTTTCTCATCCTTGCCGACCACCGAGGTGATCACGCTTTCCACACCGAAGGTGCCGGAGCCCTGCATCAGCACGGCGGTGTAATGCGAGGGGTCGCAGTGGGCGAGCTCGACCAGTTCCGCGCGGATGCGCTGGGTGATGGCCTTGTAGTCGTCATCCCACGTGCAATGGTCGAACAGCATCCGCTCCTTGACCGTGCGGGTGGTGGTCAGCGGTCCGGGGGTGAGCAGCTTGTAGTCGTTCATGGGGTTCTCCTTATGGTTGGTCCAGAGGTGGATTGATGGATTGAGGGTTGATGGATGCGCGGATCGGCGGATGCGATGGTTCGCCTATTGTTCGGCGGCGCGTTTGCATGCGGCCGAGAAGTCCTGGTGCCGTTGCAGCAGGTCGACGCTCAATGACTCGGGGAAGGTCCTCGGATTGGCTGATCCGCCGGCCGGCGCCTGTTCTCCCACGTACAGCGGCGTCGGATACGTCTCCAACAGTTCGCCGCGCGCTTGGTCGACCATGACCGCGGCCATGGCCTGCGCTTTGGGATTGGTGTCGTCGCCCTTGTCGAGCACCGCCACCGATTCGGTGATCGCGTAGTTGCCCTCGCTGGGATCGACCACCTCGATCGGCAATCCGTCGCGCTGGTCGGCCACAGCCTGATGGCGCAGTCCGAAGCCGATGACCGCCTCGCCGGCGCGCACGGATTTCAACGGGCCGGATCCCGATTGTTCCAGATGAGGGCCCGCGTTGCGGTAGATCGCGGCGAGGATGCGCTTGCCTTCGTCGCCGGTGCCGTAGGCGTCGGCGATCGCCTGCACCATCAGCCAGCCGGTTGAGGAGCCTTCCATATCGGGCACGGCGATCAATCCCTCGTATTGCGGATCGGCCAGATCGGCCAGACTGGTCGGCGCGTCGACTCCGGCTTCCGCCAGCGCGGTGGTGTTGACGAAGATCGCTCCCTCCTGCGCGGTGGTCGGACGCCTCCAATCAGGGGCCTTCGAATTCTCGCTGTCGCCGAGCGGCTTGCTGGTGACCTCGGTCAGGTCGGCGAACATGTGGTTGCGTTTCTGCGCCGAATCGATGTAGTAGGAGCTCATCGTGACCACATCGGCCTCCAGCGCCCTGCCTTCGGCCAGCATCTTGCCGCCGAGTTCGGAGGTGCCGAAGGACTGGATGATGTACTGGTCCTTATAGCCGTTGCCATCCAACGCATGCTGGAAGGCTTCCACCGCCTCGTCGTCGGCGTTCGTGTAGATCACCACCTGACCGTCCGCGGTGGCCGTGCCGGAGAAGGCGCCGCATCCGAACGCGACGAGCAGCACGGCGAGCGTGCCCGCCAGCGCTCCGGTGGCGCCGCGGCGGATGCGGCCGCCGGCCGCCGCCATCCGTGTTCGCAATCCCGCCGACATGTCGGCGCGGGCCGCCGATGCGACCGTGATCGCGGACGCGGCCGTGACGCGGCGTTTGCGGGTGAGCAGCGCGACCAGGCCTTTGACGGCCAGATTGGCGGCGAGGATGAGCAGCGACAGCGTGAAGATCTCATCGAACTGCGCCAGATGCTGCAAGGCGGAGATCTTCGTGGTGATGACCTGCGTATGCGCGCCGGTCAGGAACACGACCGCGGAGATCGTGACCATCGCGTTGACGAAGTAGTAGCCGAACGCCTGCAGAATCGTCGGCGCCGCGTTCGGCGTGACCACGCGCACGATCGTCTTGGCCCAGTTGTCGCCCATCAGACGGGCGGTGGTCTCCCACGAGCCGTTCATTTTGGACAGGGAATCCTTGATCATCTGATAGGGCGTGGCGAAGTAGTGCACCACATTCGCGATGATGAGGATCCAGAACGTGTTCTGCAGTCCGGTGCCGGAGAAGGCGAACAGGAACGCGATGCCGAGCACCATGCCGGGCACGGTGTTGATCACCGCCGAGACGGAGTCCACGGCGCGTTTCGCCCAGACGGGCAGTTTCGAACGCGAGGAGACCAAGGCGGCCGCGTAGGCGAACAGGCATCCGATAAGCGCGGTCATGACCGCGACATACAGCGAGTTGACGAACACCTGCGTGAGTTCGGAGTCCCCGAACAACGCGGTGATGCGGCCAAGCGTGAACCCGGTGTCGAAGGGCCATTCGTTGACGAAGGGGATAAGCGCGATCACGACGAACAGGCTCAGCATGGCGGCCAGCGTCGCCACCGAGGCCAGGGCGCACGCCCAGTCGCGACGGCGACCTTTGGGAGGGTCGACCGGTGAGACCTTCGTATAGCGGATCGAGAAACGTTCGAGCACGGCCATCAACGTGATGGAGATGATCGAGGGGACGAGCATGAACACGGCGATGACCGCGCCGCGGTTGAAGTTCGGGATGGAGCCGAGCATCTGGTTGAACAGGGTCATGGCGAGCACGTCATAGGTGCCTCCGACCGAGGTGGGGATGCCGTAGTCGGTGAAGCTCAGGAAGAACGCCTGGATGAACGCGGTCGCCAGCGTGCCGATCAGCGGGCGCACGATGGTGTTCAGGAACGTCGTCACGGGAGGGTCGCCCATGATATGCGAGACGATGACGAACCTCTTGTCCACGAATCGGAAACCGTTGTGGATGAGCAGGAAGCAGGTCGGCAGCGTGTAGACCACATAGCCGATCAGCAGTCCGTTGAATCCGTAGATGTCGAATGGCTGCCATCCCAGAAGACGGGTGATGAGGCCCTGCTTGCCGAACGAGTAGATGATGGCGAAGCCGTAGGTGATGGTCGGCAGCAGCATCGGCACCTGCGTGAGCAGCGTGATGGCCCGTTTGAGCCAGCCGGGCACGTTGGTGCAGTTGACCGTGTAGGCCAGCAGGAACGCGAGCAGCACGGCCAGTGCGGCCGATGCGGCGGACACCTTCAGCGAGTTGAGCGTCGACGTGGCGAATTCGGGTTGGGAGACCACCGACGTCCAATTCGCCAACGTGGCCGCTCCCTCGCCGTTTTGGAACGAGGTGATGGCGACCAGCGCCATCGGCGCGATGAGGAAGCAGCCGAAGGCGATGGCGACGATCGCGAACAGCGTCCACAGCTCGGTCTGTTTGGGAGCGTGGGGGCGGCGTTCGTAATTGACGACGTCGGGGCGGATGTTGGACAGCTGCCTGCCGGCCCGGATGGATTCGACGGACATCTCACGCCTCCTGCGCCGCGGCGTCAAGGGGCCGCGCGCCGTCGTCGTCGCTGAACAGCGAGTAGATGTTGTTGCGTTTGACCTCCAGCTGGCGCAGGATGAACGAGCGGACGAAATCGCTCGCCGGATGTTCGAGGATGTTCTCCGGGGTGTCGTATTGCGCGATGTGGCCTCCGTTGAGGATGAGCACGCGGTCGCTCATCGTGCACGCCTCCTCCGGATCATGCGTGACCATGATCGTCGTGAGCCGGTATTGCTCGACGATCTGCGCGATCTTGGCTTTGATCGACTCCTTGATCACGCCGTCGAGGGCGGCGAGCGGCTCGTCGAGCAGCAGCAGCCGGGGCTTCATCACCAGCGTGCGGGCCAACGCCACGCGCTGCTTCTGTCCGCCCGACAATTCGTCGATCCGCTTGTCCAGATGCTCTTCGAGACCGAGCAGTCCGATCAGTTCGCGGATCTCGTCCGCGGTCGAGACGCCCGGATGGTTGCGCAGGCCGTAGGTGATGTTCTCATAGGCGTTGAGGTTGGGAAACAGCGCGTAGTCCTGGAACACGATGTTGAAACCGCGCTTCTCCATCGGCACGTCGGTCAGATCCTCGTCGTCGAGCAGGAGGCGGCCGGAGGTCGCGTCGGTGATGCCGAGCACGATGTTGAGCAGGGTGGTTTTGCCGCCGCCCGAGGGGCCGAGGATCGACATGATCTGGCCGTCATCCAGCGTCAGGCTGATGTCGTCGAGCACGCGTGCGTCCCCAAACGACTTGGAGATGTTCTTCAGTTCGAGCATGGTTCTCATTTCTTGACGATGCGCCACGTCTTCCCGACGTGGAGGACAGGTGTCGCCGGACGGTCCGGCGTGGGCGTCGGCCCGATACCATCGTCGCCCCGCGGACTGGCGTATGGCGTCGGATTGGGGGAAAGCCATGGGAAATGAATGTGAACAGCAAGCGAAACTACGTCGCTTTGATGAAGTTTTGTAGTTTTCCCTCGTCGAACGCATCCGTCGGGCCGGCGGATGCGTCGGTGATTCCGGATGCGTTGCCGCGGGCGGATGCGCTGCCTAGAGGCTGACCGCGCGGTCGCGGATCATGCGGCCCGACTCGTCGAGCGCGGTGGAGAAACGGCCGTAGTCGCTGAGCAGCACGCCCATGTACAGCATGTCGACCAAAGCCACATCGGCCACGCGCGAGAAGATCGCGTTGCCGTGGATCGTATGTTCGTTGGTGCCGGTGAGCAGCGTGATGTCGGCCGTCGCCGCAAGCGGGGAGGAAGGGGTGTTCGTCACGGCGATGGTTTTCGCTCCCGCCGACTTCGCCAGACGCAGCGCCGCGACCGTGTCCGCCGAGGTTCCCGAATGCGAGATCGCGACCGCCACCGCGTCCTGTGTCAGATGCCCCGCGCCGATATGCTGCAAGTAGGCGTCCGTGTTGAGACGGCAGGGCAATCCCAGATAGGACAGTTTGGTGAACAGGTCGGTGGCGGGCGTCAGCGAATTCTCCACCGCATATACGTCGATGAGACTGGCCGCCCGCAACGCGGCGCATGTTTTGCGAAAGGCCGTGATGTCAAGCGCCCGGCGCAGCTCGTCGATCACGGCGGAGATGCCGGCCATGGCCTTGGCCGGCACCTCGTCTGGACTGTCCCATGGATTGAGGTCGAACCCCGCCAGCGGGTCGAAGGCCACGCGATGCTCGGCCTCCGGATGGCGCAGCGCGTAGCGCAGCTCACGGTATCCTCCGAATCCGAGTTTGCGGGCGAACCGGATCACCGTCGGCTGGCTCACATGCGCGGCGTCGGCCAGCTGCCCCACCGTCAGTTCCGCCGCCTGCGCGATATGGTTCCGCACGTAGGAGGCGGCCGCCCGTTCCGCGGGACGCAGATTCGGGTACACATGGTCGATGCGTTCGCGAATGCCCGTCAGGGTGTGCATGATGCCGACTCCTCAGCCACGATCTATGGAACGGACGGCCTTATCCGCGCCGTTGTGCCCACCAGCGTAGAGTCCTCAGGTATGCGCGGGAAGGACGATGGGCGACGTGCGGGTGACACGCACATGAACGCCTCGTGAATTTGCCTCCCGTCGTCCCTACAATGGGCGCATGGTGAGGATTTCCGTGGGCGCACCGACGCATCCGGTCAGCGATCGACTCTATGGCGTGTTCTTCGAGGACATCAACCTGTCCGCGGACGGCGGACTCAACGCCAATATGGTGAACAACTACAGCTTCGACGGCGTGTATCTCGACCATCACACGATGCGTCCGTCCGGCGGCGACCGGTGGCGCACCCAGGCCGATCCGCTGCGTTTCTGGCGGTTCGAAGGATGCGCGGCGACCAGTTGCGGCAGCGAGATCCGCGGCGAACACGGCCAACGCGTGGCCACCGACTGTCCGGCGCCGCCCCTGCACCGCCACAGCCGGTACGCGCGGGTGAGCGTGCCGGCCGGCGCCAACGCGGCGACGGCCGCCCGCATCGAGAACCTCGGATACAACGGCGGCGGCGTGTATGCCGGTCGCTGCGCGATGGCGGTTCGGCCCGGCCGGCTCTACGAATTCGCGGCATGGGTGCGCCCCGTGTCGGGAGAGGCGACGCTGCATGCATGCGTGGTCGACCGATACGGACTGCCGCTGACGGACGTGGGGGACATCCGTTGCGACGCGGGATCCGGACGGGGCGCGGGCGCGTGCGTGGACGCGCGTTCCGCGGTCGACGCCCGCGTGACGAAAGGCGGCGACGGCTGGCGGCATGTGCGGTTCACGTTGCGCGGAGTGGGCGGCGATTACGGCAAGCTGCGCGTCGATATCACGAACGGCGCGGCCTGCGTGTTCGACTTCGACTGCGTCGAACTGATGGACGCGGAGTATTGGGGCGCGGGCGACCCCAAATGGCGTCACGGCAAGCTCAGGCGCGATATGGTCGAATCGATCGCCGCGTTGAAGCCGGCGTTCCTGAGATTCCCCGGAGGATGCATCGTCGAAGGCGTGACTCCGGGCAACGAATACCGGTGGAAGGACACCGTGGGCGCGCTGGCCGCCCGACGCCAGCAGTACTCCATCTGGGCGTTCAAAACGCCGGACGGCTCCAGCTATTCGCAAAGCTATCAGATCGGCTTCTACGAATACTTCTGCCTCTGCGAGGATCTGGGCGCCAAGCCATTGCCCACCCTGTTCGCCGGCATCGCCTGCCAGTCGCCCGGCCGCGACCCCAGACACATGCCCACTGACGCGCTGGCCTTCCGGAGCAACGTGGTGCAGGACTACCTCGACCTGATCGAATTCGCCAACGGCGATCCCGACACCGGCGCATGGGCCGCGGTAAGACGCGATATGGGGCATCCCGAACCGTTCGGCCTGGATATGGTGGGCGTGGGCAACGAGAACTTCGGTCCGGACTATCTGGAGAAATTCGACATCATCTCGCGGGCCATCCACGAACGGTATCCCGATATGCTGTGCGTGATGAGCGCCGGCCTGTTCCCCTTCAAACCCACGATGCGTCGCAGCTGGGAGCACGCGCGGCGGATCGCCGACCAGCCGACCGGCCCCGCGGCGAACGGGACGGACCGGAGGATCGGGACGGCGCGGAACGCACTCACGCAAGAGGGACTCGCCGACGGCGTCGCCCCGCGCGACGGACGCAGGGGATGCGACGGCGATCCGTTGCCCGCCGTCGGCTCGGCCACCGGCGACGCGGTGATCGTGGACGAGCACTCCTACCATTCCCCGGAATGGTTCATCGCACAAGCCACACGCTTCGACAGATATCCGCGCGACGGAGCGGGCGTCTACTTCGGCGAATACTCGGCCAACGGCTACTTCGCCGGGCAGCCGCAGAAGCCCGAAACGGCGAACATCTGGCGGACCGCGCTCGCCGAGGCCGCCTTCCTCACCGGTTGCGAACGCAATTCGGATGTGGTGCGCATGACCTCCTACGCGCCGCTGTTCGCCCATGCCACCGCCAAAGGATGGGAGCAGAACCTCATCGAATTCAATGCGGCGCACGTGATGCCGTCGGTGAATTACGAGGTGGCGCGGCTGTTCGCCGAGCGTCTGGGCGGCACCGCCTATGCGTGCGAGGTCGGCGATGCCGTCGGGCGTCCGGCCAATCCGGCGGATACGGCGCGGCCCCGACGCGACCTGTTCGTCTCGGCCACCGGCGACGACCCCTCGGCGCGGGAGGACACGACGTTCGTGCGGTACATCAAAATGGTGAACACCGGCGCGCGGAGCGTCAACGTGACACTGGATATATCCCGTGGATTGCGCGCGTTGGGCGCGACGGGCGCGAAGCACGCGACGGCGGAGGGCGACGATGCGGAACGGAACGCGGCCGCCGGCCCGACGCACGGAACCGTACTGGAGATCGATGCGCTCCACGCCGATTCGGACGAGCGCAACACCTTGGGCTACGAGGGCGAAGGTCACGGCGTGCTGTCCCATACGCATCATGAGTCGCATCTGGCGGCGAACGCCGGGGAACTCGCGGTGACCCTGCGTCCCCATAGCGTCACCGTCGTCACATTGCGCGGCTGAGACGACGCTCGCGCGGGTGGGACGGTGCCTTGCGCCGGCATCGTCGAGCCGCCGAACCGACGGGGCCGCCGACGGAACGTATGATGCCGCGAACGACGGCGCGGCATCGACTGTCGGCGGTGAATGTCAGTGGATAGAAGGGATAAGACGCTGTTTTTATACGGAACGTCGGAAAACAGCACGCCGAAACTACGTAGCTTGGCGTGCGAACCCGTAAGATATGGAGTGCTTTACAGGCACTCCATGGAGGGTTCATGCGCCAGCTGCTGATCAAAGTGGTCAAGAACGAGACCATCCTCATTATCGCCGCCATCCTCGCGTTGATCTCATGCTTCATCGTGCCTCCGGACGCCGAATACGCCGACTACGTGCATGCCAGCACCATCCTGCAGCTTGTCTGCCTGATGCTGGTGGTGTGCGGTCTGCAGCGCATCGGCGTGTTCCGCATCATCGGCTCGCGTCTGCTGCACAGGGTCAGCACCGCCCGCGGGCTGATCATCACGCTGGTCTCGCTCACCTTCTTCTCCGCGATGCTGATCACCAACGACGTGGCGCTGGTCACGTTCATACCGTTCGCCATCGCCGTGCTCACCATGGCCGACATGGAGGACCGTGTGGTCCTCGTGGCCACGCTGATGACCATCGGCGCGAACGTGGGCAGCATGCTCACCCCGATCGGCAACGCGCACAACCTGTATCTCAAGGCCCTCACCGGCATGCCCTCGCTGGAGATGATCGGCATCATGGCGCCGTATTCCGCCACCGCGGCGGCGCTGCTGCTCGTCGTGATCTTCTTCGCCTTCGGCCGCCAGCCGGTCGACGAGTTCCGGTCCCTCGACGGCGCGGGCATCGAGCAGGGCGTGCTCGCCCCCGAGCACGCCTTGCCCCAGCCCGATGAGATCCGCATCACCGGCTACGGCGCGGGCTACGGCGGATGGCGCACCATCGTCTACGCGGCGCTGTTCCTCGTCTGCCTGTTGGCCGTCAGCGACATCATCCCGCTGTGGGTGATGTGCGTGATCGTGATCGCCACCTTCCTGTTCACCGACCGGCGCGCCTTCCGCCACGTCGACTGGGGGCTGCCGCTCACCTTCGTCATGTTCTTCATCTTCATCGGCAATATGAAGCGCGTTCCCGAGTTCTACACGCTCGCCGCCTCCCTGGTCAACGACCATCCGCTCGAGGTGGCCGTCGGCAGCAGCCAGATCATCAGCAACGTGCCGACCACGCTGCTGCTCTCCGGGTTCTGCGACCAATGGCGCGAGCTCATCATCGGCACGAACCTCGGCGGCATGGGCACGCTGATCGCGTCCATGGCCTCGCTGGTCTCCTACAAGAACGTCACCAAGAGGTATCCGGACCGCAAGGGCCGGTATCTCGCCGTGTATTCGGCGGTGAACGTGCTGTTCCTCGTGGTGCTCGTGGGGCTGAGCTGGATCATCGAATAGATGTGATTTGCGTCACTGCCGCGTGCCGTGCCTCAGAGCCGCCGGCCGTTTCCGCATATGATGGTGCCACAAAACGGGGAAGTCACGGTGGTGATAGGTCATGGAACATCAGCTGGTCGGTCGGCTGGAGCGTACGGGAGACGATGGCGGTTCGTCTCCGCGTCACCCTGATGATGGGGCCACCTGCACCTGTGGTTCCGACGCGGGCGCGGACGCCATCTCGACCGCTCCGCTACGCTACGTCGAGAAGATGACCCGACAGGTCATGCACGATTACCATCTGCGCGGCGACACCTCCCTGTGGGATTCGCTGCTCTGCCCGCAAACCGCCTGGTTGGGATCCGGCGCGTCGATGATGTTCGGCGGCGATTCCATCAGGAACCATTTCCGCGAATTCGTCCACTTCGCGAAAGCCGACATTCTGATCGAGGAATACCATACGCTGCGTCACAGCAAGGAAACCGCGCTGGTGTTCGGCGACCTCATCACCTGCCTGAAAGAGGGGACGAACGCCGGCCGCAGCTTCCGCACCATGTTCTCCATCACCTATGGTGTGGTGGGAGGCGCCGCGAAAATCCTCATGCAGCACTATTCGTTCGAATGGCAGGGCGAGGGACTGGGCGCCACCATGATGGGGTTGGAGCGGGCCGACGGACGGTCGGACGCCGAACGTCCGGGACGCGGCGGGAACGTCATGCGCGGCAATGATCGCAATGGCGCCAACCCGTATAGGTCCGAAGACTCCGCTCGCCTGCGGGATCTGGTCATGGACTCCGACGACGGGTGGGAGCTGGAATGCTCCCCGACTCTTCGTGGACGCAAACCGTTGTGGCAGTCCCCGCAGATGAAGGCGGCCGCGTTCCTCATCGCACGCAAACTTTCGGTGGGGGACGCGGAGTCGCAGCGCGTGGGCATATCCAGCGGCGGGCGGATGCTGTACGTCGATCCGCGCACCCTGATCTACGTGGAAAGCCGCAACCACGGATGCGAGGTGGTGACCCTGACCAAAGCGTTCTTCTGCAATGTGTCGCTTGGCGAGCTTTCGGAACGGCTGCCGGGTTATTGCTGCCGCGTGCACCGCGGATATCTGGTCAACGCGCATTACGTCACCTCCATCCGCCGAGGCGAACTGGAACTGGCCTCCGGCGTGGTGGTGCCGATTCCACTGGCGAAATACGTGAGGACGCGCCGAATGCTGACCGACATCATCGAACGCTGCCATCGTTGAATTCAACGGTCATGGCGGGCTCTCCCGGTCGAACGCGGCTTGTCGCGTCTCGGAGCGCCCCGTTCGCTGGACGCGCGGGAGCCGCGGATCGCGAATAATGCCCTTTTTGGGGTAGTCGACGCGTGGTTTGCCGGGCGTTCGCGGTCTTGGGAGGCGTGCTGGGCGGGCGTGTGCTGACATAATGGCCACAGGCCGCTCCCGTCGGCCTCCGCATAATGAGCAAGAAAGAAGGGTTCCATGACCGCGCCTGAATATTCGACTCCTCCCACCGCCGCCCCCGTGACGACGCCGGGCGAGCCCGCGTTGGACAAGCCGTATTACGGCATCGGCTTCGGCGGTGCCGTGGTGCGATACTTCAAGAAGTACGCCACGTTCTCCGGCCGCGCCTCCCGTTCCGAATACTGGTGGGCGTACCTGTTCTGCGCCCTTGTCAACGCCGCCCTCAACATGCTGGGCCAGGTGCTTTCCGTGGCCATGGTCGTCGGCGTGGTGAGCGTGGTGTGGACACTGGGCACGATCATCCCCAGCCTGTCCGTGGCCGTGCGCCGTCTGCATGACAGGAACCGCTCCGGCTGGTTCGTGCTGCTGCCGTCCGTGTTCGGCTACGTCGGCCAGGCGCTGAGCCTCAACGCACTGAGCCAGTATGGCGCCTCGTCCCTCGGCGACGATGCCGCCTTCGGGCTCGTCGTGGGAGGCATCGTGCTGATTCTGGTGGGATTCGTCCTCGCCCTCGCGCTGTACGTGGGTGCCAGCAAACCCGAAGGCGCCCGCTTCGACAAGTAAAGCGGCGATCCGATCGGACCGCAGGCCGCGCGTCACCAGATATCGTCGATGTCGACGATCAGACGCGCGACCAGATCATCGATTTCGGCCGGCTCCACCTGATCGGGGTGGGCCAGCCAGAACGTGAAGGCGCCGACGACGGCGCTGGCGATCATCTCCAGCATAAGCGCCCGGTTCAGTGTGGCGGGGCCGCGACGCCGGCGTGCGAACCGCGCGTCGGCGGAATCGCCGATTCCTCCGGCATCGTCGCCGGCATCGCGGGAAGCCCCGACGACCGCGGCCGCATCATCGGCCGGAGCGAACAACCTTCGCCAGAAATGATGGGATATCGCTTTTTTCCATTTGCCGACGAACCGGGGGTCGGGCACATCAAGCAGCAGCGTGCGAAACACCGGCTCCCGTTCGCGGATCAACGCGAACACATTGGCGCAGGAGGCCACGGCCGATTCCGGACCGGCCTTGAGGTCGACCATGGACGCGCTGCGATCGAGAATGGCGCGCACCAGACGGTTCTCGATGGTCTCCAATACCTCATCGACATTGCGGTAGTTCGCGTAGAACGTGCTGCGCGCCACGAACGCGCGTCGGCAGATCTCCGTGACGGATACGGCCGCCGCGGGTTTACCTGTGTCACGCATGTAGGCGAGCAGCGCGGACTCTATGGATTCGCGGGCGGGGGTCGGTTCCGGCGCGGGATAATCATCAGGCGTGGCCGCATAGGGGTGGATGGCGCTCATGCCGCCTAAGCATAGTGGACACTTCGCGCGTTTGTGTAGCGCTGGAATCGGCCTTCCACTGTGCCTTGCCGTGTTCAATGGAATCCATGGCGTGGATACCGGCGATTTCCGACGTTCCGGTCTCCACGCGACGGCGAAACAGGCGACCGGCGGAAGGAGCGGGATCATGATTTATACGACTGATGGCGCATATCACGGCGACGGCACGGACACGGGTTTTTCGGTGCGGGTGTTCCAATGCGGACGTGTGCGCGTCTCGCCGAATCTGCCGTTCGGCGGCGACCATTGCGGCATCGTCAAAGGCTCCGGCGTGTTCGTGCCGCCAAGCAAACGCCTGTGGCTGCCGGTGTGCGCGTTCCTCGTCACCACACCCAAAGGCCGTGTGCTTGTGGACACCGGCTGGCATCGCGATATGAGCCCCGACGGCGTGTACGACAAACGCGCGCAGATCAAATCGCTTGGCTCATGGGCGTTGTACAAGGTCAACCAAGGCGAGGTGGCCGCGGGCCAGACCATCGACGAGCAGCTCGCCGCCGAAGGCCTGAGACCAAGCGATCTGGATTATGTGGTCGTCTCCCACCTCGACTGCGACCACGCGAACGGGCTGAAACTCGTCGCCGACGCCAAACGCATCATGATCGCGCGCGACGAGATGGACGGCGCGAACGAGCCGGGATTCGTCAACAGGATCCGGTTCTGCCCCCGATGGTGGGCCGGATTGGACAACATCGACCTGTACGACTGGAACGACGACCAAGGTCCATGCCGGCGGTCGTTCGACCTATTCGGCGACGGCAGCGTGCGGCTGGTGAACATCCCCGGACATACCCGCGGTCAGGTGGCCGTGAAAATCACCAACCCGAGCGGCAAATACGTGCTGCTGTTCGCGGACGGCGGCTATGCCACCCGGTCGTGGCGGGACATGGTCACCTCCGGCATCTCGCTCGACAAATCCGAGCAGCGGCGTTCCCTCGCCTGGATCCGCGAACAGAGCATAAGCCCCGACTGCATCGCGTCCATGGCCTGCCACGACCCGGACAACACGCCTCGCGTCATCGAATTCTGAAGAAGGCGTCCGTCTCGTGCGGGCGCGTGTGCGGAACGCAGGACGAATCGGCGTCGATGACGGAAGAAGAATAAGCGAATATCGAAGATGAAGGAGATAACGGTTATGGCGTATGCGTTGGTCACCGGCGCGTCGAGCGGCATCGGCCGCGAACTCGCGGTGCTGTTCGCCGCGGACGGATACGATCTGATCCTCGCGGCGCGCGACGAGGCGCGGCTGGACCAGGTCCGTTCGGTGTTGGAGTCGCGCTATGGCGTTCGCGTCGTGGTGTTTCCGGTCGATCTGAGCGAGGCCGATGCGCCCCGAAGACTGCACGACTTCACGAACTCGCATGGTTTGACGGTCGAAGCGTTGGTCAACAACGCGGGATTCGCGGACTGGACCGGCTTCCTCGACGCCGACTGGAACCGTCAGCATGCGATGATGGAACTGAATATGGTCGCGCTCGCGGAGCTCACCTACCGATATGGGCGTGATATGCGCGAGACCGGGCATGGACGCATCCTCAACATCGCGTCGGTCTCATCGATGATGGCGGGGCCTTGGATGGCGATGTACTTCGCATCCAAAGCGTTCGTGCGCTCCTTTTCGGAGGCGGTGGCCCACGAACTGCGCGGCACCGGCGTGAGCGTGACCTGCGTGTGTCCCGGTCCGACCTCGACCGGGTTCGCCAAGGCGGCTTCGATGGGTGGCCGTAATTTCTTCACGATGGGTCGGCCGGCCAACGCCCGCCGCCTCGCCGAATTCGCCTATCGTCGGATGATGCGTGGCGACGTCCTCGCCTACCATGGCCATCTCACCAGAGCCGGGGCGGCCGGCGAACGTCTTCTGCCGCGCGCCGTCACCCGCCGCCTCGCAGCCGTTGCGAACGGTGGCGATCCCTCGCGCCGGCAGCGTCGCCGACGTGCGCGAAACGGAAGCCTGAAATCCCAAAATCGTTGAGATTCGAGTGTTTTCGTGACCCCGGCCGGGCTCGAACCGGCGACCTTGAGATTAGAAGTCACATGCTCTATCCAGCTGAGCTACGGGGCCGAACAACAGTCATCCACTGTAGCAACACCGGTACCCTTCCGGCGACACCTGGATTCGGCCAAGCCCGCCGGCCTGTCGCCTTGATGAAGACGCAGGCTGGGCGGGAATCGTACTGTCTACAGGAGTTTGGATAGCACGGCGGCGATGTCGTCCTGGATTTCGAAGCCTTGGCTCACATCCGCGGCGTCGATGCGGGCGTCGTCGTAGTTGATGCGGATCAGCGGAATGTCGAACATCGCGGCGATCGCCTCGAAGGGGAAACGGATGATGCTGGGCGTGTTCCAGCCCACGCCGAGCTCAAGCAGCACGGTCGGCACGTCAGGGCGCTCCTGCAGCCGTTGGATGAAACGGTTATAGCGGCGCTGCGCCTCATACCACGCCTCGTCCTGCACGAAATACTGGTCGCAGCGCAGATGCACCATCATCTGCCCGCCGCACACCGGGCAGTGCGGCACCAGGTCGCTGGGAATCGCGCAGTCCACGGTGCGCTCGAGCATCCGCGGCACCAAGTCGTCCAGCGGGTAGACGCGCTGATGGCAGCCGCGCATGCACTGCATGAAGCCGTAGTCGCCCTGCGTGGCGAAGATCTGGAACGGGTCGAAGCCCGCCTTGGCGAACTGCGCGTCCACATTCGTGGTGAGCACGAAGTAGTCCTTGTCGTGCACGCCGTCCAACAGCTGTCGGTACAGCGGCATCGCCGGCGGCTCGTAGCGGCTCAGATCCACATGCTTCGCCCAATACGCCCAGCGCTCCTCGTCGGTGGGGTAGGGGTAGAACGATGAGGAGTACAGGTCGGATATGCCGTACTTGTCGATCCATGGGCCGAAGTTGCGGGTGAAACGTTCGCCGGAATACGTCAATCCCGCCGCTGTGGACAGTCCCGAGCCCGCGCCGATGAGCACGCGTTCGCTGCCCGTGATCAGCTCGCGCGCCTCGGCGAGGATATCGTCCGCGTCGGCTTCGTCGTCGACTCCGAGTCGTAGGTCGATGCCGACGTGATCGGCGTCCGCCCATACGTCCTCGCTCCCGCCGAAAGCGGAGTCGTCGCTGCCGGTCTCCGAAGGTTCCGGCGCGGCCAGCAGGTCCGTTGCGTCGAGGAGCTCGCCGGACTGTGCGGATTGTCTCTTATGCGTCCAGAAGGGCATGGTAGATCCTTTCGTCCTCTTCGCCGAACACGTTGAACACCACATGGGTGACGCCCGCGTCGGCATGCCCGTCGAGCCATGCGCGCGTCTCGCGCACGGCGATGGCGGCGGCCTCGCGTTGTGGAAAGCCGAACACGCCGGTGCTGATGCAGCAGAATGCGAGGCTCGCGCAGCCCAACCGCGCCGCCTCGTCCAAACAGTGGCGGTACGAGGAGGCGAGCTGCGCGCGATGTTCGTCGGTGGGGGCGCCGTTCGCGATCGGTCCCACGGTGTGGATGACATGCTTCGCCGGCAGATTGTATGCGGCGGTGGATTTCGCGAGTCCTGTGGGTTCCGAATGGCCCTGGGATTCCATCAGCCGCGCGCATTCCAGACGCAGCTGCACGCCGGCGAAAGTGTGGATCGCGTTGTCGATGCAATGGTGGTTCGGCGACCAGCAGCCGGTCATGCCGGCGTTGGCCGCGTTCACGATGGCGTCCGCGCGCAATGTCGTGATGTCGCCGCGCCAGACGGACAGGCGCGCGTCGGCTTTGGTGCGGGGAAGTTCGTCGGCCTCGGTGACGCCGGCGCGCGCGATGACCTCGCGCAGCACCCGGTCCTGTGGTTCCAGAAACGCAGGAGACGCCTCCATCGGCGCGCGGGTGTTCGCCAACGCGCGGAAGGTGGACCACAACTGGTCGAAATCCCGCTCGTCCAAAGCGTGGTCGGCCGCCGTCATGCCGCACTCCTCGAGCATAAGGCGGATGAGGCCGCGCAAGGCCTCAGTGAGTTCGGAATCGGTCATGACTGCTCCTTGCTGCACGGCCCCCGGATGGAGGGGCTGCCACTTTATGCGTCATCCCATGGGGATGCTTCGGCTTCGTTGTGCTCCGCTCAGTATGACGAATGGTCATTATCAATGTCATCCCGAGCGGAGCGCGAAGCGCGTAGTCGAGGGATCTAGTTTGGTGCAATGCTAGGAGATCCTTCGACTACGCTTCGCTCCGCTCAGGATGACGGGAAGGTGGAGGGTTCTCCGCCTTGGATGACAGGGAGGGGTTCTCCGTTTTCCTTAGGATGACGGAGAAGGGAGAGCGCTCTCCGCTTGAGGGTGGATTAGTAGCGCACGGAGATGCGCTCGCGCACGTGGCCGCCGTTGACGGCGAGGTCCACCATGGCGACGGCGTAGTCCGCATAGCTCAGCGCGCTCACGCCGTTGGCATCGGCGGTGTATTCCTCGCCGGCGAGCACATACTCGCCCTTGCGCTCGCCTTCGGCCTGGAAGTCGGCGGCCGGGCTCACGTAGGTCCAGTTCACGTCATCGCGCTTGCGCAGCTCGACGAGCTGGTTGCCCATCGCGTTGGCGAGCGGCTTGAAGACCTCCGGGAAGGATTCGAGATCCTGGACCTGGGCGGTGTGGGTGGCGTCGAGGAAGAGGCTGCCGGCGCCGCCGACCACCAGCAGGCGGGTGTCGGTGCCGGAGAGGATGTCGGCCAGATGCATCAGCGAGGTGGTGTGCTGCGGCAGGGTCTCCGGGGTCCAGGCGCCGAAGGCGTCCACGACCACGTCGAAGCCGGCGAGGTCGGCGGCGGTCAGGTCGAACAGATCCTTGACCAGCACGTTCTCGGCCACGGTTTTGTTCTCGCCGCGCACCACCGCGGTGACGTCGAGACCGCGATCCACGGCCTCCTTGACGATAAGCTGGCCGGCCTTGCCGTTCGCTGCGACGACTGCGATCTTCATAAGTTGCTCCTTGATGATGAAGTGTTTTCGTTGACAATGATTACTTTAAGACAAGTACGGATATTTTGGGAAGTAGGCACTATAAAGTGCTATACTTACCAAAAGGGAAGCATTGTGAGTTTCCAACGAAAAGAAAAGGTAGAAAATGACCCAAGAAACCAATCTCCCGGCGTGTCCTGTGGAGACCACCCTGATGCTGATCAGCGACCGCTGGAAGGTGCTGATCCTTCGCGACCTGATGGGCGGCGCGAGGCGTTTCGGCGAGCTGCAGCGTTCCGTCGGCAAGATCTCGCAGAAGGTGCTCACCTCGAACCTGCGCGCCATGGAGCAGGACGGTCTGGTGAAACGCAAGGTGTACGCCGAGGTGCCGCCGCGCGTCGAATACTCGCTGACCGCGACCGGCAAAAGCCTGCAGCCCATCGTCGACGCGATGAAGGCGTGGGGCGAGCAATACCAGAAGGACCACGGCGCGCGCTGAGCGATGGAAGGTAGGCGGCCGATGTGGCCGGACGCCGTCGAGGCTTGTCGACGCATGGCTACATGCCCATCGGGGAAAGCCCCTAAGGGTGCGCCGCCGCGCGAGGTTGCCTATACTGATGCGTAGCGGGTAGAAGAGAGCGTGAGAAAGGCCTCATATGGCGACGGTTGAGCATAGGCGCGGCGACGCGCGCGATGGCGGCGCTTCCCCCGCGACCGTAAGCAACGCAGGCGGCGCGCCCGGCCAAGGCTCCGCTCGCCGCCCGATCATCGAAGTCAGGAACCTGCGCAAGGAATATCCTGTGGACGACGAGACCGTCGTGGCGCTGGACCGCATCAACCTGAGCATCCCGCGCGGCCAGATCTGCTGCATCTTCGGCGAGTCGGGCTCGGGCAAATCCACACTGCTCAACCAGCTGGCCGGCATGGAGAAACCCACGCGCGGCGGCGTGCGCATCGGCGGCGTGGTCGTCTCCGCTCTCGACGAGCGCGAGCTGGCCGCCTTCCGCCAGCGGCACCTCGGCTTCGTGTTCCAGTCCTACAATCTGCTGCCCAACCTCACCGCCGTCGAGAACGTGGCCATGCCGCTGATGTTCCGGGGCATGCCCAAAGCCAAACGCGAGGCGATCGCCCGCGGCGCGCTCAAACGCGTCGGACTGGGGCATCGGCTCGGCCACTATCCCAAGCAGATGTCAGGCGGACAGCAGCAACGCGTCGGCATCGCGCGCGCCTTCGTGGCCCGGCCCGAGGTGGTGTTCGCCGACGAGCCCACCGGCAATCTCGACTCCAAAACCAAAAACGACGTGATGGAGATGATCTGCTCCTTCGCCCGCGACTTCAACCAAACCATCGTGCTGGTCACGCATGACGCGCAGATGGCCGACTACGCCGACCGCATCGTCACCATCCTCGACGGGCGCATCGTCGGCGATCGAATGAACGGCGAGCGCCCGGCCGCGCCGTCGGACCGCTGAACACGACCTCGACGCCGGTCTCCAAGAGAACCACCACAAGAAGAAGGGACAACCGCCATGCCGAATATCCGACACCGCAAGGCGATCGCGCCGCTGTGCGCGTTGCTGGCTTTGCTGCTGATGATGGTCGCATGCCTCGCCGCGCCCGCCACCGCGTTCGCCGAGGCCGGTTCCGACGCCTCCGGCCGCGCTGGCGCCGCCGTGCTGACCACCACCGACGGGGGCGCAGGTGCCGTCGTGCCCGTGGTGGACGGGGCCGACGGCTCCGTCACCGACGGTTCGGGTTCCGATTCCATCGCGGGGCCGGTGCCGAACGTCATCATCACCAACTTCTCCTATGGCGACGGCTCGGTGCCGGTCGGAGGCTCGTTCACCCTCGGATTCACCTTCCAGAACATGGGGCAGGTGGCCGTTTCCAACATGGTGGTGACCGTGGACGGCGGCGAAAGCTTCGCCATCGCCGGTGGTACGAACACCTTCTACGTCGACTCGCTGTGGGCCGGATACACGATGACGCAAAGCCTGCCGATGCAGGCCGTTTCCAGCGCGCAAAGCGGCGCCCAGCCCATCACCGTGAGCTTCCGCTACGAGTATGTGGATGGAGGCATGCGCTCCTCGAACTCCTCCGACATCAAGATCTCCGTGCCGGTGAGCCAGCCCGACCGCTTCCAGGTCAACGATCCGGTGGTGCCGGATGTCGTCAACGCCGGTGAGGAGACCACCGTCACGATGGAATACGTGAACAAGGGCAAAGGCGATATCTCCAACGTCGAGGCCGCCATCGAGGGCGACGGCGTCGACGCGGCGGTGCGTACCCAGTATCTCGGCAATGTGGCCTCCGGAGCCACCGGCCAGATCGGATTCGCCTTCACGCCGCTGTCCGTCGGGAGCACCGAGGTGAAGCTGCGCGTCTCCTACGAGGATTCCGACGGGCAGTCCCAGAGCAAGGAGTTCCCGCTCACACTCGACGTGCAGGAAGCCATGCCCATCGACGACGGCATGATCGACGACGGTATGATCGACGACGGTATGATCGACGAGCCGCGGCAGGGGCCTGCCTGGTGGGTGTGGGCGATCGTCGCCGTTGCGGTGGCCGCTGCGGTCGTGTTGGTGGTGATGCTGGCGCGCCGCAGGAAGCGTAAGGCCGGCAAGCATGCCGACATCGACGAGGAGTGGGATGACTGGGCGAACGGCGACGCCGCCTCCGGTTCCGCAGTCCCCGTGGGAACCGTCGGCGAGCCGGGCGCGGCGGACAGTGCGGATGGGACGACGACGCAGGTCATCGCCGACCTGCCTTCCGCGGTCGCGCCGCGCTCCGCCGGCGAGCCATCCTCCGCCGGCGAGTCGGGCCGGGGCTGACATGCGGTTCGGCGATATCCTGCGCCTGTGCCGGCAGAACCTCTTCCGCCGCAAGTCGCGCACCATCCTCACCGTGCTCGGCGTGGTCGTCGGCTGCTGTTCGATCGTGCTGATGGTCTCCATCGGCCAAGGCATCAACGAGCAGAACGAACGAATGCTCGAATCCATGGGCGACCTGAGCATCATCACCGTATACACCGGCGGAGGCTCGTCGGGCGGATCATCCGATTCGGGCGGGACGGGGGAGCCCGCCAAACTCGACGATAAGGCCGTGGAATCCTTCCGATCCATCGCCGGTGTCTCCGGCGCGACGCCGATGGCGGACTTCTTCTACAGCGCCAGCGCCTCCGCCGGCGCGGGTGGACGCTACATGCAGCAGTACATCTCCGTGATGGGCATCGACACCACCCAGCTCGACCAGATGGGCTACGAACTGCTCGACGGGCGCGCGCCGCTGAAATCCGGAGAAGTGCTGGTGGGCGAATACACCGCCTACGGCTTCATCGACCGCTTCGCCTCCGAAATGAACAACATGCGCAACCCTCCGGGCGAATACATATGCGACGAGAACGGCTGCCAGGAGAACGAGGGCGACGATCCCTTCTTCGACCCGCTGGCGACCACGTTCCAGCTCACCACCGGCGTGGACTACGACGGCGGCATGAGCGGCACTATGAACGGTATGGGCGTCGGCGCGACGGGCGGATCCTCCGGCGCGTCGGCCACGCAAACCGTCGAATACACTCCGGTGGGCGTGCTCAAGGGGGACTACAACAAGGGATACGCCACCTCGTCCGGCATCATCATGAGCCTTGACGACCTCAAGAAACTGACGGCCAAGATCGACCCGTCGAGCGCGGAGAAATCCACGACCTACAACCAGGTGCTGGTCAAAACCGCCGACCTGTCCGACGTGCCCGAGGTGGAGGCGCAGATCAAGGCGATGGGCTTCAACACCTCATCGTACGAGGAGATGCGCAAAAGCATCGAGGAGCAGTCCCGCGGCGTGCAGTTGGCGCTGGGCGGCATCGGCGCGGTGTCGTTCCTCGTGGCCGCCATCGGCATCGCGAACACGATGATCATGTCGGTGGCCGAACGCACGCGTGAGATCGGCATCATGAAGGCGCTCGGCTGCTATGTGCGCGACATCCGCGTGATGTTCCTCGGCGAGGCCGGCGCGATCGGCCTGTTCGGCGGATTGGTCGGCTGCGTGATCTCCGGACTGGTCTCATGGGGCATCAACATCTTCGCGTTGGGTGGGCCGAGCCCCGACAATCTGTGGCATGCGATCGTCGGCGGCGAGGACGTGACCCGCGTGTCGGTGATCCCATGGTGGCTGTTCCTCGCGGCGGTGCTGTTCTCGATGCTGGTCGGTGTGATCGCAGGATTCGGACCGGCCAACAAGGCCGTGCGCATCCCCGCGTTGGACGCCATCAAAAACAGCGAATGACGCGCGGTCGCACCCTTCAGAGCGCGTCAAGCACGGCCGCGACGATGCCGTCCTCGGTCAGCCCATAGCGGGCGTCGAGCTCCGCCAGCGGCACGCGGTCGGTGAACTCCTTGGCCGCGCCGAAGTTGAGCGCGCGCATCGCGGCGTCTCCGGCGCGCGTGGACGTGCGCGAGTCCGCATTCGCGTAATAGGCGGTGATCTTCTCGCCCCAACCGCCCTCAAGCTGGCCGTCCTCCAACGTGACGACCAACCGATGGGAACCGCGCAGGCCCTCCAGCGTGCGCGTGTCCAGCGTCGAGCACTGCCGCGGGTTGACCACCGTCGCGTCGATGCCGTGCCGCTCCCGTAGCGTGGCCGCGACCCGCTCTGCCAGCGGATACGTGTTGCCCAAGCCCAGAACCGCGACGTCGCCGCCGGCGTGCGTGATGCGATAGCCGGTGTAATCGTCCGCCGCGGACGCGTCGGGTTCGGCCGTGAACAGTGGATAGGAACCCGCCCGTTCGGCCGCGAGAATCGGCTCGCCGGGAACGCGGATCACCACCGGACCGGTGCTCGCCGGACCGGTGGACCATGCGAGCATATCGAGGAACTCCCGCTCGCCGGTGGGTGCCAGACAGGTCAATCCCGGAATATTGGCGAACATGGCGATGTCGAACGCCCCGGAATGCGTGTTGTCGGAACCGGACAGCCCGCCGAGGAAGTCCAGCAGCGTCACGCGTGTGCCGTTCAACGCCAGCTCCTGCTGCAGCTGGTCGTAGGCGCGTTGGAAGAACGACGCCGTGGTGGCCAGCACCGGAACGCCGCCCGCCTTGGCGATGCCGGAGGCGAACGCCACCGCATGGCTTTCGGTGATGCCCGTATCCACGTAATGTCGGCCCGCGCGCTCACGGAACGCGTGGGTGATGCCGTTCGAACCCGGGGTGGCGGGGGAGATGACCACCAGTCCCGGCTCTCGCTCGAACCGGGCCTCCAGCGCGGCCATGGCGAGTTTGCCGTAATGCTTGCGGGGGTCATCCGGACGGTCCGCCGCGGCGTCAGGCGACTGCCAATGCGAGGCCTCGCATTGGCCCGCGTGCAGGTCGCGGTCGGACAGGTCGCATAGATCGGAATGCCAGGGCGCGTCTTCGTGCGGCGGCGTCGAAGGCCGGCGGGCGGCGGTATCCCCGGCGGGAGCCAATCCCAGCCCCTTCAACGTATGGATGTGCAGCACGATGGGATGGTCGATATTCTTGACCCCCTCGAAGGCGTCGACCAGCGCGGCCACATCGTTGCCGTCCTCGACGTAACGGTAGTCCAGTCCGAACGCCTGGAAGATATTGGGTTGGGCGGTGCCTCCCGAAGCGCGCAGGCGCGCCAGCGGTCCGTACATGCCGCCGAAATCGCCCGCGATGGACATCTCGTTGTCGTTGACGATGACGATCAGATTGCCGCCCTGCTCGGCCGCGTTGTTCAATCCCTCGAAGGCGATGCCGGAGCTGAGCGAACCGTCGCCGATCACGGCGATCACATTGCCGATCGGGGGGACTTCGGCCTCTTCCGCTTCGGCCGATGCCGTCTGCGCCGACATATCGCGAGTTTTCGCCAGACCACAGGCCAGCGAGATGGACGTGCCGGTATGTCCCAGCACGAAATGGTCGTGCTCGCTTTCGAGCGGATTGGTGAATCCCGTCACCTCGTCGTAGCGCTCCGCGTCGAGGTAGGCGGCGGCGCGTCCGGTGAGCATCTTATGCACATAGCTTTGGTGCGACACGTCGAAGACGATGCGGTCGCGGGGAGAGTCGAACACGCGGTGCAGGGCGACCGTCGCCTCGACCATGCCGAGATTCGATCCGATATGGCCGCCATGCGCTTTGCCGTAGTCAAGCAGCGTCCGGCGGATCTCCGCGCATAATTGGGGCAGCTGGTCGGCCGAAAGCGCCTTCACGTCGGCTGGGCCGGTGATGTTCCCCAACAATGCGCCACTCATACCCGAGGCTCCTTTCCGTTCGCTGTGCCGAAAGTGCATGATATGACCGTGGGTGGCCGAAAGGAGGCGTTTTGGGTGAATGCCCCCAACATCTCCTAATGTCCCGGCGCACGAACCGCCGCTCCAATCGCGTCCGTGCGACCCTCCCGCGCTTCGAAAACGCACATGAAACCGTTAGGAATCCCGGAATTCCGCCATAATAGGTGATGTTAGATTGTTTGAATCATGTGCGCTAAAGTCGCACGGGCGTCTGGATGATGGAACCGCGTGCGACCCCGGTCGTAATATGGTCAGACGGACGGCCATGGGGGCCGGCCTGGATCGCAAGGAGCGCACATGAAGGCCGTATACGCGTCAGGAGTCGACTACGACAACCCGCTGGACATGCTCGAAGTGGGCGAGCAGCCCGAACCCGAACCCCGCCCGTACTGGTCCACCATCTCCGTCAAGGCGGCCACCGTCAACCACCACGACGTGTGGAGTCTCAAAGGCGTGGGCCTTGCCGCCGCACAGACGCCGATGATCCTCGGCACCGACGCCGCCGGCGTCCTCGACGAGGACATCCCCGTGCGCAAAGGTCTCAAGGCCGGCGATGAGGTCGTGCTTTACACCTTCGTGGGCAACGACGGCAACGGCGTGCTGCCCGGCGAACGCCGCACCATCCTGTCCGAATGCTATCCCGGCACCATAGCCGAGAAAACCTCGGTGCCCAGCGCCAACGTGTTCGCCAAACCGAAGAACCTGAGCCTGGTCGAGGCCGCCGCGCTCGGCACCAGCTGGCTGACCGCCTATTCGCTGGTGTTCACCGCCGCGAACGTGAAGCCCGGCGACACGATCCTCGTCCAAGGCGCGGGCGGCGGCGTCTCCACCGCAGCCATCCAACTCGCCCATGCGGCCGGACTCGAGGTGTTCGTCACCTCGCGCGACGAGGCCAAACGCGTCAAGGCTTTGGAGCTCGGCGCGGACGCCGTGTTCGAGGCCGGCGCGCGGCTGCCGAAAAAGGTCGACGCGGTGATTGAATCGGTGGGTGCGGCCACCTGGAGCCATTCCGTCAAATCGGTGCGACCCGGCGGCACCATCGCCATCTGCGGCGCCACCACCGGCGACCAGCCCGGAGCGGAACTCACCCGCGTGTTCTTCCAAGACATCCGCGTGCAGGGCAACACCATGGGCTCGCGCGAGGACTTCGGCCGCCTGCTGCGTTTCGTCGAGCACGCCGACCTGCATCCCGTGATCGACTCGACCTATGCGCTCGCCGACGCGCCTTCCGCATTCAAGAAGGTCATCGACGGCGGCGTGTTCGGCAAGGTCGCCATCGCGATCGCGGACTGATCGGCCTGTCGCGCTGTCGGCGGCAAAAACCAGTTGGCACCCGTCGCGACCAGTTGGCACTTGGGCCCTCCGGTTGGCACCCGCCCCGTATGACGTTTTCGCGTCGTTACGGCATCGCAAGGATTAGGCGTTTCAGATGGGTGCCAACTGGAGCCGTCAAATGCCAACTGGGTGTGACGGGTGCCAACTGGATGCGGGAACCGCGGAGTGGCTATGAATCTTCGCCCTTGCGGCGTACAGTGGAGTCGGATTCTCAATAACCGGAGGTAAATGATAATGGCGGACAATGCAACCACGCCCGAAGTGGCGGTGATTATGGGCTCGTCCAGCGACTGGGAGACCATGAAGCGCGCCTGCGACGTGCTCGACCAGTTCGAGGTTCCCTACCACAAGCAGGTCATCTCCGCGCACCGCACGCCTGAGCTGATGGGGCAGTTCGCGCATGAGGCCCGCGCCAAGGGATTCAAGGTCATCATCGCCGGCGCCGGCGGCGCCGCCCATCTGCCCGGCATGGTCGCCGCGCAGACCACGCTGCCGGTGATCGGCGTTCCGGTGCGTTCCCACGCGCTTTCCGGCTGGGACTCGCTGCTGTCCATCGTGCAGATGCCAGGCGGCATCCCCGTGGCCACCACCGCGGTCGGCAATTCGGGCGCGACCAATGCCGGCCTGCTGGCGGTGAGCATCCTGTCGACCACCGACGAGCGTCTGGCCGAAGCCTTGCAGGAATACCGCGACGGATTGAAGGACAAGGTGGAGGAATCCAATGCCCAGCTTGTCTGAGGAAACCAAAGGACGCGTGTCCACATTGATGCCCGGATCCACCATCGGCATCGTCGGCGGCGGCCAGCTTGGCCGCATGATGGCCCTAAGCGCCCGCTATATGGGTTTCAAGGTCGGCGTGCTCGACCCCACGGAGAACTGTCCGACCGCGCAGGTCGCCGATTTTCAGGTGACCGCCGCCTACGACGACACCGCCGCCATCCGCGAGCTGGCGGAACGCTGCGACGTGCTCACCTACGAATTCGAGAACGTGGACGCCGACGCCATCGACGAGGTGCGCCATCTGGCCGCCGCGCCGCAGGGCACCGACCTGCTGCGCGTGACGCAGGACCGCGTCAACGAAAAACGGTTCATCAACGACCACGGCACCGACACCGCGCCTTGGCGCGCGGTGAACTCCATCGCCGAACTCGAATCGGCGCTCGGCGAGATCGGCTACCCTGCGGTGCTCAAAACCCGCTCCGGCGGCTATGACGGCCACGGACAGACCGTGCTGCGTTCCGAGGCCGATCTGGACGAGGTGCGCGGTTTTGGGGATTTCGCGCCGAGCATCCTCGAGGGCTTCGTCGATTTCGCGTTCGAGGCGAGCATCCTCGTGGCCGGAAACGGCAAGGATTTCGTCACGTTCCCCATCGTGCGCAACGAGCACCGCAACAACATCCTGCACATGACCGTCGCCCCGGCCGAGGTGAGCGAGGATGTGGCCCAGGCTGCCCATGAACTGGCCCTGCGGTTGGCGGACGGCTTCGCGCTCGCGGGCACGCTCGCCATCGAGCTGTTCGTGACCGAAGACGGCCGTGTGATCGTCAACGAGCTCGCCCCGCGCCCCCACAATTCGGGGCATTACACGATCGAGGCGTGCTCCATCGACCAGTTCGACGCGCACGTGCGCGGCATCGCCGGTTGGCCCATGCCGCAGCCGAAGCTGCTCAGTCCGGCCGTGATGGTCAACGTGCTCGGCCAGCACGTCGAACCGACCCGCGCGCTGATCGGAGAGCATCCCGAGTGGAACGTGCATGATTACGGCAAGGCGGAAGGCCGCCACGACCGCAAGATGGGCCATATCACCGTGCTCACCGACGACACCGCCGCGACCGTGGCGGCGATCGAGGGCACCGGCTGCTGGAACGATCTGCGATAGCGACGATGGCGGGCGGGCCGGGGCATGACGCATCCGCTCGTCCGCCGGATAAGAGGACCGAGATTTCATGGTCGAACGTATGGAACGTAATACCAAACAGAAGGACGCCATCCACGCGGCGTTGCAGGAGTGCGACGAGTTCATGTCGGCGCAGGAGCTGCACCGCAAACTGGAGGATGACGGGCTGAAGGTGGGGCTCGCCACCGTGTACCGCCAACTCAACGCCCTGGCGGATGCCGGCGTGGCCGATACCGTTCGGTTGGATGGCCAGCAGTTGTTCCGCTTATGCGGCGATGACGGACATCACCACCATCTGGTGTGCAAGAAGTGCGGCAAAACCGTTCAGGTGGATCCGCCCAGTGAAAGCTGGCTGCGTAAGGTGGCTTCGGCGCATGGGTTCACCGTGGAGTCGCACACCTTGGAGGTGTTCGGTTTGTGCCCGGACTGCCAGTGATGGGATCGGTGATGGGGCTGCGGCGGGATCGCCGTCGGCCGCGTTGAAACCGTCGCATGGATGGCTGCGGCTGGGTTGCGTATGGAATATGGAAACCGCTCGGGACACTCGGGCGGTTTTCGCATATCCGGGGATAGTGTATGGTTGTTAATGAAAATGAATCTCATTAACAATGGAGAGGTTAAAGATGATGCGTGAGAACCTATGGAAGCGGACGCTGGCGGGTGTGACGGCGATTTCGATGATGGCGGCATTGGCGGCCTGCGGTTCGGACGGAAGCGGCTCGACGGCAGGCGACGGCGATGGGATCGCCGTGGTCGCCTCGATCAACCAGTGGGGTTCGGTGGCCCGCGAACTCGGCGGCGACCTGGTCGATGTGACCACCATCATGAGCAACACCGGCGTGGAGGCCCACGACTACGAGCCGACCAGCCAAGACGTGGGACGGTTCGCTTCGGCGCAGGTCGTCGTGGTGAACGGCGCCGACTACGACTCCTGGGCCGTCAAAGCCGCCGAATCCACGCAGGCAACACTGGTGGATGCCGCCGAAGCCGCGGGCAAGACCTCCGGCGACAATCCGCATGTGTGGTTTTCCGCGGATGTCCGCTCCGCCACGGCCGATGCGATCACCGAGGCCTATGTCGAGGCCGACCCCGAAAACCAGGCCACGTTCGAACAGCTCAACGAAGCTTGGCATGAGCGTGAGGCCGCTCTGGAATCGGCGATCGAGACGGCCGCCGCCACGACGGGCGGGCTGAATTACGCCGCCACCGAATCCGTCGCCGCGTATCTGGCCGACGACCTGCAGCTCGACGACACCACCCCCACCGGGTACGCGCAGGCCACGGCCAACGACAGCGAACCCACCCCATCCGACCTGAAGGAGTTCATCGACGCGTTCGCCGGCGGCGACATCGCCCTGCTGGTGGTGAACACGCAGGAATCGAACGCCACCACCGACCAGATCGTCCAGTCCGCCGAACAGGCCGACGTGCCGACCGTCGGGATCACCGAACAGATGCCGGCCGAATACGACGACCTCATCGCATGGATGGAGGCGCTGGTGGGAGAATTCACGCAGGCGGTCGAGTAAGGGCGCGACGCGGGCGATGTCGGTTTTCTTGGGTGCGATGCTACGCTTGGGGCTTTTCGCCCATATGACGAACACAAGGAGACTGCATGCGCGCGAAAGTCATTGCCGCACTCGCAACAGCGGCGATACTGGCTTCCACGTACGTTCCCGCGGCCGCCGCGGCCGACATCCAACAGTGGGATGAGCGGCAGGCGCCCGTCCTCTACGGCACCAAGGAAATGACATTGAAGGTGGGCGACCCGTACGCGCCGAACGAGGCCGCCTACCGCGTATACGCCAAGGACATCGAGGACGGCGACCTGACGCGCGCCGTCGAAACCACGGGCGATGAGATTCCCCTCACTGACGGCGCGGTGGACGCGGAGGCGGCCGGCAACACGTACACGCTGACCTCGTCCGCGACGGATTCGGACGGCAACACCGCAAGCATGACGACCACGGTGCGTGTGTTGCCCGCCGATTCGACCGAGCGCCGTTCCATCGTGCGCAAGGTCTACAACAACGCAAGCGCCTGGAACACACAGCTGCAGGGCATCCTGCGTATGGACGCCCACGACCGCCAGACCGTCGGACTGAGCGTGCCCGCGGGAGGCAGCGTCGAGGTGGAGGTCCTCACCGGCGACACCGACGTCAAATTCACCTGGCCGACGAACGACACGCACACCGACGGCGAAACCGTCACCGTGAAACCGGGGCGGAGCGCCACCCTGACCGGCTCGACCGCCGGCGCGTCCCCGCTGACCGTATACACGCCCATGAACTCGCGCGGCGAAGGCTCCACCGACAAAGACATCACCGTGCGCTTCACCTACGGCGACGATGCCCGCCTGACCCCCTACTACTATCTGGGCGACGACCAAGGCGAATTCTTCTCCCGATGGGACGAGGCCTACGCCGAAGACGGCGACCCGTACGCGCTGGTCGAAAGCGGCCGGTCGATGACGCTGATGCGCAACGACATCGACAAAGCCAATCTGTTCCGTCTCTTCCCGACGCTTGACAAAGCGCTTACCTACTTCGACGACATCATCCAGCGGGACGACGAGCTCATCGGTCTCGACGCCCGCGCCATCGACCCCCTCGACCAGCAGGTGCGCAGCAAGGAGTTCTTCCGCGCCAACATCCACGGAGCCGGCGGCGCCTACTACAGCGGCGACCACGTCGGCGTGAACGCGGAATACGTATGGTCCCTCTTCGATAAAGGATGGGGACTGCTGCATGAGATCGCGCACGGCTACCAAGGAACGCTGGGGCGCAACAGCGGCAGCTTCGACGGCGGCGAGACGAGCAACAACGTGCTGGCCTACTATGTTCAGCACAATACCGACATCCTTGATGTGAAAGCCGTCGGCTGGGACTACTGGTGGGACCGGCAAAGCGGGGAGCTCTCAGTGAACCGCGACTACCGGCTGACGCCGGACTCGCCAAACTTCGAATGGAACCATCCGCTGCTCAATGCCTACGTCAGCATGCTGGACGCCGTGGGCCAGTCGGCTTACCGAGACCAGTCCGCCAAAGACGCCAACGGCCGCGAACCGCTCGGCGTGGTCAACCACTGGTATCGCGCCTACCTGAACGCCGGCGGATCGATCACCAACGAATCCGCGTGGCTGTTGGCGCTTGCGGACAACTATGGTGTGGATTTCGCGCCGTTCCTCGACGCGTGGGGCGTCGAGATCCCGTCCGACACCCGACGCCAGTTGCAGGAGCGTCCCGATCTCGATCGGATGGTGATTCTCGCGGACGCGATCGGCGTCGACGAGTTCGGCGTCAGCGCGGATCCGGATTTGGAGTCCGCGGTGATGGCCTCGTTGGGCACGACATACCGGTTCCAGGTCGTCAAAACCAGTCTGCTTGCGCAAAGTTTGCATGAGGCGGGCGCGAATCCCTCCGGCACCGTGGAAGTCTCCGTCTCCGGCGCCGATTTGGACGGACGCAACATCCACGTCGTCAACAACGGAACGACCGTCGCCGTGCTGCCGATCGCGGACGGCAAGGCGAGCGGAACGCTGCCGACCGGCTCCTACCAGCTGCAGGCTCCGCTGGCCGACGGATATTCGCAGCCGATTCTCTCCGATATCACGGTTCTTCCGGGAGCGACCACGCGGGCGACCGCGCGCTACCGGTCCGACGGCCTGCTGACCGGCGGCGGATTCCGTCTGCTCGGCCAGTGGTATGGCACGCTCGCCTTCCAAGCGACATTGGATGTCGACGACCATGTGCTGAAGGTCACGTTGGGACAGAGCAACACCGGATGCGGCGGCTACACGGGCGCGGGCGACTGCGCGGCCGTCACCGTCACCGACGATGCGGGCACCGTCAAAACCACCACGGCGGGCAAAGTCGCGCAATGGGTGCTGCCCGGCGGCACGGCGCATTTCTCCGATATCAGCGGTGGTGACGACAATCCGAACGTGCCGCTCGCCATCGGCGACAGAATCGTTGTCCGTTGGCATTTGTGGAACCGTAACGACCGCACCCAATTCACCGATGAGAACGGCGCCGAACAGACCGCCAACCGTATGACGGCCATGGAGGAGACCTATGAGGTGACGGCGGCCGGACTCGTTCGCGCCGGCATGGATGACGCCGAGCGCGACGCGATGATCGGCGACATGGCGAAGCGTCGGCTGGATGAGGCACGCGATGACTGGGACGAGTCCCGACTGGCCAATCGCCGGTACGACGTCGGTCGCCGAGCCAGCGTCGCCTTATGGTACGCCTTACTGCCCGAAAGCGAGCGGGATGAGTACGCGCAGTTCATGGATATGGTACTGCACGGTTCCAAGCCGGTGATTCAGCTGACGGACGCCGAAGTGACCGTCAGCGAAGGCGACGCGTTCGATCCGAGCGAGTATCTGGCCTCCGCCACCGATGTGGAGGATGGAGATATCTCCGGTCGGGTGATGGCGGATGTGCCGCACGATATCGGCGAGGTCGGTGAGCATACCGTCACCTACGCGGTGACCGACAGCGACGGCAATGCCACCGCGGTTCGGCTGGACGTCACTGTGGAGGCCGGGGAGGATCCCGATCCGGATCCAACACCCGACCCGGATCCCGCTCCCGATCCGGATCCCGCTCCCGATCCGGATCCAACACCCGACCCCGATCCGGAACCGGAGCCCGAAACCCCGGACGACGGTGCCGGCGGTTCCTCTGACGATGGGAATGGCGGACAGGACGATGAGAATGGCGGACAAGACGACGCGAGCCAGGACGAGGGCCGCGCCCTGGCCAGCAGCGGCGTCTCCGTGTGGTGGCCGGCCGTCATCGCATTGATGGCGGGACTATGCGCCGTGACGGCGGCGGCGCTGCGCCTGAGGCGACGGTAAGGGGAAAGACAGGGAACGTTCAGGGAAAGTCAGGGAAGCGTCGAGCATATCGTGCGGATAGGCTGGCAATCGTCAGGGAAGCGTGACGATACACGGATTCTCATTGCGTTTGTCAGTGATGGCGGCGAGAATGAAGATTTGTATGTCTGAACAGAACGAACGAACCAACCAACGAAACGCGAGCCGTGAAGTGCAGGCCATGAACAACGAGAACACCTCCGAACAGACGCAACAGCCGGACGATATCGAGGAGCTGACCATCGTCCGTGCCGGCGACGCCGGCGATGGATCACGCCCCCGAAAGTCGGGTGTGTTCGGGAGATTCGGCAAAGGCCGTGCCGGACGCGACCGGTCCGACCGTGGCGAAACCGCGCGCAAGCCCTTCCCCGGATGGCTGTACGCCGTGCTGTTCCTCGTGTTCGACGCCGTCGGCGTGGCCGCGCTGGAGATCGGCGTGAGCCAGACCTCGGCGCGCGTCCAACTGTCGAACAACATGAACGTCACCGGCTGGGGCTTCGTGACCAAGATGTGGACCGACCTCAACTTCGTGGCCGTGCTCAACCTCATCCTGGCCGGCGTCATCTACCTCATCCTGCTGATGCTCTTCAACCGCTTCTGGATCGCGACCCCGGTGTTCCTCGCGTTGGCGATCATCGTCGCGGTTATCGAGTATTTCAAGATCTCGATTCGTTACGAGGCGATCCTGCCCTCCGACCTGAGCTTCCTCGGGTCCAACACCGGCAATCTCATGAGCTTCATGCCCTCCGGCGCGCATGTGACCGTCCTCATCGCGATCGGCGTGTTCGCGGTCTTCGTGGCGATGTGCGTCGCGCTCAACCGCATCGACGGACGTCACGGCCGTCTGTTCCGCGGGTCGGATGCGAAAAGCCGCTCGTTCAACGCCGTCGCCCGTCTGCTGCTCATCCTCGTGCCGGGTCTGTTCTTCGGTTTGTACGCCATGCAGGTGAGCACGGTCGGCTCGTGGGCCAAGAACTTCTCCTCGGCGATGGGCGACAAGCCCTCGATGTGGGATTCCGTCTACGACGCGCAGCGCAACGGCCCGCTGGTCGCCTTCGTCCGCCAGCTCAACCCCAAGGTGATGGAGGAACCGGAGGAATACTCCGAGGAGACCATGCAGGAGGTGCTCGCGCGCTACACGCAGGCCGCCGAGGAGATCAACGAGACCCGCTCCGCGAATATGACCGACAGCACCGTGGTCTACATCCTCTCCGAATCCTTCTCCGACCCCGAGCGCGTGCCCGGACTGAAGGTGAACAAGGACTCGATGCCGAACATCCGCGAAATCAAGGCGAACACCACCTCCGGCCTGATGCTTTCGTCCGGCTATGGCGGCGGCACCGCGAACCTCGAATACATGGGACTGACCGGTCTGTCGATGGCGAATTTCGACTCGTCGCTGACCAGCCCGTACCAGCAGCTCGTGCCGACCCAGCATTGGACTCCGACCATCAACCAGATGTGGGGCGCGCCCGCCAATTCGTTGGGCTTCCATCCATACGAGTCGTCCATGTACTCGCGCGCCACGAACTATGAGAAGTTCGGCTTCTCGCATTTCTACACGTTGACCGGCGACGACCAGATCAAGTATCAGGACACGATCGACGATTCGCCGTACGTCTCCGACGAGGCGACCTACAAAAGCGCGCTGGAGAAGATCGCCGAGAACGACGGCGACCAGTTCATCCAGATCATCACCATGCAGAACCACATGCCCTACCACGATTGGTATGCGGACAACGACTTCACGGCCGAATCCACCGACCCCTCCCAGCCGTTGGACGAGGACGAGCAGGAGTCCATCGAGACGTACCAGAAGGGCGCGTCGATCACCGACGAGGCCACGCAGGAGTTCCTCGACCAGCTCGACGAGCTCGACAAGCCGGTGACGGTCGTGTTCTACGGCGACCACCTGCCGGGCATCTACTCCACGGCCAGCGAGGACGAGAACAATTCGCTCGCCCTGCATCTGACCGACTACTTCATCTGGTCGAACAAGGCGTCCGGCACCCAAGGCAACGACATCGACAACGACGAGTACTCGTCGCCGAACTACTTCGTGGCTCAGGCCGCCGAACACATGGATGCGAAGGTCTCGCCGTATCTGGCGTTCCTGACGTTGATGCACGAGAAGATCTCCGCGATGGAGCCGCCGGTGGTCAACAGCATTCAAGGCTGGGACCGCATTCCCGAAGGCCAGAACATCTATCTGGACGCCGACGGCAATCCGATGGCGGAAAGCGACTTCGACGAGGAGACGCAGCAGCTGCTGGAGGACTACCGACTCATCCAATACGACATCACCGCCGGCGCGGGCTATCTGGAGGACACCGATTTCATGACGCTGCCCAGATAGCGCGGCGCGATCGCGCGGACATGGCGGGACCCGCGGCCGAATGGTTCGCGGGTCCCGCCATATGCGTCGCGTGCGTTCCGTATCGTACGCTGCGCGCCGATATGGTTGACGAAGCAAACACACCCGTCAATATTCTCGTGTGGCGGCATTACACTGGAACGCACGGCGAAAGGAGCGTTCCATGTCCACGCATCAGTATTACGAAGGCGCAAGTGTGGTGGTCACCGGGGCCGGTTCAGGCATCGGCCGTCTGATGGCGCTGAAAATCGTTCAGGAGGGCGGTCGCGTCGCGGTGTGGGACATCAACGCCGCCGCGGCTGAGGAGACCGTGCGCTTGGCGGAGGAGCGCGCGTCGGCGCTCGGGCCGAAAACGGGCGCGTGGCCGCGCGCCGCGGCGTTCGCCGTGGACGTCACCGATTCGGCGGCCGTGCGTCGCGCCGCCGCCGCGACCATCGACACGCTCGGCAAGGTGAACGTGCTGATCAACAACGCCGGCATCGTGTCCGGCGCGCCGTTCGAGGAGCTTTCCGAAGCGCAGGTCCGACGCACCTTCGAGGTCAACACGCTGAGCCTGTTCTGGACGACCAAGGCCTTCCTTCCCGAGCTCAAACGCCACCGCCGCGCCGCGGTCGTCACCGTGGCCTCCGCCGCCGGCATCGTCGCGGTGGCGAAGCAGACCGACTACGCGGCCAGCAAGTTCGCCGCGGTCGGCTTCACCAACTCGCTGCGCAGCGAACTGAAAAAGGCCGGTTCGCATATCAAAACGCTTACCGTCTGCCCGTATTACATCGACACCGGCATGTTCGACGGCGTGACCACCAAATTCCCGCTGCTGCTGCCGATCCTCAAGGAACAGGCGGTGTCCGACCGCATCGTCGAGGCCGTGGCCAAGGGACGCGAACGCCTCATCATGCCGCCGTTCGCCGCCGTGGCCGGCGTGGTGGCCGCGCTGCCGCCGAAAATCGCTGATCCGATCTACGGGTTCTTCGGACTCAACGAAGGTATGGACCACTTCACCGGCCGTCGTTAGAACGCGCAATCGGCCAGCCAGCAAAGGAGCATCATGACCAGCGACATCTTCTCCCGTCTCCAGCGCACGTTCCGGTCCGGCCGCACCAAGCCGTTGTCGTGGCGGCGGTCCCAGCTCGACGCGATGCGCCGCATGCTCGCCGAGAACAAGCAGGCGATCATCGAGGCGGTGCGTGCCGACCTCGGCAAACCGGCGTCCGAAACGCTGCTGATGGAGATCGATCTGGTGATGGATGAGGCGCGTTTCGTGCGCCGCCGCATGGGCATGTGGTCCTCCCGCCATCCCAAGCCCATACATTGGCTGCTGCAGCCGGCGTTCGGTTGGACGCTCGCCGAACCGAAAGGCGTGGCGCTGGTCATCTCCCCGTGGAACTATCCGGTGCTGCTGAGCCTGGAGCCGATGGTCGACGCGATCGCGGCCGGCAACGCCGTATGCCTCAAGCCTTCGGAACTCTCACCCACCATCTCGCATCTGTTGGCGGAGCTGGTCGCCCGCTATCTCGATCCCGACGCCTTCGCCGTGGTGGAGGGCAGTCCGGAGGAGACGACCGCGCTGCTGGAGAAGCCCTTCGACCATATCTTCTACACCGGCGGCGGCCGCGTCGGCAGGATCGTCATGGAGGCCGCGGCGAAGCATCTGACGCCGGTCACACTGGAGTTGGGCGGCAAGTCGCCGTGTTTCGTGGACCATACGGTGAATCTCAACACCGCCGCGCGCCGCATCGCCTGGGGCAAGTTCACCAATGCGGGGCAGACCTGCGTGGCCCCGGACTATGTGCTGGCCACGCCGGACATCGCCCAGATGCTCGCCGACCGCATCGCCCTCGCCGTCACGGAGTTCTACGGCGACGACCCGCGCCAATCCTCCGATTTCGCGCGCATCGTCAACGAGCGTCACTTCGACCGTCTGACCGGACTGCTGGCGGATGGCGGACGACTGGTCTGCGGAGGCCAGACCGACCGCGCCGACCGGTATATCGCGCCCACGGTGCTGTTCGGCACCTCGCCCGACGCGCCGGTGATGCGTGAGGAGATCTTCGGTCCGATTCTGCCGATTCTTGTGGTGCGCGACGCCGACGCCGCCATCGATTTCATCAACGAGCGCAGCCGTCCTCTGGCGGCCTACGTGTTCTCCCGTGACGCCGAGACGCGGAAGCGGTTCGAACGCGACACCAGCTCGGGCGCGTTGGGATACGCGATTCCGCTCGGCCATCTCATCTCCAGTCGTCTGCCCTTCGGCGGCGTGGGCGGCTCCGGCATAGGCGCCTATCACGGCAAGGAGGGATTCAAGGTGTTCAGCCACGTCAAAACCGTGGTCGACAAGCCGCAGTTCCCCGACACCCTGCAGGTGGTCTATCCGCCGTTCACCACGCTGCGTCAGGCGTTGATCCGCATCGTCGCCAAGCTCAGCTAGCGGCCGGTCCTCTCCGCCGACGCGTTCGGACCATACTTGGGAACCAACCGCTGCGGCCGTCACGACCATCGTGACTGCGACGCATGGCGAGGATGGGGGAGTGAGGGGAGAGAAAACCGTCGGCATCGAAAATCCCCCGTTGTCCGCACGCGCACGCTTGCGGACAACGGGGGATAGGCCAGTAGGCAGGACGTCAGGCGCTCAGCGCTTTGGCTCCGATGTCGTGGCGGTAGAACATGCCGTCGGTGACCAGCGGATCGATGATCGCGTAGACCTTGTCCTGCGCCGCCTTGATGTCGTCGGCGGTGGTCTCCACCAGCAGCACGCGGCCGGAAGAGGCGACCAGGCCGTCCGGACTGTTGGCCACGCCCGCGTAGTACACGTGGGAATCCTCGTCCACGGCGATTTCGGGGATGGACGCGCCCTTGACCACATTCACCGGATAGCCCTCGGCGGCGAGCACCACGCCCAACGTCGCACGCTGGTCGTCCCACGTGAATTCGGGGGTGCCTCCGTTGAGCAGCGTCCAGATGCCCGCGCCCAGATCTGAGGTGAGCTTCGGCAGCACGACCTCGGTTTCGGGGTCGCCGAAGCGGGCGTTGAACTCGATCACCTTCGGGCCGTCGGCGGTGGCGATCAGACCGGCGTAGAGGATGCCGGTGAACGGCGTGCCCTCGTCGGCCATGGCCTGGACGGTGGGGCGCACGATGGTCTCGATTGCCGCGTCGACCACATCCTGTCCGATCTGCGGCACCGGGCTGTACGCGCCCATGCCGCCCGTGTTCGGGCCCTCGTCATTGTCGTAGGCGCGCTTGTGGTCCTGCGAGATCGGCATGGGCCAGAAGTCGGTGCCGTTCACAAAGCTCATCAGCGAGAATTCCTGACCCTCCAGGAACTCCTCGATCACCACCTTCGCCCCAGCGGCGCCGAAGCGGTGGTCCACGAAGATATCCTCCAACGCGGCGTTCGCGGTGTCGATATCCATGGCCACGGTCACGCCCTTGCCGGCGGCCAGACCGTCGGCCTTGATCACGATCGGCGCGCCCTGCTCGGCCACGTAGCGCTTGGCGGGCTCCAACTCGTCGAAGGTGCGGTACTGCGCGGTCGGAATGTTGTGCCGGGCCATCAGCTTTTTGGCGAAGTCCTTCGACCCTTCGATCTGGGCGGCGGCCTTGCTCGGACCGAACGCCCTGATGCCGGCTTCGGCGAACGCGTCGACGATGCCCTCGATCAGCGGCACCTCAGGGCCGACGAACACCCAGTCGTAATCGTTCTTCTGTACGAAGTCGATCAGCGCCGCATGGTTGGAGGCGCTCAGCGAGGTGGTGTTGATGCCGTCGAGTTCCATGCCCGGATTGCCGGGGGCGACGGTCACCTCGTCGACGGATCCGCCGCGCAGCAGCGTGTGGGCGATGGCGTGCTCACGCGCGCCGGAACCAATGACCAGAACCTTCATAGCTGTGTTTCCTTTCAGGGGATATCAGACGAGTTCCACGTCGTCGTTGGCTTTGGCGACGATCTCGCCGATCCTATAGGCCGCCTCGCCGTTGGCCTCAAGCAGGGCGAGCGTCTCGTCGGCGCGGGCCGCGTCCACGGCCAGCACCATGCCCACACCCATATTGAAGATATTGAACATCTCCATATGGTCGATTTCGCCGGCCTGTTCCAGCACGTCGAAAATCGGCAGCACGGGCCACGAGCCGAGCTGGATGCGCGCGGTGAGACCATCGGGGATCATACGCGGGATGTTCTCGATGAAACCGCCGCCGGTGATATGCGCGACGCCCTTGACCACACCCGCGGCGAACAGGGGCTTCAACGCCTTGACATAGATCGTGGTGGGGGTGAGCAGCACGTCGCCGAGCTTGGCGCCGCCAAGCGCCTCCAGCTCGGTGTCCACGGTGTAGCCGGCCTGCTCGAACAGGGCCTTGCGCACCAAGGAGAATCCGTTGGAATGCACGCCGGATGAGGGCAGCCCGATCAGCACATCGCCCTGGGCGATGGCCGATCCGTCCACGATGGCGGATTTCTCGGCCACGCCGACCGCGAAGCCGGCCAGATCGTATTCGTCCTCGTCGTACATGCCCGGCATTTCGGCGGTCTCGCCGCCGATCAGACCGGAGCCGGCCTGAACGCAGCCGTCGGCCACACCGGCCACCACCTGCTCCAGCAGCGCCGGATCGTTCTTGCCGCAGGCGATGTAATCGAGGAAGAACAGCGGTTCCGCGCCCTGCGCGGCGATGTCGTTGACGCACATGGCCACGCAGTCGATGCCGATGGTGTCGTGCTTGCCCGCCATCTTGGCCACCATCAGTTTGGTGCCCACGCCGTCGGTGCCGGAGATCAGCACCGGCTCCTTATAGCCGAGCGAGGCGAGGTCGAACAGGCCGCCGAAGCCGCCGATGCCGCCCACCACGCCCGGGCGGTCGGTGCGGGCCACATGCGACTTGATTCGTTTGACGACTTCGTAACCGGCTTCGACGCTGACTCCAGCGTTCTCATATGCTTTGGGCATTGGCGGACCTTTCTTGGTGCTTCTTCATATGGATTTGGACGGATGTGATGTCGGTTAGAGTTTCGGCTGCCATTCGCCGGGCTTGAGACCCTTCTGGCAGGAGTATTCGTTGCCTTCGTACTCGCTGTCGTCGAGCGCGAATCGGGGCAGTCGCACGCGGTCCTCCGGGGTGATCGAGGCGAGGAAATCCTGTTCGTAGTCGTCCAGCGCGGTGGGGTAGTCGCCGTTGAAGTAGGCGACGCACAATCCGCCGTAGGGGGCGGCCGCGTTCAGACCGATCGATTCGACCAGTCCGTCGAGCGAGAGGAAGGCGAGCGAGTCGGCGCCGATGAAGTCGCGGATCTCCTCCACGCTCTGCTTGCTGGCGATCAGCTCCTTGGTGGTGGAGATGTCGATGCCGTAGAAGCAGGGGTATTTGAGCGGCGGGGAGCTGATGCGCATATGCACCTCGGCCGCGCCCGCCTCCTTGAGCAGCTGCACGATGCGGCGTGAGGTGGTGCCGCGCACGATGGAATCGTCGATCACGATCACGCGCTTGCCTTTGACCACGCCGCGCACGGCGGAGAGCTTCATGCGCACGCCCTGCTCGCGCAGCTCCTGCGTGGGCTGGATGAAGGTGCGGGCCACATATTGGTTCTTGATCAGGCCCATCTCATTGGGCAGGCCGGACGCCTCCGAATAGCCGGATGCGGCGGAGAGGGAGGAGTTCGGCACGCCGACCACCATATCGGCTTCGACCGGCGACTCGGCGGCGAGGCGGGCGCCCATGCGCTTGCGGGCGGAATGCACGTTGACGCCGTAGATGTTCGAGTCGGGGCGGGCGAAGTAGATGAACTCCATCGAGCAGATCGCCAGCTGGGTCTCGTTCGTGTACTGCACGATCTTGTATCCGTGCTCGTTGACCACCACGATCTCGCCGGGGCGGATGTCTCGCACGAGCTCGGCGCCGACCACGTCGAGCGCGCAGGTCTCGGAGGCGAGCACGTAGGCGCCGTTCTTCATCTTGCCCAGGCTCAATGGGCGGAAGCCGTTCGGGTCGAGCGCGCCGATCATCGCGTCGTTGGTCATCAGCAGGTAGGCGAAGCCGCCGTGCACGGTGTTGAGCGCCTCCTTGAGCTTGTCCATGAAGGTCGGCTTGTCGGAGCGGCGGATGAGATGCATCAGCACCTCGGTGTCGGAATTCGAGTGGAAGATCGCGCCCTCATCCTCCAGCTTGCGGCGCAGCGACGGGCAGTTGGTGAGGTTGCCGTTGTGGCACAGGGCCACATCGCCGTCATGGAAGCGGAAGATGAACGGCTGGATGTTGTCGGTGGTGCCGGAGCCGGCGGTGGCGTAGCGCACATGGCCGATGGCCTTGTCGCCTTTGAGACGCTGGATCTGGCGTTCATCGGCGAACACCTGGGTCAGCAGTCCCAGGCCGCGGTGGCCGATCAGCGTGCCGTTGTCGTTGGAGACGATGCCCGCGCCCTCCTGGCCGCGGTGCTGCAGCGCGTGCAGGCCGAAATAGGTGAGACGGGACGCGTCCGGGTGCCCCCAGACGCCGAAAATGCCGCATTCCTCGTGGATATCTTCGAGCTCAGCAGACATGCCCAGCGACTTCCTTCCGTGTGGTGAAAGTTGTAAGAAGTACCGCCTGTTCGATACCCCATCACCTTACCAATCGGGGCTAACAACGGCCTTTGCCGTGCGGGTCACGTCTGAGGGCGCTGTCGGCGGCGGTGCGACGGGGGTGTGGGGTGAGGAGATGGGGTGGTCCGGCGTTGACATAGCGCCAAGCGACATCAGGCTCCGTATGGTATCCTCGCGCAAAGGAGGCGATATGTCGCTGGCGGTCCGTCCACAATGGTTGCGGGAACGGGCGCGCCCGAATCCTTCGGTCGGGTTTTCTTTGAGAGAGGTGTGATTGCTATGGGGGTATGCCCACAGAGACGATATGACGATTCCGCGCGCGCGTCCGGTCCGCGTGGCGGTTGTTGCGGCCGTGTCGCTGGTCGGTTGTGGATGAAAACGATGGCATGGGTTCTTTCCGTCGTGATGCTGGCGGCGCTGGCCGGTTGGGCCGTTCCGGCCGCCTCGGCCGATGAGCCGGCCGCTTCCGCCGAAGTGACGGTTGACTTCGACGCCGACGGCGGTTCCGCCGTCGAATCGCAGAGGGTCGCCGCCGGCGGGCTTGTCGCGGCCCCGGACGATCCCACGCGGGACGGCTATGTGTTCGACGGATGGTGGACGTCCGCCGGCGACGATGGGCGTCTGTGGGATTTCGATGCCGATACCGCATCCGATTCGATGACGTTGACCGCGCGTTGGCTGGAGACCGACTTCGTGGTGAACATCGAAGACGGCTGGGTGTGGGTATGGACCGACAATGAGGATGCGCAGGTGATCTGCGCCGGTGACGGTTGTTCCACGCACGAATGGTTCGACATCGGAGAGGATGGCATATGGATAGCTCCGACGAACGGCGATGAGCGCACTCTGGTCGTGCGCCGCGGCTCCGGCCCCGAGCACACCTTGGTCACGTGGACTCCTGCGGATTACGAGGATTGGCTGACGGCCGAGGTGTCGGGAACCTCGGTGGAGTTCTCCGCCGAGTCGGCGGACGGCGAGGCCCCCGTGGTCTATCGCGTCTACGACGAGACGTTGGGGTTCATCCGTGAATCGGAGGAAACCGGACGTTTCGACGATCTGTATCCCGACAGCTATGTCGGGTACGCATACTGGCCCGCGACCGACATCGAGTTGGGTGTGCTTCAGGTCTCCGCCACTTGCGAATTCGAGACCGTGGAGACCTCCCAGTCCGACTCCGACGACGCTTCCGACGGTACGGCGGCGGACGTCGCCGACGTGGATATCCCCGATGCGGGCGTCATCGCGGTCGCCGTCGCGGGTGCCGTTGTGGCGCTCGGCGTCCTCGTCGGAGCGGCGTTGGTGGCGCGTCGTCGCCGCAACCGATGATGCCGCTGCCATAACGTGCGATATCGCATCGCGAACCAGACCCGCGCCATATGACGCGGGTCTTTGCATGGGACGGATTTTTCGTGAGGCGGGGAGGCGTTGGCCGGAGCGCGAACACCCGACATGTGAAATCGAACATTTGTTCGATGGGTTGGGTAGTATGGACGGTGTACCGATGGTCGTGCGGATGATCGGAGGGGAGTGTGGAGGAGCGGACGAACACCACAGGCGGAGCGGCTTTGCGCGGGCGGGGAGGGCCCTGTGGCCGCGTCTATATCGCCGTCGACCTCAAATCCTTCTATGCCTCTGTGGAGTGCCAGGATCTTGGACGTGACCCGCTGACCACGCATCTGGTGGTGGCGGATCGGGAGCGCACATCGAAAACCATCTGTCTGGCCGTCTCGCCGTCGCTGAAGGAGTATGGTCTGCCGGGACGCGCGCGGCTGTTCGAGGTCGAGCAGAGGATCCGCGAGGTCAACGCGGAGCGTCGGTTGCGCGCGCCGGGGCGTCACTTTGTGGGCTCGTCCACCGATGCCGGCGAACTGGCCTCACATCCCGAACTTGCGGTGGAGTTCATCGCCGCCAAGCCACGTATGGCGCGTTATCTCGACCACAGCGCGCGTATCTACGGTGTGTATCTCAAATACGCGGCGCCCGAACATATCCATGTGTATTCGATCGACGAGGTGTTCATCGACGCGACGCCGTATCTACACGCATTGGGGATGACCCCGCATGAGCTGGCCACCGTGATCGTGCGCGACATCGCCGAAACCACCGGCATCACCGCCACCGCGGGCATCGGCACGAATCTGTACTTGGCGAAGGTCGCCATGGATATCGTGGCCAAGCATGTGGCGGCCGACGAGCAGGGTGTGCGCGTGGCCGAACTCGACGAGATGTCGTACCGGCGGCTGCTGTGGGAGCACCGCCCGATCACCGACTTTTGGCGGGTTGGGCGTGGATACGCGAAAAAACTCGCCGCGCACGGACTCGACACCATGGGCGATATCGCACGATGTTCGCTCGGCCGCGCCTCCGACTATCACAACGAGGATCTGCTGTACCGGCTGTTCGGCGTGAACGCGGAGCTGCTGATCGACCACGCGTGGGGCTGGGAGCCGTGCACGATGGCCGATATCAAGGCATACAAGCCCGAGGGGCACTCCATCAGCTCCGGACAGGTGCTGCAGGGGCCGGCGGATTTCGATACGGCGCGGCTGATCGTGCGCGAGATGGCCGATGCTGTTTCGTTGGATCTGGTTGACAAAGGATTGCTGGCCCGTCATCTGGGATTGATGGTGGGGTACGACATCAGCAGTCTCGATCCGGCCAAAGCCGAATGCGGGCCGGTCAAACCGAAAGCGCCGGCCAGCGAATACCGCGGGCCGGTCGCCGTGGACCATTACGGGCGGCGCGTGCCCAAACCGGCGAACAGCTCGTGCGATCTGGGAGAGCACACAGCCTCGTCCACGCGCATCCGCGAGGCGATGATGGCGCTCTACGACCGCATCGTCGACCCATCGCTGCTGGTGCGGCGCGTCACCGTGGTGGCCGCCGGATTGGCGACGCGGGCCGAGGCGGAAGCCGCCGCGGCAAGTTCCTACGAACAGCCGGATCTTTTCGACGCGAGTGATGATACGGCTGTGAATTCCGAATATGGTCGTGCGGTGAGCGGTATGGTATCCGATGGTGTCGCATCGAAGTTTGGTCTGGAGCCGGAGTCAAGTCGGCGTATGGCGCAGGCGGGAAGCGACTCGTCGCGTCGGATATATGACGCGACCGAGCGCAATGAAGCCGAAGCGGAGGTGCAGCGCGCCATCGTTGATATCACGCACAAATTCGGGCGCGGCTCCGTCATCAAAGGCATGAATCTCGAGCCCGGCGCGACCGGGCTGCAACGCAACCGCCAGATAGGAGGCCATGCCGCATGAGCTTGAAGGAAACCCACCGCTACGACGACATCATCGACCTGCCGCACCACGTTTCGCCGCGCCGTCCGCGGATGCCGCGGCAAAACCGCGCCGCCCAATTCATGCCCTTCGCCGCGCTCGCCGGCTATGAGGACGTCATCGCCGAAGCCGGCCGCCGCAACGCCGAAGCCGTCGCCCAAGCTGACGCCCCCGCCGACCTCATCGACGGAGCATAACGGCTTTTGGCGCGGCAGACGTAAGGGTTGTACGCGAAGTTTTCAAAGTATAGTTGGAAAACTTCGCGTTGGAACCAGAGTTTGCCAACTATACTTCGAAAACTTTGGCGACGGTTTCGCCATTGCCGCGACAAGCTGATTGAGTTGTTTGGCTATGCGGCGGTCTCCCATGGGTTGACGAGGGGAACGCCGGTGTGCTGGAAATCCTTGGTGTTGCGTGTGGCCAAGGTGCAGTCGTTGGCTTGGGCGATGGCGGCGATCTGCGCATCGGCCAAGCCAACGGGGTGTCCGTGCGCATCAAGGTCGGCTCGGATAAGGGAGCATCGTATGCCGGCGTCGCGGTCAAAAGTCAGAATACGGTTCTCATAGTTTCGCATGGTTCTTTTAATGGTTTCGGCCATGACGGAACGTCTTGCGCCTTGCGGCATGCGCCATAGTCCGTACATCATTTCCATAATGGTGATGGATGATATGTAGGCCCCATCGTTCTGCTTCAACCAGGCGATCACCGTTGGGTTGGGGGTTGGCTTGTAGAACTCCGAGATAACGTTCGTGTCGACCAGAATAGGTCGTGATTTGTTGTTCATTCGAAATCCACCGGTCTTGGTTGTTCGTTCTTGTCTCGAGGCATGGGTTGGAATTCGTCCTCGTCGATGCCGCCATCAAGTAGTTCAGTGCGGATGCGTTCGAAGAATTCCCAATCCGAAGCCTTGTGGGCCACCCATGAGGCGGCGAACTCCTCAAGCACGGAGCGCGCCTGCGCCTCGGTGGAACGGCCGTTGGCCTTTGCCGCCTTGGCCAGAGTCTCTTTAACGTCTTCGGGAAGCTTGCGAATCAACAGTGATGTGGTCATAATGCCCCTCCTTAGGTTTGATATCACAATGATATCAAAAGGTGGGATTCTTCGACATCAACGTCATTCTGAGCGGAGGCGAGGCCGGAGTCGAAGAATCTCGGACTTGAGATGCCTCGACTACGCTCGGCATGACAGATGTGGCGCACGGCATGACAGGTGAGGCGCTTGGCGTGCCGAATGAGCAACGCCGCGATGTGACGGCGCGATATGAAAATGTCCGGCATCGTGGGTGATGCCGGACACTTGACATAGGTGGTTGACGCGACGCGTCAGGCGGCGAAATACTCCACGCCGGCCTCGAACAGCGGCTGGTACTTGTTGCCGGGCACGTTCACGTACAGGCCGTTGCCGGAACGCTCCGAATGGCCCATCTTGCCGAACACGCGGCCGTCGGGGCTGGTGATGCCCTCGATGGCGAGCAGCGAGCCGTTCGGATTCACGTCGAGATCCATGCCGGGCACGCCCGCCTCGTCCACGTACTGCGTGGCGATCTGGCCGTTGGCCTTCAGATCGGCAAGCACATCGTCGGAGGCCACGAAACGGCCCTCGCCATGGGAAATCGCCACCGTGTGCACATCGCCCACAGCGGTTTTCGCCAGCCACGGCGACAGGTTCGACGCCACGCGGGTGCGCACCAGACGGGACTGGTGACGGCCGATGGTGTTGAACGTCAGCGTCGGGCATTCGTCGGTCATCGGCACGATGTCGCCATACGGCACGAGACCCAGCTTGATCAACGCCTGGAAGCCGTTGCAGATACCGAGCATCAGACCGTCGCGGTTGCGCAGAAGATCACGCACGGCCTCGGTCACCTCGGGGGCGCGGAAGAACGCGGTGATGAACTTCGCGGAGCCGTCAGGCTCGTCGCCGCCGGAGAAGCCGCCGGGGATCATGACGATCTGGCTGGAGCGGATCGCCTCGGCCAGCGCATGCGTGGACTCGACGACGTCAGCAGGGGAGAGGTTGTTGATCACCAGCGTGCTCGCCTCGGCACCCGCGCGCTCGAACGCGGCCGCCGTGTCGTATTCGCAGTTGTTGCCGGGGAACACGGGGATGATCACGCGAGGCTTGGCCACGCCCGCCCCCGTGTACACGGTTTTCTTCTCCGCCTCGAACGAGACGGCCTCCACCACGGCGTCCTTGTCCGCGCCATGCGAACGGTAGGGGAACACGGATTCGATGCCGGACTCCCACGCCTCCTGCACTTGGGCCAGGTCCAGCGTCTCGCCGGCGGCCGCGAACTCGTAGGCCTCGGTCGTCACGCCGACCTCGCCGATCTCGACGAGATTCGAGGCGGCCGGCACCTTCGCGTCGTCGGCCAGCTCTACGAAGAACGAACCGTACGCCGGGGCGAACAGATCATCCACGGTCACGGACGTGACAAGCGCGACGCCGATCTGGTTGCCGAGCGTCATCTTGAACAGCGCCTCGGCCGCGGCGCCATACCCGCAGGTGGACACGGCCAGCGCGTCGCCGAAGTCGGTGAGCTCCTCGACCACGGAGAACGCCTCGAGCAGACCATCCTTGTCCGGAGTGAGCCCGTCGGCCTGGTATCGTGGCGCGATACGCACCACGCGATGGCCGGCACCCTTGAACTCAGGAGAGGTGGCGCGCTTCATATTGCCCACAGCCACGGCGAAGGAGACCAGCGTCGGCGGCACGTCGAGGTCCTCGAACGAGCCGGACATGGAATCCTTGCCGCCGATCGCGCCCGCGCCGAGGTCGACCTGCGCCATCAGCGCGCCGAGCACGGCGGCCATCGGCTTGCCCCAACGGGTCGGCTCGTCGCGCAGCTTCTCGAAATACTCCTGGAAGCTCAGGTACGCCTTCTCATGCTCGAAACCGGCCGCGACCAGCTTGGAGAGCGACTCGACCACCGACAGGTACGCGCCGGTGAACTGGTTCCTCTCCATGATGTACGGGTTGAAGCCCCACGCCATGGCCGAGGCGGTGGTGGTTTCGCCGAACACCGGCAATTTCGCGACCATGGCCATATTCGGGGTGAGCTGCTTGCGCCCGCCGAAAGGCATAAGCACGGTGCCCGCGCCGATGGTGGAATCGAAACGCTCGGACAGGCCCTTGTTGGAGGCCACGTTGATGTCGGTGACCATGGCGTTCATGCGCTCGGCCAGCGAGCCGTCGGTCCACGGCGTCTCATACGTGCCCTGCGCCTCGACGTGCGCGGCCTGCGTCTTCGGCGCGCCGTTGGAGGCGAGGAACTCGCGGGTGAGGTTCACGATCTCGTCGCCGTCCCACGTCATCACCATGCGCGGATCCTCGGTGACGGTGCCCACCACCACGGCCTCGAGATTCTCCTCGCGGGCGTAGGCGAGGAACTCGTCCACATCCTCGGCGGCCACGTCCACGGCCATGCGCTCCTGCGATTCGGAGATCGCCAGTTCGGTGCCGTCCAGACCCTCGTACTTCTTGGGCACGGTGTTCAGGTCGATGGTCAGGCCATCTGCGATCTCGCCGCATGCCACGGACACGCCGCCCGCGCCGAAGTCGTTGCAGCGCTTGATCAGACGGCAGGCGTCGCCGCGGCGGAACAGACGCTGCAGCTTGCGCTCCACGGGCGCGTTGCCCTTCTGCACTTCCGCGCCGTCGAGTTCCAGCGACTCCACGTTATGCGCCTTGGACGAGCCGGTGGCGCCGCCGATGCCGTCGCGGCCGGTGCGTCCGCCCAGCAGGATGAGCTTGTCGCCGGGGGCCGGGGTTTCGCGGCGCACATGGTCGGCCGGGGTGGCGGCCACGACCGCGCCCACCTCCATACGCTTGGCCACATAGCCCGGATGGTAGATCTCGTCGACCTGACCGGTCGCCAGACCGATCTGGTTGCCGTAGGAGCTGTAGCCCGCGGCCGCGGTGGTGACGAGCTTGCGCTGGGGGAGCTTGCCCTTAAGGGTTTCGCCCACCGGCACGGTCGGGTCGCCGGCGCTGGTCACGCGCATCGCCTGATACACGTAGGAGCGGCCCGACAGGGGGTCGCGGATGCAGCCGCCGATGCAGGTGGCTGCGCCGCCGAAGGGTTCGATTTCGGTGGGATGGTTGTGGGTTTCGTTCTTGAAGAGGAACAGCCAGTCCTCATCCTCGCCGTTGACGTCCACCCTCACCTTGACGGTGCAGGCGTTGATCTCCTCGGATTCGTCGAGGTTGGTCAGAATGCCGTGCTTCTTAAGCCATTTGGCGCCGATGGTGCCCATATCCATCAGACACACGGGTTTGCCGTCGCGGCCCAGCTCGTGGCGCATGGCCAGATATTTCTCGAACGCGGCCTTGACGGCGGGTTCGTCGATTTCGATGTCGGTCAGCTCGGTGCCGAAGGTGGTGTGGCGGCAGTGGTCGGACCAGTAGGTGTCGATCACCTTGATCTCGGTGATCGTGGGGTCGCGCCGCTGTTCGGTGAAGTAGCGCTGGCAGAACTTGAGGTCGGCCAGATCCATCGCCAGACCGCGCGAGGCGATGAACTGGGCGGCTGCGGCCTCGTCCATCTCGCGGAAGCCCGCGATGGTCTCCACCTTGGACGGCGTGGGCACGGCGGTGCGCAGCGTCTCCTTGGTTTCGAGCCCGGCCTCGCGCGCTTCGACCGGGTTGATCACGTAGCGCTTGATGGCGGCCACATCCTCGTCGGTCAGGTTCGCGCCGGCCAGCGCATACACTTTGGCGGAACGCACGGTGGGGCGTTCGCCCTGCGAGATGAGCTGGATGCATTCGGAGGCGGAGTCGGCGCGCTGGTCGAACTGGCCGGGCAGGAACTCCGTGGCGAACACCTTGGCATCGCCGAAGTCCGGCATGTCGGTCGAGGCGTTGTCCACCGGAGGCTCGCTGAACACGACCGGCACGGTCTGCTCGAACAGTTCGGCGGAGATGCCCTCCACATCGTAACGGTTGACGATGCGCACGCCTTCAAGCGCCTCGATGCCGAGAATCGTCTTCAATTCGGTGCCGAGCTGCTGCGCTTCGACGTCAAAGCCCGGCTTCTTCTCCACATATACGCGATAGACCACTGATTGCTCCTGTAGTTCCAAGTGAGTGGTGGTGTTGTGTTTTATGATCTCCCGCAAGGGGAGGAAAAGCCCGCATCCGATTTTCGGGTGCGGGCTGGGTACGGATCAGTCGTCGACTGCGATGCCTTCGGATTCGGCCAGGGACTTGAGACGGCCGTAGATCTCCTCGTAGGCGGGGATGATGTTGCCCAGGTCGCGGCGGAACAGATCCTTGTCGAGATGCTCGATCTTGCCGGACTCGTCCTTGGTGTCCCACAGGCGGCAGGTGTCGGGGGTGATCTCGTCGGCGAGCAGAATCGCGCCGTCGGAGGTCTTGCCTTCCTCGATCTTGAAGTCCACGAGCTTGACGTCGATCTTCGAGAAGATGTCGAGCAGGGCGGCGTTCACGGCGCGCGCCTGCTTGGAGATTTCGGCCATCTCCTCCTCGGAGGCCAGACCCAGCGCCACCACGCCGTCCTCGGTGATGAACGGGTCTCCCAGCGCGTCTGACTTCACGCAGAATTCGAGGATCGGCTTCTTGAGCGGGGTGCCCTCCTCAACGCCGTAACGCTTGGCGAAGGAGCCGGCGGCCGTGTTGCGCATGATGATCTCAAGCGGGAACATGTCCATCTTCCGCACCAGCTGCTCGGTGTCGGAGAGTTTCTCGACGAAGTGGGAGTCCACGCCGCGGGCCTTGAGCAGGTCGAAGATCACGGAGGTGATGTGGTTGTTCAGGCTGCCCTTGCCTTCGATCTGGGCCTTCTTCTCGCCGTTTCCGGCGGTGGCCTGGTTCATGTAGTCGACCCACAGAATGTCCGGGTCGTCCGTCGCGTACAGTTTCTTGGCCTTGCCCTCGTAGAGCTTCTCCAACTTCTCCATGATCCGCCTTCCTGATGCGTCAAATAGGAGTGGAAATACGGTGAACTAACGGAGAACAGGTTAGCAAGCGCCGGCTACATTGATGATGCGATGAACGGCAACATCGTGCAACGATTAGGCTGTGGGATGATTGCGGCGGTTTAGACTGGATTCATGAGTCAATCCACAACCAATACGGCCGCGATGGCCGAAGAGTGGTCCAACCCGTTGCGCGATCCGCGCGATCTGCGCCTGCCACGTATCGCGGGCCCCTGCGGCATCGTGATCTTCGGCGTGACCGGCGATCTGTCGCGCAAGAAGCTGCTGCCCGCCATCTACGATCTGGCCAACCGGGGTCTTCTGCCGCCGAGCTTCGGCCTGACCGGCTTCGCCCGCCGCGACTGGAGCGAGGACGAGTTCCGCGCCTTCGTGCGTGAGAACGTCGAATCGCATTGCCGCACGCCGTTCCGCGAAAGCACGTGGAAGCAGCTGGCCGCGGGCATCCGCTTCGTGCAGGGCACCTTCGACGATCCGGAGGCGTTCGCGCGCCTGTCCGACACCGTCTCCCAGCTCGACCGCGAACGCGGCACACGCGGCAACCACGCCTTCTACATGTCGGTGCCGCCGCGCGCTTTCCCCATCGTCTCCCGCCAGCTGGCCGACTGCGGTCTGGCGAAGTCCGAAGACGACGCGTGGCGTCGCGTGATCATCGAGAAACCCTTCGGCCATGACCTCGACAGCGCGCGCGAGCTCGACCGCGTCGTCTCCGAGGTGTTCGACCCCTCCAGCGTGTTCCGCATCGACCATTATCTGGGCAAGGAGACCGTGCAGAACCTGCTGGCCCTGCGTTTCGCCAACGCGATGTACGAGCCGATCTGGAACGCCAACTATGTGGACCATGTGCAGATCACCATGGCCGAGGACATCGGCGTGGCCGGTCGCGCGGGCTATTACGACGGCATCGGCGCCGCCCGCGACGTGATCCAGAACCATCTGCTGCAGCTGCTCGCGCTCACCGCCATGGAGGAGCCGGTGAGCTTCTCCGCCGCCGACCTGACCGCGGAGAAAACCAAGGTTCTGTCCGCCGTCAAACTGCCCAAGGATCTCGCGGCGCACACGGCCCGCGGACAGTACGCCGCCGGCTGGCAGGGCTCGCATGAGGTGGTGGGCTATCTCGACGAGAAGGGCATCGACCCGAACTCCACCACCGAAACCTATGCGGCGATCCGTCTCGACGTCGACACCCGACGCTGGGCCGGTGTGCCGTTCTACCTGCGTTGCGGCAAACGCTTGGGCAAGCGCGTCACCGAAATCGCGGTGGTGTTCAAACGCGCCCCGCATCTGCCGTTCGAATCGACCGCCACACGCGAACTGGGCAAGAACGCGATCGTGATCCGCGTGCAGCCCGACGAGGGCGTGACCATCCGCTTCGGCGCGAAGGTGCCCGGCGGCACCTCGATGGAGGTGCGCGACGTGTCGATGGACTTCAGCTACGGCCGCTCCTTCACCGAAAGCTCGCCCGAAGCCTACGAGAGGCTGATCCTCGACGTGCTGCTCGGCGATCCGCCGCTGTTCCCGACCACCCGTGAGGTGGAACTCTCTTGGGAGATCCTCGACCCGATCGAGGAGTTCTGGTCCACACTCGGCCAGCCGCAACCCTACCGTTCCGGAACGTGGGGACCGGCCGAAGCCGATGAGATGCTCGCCCGCGACGGGCGCCAGTGGAGGATGCCATGATTATCGAACTCAACAACACCCGCACGCGTGAGATCGCGGCGAAAATCGACGAACTGCACGAGGAGCGCGGCGAAGCGGCGTTGGGCCGCGTGCTCACCCTGCTCATCGCCACCGACGAGGGCGAGCTGGAGCACGCGCTCGAGCTCGCGAACAACGCCAGCCGCGAGCATCCCTGCCGTGTGATCGCCGTGGTGCCGCATGCCGGCAAAGCCCGTGCGGCGGCGAAAGCCGAATCCGAGGCCGTCGCCGACGGGCGGGCCGCACAAGGCGCGCGGACGGGCAAAACCCAGGTTTTCGTCGACACGCAGGGCGGTATGGCGGCCGACGCGGCCAGCGAATCCGGGCGGTCGAATCTGGACGCGGAGATCCGTTTCGGCGCGGACGCCGGTGCGGGCGAGATCATCGTGCTGCGACCGCGCGGCGGGCTTGTGCACCATCCGGACACATTGGTGATTCCGCTGCTGGTCCCCGACGCGCCCGTGGTGGCCTGGTGGCCGACCGAAGCGCCGGCCAATCCGAAAACCGACCTGCTCGGCGCGATGGCCCGCCGCCGCATCACCGACGCCAAACGTTCCAGCAATCCGGCCCGCACCATCGAGGATCTGCGCCGCAACTGGTCGAGCCAGAACATCGACATGTCGTGGACCCGGCTGACCGTATGGCGCGCGATGATCGCCACCATGCTGGACCAGCCGCCGCATCTGCCGATCATTTCAGCGAAGGTGAGCGGACCGAAGGACTTCATTTCGATGACCATGCTCGCCGCATGGCTGCGGTTGAAACTCGGCGTGTCCGTCACCATCGAGGACGTGCCCGGCTCCGACGCGGTCACCGGCGTGTATCTGACCCGCGCGGACGGCGTGCTCAGTCTGGAACGCCCCTCCGTCGAAGAGGGCGTGGCCACGATCAGCACCCCCGGCCAGACGCCGCAGACCATCTCCGTGCCGGCCCGCACCTTGGAGGAATGCCTGAGCGAGGAACTGCGCCGTCTCGACCCCGACGAGGTCTACGCCGAAGTGCTCACCCGCGGCTGGGACCTCATCCACCCGCAGCGATAAGCAACGAAAGGAAGCGCAAATGAGCGTTCGACAGACCATCGTCTATCCGGATCCGGAAACGCTGGCGCAGGCCGTGGCCGCGCGCACGCTGCTCACCATCACCGACCTGCTGGCCGAACCGGGCCGCACGCGCGTCGACATCGGCGTGACCGGCGGCACGGACGGCATCTACGTGCTCAAAGTGATGGGGGAGAGTCCCCTCGCCGTGGCCGTCGACTGGTCCCGCGTGCATATCTGGTGGGGCGACGAGCGTTTCGTGGCCGCCGACAGTAGCGACCGCAACGCCAAGCAGGCGCGGGAGGCGCTGTTCGACGCGCTGGTGGAATCGGGCCGCCTGCCGGAATCGAATATCCATGAGATGCCGGCGGACGCGCGTTCGGCGGATGAGATCGCCGCCGCCGACGCGGATCAGACCGACGCCGTGCTGGCCCAGGCCGCGGACGCCTACCAGCGAGAACTGGTTGAGGAACTGGGGGAGGATCCGCAGTTGGACCTCATCATGTTCGGCGTCGGACCGGACGCGCATTTCGCCTCGCTGTTCCCCGGCAAGCAGGAGGTGCTGATCGACGATCCGCACACGCTGGTCGCCGGCGTGCGCGATTCGCCCAAGCCGCCGCCTCTGCGCGTCACGCTCACCGTGCCGATGATCGCCAGGGCGCACCGCACTTGGGTGTTCACCTCCGAAAGCCGCAAGGCCGAAGCCGTGGCCAAAGCGTTCGCCGCGCCGCGCAACCCGGAAGCTCCCAGCTCCTATGCCGACGCCGCCGACGAACTGCTCTGGCTGATCGACACCGCCGCCGCAAGTCTGCTGTAGAAAATCCTTCTCGTCATTCTGAGCGGAGCGCAGCGGAGTCGAAGAATCTCATACCGGCAAGGGCAAGAGATCCTTCGACTCCGTCCTAACGGACTCCGCTCAGGATGACAGGAAAAGGCCAGTTGCTGTGCTGTAAAAAGGAACCGCTACTGCGCCGAGCAGTTCAGATCCACATCCTGCTGTATGCCGGAGGGGTCCGACATGGCCGCCTTATCAAGCCTGCTCTGCAGCATGTCGCGGGTCGGCTCGTCGACCCGGTCCGACTGCATGAACGGCATGTCTTTGGCCTTGTTCAACTGCTGCAAAGCAGAGCTCGCCTCCTGCTCGTTGGTGGCGTAGCTATTCAGCCAATCCTCCTCCCAAGCGCACATCCATATGAACGAGGCCGAGGATTCTCCGGACCCCTGTTCGAATTGGGTTGCGCCGGAGGTATCCATCGTGGCCGGCGGAGTATAGCCGTCGGGGAATTCAAGGCTTTCCAGCGTCGAAGCGTATTCCTTCTGTATGCCGTCCGCATCGAGGAACTTCGATGTCGAGCTATCTGCCGAGCCGTTCTCGGTGGTCTGCTGGTCCGCGGTCGAGTCACTGCTGTTCGTCTGCCCGCCGATCGTGCATCCGGCGAGGCCAAGGGCCATGCAGAGAGCGATTGCTGTGGCCGCGATACCGTGCGTGCGTGATATGCGCATCATATTCTCCTTAGATTGGATTGGTTATTACGACAGATAACGCGCTGCTAGCGCAATGCCATCGCGGGTTCGAGACGCGCGGCCTTGACCGCGGGAACGGCGCTGCCAAGCAGTGCGGTGACTACGGCGCCGGCAAGGGCATAGCCGGCGGCGTCATACGGATATGAGGGATGCGGTATAGGGCTGTCCGCCGGCAATATCGAAGGAATCATCGCGACGAACGCCATGGACAACGTGATCGCCACCGCCGCGACGATAAGGGACAGAATGACGCTTGAGCCGGAAACCAGCAGCATCACATGCGTTCGGGACGCTCCCAAAGCCCGGCGGATCAGCAGCTCGTGGCTGCGTTGCTCGATATCGGACAAGCCGATGTTCAGCAATCCCAGCGCCGCCATGGCCAACAACAGCGCGGCACACGCCGCGAACGCGGTTTGCAGGTAGCTCAGCACTTCGGTATACGAATCGCTGTTGTCGATGCGCTGCACTCCGGTCGCGGATCCCGAGAACGAGTCATACGCGATGTCCGACACCAGCGACGAGATGTCGTTGGCCGTGCTGCCGGAGGATTGCGGATGCGCATACACGTCGACGGATTGCGGCTCCCATAATTGGGGTTCGAACATGGCGAACGAGGTGGCGTTGATGTAGGCGCGAGGGGAGTCGTCGGCGTCGTTGATGACTCCGGTCACCGTGGCGGAGGTCACGGTTTGAGTGCCCTGCGAGGTGAGGGAGAGCGTGCTGCCGACTCCGCCATACCGATTCTGCCCGGCCTCGTTGACGACGATCTGCAATCCCGCGGCGTCGGATTCCGCCGAGAACCATCGCCCTGAGACAAGAGGAAGCAGGTAGACGTCGCGGTACCTCGACGTGGTGAGCACGGTTTCGGACACGGTGCTGGGAATGATGGTTCCTCCGCCGTCTGAGGGGACGATGGTCAGACCTTCCGACAATGTGACCACCGGTGCCATCGCCACGCCATCCGCATCGGCCAGCGCCGTGGCGAATTCCTGCATCTGGTCGGCATCCAGTCCTTTCGGAGCTTCGACCGACACCAGGTAGGAGGCCGGTCGTCCCGCTATCTGAGCGTTCGTCGCCTCAAGGAATGTGCTGCCTATGGTGCCCACCAGCGACGCGCCGACGACCGCGAGCACGCCGATGAGCATGCTGACGGCGGTCAGCGCCGTGCGGATAGGGGCCAGACGCAGGTCCCGCAGCATCATGATCAGCATGGTGTGATCATCCCCCGGTCCATGCGCAGCTGATGCTGACAAAGCTTGGCGATATCGGTGTCGTGGGTCACCATGACCAGCGTGCGCCCTTCCGTCCGTACCAGCCTCATCAGCAACTCCATCACGGCGTCCCCCGTATCCTTGTCCAGCGCTCCGGTCGGTTCGTCGCAGATCAGCAGGTCGGGAGCGCATACCATCGCCCGCGCGATGGCCACACGCTGCTGTTCGCCTCCCGATAGCGTGCGGGGCCGATCCGCGGCGCGGGCGTCCAATCCCACCTGTCGCAAGCAATCCAAGGCGCGGTGTTTGCGGCGTGAGGATGATCCTTTGCGCGCGTACTGCATGGGGAGCGCGACGTTCTGCCACACATTGAGCTGGGGAATCAGGGAATAGTTCTGAAATACGAATCCGATGCGTGTGGAGCGGACCACGGCGCGTTCACGGTCCGGTATGGAGCGCATATTCTTGCCGTCGAACATGAGATCGCCGGAATAGCGCGCGTTCAGCAGGCCGAGAATCGAAATCAGCGAGGTTTTGCCTGAACCGGATTTGCCCACGATCGCATAGGATTCGCCTCGTTGGATGTCGAGCGACACGTCGTTCACAATGCGCAGCGTGTGTTTGCCCGTCGACGCGACATGCGCGGTGAGATGGCGCGCGGAAATCAGCATATCGTTCATGTCGGTTGGCTACTGGGTTTGTTTGACGGTCAGATTCGGTGCGGTGGCGAGCACCGTGTCGCCTTCCGACAAGCCGGAGGTGATGACGATGCGCGCGCCGTCGCTGGCACCCAATTCGACGGATACCTGCTCTTGGCCGTCGTCGGTGACCTTGGTCACGGTGCCTTTTCCGCTGCGTCCCGCCACTGCGGACACAGGCAGCAGGAGCGACTGCTGGGTCGCGGACGCGGTGAGCACCAACGTGCCGCTTTCCCCTTCGCGCACGTCGATGTCTTTGCCGACCAGACAGGCCATGGTGGTGGATGATGACGGCGCTGTGGAGGCGAATCCGTTGGAGGTATTGCCCCCGTTTGTTGATGAATTGGCGTTTCCGGATGATGCGGTGCCGCTGCCGGAGCTCGTGCCGCCTGCGGAGGCGGAATCGCCACTGGCGGCAGCGTCGTTATCGGAGGCCGAATCACCGTTCGAGGATGCTTCGCCGCCATCGTCGGTTCCACCGGATGCGTTCGCGTCATCCGGGTCTTTGACATACGCAGAGATGGGAATGACACGCGACGGTTCCGCCGTCGGTTTATAGGCGATGCTGCCGGCCGTCGATTGATCGCCGCTGCCGTCTGTGGTGTTACTGTCTGTGGTGCCGCTGCTTGAGTCCGTTGAGGATTCCGCCGCCTGCCGCGAGAGGACGACGGCCGCGCAGGAGGTCGGTCCCTCGCCGTTGGTGATTTGGAATTTGCCGCTGAGATTGTCGGATGAATCCGTCATGCGCAGCAGACGGGTCGCGTCGGTTTGCAATGCGAACCCGCTGTATGTCAGTGTGACGACGGGATAGTTGCGTGGAACCGTCACGCCGGATCCCGCGACCGAGACGATGGTGCCCTCGACCGGTGACGTGATGGGGGTCGAATCCACCCAACCCAGCACCTGCTGGGCTTTGACGACGTCGCCGACCTTCGCCGAGGCTTGGAACACACCTTGCGCCGAGGCCGTGAGCGTGAACGCCGTATTCGATATGACGGTGGCCTGAGCGGAGATCGTGGGTGCCAGTGTGCCGCTGGTCACCGTCACTGTATTCGTCGAATCGGAATTCACCGTTGGGTCCGTGACCTGGTCGGAGTCCGAAGTGGGATTTCCGCAGGCCGCACATCCCGACAGCAGCAACGCGGACAACGCTGCAGCCACTAACTTGTTGCTATTCTTCATAATTCTGCGGTTCTGGGTGGCGATGCGATCACCAAAAGGGGATGTCCCTCAATCAATCGAACCGTTGCGGAATGCGTGCGGTCGCGCCGATCGTGGACGATGGTCGTCCGTCACACGATAGATGGGTATGACGCGGAGAATGAAATGCCTGTACTGAAATCTCTGTAGGGTAAACACACCACAGAGATTGGTGAGCCCTTATCGCTGTTGTGCCGTGTGTTCTAGCGCCGTTGACTCCGACGGATGACCATCGATGGGGAAGACGGCATGCAACGTCCATGTGTTGTCTTCCGTTTGCGTGGTCAACGAACCGCCTAATGCCTGAATGATTTCACGATGCAGTGCCAGCCCGTGGCCGCGGGAAAGTGGGTGTGCTGTTGGGGAAACGGTATTCATCTGAATGAGTTCCACCATGAGTGGTCGGCAGCGAAGGATGAAAAGGAATTCCTTATGAACGGTGTCGGCATGCTTGGATACGTTTTTGAAAATCTCGCCGATGAGTTGCGCCATCTCATGGCGAATCTCTTCGGCGAGAATGTTCTCATTGAACTGATCCACTTCATAGTATCCATGGATGTCAAGTTGTTCCAGCTCCGCACGTTGTTGTTGGATCAGCGAATGAATGGTTCCCTGAAATAGTGCTGGCTTGGCGTTGGTATCATGCAACAGTCGGATAACCTCATGCGTGGTGTCGAATGATTCATTGGCTTTTGTGGAAATATTTCTCCACATCGGCCCTTCCTGTGCGTCGGCTATGGAGATGATGTAACTGAGATTGTTCGCAACCGTATCGTGCAGATTTCGAGCTAAACGTAGGTTGCGCTGGTATATGTGCAGTTGAGCATGCAGCTCGGCTTCCTTTTTGGCGTTCTGCTCTCTAGCCAATGAGATTTCCCGGTTAAGCTTGCAAGTGTATCCAACGACAATGGCAATAAGATAAATTGGAACTGTTACTAATGCGGCAGATAATGTTTTTTCGTAATATATTTCTGAAAAGAACAGGATTGCAGCTGTTAGCGCAGAAATGATTCCCACGGCAAGAATTGACATGGTATATGCGAATATGCCAAATGTAATGATGATGCCAGCAAACATGTACTGGTTATCGCCAAGATCAGGGAATAGACAAAGTACTGATAACAGCAAGATTATTGCACTGCTGGAAAAACGAGGAAATTTCGAAAGTAATGAGCAAAGCAACATGTATATGCAAAACCAGCACCAATCCTCTGTGTTGATAGGCCGAGTCAATCTTGCGATAATGATGGCATACCCGTCGAAGACCATTGCCAATATTGAGAAAAATAGCATGTAAGAGTGTTCAACGTGAGGGAGCGATATGACAGGAATAAGCCTGCTTAAGTTTTTTTCGAATCGATATCAGAGAAAGTTTATTTTTAATTGCCATAATGATGCTGCCGTTCGAGCCATAGGACGACTAGATGCGTGCGGTTGCGCGCTTCGGTTTTTTCCAATGCGCGTTGCAGATGCGTGTTGACCGTGGCGACGGCTTTGCCGAGCGTGTGGGCGATTTCGACGGAGGTCATTCCTTGGGCGCATAATTCCACGATTCGCGATTCCATGGGGGAGAGTGTTTCGATGCCTGTGGGCTGGCTTGCCGCCGCAATGTCAAACGCTTGTTGCGCTGTCGGGAAGACGATTTCGTCAACGGGTTCGCCTACTCCGCCTTGTCCTACGGATAACACCGCCTCCGCGATTTTTTGAGGGTTCTGTTTGCTGACCAGCGCCTGGCCTCCGGCTTGCGCGACGGCGTGGGCGTACTGTTCCATCGGAAAGGCGGTTATGGCAACGACGCCGAGATGGGAGTCTCGCTGGCGAATCCGGTGGATAAGTTCAATGCCTGATACGTTTCCCATTGAGATGTCGGTCAGCAGAACGTTCGGACGTTGCCCATCGTGCAGTTTTTGCAGCGCGCTATCGGCATCGGTCGCCGTCCATATGATGTCGAGCTGCGGAAACCGTGCGCTGAAGAAAGACATCAGACCGGACAGCACCCATACGTCGTTATCCACAATGGCCAACGTGTTCGCCCGCATGCATTCCCCCTTCACATGTCCGCGGATGATTATAGCCGTGCGTCCACGGAGCAAAAAGCGATGTGGTCATTTTTCATGACAGGCGTTTGGGCCGGTGGGTGGCGTCAGAAGGTGCCGTGAAACATGCTTACAAACGATGTTTCACGGCACCTTCTGACGTTGGCTCGTCGGTTTGTGCCGTGAAACACGAACGTCCGCCATGTTTCACGGCACCTCCTGACGTCGGGTGTCAGAATGTGCCGTGAAACATGGCGGACGATGGCGGCGAAACTATCCGATGACGAGGCCGGTATTTAGGCCTCGATCTCCTCGCGGTCCTCGGTGGCCCACAGCGTGTGGAACACGCCGGGGGCGTCGACGCGGCCATAGGTGTGCGCGCCGAAGAAGTCGCGCTGGCCTTGGATCAGGGCCGCGGGCAGGCGCTTGGAGCGCAGGCCGTCGAAGTAGGAGAGCGACGAGGCGAACACCGGGGTCGGCACGCCGTATTCGGCGGCGCGGGCCACCACGCGGCGCCATGCGGCCTGCGCGTTCTCGATGGCCTCCTTGAAGTAGGGGGCGAACAGCAGAGACACATTCGCCTCGCCCGACTCGAAGGCGTCGGAGATGCGGTTGAGGAACTTCGCGCGGATGATGCAGCCGCCGCGCCAGATGCGCGCCACCGCGGCCAGATCGATATCCCAATCATGTTCCTTCGCGGCGGCCGTGATCTCGTTGAAGCCCTGCGCGTAGGCGACGATCTTGGAGGCGTACAGCGCTTGACGGATGTCGTCGATGAACGCCTGACGATCGGCCTCGGCCACGTTCAGCGAGCCGTCGGGGCCGGCGCAACCACGCTTGGCGGCCTCATCGCGCAGTTCGGTCTGCGAGGAGAGACCACGGGCGAACACGGCCTCGCCGATGCCGGTGACAGGCACGGCCAGATCCAGCGCGGACTGCACGGTCCACGTGCCGGTGCCCTTCATGCCCGCATGGTCCACAATCACATCGACCAGCGGCTTGCCGGTCTTCTTGTCAACCTGATGTAGCACCTCGGCGGTGATTTCGATCAGATAGGAGTCCAGTTCGGTGGAATTCCACTGTTCGAACACGTCGCCGATCTCGGCCGGTTCCAACCCCAAGCCGCGGCGCATGAGGTCGTAGCTTTCGGCGATCAGCTGCATATCGGAGTATTCGATGCCGTTGTGCACCATCTTGACGAAGTGGCCGGCACCGTCCGCGCCGATATGCGTCACGCAGGGCTCGCCCTCCGCCTTGGCGGCGATGGATTCGAAAATCGGCTTCAGCGTGGTCCAGGACTCCTCGGTGCCGCCGGGCATCATGGAGGGACCGCGCAACGCGCCCTCTTCGCCGCCGGACACGCCGCAGCCCACGAAATGCAATCCACGGGCGCGAATCGCCTTCTCACGACGGATCGTATCGGGGAAGTACGCGTTGCCGGCGTCGACGATGATGTCGCCCGGCTCCATCAGATCGGCCAGAGCGTCGATCATCCGATCGGTCGGCTCGCCGGCCTTCACCATGATGATCGCGGTGCGCGGCTTGGTGAGGCTGGCGACGAACTCCTCCAACGTCTCGGCGGGGCGGAACTCGCCTTCGGAGCCGTGCTCGGCGATGAGCTTCTCCGTACGGCCGTAGGAGCGGTTGTACACCGCCACGGTGTTGCCGTGATGGGCGAGATTGCGCGCGAGACTGCCGCCCATGGCGGCCAGACCGACTACTCCGACGTTTGCTTCAGCGGTCATGCTGAATCCTTCCGTGTCAAAAAGAGTACTTTTCGATATCCAGTCTATAACCCGCCCCGACCTCACGGCCGACGGCGTACACAGTGCGGACAGCGGTGTAGGAGTCAGTCCACGGTGATGGTCAGTGCGTCGGCCACCCGGCCGGCCTTCGCGCGGGCGTCCGTCTCATCGGTGCCGACCGCCAACGCCACCGCCATACGGCGATGCCCGTGCACTTCGGGCTTGGCGAAAATACGCAAGTCCGTCCCCGGCTCGGCCAACGCCTGCGCCACATCGCCGAACACCGCCTCGCCGTCGCCCGCTACCACGATCGCATGGCTCGCGGCCACCGCGTCACACGGAATCGCCAACGCCACATGTCCCTCGGTCACAGGCAAGCCCAGAATCGCACGGGCATGCAAGGCGAACTCGCTCAAACGCTGCGAAGCCATCGTCACCATGCCGGTGTCGTGCGGACGCGGCGACACCTCATTGAACAGCACCGAACCATCGGTGAGCACGAACAACTCCACGCCGAACACACCCCACCCGGTCTCGCCGGAAGCCTTGGCCTTGGCAACCAAACCCTCCACAGCGGCTCGGGCGATACGCTGGGCCTCATCCAACACGGCACCGGGCGTAGAGGCCGGCTGCCAGGACTCGCGGTAATCCCCGCTTTCCTGACGCTGACCGATCGGCACGCAGGCCGCGATGCCGGCGCTGGAACTCACCGTCAGCACCGTCAGCTCATAGTCGAGCGGCGCCAACGCCTCCACAATCACACGCGACACATCGCCCTCGCCGGCGGCGCGGCGGCCCTCCTGCGCCTCGGTCCACGCGGCGTCGATCGCATCGGTCCCGCGCACAATGGACTGGCCGTGGCCGGAGGAACTCATCACCGGCTTGACCACGCACGGATAGCCCACGGCCGGCGCCCCCTCGCGCAACTCGTCGAGCGAACCCGCGAAACGGTACGGCGTCGTCGGCAACCCCAACTCCTCATGCGCCAGCACGCGCAGGCGCTCGCGGTCCATGCAGATCCCCGCGATCTCGGCGCTCGGCACCACCTGCGCGCCATGGGCCGCCGCGCCCGTCAACACCTCGGTGGCGATGGCCTCCACCTCGGGCACGATGATATCCGGACGAACCTCGTCGAACAGCGCCTGCAGCGCGTCGGCGTTCGCCATATCCAGCACACGGGACTCGTGGGCCACCTGCTGTGCGGGCGCGCCCGCATAGGAGTCGGCCGCGCACACCCATGCGCCAAGCCGCATCAGCTCGATGGTGACCTCCTTGCCCAGCTCGCCGGAGCCGAGGAACAGGATGCGGGTCGGACGGGAACCAAGGGGAGTGCCCAGCGGGCGGTCGATTTCACTCATACGCAATATTGTGCCATGCGCCCTGTGCAGGCCGCGCTTGGGCGCTGGAAGGAGGTCTATGTCCGATTGGGGACTGAATTGGGTGGTGCGGAAGAAGGCGCGGCTCGACACGTAACACGCCGTGGTCGTGCACGTCCGGGAAATCATGTATAGTATCCATCTGTTGTGTGGATTTCGGTTCACCGGAATAACTCAATAATGGTGGATATAGCTCAGTCGGTAGAGCATCTGATTGTGGTTCAGAAGGTCGCGCGTTCGAGCCGCGTTATCCACCCCACTAGGAAACCCAGTGTTTCCAACGATTAAGCCCCTTCCGAAATGTTCGGGAAGGGGCTTTCCTTTTGAAGATTTCCAGAAACGTCGCATATTGAGTTGCAGGACAATCGCCGGGCTGTGCATTGAGTACGATAAGGGCAAGCGACAAGGAACGGACATGGCTCAAACCACAAAACGCGCGATGGAGGCATCGCTCAAACGTCTGCTGCTGGTCAAGCCCCTCAACAAAATCACCATCAGCGACATAGCCGAGGATTGCGGCATCAGCCGCATGACCTTCTACTACCACTTCAAAGACATCTATGATCTTGTGGAATGGTCCTGTCAGGAGGATGCGGGGCGTGCGCTCCAAGGCAATCGCACCGCGGACACCTGGCAAACGGGGTTCCTGTCCATCCTCGAATCCGTACGGGCCAACAAACCGTTCATCATGAACGTGTACCAGTGCGTCAGCCGCGAACGCGTGGAGCGTTATCTGTATGAGATCACCTATGACCTGCTCATCGATGTGGTGCGTGAGGAAAGCGTTGGCCTGCACGTGCGTGAGGACGATCAGGAATTCATCGCGCACCTGTTCAAATACGCTTTCGTGGGCATTGTGCTGGAGTGGATCGCCGACGATATGAGTGAGGAACCATCCGCGCTCGTCGATAAACTCGCCCAAGCCATCGAAGGTGATTTCCGCGGTGCGCTCGAACGTTTCGCCTACTGACGTTCCGGCAGACGACGATGCTGAGCAATTCGCGCCCATTGTCAGAAAACTGAACAAACAGGCCGGTTTGTTTATAGCGGCTGGATGCATGCCGGATTCATAATGGGGGTCATCCGACAACCCAAGGAGGCGGACATGTATTATTCGAACGGCAATTACGAGGCGTTCGCCACGCCGAAGAAGCCCTCGGGCATCGATCATAAAAGCGCGTATATCATCGGCACCGGTCTGGCGGCCCTTTCCGCCGCATGCTATCTTGTGCGCGACGCGCAGATGCCCGGCGACCACATCCATATCTTCGAGAAGGACGCCGTGGCGGGCGGCGCATGCGACGGTCGCGATATTCCCGGCGTCGGCTATGTGATGCGCGGCGGTCGCGAAATGGACAACCATTTCGAGGTGATGTGGGATCTGTTCCGCTCAATCCCATCCGATGACGATCCGGACGTTTCCGTATTGGACGAATACTACTGGCTGAACAAGGACGATCCGAACTATTCACTGTGCCGCGCCACGAACAATCGTGGACAGGATGCCGGCACCGATGGCAAGTTCGGTCTGTCGGACAAGGCCAGTATGGAGATCATGAAGCTGTTCTTCACTCCGGATGAGGAACTGTATGACAAGCCGATCACCGACTATTTCGACGATGAGGTGCTGAACTCCAACTTCTGGATGTACTGGCGTACGATGTTCGCGTTCGAGAACTGGCATTCCGCGCTGGAGATGAAGCTGTACATCAAACGATTTATCCACCACATCGGCGGATTGCCGGACTTTTCGGCACTGCGCTTCACTCGTTACAACCAGTACGAATCGATGATTCTGCCGATGGTGCACTATTTGGAGCGTGCGGGTGTGCAATTCCACTTCAACACAAAGGTGGACAACATCGAGTTCGATATCGCCGACTCGCGCACGTCCGGACCGAAGCGCTCGTTCACCGGCACGGGCCAGGATACGATTCTGCGCATCCAACAGGCTGAGCAGGCGCGTGATGCCCGCAACCCCTACTCCACGCCGAACCGCAAGCAGGCCAAGCGCATCATACTCACCGATGGGCGGGGGCAAATGCAGTCCATCGATCTGACCGAGGACGATTTGGTGTTCATCACCAACGGCGGATGCGTGGAGAACTCCACCATGGGCTCGCAAACAACGCCCGCAGGATGGGATCCACAGATCAAACCCGGTGGCGGCTGGGATATGTGGCGTCGCATCGCCGCGCAGGACAAGAGTTTCGGCAATCCCGACACCTTCTGTTCGGATCCGGACAAGTCGAAGTGGATGAGCGCCACCGTGACCACATTGGATGGCGCGATCGCGCCATATATTCAGAAGATCTGCAAACGCGATCCATACACCGGCCGTGTGGTCACCGGCGGCATTGTGACCTGCACCGATTCCAGTTGGCTGATGAGCTGGACGTTGAACCGTCAGCAACAGTTCAAGGATCAGCCGAAGAACCAGCTGTGCGTATGGGTGTACGGTCTGTTCCCGGACAAGCCCGGCGACTTCGTGAACAAGCCGATGTCTGAATGCACCGGCGAGGAGATTTGCGAGGAATGGCTTTATCACATGGGCGTGCCCGTCAATCAGATTCATGGGCTTGCGCATGACCATGCCAATACCGTGCCGGTGATGATGCCGTACATCACCGCTTTCTTCATGCCTCGATCGGCCGGCGACCGCCCCGACGTGGTGCCGGACGGTGCCGTGAACTTCGCTTTTCTCGGCCAGTTCGCCGAAACCCCGCGCGACACGATTTTCACCACGGAATACTCGATGCGCACCGGCATGGAGGCTGTGTACACGCTGTGCGACGTGGACCGCGGCGTTCCCGAGGTGTGGGGTTCGGTGTATGACGTGAGGAACCTGCTGAACGCCACGGTCAAACTGCGCGACGGCAAGCCGATCACCGAGATGAAGCTCAACTTCATCGAGAAGACGGTGCTGAACAAGGTGATTAAAAAACTCGGCGGCACCGACATTCCGACGTTGCTCAAACGCTACGGTGTGATCTAGCTCTGTCCCAACGCCTTGGGAATGACGGGATACGACGGAGTAGACTGACGGTTTGTCGAGGCAACCCGCCCTCAATAGGTGCCATCAAACAGAGGAACGTGAACATGCTGGCTTTTGAGAACGACTACTCCCGCGCGGCGCATCCCGCCATTCTTGAGGCGTTGGAACGCACCTCGGAGAACCTTTACTCCGGTTATGGTTCGGACGAGATCTGCGCATCCGCCAAAGAGAGGATCAAAGCGGCGTGCGGCAGCCCCGACGCGGACGTATGGTTCTTGGTCGGCGGCACGCAGGCCAACCAGGTCGTCATCGACGCGATCACCCCGGCCTGGGCGGGCGTGGTGGCGGTCGAATCCGGCCATCCGAACGTGCACGAGGCCGGCGCGATCGAATACGCCGGGCACAAGGTGCTCACCCTGCCGCACCACAACGGCCTGATGGACGCGCGCGAGCTCGACGACTACTGCGCCACGTTCTATGCGGACGCCAACCACGAGCATATGGTCTTCCCCGGCTGCGTCTATATCTCCCTGCCCACCGAATACGGCACGATGTACACCAAAGCCGAACTGGAGGCGCTCGCCGCCGTGGCCCACAAATACGATATGCCGCTGTTCGTGGACGGCGCGCGTCTGGGATACGGCCTGACCGCCACCGGCTGCGACATCACCCTGTCCGATCTGGCCGCCATCGCCGACGTGTTCTACATCGGCGGCACCAAGGTGGGGGCGATGTTCGGCGAGGCCGTGGTGTTCACGCGCGGCAATACGCCCAAGCATTTCCTCACCCTGATCAAGCAGCACGGCGCGCTGCTGGCCAAGGGCTGGCTGTTGGGATTGCAGTTCGACACGCTGTTCACCGATGATTTGTACCTTCGCATCGCCCGCAACGCCAACGTCGCGGCCGACTGCATCCGCGCCGCGCTGCGTGAGAAGGGGTACACGCTCACCTTCGACGCGCCGACGAACCAGATTTTCGTCACCCTCGACCGGCCCACCATCGAGCGTTTGGAACGCGACGTGCGGCTGGGATTCATGGAGAAGGCCGACGACACGCATACGGTGATGCGCATCTGCACCAGTTGGTCCACGACCGACGAGCAGGTCGACCAGCTGATCGCGTTGCTCTAGTCCGTCGTCCACGCATACTGGGCGGTGAACGATCCACGATGTCCAACTGCCGATCCTGCGTCCCGTCGTCTTTGCATGCTGGGTGGTGAATGTACGGTACGCTCGCGTTGTCCGCGCATGCCGGGCGGTGAATGGCCGATCAGACCCGCAGTCGCGCAATCCACGTGCGGGGTGTACATGGGACTCATCGACTCGTCGACGTATCGCAGCCTGTCGGACGCCGGTTGACAGGCGTCGCCGTTCCGTTATTTGGCGGCGTCGGCGATCGCTTCGCGTTCCATGGCCACGAAGCGGCGCACGGAGGACTCCACCGAATAATGCGATTCGGTGTGTTCGGCGTACCGGGCACCCCACGCCGCCAGCTCCTCGGGGTGGTCGAACCACCAGTCGATGCGGCGGGCCAGCAGGGCCGCGTTGCGCACGGGGAACAATGATTCGTCCAGCAACGCGAACTGACTTGCCGCGCTGAGTTCGGAGGCGGCGATCACCGGCACCAGTCCGCAGGCCATGGCTTCGATCACGCTCACCGATTCGATGTCGGCGATGGAGCAGTGCACGAACAGGTTGCAGGAACGCAGTAGCGCCGGCATGTCGGCATTCTTGTGGAAGCCAATCTGCGCCTTGCGGGCCAGCAGCAGGTCGGCGCGGAACTGCAGATAGCGCCGCAACGGCCCGGTGCCGGCGATGATGAGCTGGATGTCGCTGGCGTAGCGGCTCATGGAAATCGCCTTGATCAGGGTGATCTGGTCCTTCTCATGGGCCAACCGTCCCGAGGCGACGATGCGCAGGGGCGTGCGCACGGCCTCCTGCGCGCTGAGCGGCTCGCGCGCCTCGAAGCGCGGCGAATACCCGTTGGAGATCACATGCAGCGTGCCGCGGTATCCGTGGGAGCGCAGCAGGCTCGCGGTCATCTCCGTGGGGGTGTGGATGTGGTCGATGCGCCGATACAGCCACCAGTGGAACAGGCGGTAGAGCAGGTTCTGCATGCCGGGGATGTGCCGCAGCGGCCCGGCCGAATACAGCACGTTCTCGGGCTGCAGATGGAATCCGGCGGTGACGGGGATGCCCATGTCGCGCGCGATTTTGGCGGCGCGGCGGCCGAATTTGAACGGCATATAGATATGGACGACGTCCGCGCCGGCGAACGCGGTGCGGAACAGGGTGTCGCTCGGCTCGGCGAACTGCATCTGCTGTTTGGCCGCCACCCAGGAGACCAACGGCACTTTGTTCACACGGGCCGGGTACTCCGGCGCTCCGACTCCGACCAGTCGCACATGATGGCCTTGCCGTTCCAACTCCGATGCCCATTGCAGGGCCGAGTTCGAAGTGCCGTTGCCTTGGTTGCCGATCGAATCGACCACCAAGGCGATGGTCAGCGGCTGCTCGACATGTTCCGACGCGTTCTTAAGCATTGCTCCATACTACGCCCGGCCTCTCCGCTTCGCTCTTTCCGCCGCCTTGAGAGGGGAGCGGATTCCATTTGGGAGGGGCATGTTGGGGAGGCTGTTTTTCTTACTGCGGATTGGCGTTTCGCGTGATCGCGAGCTATACTGAAAGTGCTGGAAGCGGCAAGGGCAGTACGGCAAAGAGGCCGGGCCGCAGCGGATATGCAAGAAGAACAGAGCAAGAGATAACACAGAACAAGTGGATGTGGCGAAACGGAAAATCTCCCTCCTTCCCCGATAGCGGTGGCCCCGGGTGACATGGTCTCCCCGGGGCCACCTGCTGCGTGCCTCCACTTTCCGCAGCTGACTATCGGCCCAGAGCATGCGGGCTAATAGGATGACGACGGATCTGCCTGACAAGACCGATTCCTCACACCAAACTTGAGAATCAATCGTTTTACATAGGCAAGTCTCGACGGTCCGTCACACCAAACTCCTATCCCCGGTTCGAGGCCGCGTTATGCTGGTCGGCAGCTCCATCCTCGGTCGGGCCGTTCCGGCGAGCCGTTGTCTGACTTGCGTGTATGATTGACCTTTGTGTGTGCCAGCGGCATGCCTTATGTGACAGGCGTGCGCGTTGGGATATCCCGCCCGTCCGGCGAGAGCCACGCAGTAATGCGGCGGTTGGAGGACGGCGGGCCATCGGGCCGGTGGACAGTGGCTATCTTTTCCGATTCGGACCTATAGGGTCTCGGAGGCAAGGGGAAGTGTGGCTGCGGTGCGGCGGCCTCACGAAGCCAAGAGAAACCACTGAATCGGAGAATTCAAGTTGCCTACGATTGAACAGCTCGTCCGTAAGGGACGTCAGGCCAAGCCGAAGAAGTCGAAGACTTTGGCCCTGAAGGGCAGCCCGCTGCGCCGCGGCGTGTGCACCCGTGTGTATACCACCACCCCGAAGAAGCCGAACTCGGCTCTGCGTAAGGTCGCCCGTGTGCGCCTGAGCTCTGGCGTCGAAGTCACCGCCTACATCCCGGGCGAAGGCCACAACCTGCAGGAGCACTCCATCGTGCTCGTGCGCGGCGGCCGTGTCAAGGATCTGCCGGGCGTGCGCTACCACATCGTGCGTGGCGCGCTCGATACCCAGGGCGTCAAGGACCGCAAGCAGGGTCGTTCCCTGTACGGAGCAAAGAAGGCGAAGTAAGAGATATGTCACGTAAAGGACCCGCTAAGAAGCACCAGCTGCTGCCCGATCCGATCTACGGCTCGACCGTGGTGGCCCAGCTCATCAACAAGATTCTGCTCGACGGCAAGAAGTCGATCGCCGAGGACATCGTCTACTCCGCGCTCGACATGGTCAAGGAGAAGACCGACCAGGAGCCCGTGGCCGTGCTCAAGCGCGCGCTGGACAACATCCGTCCGTCCCTCGAGGTGCGTTCCCGCCGCGTCGGTGGCGCCACCTACCAGGTGCCTGTCGAGGTGAAGCCCGCCCGCGCCAACACCCTGTCGCTGCGCTGGCTGACCGACTTCTCCCGCGCCCGTCGTGAGAAGACCATGGCCGAGCGTCTCGCCAACGAGATCCTCGACGCCTCCAACGGCCTCGGCGCTTCCGTGAAGCGTCGCGAGGACACCCACAAGATGGCCGAAGCCAACAAGGCCTTCGCCCATTACCGCTGGTAATCACTCGAACCACAAGTTTAAGGAAAAACAATGGCTGAAGAGGTGCTTTCGGACCTTAACCACGTCCGCAACATCGGCATCATGGCGCACATCGATGCCGGTAAGACCACCACCACCGAGCGCATCCTGTTCTACACCGGTAAGAACTACAAGATCGGCGAGACCCACGACGGCGCCTCGACGATGGACTTCATGGAGCAGGAGCAGGAGCGCGGCATCACCATCCAGTCCGCCGCCACCACCTGCTTCTGGAGCCGCCAGTCCCACGACACCAAGGACAAGTTCCAGATCAACATCATCGACACCCCCGGCCACGTGGACTTCACGGCCGAGGTGGAGCGCTCCCTGCGCGTGCTCGATGGCGCCGTGGCCGTGTTCGACGGCAAGGAAGGCGTGGAGCCCCAGTCCGAAACCGTGTGGCGTCAGGCCGACAAGTACGGCGTTCCGCGTATCTGCTTCATCAACAAGATGGATAAGCTGGGCGCGAACTTCTACTACTCCGTCGACACCATCAAGGACAAGCTGGGCGCCACCCCGCTGGTCATGCAGCTGCCGATCGGCTCCGAGAACGAGTTCACCGGCGTGGTCGACCTGGTCGAGATGAAGGCCTACGTGTGGAACGGCCTCGAGGAGCTCGGCGCCAAGTACGACACCACCGAGATCCCGGACGACCTCAAGGACAAGGCCCAGGAATACCACGAGCAGCTGGTCGAGGCCGCCGCCGAGGCGAACGACGACCTGATGAACAAGTTCTTCGAGGACGGCGACCTGTCCAAGGAGGACATCCGCGCCGGCGTCCGCGAGCTGACCATCAGCAAGTCCGCCTTCCCGGTCTTCTGCGGCTCCGCGTTCAAGGACAAGGGCGTGCAGCCCATGCTCGACGGCGTGATCGACTACCTGCCGAGCCCCGAGGACGTGCCCGCCATCCAGGGCTACGATCCGAAGGACGAGACCGTTGAGATCGACCGCAAGCCGGTCAAGTCCGATCCGTTCTCGGCTCTGGTCTTCAAGATCTCCACCCACCCGTTCTACGGCAAGCTCGTGTTCGTGCGCGTCTACTCCGGCGCCGTCAAGCAGGGCGATTCCGTGCTCGACTCCACCCGCTCCAAGAAGGAGCGCGTCGGCAAGATCTTCCAGATGCACGCCGACAAGGAGAACCCGGTGGACGAGGCTTCGGCCGGCAACATCTACACCTTCGTGGGCCTGAAGAACGTCACCACGGGCGACACCCTGTGCGCCCTCGACGCTCCGATCACCCTCGACTCCATGACCTTCCCGGATCCCGTGATCCAGGTGGCCGTCGAGCCGAAGACCAAGGCCGACCAGGAGAAGATGGGCATCGCCCTCGCCAAGCTCTCCGAAGAGGATCCGACCTTCCAGGTCTCCACCGACGAAGAGTCCGGCCAGACGCTGATCGCCGGCATGGGCGAGCTCCAGCTCGACATCATCGTCGACCGTATGCGCCGCGAGTTCAAGGTCGAGTGCAACCAGGGCAAGCCGCAGGTCGCCTACCGCGAGACGATCCGCAAGGCCGTCATGGACCAGGGCTACACGCACAAGAAGCAGACCGGTGGTTCCGGCCAGTTCGCGAAGGTCCTGATGAACTTCGAGCCGCTCGACACCACCGAGGGCAAGACCTTCGAGTTCGAGAACGCCGTCACCGGCGGCCACATCTCCAACGAGTTCATCGGCCCGATCGAGGCCGGTGTCAAGGAAGCCATGGAATCCGGCATCCTCGCCGGCTTCCCGGTCGTGGGCGTCAAGGCCACCGTCACCGACGGCCAGATGCACCCGGTCGACTCCTCGGAAATGGCCTTCAAGCTCGCTGGCTCCATGTGCTTCAAGGAGGCCGCTCCCAAGGCGAAGCCGGTCATCCTCGAGCCCATCATGGCCGTCGAAGTGCGTACGCCCGAAGACTACATGGGCGAGGTCATCGGCGATCTGAACCAGCGCCGCGGCAACATCACCAAGATGTCCGACGCGACCGGTGTGAAGGTCATCGACGCCAAGGTGCCGCTGTCCGAGATGTTCGGCTACATCGGCGACCTGCGCTCCAAGACCCAGGGCCGCGCCATGTTCACCATGCAGATGGATTCCTACGACGAGGTGCCGAAGAGCGTCTCCGAGGAAATCATCAAGGCCCAGCGCGGCGAGTGACACGCGTAGCCGCAAAGGTGGCATCAGTCCCCAGTCAGCGGTAGTATGTTGTACCGCTGACTGGGTTCTGGCACCAATGTGGCACGAAACCCAGAAACCCAGTAAACCTACGAAACGTCCAGGAGGACAAAGTAATGGCAAAGGAAAAGTACGAGCGTACTAAGCCGCACGTTAACATCGGCACCATCGGCCACGTCGATCACGGTAAGACCACCCTGACCGCGGCCATCTCCAAGGTGCTGCACGAAGAGTACCCGGATGTCAACCCGGCTTACGACTTCAACCAGATCGATGCCGCTCCGGAAGAGCAGCAGCGTGGTATCACCATCAACATCGCCCACATCGAGTACCAGACCGCTGAGCGTCACTACGCCCACGTGGACTGCCCGGGCCACGCCGACTTCGTGAAGAACATGATCACCGGCGCCGCTCAGATGGATGGCGCCATCCTCGTTGTGGCCGCCACCGACGGCCCGATGGCCCAGACCCGCGAGCACGTGCTGCTCGCCCGCCAGGTGGGCGTGCCGCGCATCCTCGTCGCCCTGAACAAGTGCGACATGGTCGAGGATGAGGAGCTCATCGAGCTCGTCGAAGAAGAGGTCCGCGACCTTCTCGAGGAGAACGGCTTCGACCGCGACTGCCCGGTGATCCACACCTCCGCCTACGGCGCCCTGCACGACGAAGAGCCCAACCACGACAAGTGGGTTGAGTCCGTCAAGGAACTCATGAACGCCGTCGACGAGTACATCCCGACCCCGACCCATGATCTGGACAAGCCGTTCCTGATGCCGATCGAGGACGTCTTCACCATCTCCGGCCGTGGCACCGTGGTGACCGGCCGTGTGGAGCGTGGCCAGCTGGCCGTCAACTCCCCGGTCGAGATCGTCGGCATCCGCGAGACCCAGAGCACCACCGTGACCTCCATCGAGACGTTCCACAAGACCATGGACGCCTGCGAGGCCGGCGACAACACCGGTCTGCTGCTCCGCGGCATCAACCGTACCGATGTCGAGCGTGGTCAGGTTCTGGCCAAGCCGGGCACCGTCACCCCGCACACCAAGTTCGAGGGCGAAGTCTACGTGCTGACCAAGGACGAGGGCGGCCGTCACTCGCCGTTCTTCTCCAACTACCGTCCGCAGTTCTACTTCCGTACCACCGACGTGACCGGCGTCATCGAGCTGCCGCAGGGCGTCGAGATGGTGCAGCCGGGCGACCACGCCACCTTCACCGTTGAGCTGATCCAGCCCATCGCTATGGAGGAAGGCCTGACCTTCGCTGTGCGCGAGGGTGGCCACACCGTCGGCTCCGGCCGTGTCACCAAGATCCTCGCCTGATTTCCATCGGCGGATCTGACACGCGCTAGAACGTAGCGTTCGCGAGACCCCAGCCCCTTTCGGGCTGGGGTCTCGTCGTATTCACCCATATCCACATGATGGGAGATGCCAAACCGATAGCCAGGTACGGAACGCGCCGGGAAATAATTTTGAGTGTGCCGCAACGAATCGCATGGCTCGTGCGTATATACCAGTACAGGAACACGACTGGGAGAACGGGCTGGAGCGATGACGAGCGAACGCGGACAAGAGCGCGAGATCAGGCGTCTGATCGACGCCATCGTGGTCAGGCGTTCGCATCGCGCCGCCGACAAACTGGTGCGCGCCTACTATCCCATGGTCTACCGCAGCGTGTTCCTCCATGTCATGTCCCGCGAGGAAGCGGAGAACCTGACCCAAGAAACGTTCATCGCGGCATTGCGCGCGTTGGAATCATACGATGCGGGCAAAGGCACGTTCGCCACATGGCTGCTGCGTATCGCCTCCAATAAGGTGATCGATTCCCACCGACGAACCAGACCCGTCGTTTCGCTGGAATCGTCATCGACCACGACGGACGACAATCGCAACAGTATGCGGGATGAGCTGCCGGACGTGCGCGCCGACCCATACACCACAACCGCGAACATCGACTTATTGCATCGTGTCGAACGGTTCATCACATCGGAGGATGAACGGTCGCAGACAGTCTATCGCATGCGGCTATACGGACAACGGTCTTTCCAAGACATCGCAGCGGCATTGGACATGCCCGAACCCGCCGTGAAGGCGCGGTACTACCGATTGATTGCCAAGTTGAGAAAGGAGTTCGGCAATGAACGGGAGCCATAATCACAGCGTCGATGCAAACGATTCATACGACATGCCAGACGGTCGAATGGCTGAAGATCCTGTGATCCCCGACTCGTCGCTTCGGTTTGAAGAGCTGCTGGTGAGCGCATACGAGACGGTCGGTGAGACGTATGCTCCCGCGCGGCCCGACGCGGAGTCCGTGAACGCCATAGTGGACCGCGCGTTGCCGCAGCGCGTGCGATTGCGTGATCTTATCGCCGACACCGTGCGCATGCTCAGCGTACGGAACCTGTTTTTCGGCGTTGGGGATTGCGTGTTCCTCGCGGTGATGTGCGGCGGTATGGTGTGGGGGCTGCTTGCCATGACGTTTCTGGTACAGGCTGGCTCAGAGCAGGCCGCCGCCACGGCGGGCATAATGACAGGCTCCCCGGATGTCGGCTTGGTCGTTGATGCCACCGTCTCGGGAACCACATCCGATTGGCGGGTGCGGGCTCTGTTCGTCCCCACCTTCGTTCTCTCCCCTCTGATCTACGAATTCGTCCACCTGCTGATCTCGTTCAAGGAGCGATCGCTGCGCACCGCCCAGGTGCTGCGCGCCTGCCGGTGGTCGTTCCGTCGTATCGCGGCGATGCGCATGCTGGTGTTCGGCGGAATCTCGATGGTGGGGTCGACCGTGTTCTCCGTAACCGTCGCCTGGATGTCATCGTTGCGGTTCGACCTGCTGACGCTGCTGGGACTGTCATTCGCCGCATTGTTCCTGTTCGCGTTTGGGCAGCTGCTCGTGGACATGCATGTCAGATGGCCGGCTTCGAACGCGCTGATGCCGGCGCTTTGGGCGGTGCTGAGCATCGGTATGATCTGGCATCACGCATCCGTCGAACCATGGCTTGCCGGCCTGCCGCCGGTTCTTACCATAGGACTCGCTTTCTGCGCCGCCATCGCCTACTTCGCCGCTTTGCGACGATACTGCGCCATTCGCCCCACCGAATTCAGAACTCTCGCATACGGCACGGAAAGGAGCCGATGATGCTCACATTGCACCATGTGTCTAAACGCCTTGGCGGACGCGCCATTCTGCATGACATCGACCTCGAACTCACCCAAGGGGTGACCGGTCTGCTCGCACCGAACGGCGCCGGCAAAACCACACTGCTGAACATGATCGCCACGCTGCTCTATCCGACCGAAGGTTCGATCCAATGGAACGGCGAGGACATCGTGGCCATGGATGACCGGTATCGAGGCTTGTTGGGATACCTGCCGCAACATTTCGGATATTATCCGAACTATTCTCCACGTCGGTTCCTCACATACATCGCCACCCTGCAGGCGGTCAGGCCATCACGCATCGACGTCCGCGTCGACGAACTGCTGCGGTTGGTGGGACTCACTGACGTGGCGGATAAGAAGATGCGCACATTCTCCGGAGGCATGATCCAGCGCGTCGGCATCGCCCAGGCGTTGATCCACGATCCGGACCTCATCATTCTGGACGAGCCGACCGCCGGACTCGACCCCAAGGAGCGCGTGCGGTTCCGCAACATCATCCACGAGTTGGCGGCCGATCGCACGGTGATCCTCTCCACGCATATCGTGTCCGACCTTTCCACCATCGCCGGGCGCATCGTCATGCTCAAAAACGGCACGGTGCACGCCAACAGCACGCCTGAGGACCTGATCTCAGCATTGCGTGGACATATTTATGAGATGCCCGCCGCCATGCCGTTGCCGCCGGGGCAACGACTGCTGTCGGAAGTGCAGTACGGCACACAGACCCGGCAGCGCGTCTGGTCGCCGATGCCCGTCGACGATGCCGCAGTCGATGGGCGTGTGTTGACGGTCCAACCGAATCTCGAGGATGTGTTCCTCGTCACCTACGGCGAATGACAAGCCGCCCGTGAATAAGGAGGGAAACAATGAAGTTCGCCATATTCCGCGCCCAGCTGCGCACCGTATTCCGTCTGCCGGCCCTACTCGCGGCGTTGGTGTTCCTGACGTTGTGGTCGGGGTTGATGCTGGGCGGAGTGCCCGCCAGTCTCAACGCGACCTCGACCTTCCACTCGCTCGGCGCCAATGATCCAGGTGACCAATACGCCGCTCAGCTGGCCAGACGTTATGGCGCGCGGCTCACACCTTCCACGCGCGAAGGCTTGTCCAACGAGCTGGAGTCGGAGAAACGGCATTTCGCCGACGACTTGGCCGAACTGCCCGCGGCTGTGGCGGCGGGCGTCACGGATTGGGAATCGTATCAAGCCTATCTGAACCAAGCGCAGCGCAGCGAGGAAGGTATGGCAGTCTCCGGCTACGACGACGAAGGTGGGGACGTATATCGGGGCCCGGTGTTGCAAGCCATCAATGTGGGTGCGTACTCGTCGCGCGTGAGGGTGGAGTATCTTACTCGGCTGGTCAATCCGCTGGCTATGTATACGGGTGCTGACGTTGGCGCGAGTGATACGGAGGTAATTGAAGCGGTAAAAACCGGCGCGTTGTCCACATTGCTCATGACGCGCGAACAGCCGCTGATCGGTGGGCAGTCCAGCGGTTCCGTCACATGGAATGAACAAGATTCGTCCGAGAATGGGAACGAGACGACGTCCGCGTCGCTTCCCCCAACGATGGTGGAACGGGTGGATGTCTTGTTCGCCCAGTTCGATACCGAAGACTGCCAATTCGGGTATCTGCCCGAGCAGGCCCGCAACGCCGCCGTCAATACGGTGGTCGCCCTGTTGGTCGGCCTGCCAATCGTCGCCATGATTGTGATCGTTCCGGTTCGCACGCGGGATCGACGGTATGGGATCGTCGCATTGCAGTTCGCTTCACGTGTGGGGCGTGGCATCGTCTGGCCTCAGACGTTGGCTCTGCTTGCCGCGGCATCGCTGGTTTCGTTGGCCGCCGGTTTGATGGTGCTGTTGCCTATGCTGTGGGTGTTCCGGGATTTTCTTGCATTCCCGATGCTGGACGCGACGAGGATATTCGACGCCGGGAGCATGTTGTGGTTCGATACGAATCTCGCATGGTTTTTGGTGTTGGCGTGCCTGTTGTCGGTGTTGTTCGCCGTGGCTTGCGCCATGCTGGCGGCCTGGCTGGTGCGGTTCGTGGATTCGTTGATTCCCATGTTGTTGCGCGTGGTGCCGTTCGCGGCGGTGTGCGTGCTGGTTGGAATGTTCGGCATGGGCATCGATGTGTTCCGGTTGGACGCGTTGTTGAACCGCTGGGTACCGATGCCCGGTTGCGAGTATCTGGCCTGTGCTGCCGCTCTTATCGTCGCGTCGGTGTTGTGGTGCGTCACCGGCATACGCTCCCGCACCCGCGAGCTGGTGGCGCGGTGAAGCGGATGCGGCGCGGACGAAAACCGGCCATGCGTCGGCTGCTGATGGCGGAATGGCGCAAACTGGTCGGTGTTCGCGTGCTTTGGGGATTGCTTGGATTGTGCGTGCTCGCGAACGTCGCGCTTGCCGCGGTGTATGCCGGCTCGGAGGCTCCCACGATCCGAGCGGCTGGCGAGGTGACGCGCGTCATCGGAACAACCGTCGATGATGATGCCTGGCAACGGTTCGCGGCATGGTATGCGACGCGTGAGGCCGATGGGGAAGACGCCGCAGGAGAACGCGCGCTGGCGGCTCTGGCATTTGCGGTCGAATCCGCACGCGATCCGTTTGCGGGATATGACGCGCGGTCCGTCGGACGGCGATATGCGACGGCGGTTGACGGCGATGCCGATGGGGCCGATGCGTGTGGGGCCCTCTCCCGACTGGTGCGCGGCAAATATGAGTTGGTTGAAACCCAAGCGGTCCGTTTGTCGGGCGTCAAGGCTGGACTGAGTCTCTACGCAGGTGAGGACACGCCATCCATACATCGCGGATTGTGCTCCACAATCATCGGGGGAGTGACGTGGGAGGCGATCGTGGCCGCCGTGCTCGCCATGGCGCTGCTGCTCGGCATGGAACATGCCACCGGTGCCGAACCGATGGTGATGGCGTCCCTTGCGGGGCGGCGACGGGTGCTCGCCGCGAAATTGACCGTAGGATTGGCGACTGGCGTGGCAGGATTCGTCGTCCTTATGGCGGCGGCCTTGGTTCCGTATGTGACGCTCACCGACGTGACGGACCTGTGGGCGTCGAATGTGGCGAGCGGCTTCAACACGATGATGACCGAACTCGCCGAGTCTCAGCCGTTTCTGACCTGGGCCGATCTCACCGTCGGCCAGTACGTGGCACTGTCGATGGCGTTATCGTGCGCCGTCGTGATATCGTTCGCGCTGCTCGCCGGCATCTGCGGCATATACTGCCGCAATTCCTATGCCGCCGTCGGATTGGTGGCGGGCCTGTGTTTGGGGCTGGCCGCGGTGTTGACCATCTGCGCCGACAACGGATGGTGGGGCGCGTACCATCTGCTGAGTCTGAATCCCATGTACGCGCTCGACGTTCGTGCGCGATGGTTCACGGATATGGGATTGAAGGAACTCGTGCCTTGGCAGGAGACCATCGCCATGACGCTGTCCTTGCTGTATCTGGCCGCGGTGTTGGCCGTCGCCCTGAGACGAGGCGTCCACCGGGACCTGAGTTGAATTGAGTCAGGCGGCCGGTGACAAGGAGTTCTAGGGGATATGGCATAATTGGCAAGGCATTTTTTAAGAGGTCGGCCCAATGCGGCCAGTAGATTAAGGTGACTCAAGTGGCACAGACTACCAATGACATCAAGAACGGTTCCGTCCTGAACCTTGACGGCCAGCTGTGGGCCGTCACCAAGTTCCAGCACGTCAAGCCGGGCAAGGGCCCCGCCTTCGTGCGCACCACCCTCAAGAACGTGCTCTCGGGCAAGATCGTCGACAAGACCTTCAACGCGGGCATGAAGATCGACTTCGAAACCGTGGACAACCGCACGCTGCAGTACTCCTACGAGGACGGCGACAACTTCGTGTTCATGGACATGACCACCTACGACCAGGTGATGGTTCCCAAGACCCTCGTGGGCGACCAGTCCAAGTTCCTGCTTGAAGGCACCGACTGCATCGTGTCGTTCAACAACGACGTGCCGCTGTCCGTCGAACTGCCGGGCTCCGTGGTGCTGACCATTACCCACACCGAGCCGGGCCTGCAGGGCAACCGCTCCAACGCCGGCACCAAGCCCGCCACCGTGGAGACCGGCGCCGAGATCCAGGTGCCGCTGTTCATCAACGAGGGCGACCGCGTCAAGGTGAACACCACCGACGGTTCCTACACCGGCCGCGAAAACGGCTGATCGCCGGTCATCTGACCCACGCGCATCGCACGCCGCGAAAGCGGACGCGCGAACGACCACCGCACGGACGACTACACAAGGAGAAAGCCATTCATGGCACGTTCCACCGCCCGCAAAAGGGCTCTGAACACGCTGTATGAGGCGGACGAGAAGTCGCAGAGCTTCACGTCGCTGCTTGAGGAGCGCATCAAGGAGCCCGGCGCGCAGACGCCGCTTCCCGAATACGCCATCGAGATCGTGCGCGGCGTGGCCGAGCACGGCCGCGACATCGACGCCACTCTGGACGAGCATTCCACCGGTTGGAAGGTGCGTCGTATGGCGGTTGTGGACCGCAACATCCTGCGCATCGCCGTGTGGGAGATCCTCTTCAACGAGGAGGTTCCCGACAAGGTGGCCATCGACGAGGCGCTGTCGTTGGCGAAAACGCTGAGCGACGACGATTCGCCGGCCTTCATCCACGGATTACTGTCCGCCGTGTGCCACGCCAAGGATCATCCCGTGGCCGCTGCGGAGAATGTGGATGACGCGTCCGATTCGCCTGATGCGGACGATGCGCCCGACGCATCCGGACCGTCCGATTCGGATGAGCGGACGGACCAGTCCGCATCCGCAGATCCGGTGTCCGAGCCGTCCGAAGAGACGGCCGACTGATTGTTTGTATGAACGCCTCCCCGCAACACGGGAGGCGTTCTTTTGAGCGGCTGCAGCGTCTGCGCCGGCCGCTAGTCTTGGTACGAATACCCGAAATCGACAAGGGGGCTTTGGTGAGCCAGAACGCGAATTATTCGCAGGATGATGCAGTTCTTGTGTTGGAGGATGGGCAGGTCTATGTCGGCGAGCCGTATGGCGCGTTGGGCAGGACCACCGGTGAGATCGTGTTCGCGACCGGTATGACCGGTTATCAGGAGACGTTGACCGATCCCAGCTACGACCGCCAGATTGTCGTGCAGACCTTCCCGCATATCGGCGACACCGGCATCAACCAGGAGGACCCCGAGTCCGCCCGCATCTGGGTGGCCGGCTATGTGGTGCGCGATCCCAGTCCGAATGTGAGCAACTGGCGCGCCACCGGCAGCCTCGACGACGATCTCGTCGCGCAGGGCATCGTCGGCATCAGCCATATCGACACCCGCAAGCTCGTGCGCCACCTGCGTTCGGCGGGCGTGATGCGCGCCGGCATCTACTCCGGCGAGGCGCTGCTCGACGAGTCTGGCGCGCCCAAAACCATCGACGCGCTGCTGGCCGACGTGAAGACCACCCCGCAGATGCAGGGGCTGAGCCTGTACGATGAGGTCAGCACCAACGAGACCTACACCATCGAGCCGGCCGGCGAATTCGAAGGCAAGGAGCCGCTGTTCACCGTCGCCGCCGTGGATCTGGGCATCAAGGCGATGACCCCGCACCGCATGGCCGAACGCGGCTGCCGCGTGCACGTCGTGCCGTCCACCATCACCTTCGACGAGCTGGAGGAGCTGCATCCCGACGGCGTGTTCTTCTCCAACGGCCCTGGCGATCCCGAGCAGGCCGATCCGGAGGTGGAGCTGCTGCGCCGCGTGCTCGACGCCGGCTACCCGTTCTTCGGCATCTGCTTCGGCAACCAGCTGCTCGGCCGCGCGCTCGGCTTCGGCACCTACAAGCTCAAGTTCGGCCACCGCGGCATCAACCAGCCCGTCAAGGACGTGACCACCGGCAAGGTCGAGGTCACCGCCCACAACCACGGCTTCGCCGTCGACGCCCCGATCGGCGACCCGGTGCCCGCCCCGCACGAACACGGCAAGTACGGCAAGGTATTCGTCAGCCATATCGACTTGAACGACGACGTGGTCGAGGGCCTGCAGTGCGTGGACATCCCCGCGTTCTCCGTGCAGTACCATCCGGAGGCCGCGGCCGGCCCGCACGATGCCGCCTATCTGTTCGACCGTTTCGTTGATCTTATGAAGAGCAACAAGGAAGGTAAGTGATATGCCGAAGCGCACCGACATCAAATCCGTGATGGTCATCGGTTCCGGTCCGATCGTCATCGGACAGGCCGCCGAGTTCGACTATTCGGGAACCCAGGCATGCCGGGTGTTGCGTGAGGAAGGCATTCGCGTCATCCTCGTCAACTCCAACCCGGCCACCATCATGACCGATCCGGAGATGGCCGACGCCACCTACATCGAGCCGATCGCCACGCCCATCCTCGAGCAGATCATCGCCAAGGAACGCCCTGACGCGCTGCTGCCCACCCTGGGCGGCCAGACCGCGCTCAACGCCGCCATGGCGCTGGGCGAGGCCGGCGTGCTCAAGAAGTACGACGTCGAACTGATTGGCGCCTCGCTGGAGGCCATCGACCGCGGCGAGGACCGCGAGCTGTTCAAGAAGGTCGTGGACGAGGCCGGCGCCGAATCCGCCCGATCCTTCATCGCCCACTCGCTCGAGGAATGCGACCGCATCGCCGACGAGCTCGGCTATCCGCTGGTCGTGCGTCCGAGCTTCACCATGGGCGGCCTCGGCTCGGGCATCGCCCACGACGAGGAGGAGCTGCACCGCATCGCCGGCGCCGGCATCCACTATTCGCCCACCGACGAGGTGCTGATCGAAGAGGGCATCGAAGGCTGGAAGGAATTCGAGCTCGAGCTGATGCGCGACCGCAACGACAACGTCGTGGTCGTCTGCCCGATCGAGAACGTCGACCCGGTCGGCGTGCACACCGGCGATTCGATCACCGTGGCCCCCTGCTTCACCCTGACCGACCGCGAATACCAGAAGCTGCGCGACATCGGCATCGCCATCATCCGCGGCGTGGGCGTGGACACCGGCGGCTGCAACATCCAGTTCGCCATCCACCCGGACACCGGCCGCATCATCGTCATCGAGATGAACCCGCGCGTGAGCCGCTCCTCCGCGCTGGCGTCCAAGGCCACCGGCTTCCCGATCGCGAAGATCGCCACCAAGCTGGCTCTCGGCTACACGCTCGACGAGATCCGCAACGACATCACCCAGTCCACCCCGGCCTCCTTCGAGCCGACCATCGACTACGTGGTCACCAAGGTGCCGCGCTTCGCCTTCGAGAAGTTCCCCGGCGCCGACCCCACCCTGACCACTTCCATGAAGTCCGTGGGCGAGGCCATGGCCCTGGCCGGCAACTTCCAGGAGTCGCTCGGCAAGGCTATGCGCTCCATCGACAAGCGCCATATGGGATTCAACTGGGACGGCGAGAAGCCCACCCAGGCCGAGGTCGACGCCCTGCTCGAGGCGATCAAGGTGCCGAACGAGAACCGCTATCTCGACCTGATGCGCGCCATCTGGGGCGGCGCCACCATCGAGCAGCTGTTCGCCGCCACCAAGATCGACCCGTGGTTCTTGAAGCAGCTTACGCTGATCAACGATATGGCGCTCGCCGTGCGCGCCTCCGAAACCCTGGACGCGCGCCTGCTGAAGAAGGCCAAGCTCGCCGGCCTGTCCGACCTGCAGATCGCGCATCTGCGCGGCCTGGGAGACGAGGGCGAGAACACCGTGCGCGAACTGCGCTGGAACTACGGCCTGCGTCCCGTGTACAAAACGGTCGACACCTGCGCCGCCGAATTCGACGCGGCAACGCCGTACTACTACTCCTGCTACGCGGACGAGACCGAGCTCAAGCAGCGCGAGCGCGAGGCCGTGATCATCCTCGGCTCCGGCCCGAACCGCATCGGCCAGGGCATCGAGTTCGACTACACCTGCGTGCATGCGGTGCAGGAACTCGGCAAGGACTATGACACGATCATGGTCAACTGCAACCCCGAGACCGTCTCCACCGACTACGACATCTCCGACCGCCTCTACTTCGAGCCGCTCACCTTCGAGGATGTGCTCGAGATCTACGAGGCCGAGAAGAAGATGGGCCCGGTCAAGGGCGTGATCGTGCAGCTCGGCGGCCAGACCCCGTTGTCGCTCGCCGCGCGCCTGAAGGCCGCGGGCGTGCCGATTCTCGGCACCACTCCGGAGGCCATCGACCTGGCCGAGAACCGCGAGCTGTTCGGCGAGGTGCTCAAGAAGGCGAAGATGAACGCGCCGCGCTACGGCACCGCGCTCAGCCTCGAGGAGGCGCAGACCGCCGCCCACAACATCGGATATCCGGTGCTCGTGCGCCCCAGCTACGTGCTCGGTGGCCGCGGCATGGAGATCGTCTACGACGACGCCCAGCTGGAGAAGTACGTGGAGCGCGCGCTCAACGAGGCCCAGGCCGACACGGTCGTCTCCGGCCGTCTGCCCTCGCCGCTGCTGATCGACAAGTTCCTGCAGGACGCCATCGAAATCGACGTGGACGCGCTGTTCGACGGCGAGGAGCTGTACATCGGCGGCATTATGGAGCATGTCGAGGAGGCCGGCGTGCATTCCGGCGACGCGGCCTGCACCCTGCCGCCCTCCACGCTGTCCGACGACCAGATCCGCCGTCTGCGCGAAGGCACCTACGCCATCGCCAAGGGCTGCAACGTGCAGGGCCTGATCAACGTGCAGTACGCCTTCATGGCCAACACGCTGTATGTGATCGAAGCCAACCCGCGCGCCTCGCGTACCGTGCCGTTCGCCTCCAAGGCCACCGGCGTGGCGTTGGCCAAGGCCGCCGCGCGCATCATGGCGGGGGAGACCATCGCCGACCAGCGCGCCAACGGACTGCTGCTGCCCAAGGGCGACGGCGGTGTGATGCACCGCGGCCAGCAGGTGGCCGTCAAGGAATCCGTGCTGCCGTTCAAGCGTTTCCGCACGCCTGTGGGCAAGACGGTCGACGTGCTGCTCGGCCCCGAGATGCGCTCCACCGGCGAGGTGATGGGCTTCGACCGCGACTTCCCGCACGCCTTCGCCAAAAGCCAGCTGGCCGCCTATGACGGTGGCCTGCCGACCAGCGGCAACGTGTTCGTCTCCGTGAACGACACCGACAAGCGTCAGCTGCCGTTGGTGGCCGTGCGCATGATCGAGCTTGGCTTCACGCTGTGGGCCACGGAGGGCACCGCTTCGGTGCTCAGCCGTTACGGCATCGAGTCGAATATCGTCGACAAGATCACCACGCGCATCGATTCCGATCCCGAAGCGCCGGTGAAGGTGGAACGCGCCGAGGGCTCCAGCGGCAAGAACGTGGTCGAGCTGATCGAGGAGGGCAAGATCGACATGATCATCAACACGCCCAACTCGCGCGGCTCGCGCTCCGACGGCTACGCCATCCGCGCGGCCGCCATCGCCGCCGACCTGCCGCAGTTCACGACCTTCACCGAATTCCAAGCGGCCTTGCTGGCCATCGAGGCTGTGAAGCATAATGATTATCAGATCATGAGCATTCAGGAACACTCGAAGCAGCTGTTCGCATTGGAAGAGCAGGGAGACTGACATGACCACGGCACCAACCAGTGAGGAGATCCGGGCGCTGCGTTCCGATTTCGGACTGCGCCTGAGCAATTCCATGGCCAAATACGGGCCGCTATGCGTCGGCATCGACCCGCATAGGAAGCTTCTCACCGATTGGGGCTACAACGTCGACGCCGACGGCGCGGAGATGTTCGCGATGCGTATGCTGCAAGCCGCGAACGGACGCGCCGCCGCCGTCAAATTCCAGATGCCCATGTTCGAGCGTTACGGCGCCAAAGGCTTCGCCGCGCTCGAACGGGTGCTGTACGCGGCCCGCCAGATGGGCATGATCACCATCGTGGACTGCCTGCACGGCGGCCTGTCCACCACCATCTCCGCCATCGCCGACGCCTATTTCAAGCCGGGCGCGCCGCTGCTGGCCGACGCGATCACCCTGCTGCCGTATTACGGCGCGCGTTCGCTGGCCAATCTGATCGACGACGCGCTCGACAACGGCCGCGGCGTGTTCATCGCCTCCCTGACCTCGAACGAGGAGGGGCGCAGCCTGCAAAGCGCGATCCGCCAGCGTGGCGAATACAACGGCAAGACGGTGGCGTTCGGCATCGCCAGCACCGCGCAGAAGCATAACGTCGGCATTGAGGGCATGGGCTCGGTCGGCCTGATCGTGGGCGCGACCATCGGCAAGTGGATCAAGGAGACCGGCATCGATCCGGCGAAGTTCACCGGTCCCATCCTTTCCCCCGGATTCGGGTGGCAGGGTGCCGAGGCCGAGGATCTGAAAACCGTGTTCAAAGGCACCCGCGGCAATGTGCTGGTCACCGTTTCGCGGTCAATCGCCTCGCAGGGGCCCGACATCGCCGACCTCGCCGCCGCCACCGAAGCGATCGCGCTCGACGTGCGGCAGGCGCTGATGGAGGCCATGGATGGAGACGACGATGACGAGGCTGATGCCTCCGCCTCCGCTTCCGCCGATTCCGCCGCCGTTTCCGGTTCTTCCGATTCCGCTTCCGGTTCCGGTTCTTCCGGCCTTTCCGATAAAGGGGCCGCCGACGGCCGTTCCTCGGGATCCTCAGCCGACGATCTTGCCGACTGAACGCGTTTGACGCTCAAGGAGATATGCCATTCATGCCTAACGACAACCAGCCAGTTCTCGACGCCGAAGGTTTTTCTCCCACCACTGGGTCGCGTCGCACGGGCGGCCGTCTGATCGTGCTGTCCGGTCCCACCGCGGTGGGCAAGGGCACGGTCGAGGCGAAACTGCGCGAGGATCATCCTGAGATTTGGATGTCGGTGTCCGCGACCACGCGCGATCCGCGTCCCGGCGAGGTGGACGGCGTGAACTACCATTTCATGACCGAGTCCGAATTCGTGGACAAAGAGGCGGCCGGGGAGTTTCTGGAAACCGCGGTGGTGCATGGCATGGCGCATTACGGCACTCCGCTGGGCCCCGTCGAGGAGCATCTGGCCTCCGGCGTGCCCACGATTCTGGAAATCGACCTGCAAGGCGCGCGACGTGTGCGCGAACGTGCCGCCGAACTTGGATTGGATGTGGTGACCGTGTTCATCGCTCCGCCGAGTTTCGAGGAGCTCAAGCGTCGTCTGATCGGACGCGGCACCGAAACGCCGGAGCAGCAGGCCAAGCGTTTGGAGACCGCCAAGGTGGAGCTCGCCGCCGAACCGGAATTCGACATCGTCATCGTCAACGAGACCGTCGATAAGGCCGCCGCCGATTTATGGAACGTCATCGCCGACGAATACGGCATTCCGCGCGAATAACCGCACGAATAGGCGTCGCACCACGAGGTAGCGCACCACGAATGGGCGTCGCACAAGCAGGTGACGTACGCGGGTCAGCAGCTTGCGACGAACGCGGAGAAGATCGCGCGGGCGTTGGCGTCGACCCGATGTGAGAACTCCGGATGCCATTGGACCGCCCAAACGAATCGCTTCCCCGGCATGTACACCGCTTCGACGAGTCCGTCCGGAGCGTGGGCCATGGCGACGAGCGACGGCGCGAGCCTGTCGATGCCCTGGTGGTGGTAGCTGTTCACGGCCAAGGTGTAAGGCGCCGGATGGAATTCATCGAACGGACCGCACTGGTTCTGCCCGTCCTGTTGCCGTTCGGAATCCCGTTCCTTCCAAAGAACGCTGGCCAAGGGGGATTCCGGAACGACCCGCACCGTGTGCACGGGGCGGTCATAAGGCGGTTTGCCGTGATGTTCGATTTCGCAGGAGCGTTCGGAGGGCAGATCCTGCCACAGCGTACCGCCTAAAGCGGCGTTGAGGAATTGGATGCCGCGGCAGATGCCCAGCACCGGCTTGTCCCGCTCGAGCGTCGCATGCAGCAGCAGCGTTTCCATGCGGTCGCGGGCGGGACACAGCTCCGTGGTATGCGGCCCCGGAGTTTCGCCGTACAGGGCGGGATCGACGTCATGGCCTCCGGTGAACAGAATCGCATCACACATATCCGCCAGCTGTTCGACGCGTTCGCCGTCGTCGGTCAACGGCAGCATCACCGGAGTGCCGCCCGCCTCGATAACGCCGTCAAAATATCCGGGCAGCATCCATAGGCTGTCCAACCGGTCATCCCACAATGGAACCACGCCCACAACTGGCAGGGGCCGTTTCGACTGTCGCACAGACCGCAATGGAAGCTCACCTCTTTTCAGACGGGATTGTTGCAACCTCTATAGGTTTCGCATCAGTCTATGCGTTTGTTGTTACGGCGCAGGTTCGTCCGCGGAGATAGCAGAAGAGCCTCGCGCGATGGCGAGGCTCTCCTATACGTCCAGGCCTATATTCAGACCTATGTCAGGCCTATACCCAGACCTATGCCCAAGCCTATATCCAGACCTATGCCAGATCTATATCAGATCCATGCAGGCCTATGTCAGATCTGTGTCAGACCTATACCAGACTTGGAAGGACGAATCTCATTGTACCAGCTTATGCGAGGCCCGAGAGACGGTTGATCAGTTCGGGGTCGCGGGTGGCGCCCTTGTCGGCGGAGCGGGCGAAGGCCGCGTAGGCCTTAAGCGCCTGGCTCACCTGACGGTCGCGATGCGCGCGGTATCCGTCGCCGGCCTCCAGTTCGGCGCGACGCTGGGCGAGCTCCTCATCGCTCAACTCCACATCCACCTTGCGGTTCGGAATGTCGATGTTGATGATGTCGCCGTTGCGCACCAGCGCGATCGGGCCCTTGTTTGCGGCTTCGGGGGCGATATGGCCGATGGATAGGCCGGAGGAACCGCCGGAGTAGCGGCCGTCGGTGAGCAGGGCCACCTCCTTGCCGATGCCCTTGCCCTTGACGAAGGAGGTCGGGTACAGCATCTCCTGCATGCCCGGGCCGCCCTTGGGACCCTCGTAGCGGATGATCAGCGCCATGCCGGGCTTCAGGGTGTCGTTGAGAATGACTTCGATGGCCTGCTCCTGCGATTCGACGACCAGCGCCGGCCCGCGGAACGTCCAGATCTCCTTGGGCACGCCGGCGGTTTTCACCACGCAGCCGTCGGGGGCGAGGTTGCCGCGCAGCACGGCCAGACCGCCCTCGGTGACGGCCGGATGCTCGATGTCGTGGATGGCGCCGTTCTCGCGGTCGTAGTCCAGCTCGTCGAACAGGGTCTCGTGCGTCCACGGATCGGGGGAGATGATATGGCCCGGCGCGGCGCGGTAGAGGTCCTTGGCCTTGTCGGTGCAGGTGTCGCGCATGATGTCCCAGTCGGCGAGCTTCGCCTCCAAGGTCGGGTAGTCGATCGAGCTGACGTTGCGGTGCAACTTGCCGGCGCGGTCGAGCTCTCCGAGAATGCCGGTGATGCCGCCGGCGCGGTGCACGTCGGAGATTTCCCACTGGCCGGAGGGGCTGGCCTTGCAGATGCAGGGCACGGTGTGCGAGATGCGTTCGATGTCGTCGAGCGTGAAATCCACATCGGCGGACTGCGCCATCGCAAGGATGTGCAGCACGGTGTTGGAGGAGCCGCCCATGGCCACGTCCATGGTCATCGCGTTCTCGAACGCCTCCTTGGTGGCGATGGAACGCGGCAGCACCGACTCGTCGTCCTCGTGATAGTAGCGGTTGGCGATATCGACCACCTGCTTGGCCGCGTCCTCGAACAAGCGCTTGCGATAGGCGTGCGAGGCGAGGATCGTGCCGTTGCCCGGCAGCGCCAGACCGATCGCCTCGGTCAGGCAGTTCATCGAATTCGCGGTGAACATGCCGGCGCAGGAGCCGCAGGTCGGGCACACGCTCTTCTCATAGGCGAGCAGATCCTCGTCGGAGATGGAATCGTCGGCGGTGGCGTACATCACGTCGATCAGATCGGTGTTCTTCTTGACCGTGCCGTCGGAAAGCACCGTGGTGCCGGCCTCCATCGGGCCTCCGGAGACGAACACGGTGGGGATGTTCAGGCGCAGCGCGGCCATCAGCATGCCCGGCACGACCTTATCGCAGTTCGGGATGCAGATAAGCGCGTCGGCGCAGTGCGCGTTCACCTGGTATTCGACGGTGTCGGCGATGATGTCGCGGCTGGGCAGCGAGTACAGCATGCCGGTGTGGCCCATGGCGATGCCGTCGTCCACGGCCATGGTGTTGAACTCGCGCGGGATGCCGCCGGCGGCCTTGACGGCCTCGGCGACCAGGCGGCCCACCTTGTTCAGATGCACATGTCCGGGAAGGAACTCGTCGAAGGAGTTGGCAATGGCGATGATCGGCTTGCCGAAGTCCTTGCCGTCGACGCCGGCGGCGCGGTAGAGGGAGCGGGCGCCCGCGAATACGCGGCCATTCATGATTTTTGCAGATCGCATTTCCATACCCTCTATTCAATCGCTTCAGCGGGACACGAATCCTCCCCGCGATTCGTATGGCGGGACGGCCGTATATTGCGAGGCGTCGGCCCTCGCGTCTATACTTGCTTCGGATTAGATGGATTCCCTATTGTTTGGAGAATAACACCATGGCTTTTGGCACCGCGCCTACCCCCACCGGACTTGCGAACCCGCCCATCGACGATCTTATGGAGCATGCCGACTCCAAGTACGCGCTGGCGATTTTCGCCGCGAAGCGCGCCCGCCAGATCAACTCCTACTTCACCCAGCTCAACGAAGGCCTGCTGCAGAACGTCGGCCCGCTGGTCGAATACCAGAACCAGGAGAAGCCGCTGTCCATCGCGTTCCGCGAAATCGACGAAGGCCTGCTGGAGGAGACCCTCGGCGAGGACGATCTGTCCGAAGGCAACTGACGCCCGTCGTCTCCGCCTGATAGCCGGCTATCGGAACAACCGGTAACATCGGCCGGCATGCGCCATTGTCGACCGGCCCGATATCAGGTGCAACGAGACGTGGAATCTGGAGCGAACAAACCTGAAGGCTCGCGCCAACCATCCAAGGCTGGCGCGAGCCTTTTGCATGGTGCCAGAGACGCTTAACCGACCGATCGGACGGATAGTCAGGTGGTCGGATGCCAGGTTGAGCGGGTGTCGGCCAGCCGGGCACCCGCCCGGACGATCGCCATCCGAACCGTCAATCGCCTGTACGACAAGCCACCCAAACGGTCAAACCGAACTGTCAAACCACCCCGCGCCGGCATTACCATCCGAGAGCATCGCCAACTATCCGAGACATAAGGACCCACAATGAGCGAACCACGATTGATCAGCGCCGAATCGGTGACCGAAGGCCACCCCGACAAGGTCTGCGACCAGATCTCCGACGCGATCCTCGACGACCTGCTGCGACAGGATCCGCAATCCCACGTCGCGGTGGAGACCTCCGCCGCGACCGGCACCTTTCTCATCTTCGGCGAGGTGACCTCCGAAGGCTATGTGGACGTGCAGGCCAAGGTGCGCGAAGTGCTGCGCCGCATCGGCTACACCAGCTCCGCCATCGGCTTGGACGCGGACTCCTGCGGCGTGCTTGTGGCCATCAGCGAGCAGAGCGCCGAAATCAACCAAGGCGTGGCCCGTCTGAGCGGCGAGCGTGAATCCGCCGCCTCTCGCGAGGAGCGTTACGAGGCGCAGGGTGCCGGCGACCAGGGTGTGATGTTCGGCTACGCGACCGACGAGACCGATACGTTGATGCCGCTGCCGATCTATCTGGCGCATAAACTGTCCTATCGTCTGGCCCAGGTGCGTCATGACGGCACGGTGCCGCATCTGCGCCCCGACGGCAAAACGCAGGTCACCATCGAATACGACGAGAACAACACGCCCCGCCGTGTGGACACGGTACTCATCTCCACCCAGCATGACCCCGAAGCCACCCATGAATGGCTGGAGACCCAACTCAAGGCGCATGTGATCGATCCGGTGCTCGACGAGGCGTTGGGTACCGGCGTGGAACACGGCTCCTACCGCCAGCTGGTGAACCCCACCGGCTCCTTCGTGCTGGGCGGGCCGGCCGCCGACGCGGGACTGACCGGCCGCAAGATCATCGTCGACACGTATGGCGGTGCCGCGCACCACGGCGGCGGCGCGTTCTCCGGCAAGGATCCGAGCAAGGTGGACCGTTCCGCCGCCTATGCGACCCGTTGGGTGGCGAAGAACATCGTGGCGGCCGGGCTTGCGCATCGCGTCGAGGTGCAGGTCGCCTACGCGATCGGCGTGGCCGACCCGGTGAGCGTGAACGTGGAGACCTTCGGCACCGAGATCGACGTGAGCCGCGACCAGATCGCCGCCGCCGTGCGTCAAGTGTTCGACCTGCGCCCCGCCGCGATCATCGACGAGCTCGACCTGAAGCGCCCGATTTACGAGCGCACCGCCGCCTACGGCCACTTCGGCCGCACCGACGTGGAATTCCCGTGGGAGCGCGTCAACAAGGTCGAGGAGCTCAAAGCCGCAGTGCGCTAGTGGAGTAACCCCACCGGAGCACCGTGGCATCGCCCCATCCGAGCATCTCGGGTGGGGTTGATTTCTTCGTCCCAACGCAATGGGGCCATGATTCCGCGTGGGTTGTGCGGTGGCATAGCACGAGAAGGCGTTCGATGGGGCATAATCCGCTAGATATGCCTTGCGGCGTCCCTGCAACGAGCCGGCCTATGCCATGCGTTGACGGCCGCGCTTCCGGCAACGCGTTACAGTGGAGGGCATGAGTATGAGCGACGCCGAGCAGTTGGCGCTTGACGGGCTGGCCCCGCGCAAGCGCCGCCGCCGCGCGCCCGCGGAGCACACGCCGGCGGCGCACGACCCCGTTGCCCATGTGGTGCTCGACGTGCAGGCCATGCATCTGGGCCAGACCTTCGACTATCTCATCGACGAGAAGGACGCGGACGTGGCCGTGCCCGGCGCGTTGGTACGCGTGCGTTTCGGCGGCCAGCGCGTCAACGGCGTGATCTGGGGCAGGAGCGACGACAGCGACACGCCGAGATCCTCCCTGCGCTATCTCGAACGCGTGCTCGGCGGCGACGTGCTGGTGCCCGCCTCGATGCGTGACGACATCACCGCCATCGCCGAAGCGTACGGCGGCACACGGGCCAATATCCTGCGGTTGGCGGTGCCGCCGCGCGTGGTCAAAATCGAACGCGAACAGCGTCTGGCCGCGTCCTTCAATCGCAAGCCTTCCCCGATTCTGTCCCAGGCCGTGGAACGCCGCGGCGAGATGCTGGAGGCCTCATACGGCCAGTGGAACATGTTGCGCGACGCGCTTGCGGGAACGGGTTTCCGTCCATTCGTATTCGATTCGCTGCCCGGCGTGGGGGAGCAGGCGCGCTGCGTCGCCTGGATGATCGCCCAGTCGTATCTGGCCGGGCATGGCGCGGTGGTGGTGCTGCCCACCATGCGCGAGGTGGGCGATGTGATGCTCGCCCTGCGGGAACTCGGCTTGCGTCCCTTCGGTCCCGCTGCTGATGCCCCGCAGGGCGCCAACCCGTCAGGTATGGGCGCGTGGCGTGGCGACGTGGCGGTGCTGACCGCGTCCACCGCCCCCGCCGACCGATACCGCGCCTACTTCGCCACCGCCATCGGACAGGTGCGCTGCGTGATCGGCACGCGCGCCGCCATGTACGCGCCGGTCGACGGCCCCGCCCTGTTCGCCATCGTCGACGACGTCGCCTACCAGCAGGCCGACGGCATGATGCCGTACGCCCAAGCTCGCGGCGTGCTGCGTCTGCGCGCCGAACGCCACGGCGGCGTGTTCGTCGCCATCGCCAACGCGCGCAGCCCCATCAGCCACGCGGAGGTCGAAGGCATCGGCGCGGCCACCGCCACCGGCGGCCCGGCCACGGCGATCCACGCGCTGCCCACGGTCACCCGGGAACGCATGCCTTGGGTGCGCTGGCTCAACCGCGACGAACTGGCCCGACTGGCGGACCCCTCCATCGGCGCGCGCGTGCCGCACACCGCCGTGAACAACATCCGGCAGGCGCTCGACAGTGGCCCCGTGCTGTTCTCCATCCCCTCCGACGGCGTGAGCGAGGCGTTGAGCTGCGCCGCATGCCATCGTCAGGCGCGATGCCGTCGCTGTTCCGGGCCGCTGGCGACGGTGGCCGGCAACCGCACCCCCCGATGCCGTTGGTGCGGCGCGGCGGCGGTGAACTGGGTCTGCCCGGGATGCAAGGGCGAACGCCTGCGCGTGGTGCGCGTGGGCGCGGCCGGCACCGCGGACGAGCTGCGCAAACTGTTCCGCGGCGTGCCGATGCTGCTCTCCAGCCCCAGCCAGCCCAAAGGCGTGATCCACGAGATCACCGCGCAACGGATGATCGTGATCGCCACGCCCGGCGCCGAACCACGCGTGAACCCCGTCACCGACGAGCAGGGAGCGGCCGGGCACGAGTACAGCGCGGTCGCGATCCTCGACGCGTGGACCAGCCTGTATTCGCCCGGCATGGACGCGCGCGTGGACACGTTGACCGCGTGGATGCGCGTGGCCGCCATGTGCGCGCCACGTTCGCGCGGCGGCCAGGTGCTGATCCTCGGCGAGACGGATCCCGCCATCGCGCAGTCGATGATGATGTGGAATTCCGCGCTGCTCGCCGCCAAAGACGTTGAGGAGCGTGGCGAGATCGGACTGCCGCCCGTGGTCGCCGCCGCCTGCGTGTGGGGGCAGCGCGATGCGGTGCGTTCGCTGCTGCTCAGCATCGGCGCGATGGACGGCGGCGATATGGCCGTATGCCCCGCCCCCGACGGCAGGGAATTGCCGGCCGTGCTTGGTCCGGTGCCGATTCCTCCGCCGCGCACGGTGGACGCGCGCGAGTTGGAGGTCACCGCCGACCGCGTCAAGGCGGTGGTGCTGGTGCCGCGGTCGCGCCGCGGGGAACTCGCCCGACGACTGCATATGCAGGTCGCCCGCCATGTGGCCGCCCGCAAGCCCGGCGAATTGCGCTTCCAGATTGACCCCAAGGATCTGATCTGAATCATGCCTTCGAATCGTCCCCTTGGCATGGGACGATGGTGACGGATGATTCCCGTGACTTTTGAGGAGGCAACCATGAAGGGATGGCCCGGCGAGCCGGACATGGACTATGACGTGATGGTGGCGCAGGGCGAGGCCGCGGCGAATGCCGGCAAGCCCGTCACCGACGTGATCTTCGACTTCGGCAACGTGCTGATCTACTGGGATCCGGCGGCCGTGCTGGTGCCCCGCTACCGCCAGAAGACCATCGACCAGTTCCTCGACAATGACATCTCCGGCTTCTACGACAGCTGCGACATGATGGATGGCGGCGCGACTATTGCCGAGAGCGTCGACTGGATGCGCCGTACGCATGGCGACAAGTGGGCCGACATCCTCGAATACTACATCGCGAACTTTCTCGACTCCCTGACCGGCATCGTGCCGGGCGCGCGCGTGCTCGTCAACGATCTGAAGGCCGCCGGTGTGCGTGTATGGGGCCTGAGCAACTGGGATAAGGAGCTGTTCGCCGAGGCCGAGGAGCAGTGCGACATCCTGCGTGAACTCGACGGCAAAATCGTCTCCGGCTTCGTCGGCATGCGCAAGCCGCATAAGGATATCTACGAGCGCGCCCTGCAGGAGTTCGGCATCACGGCCGAAGGGGCCGTATTTATCGACGACAAGGCGATGAACATCGTGGGCGCGAACGAGGCCGGCATCCGCGGCGTGCGTTTCCAGGACCCGGTGAAGCTGCGCGAACTGCTGATCGCCGCCGGAGTGGACATCCCCGCGCTGCAGTAAGGAGAAACGGTCATGCTCAGACTGGTGTTCGCCGGCACCCCCGACGTGGCGGTGCCGTCCCTGAAGGCCTTCGCCGCCGATCCGCGTTTCGAAGTGGTCGGCGTGATCACCCGTCCCGATGCCCCCACCGGTCGCGGCCGCAAACTCATGCCCAGTCCGGTCAAAGCCGCGGCGCTCGAACTCGGTGTGCCGGTGATCGACTTCAAACCCCGCAGCGACGAATTCCTTGAAATCCTGCGGGAACTGCGCGCCGACATCGCCGCCGTGATCGCCTACGGCAACATCCTTCCCCAACCGGTGCTCGACGCGGTGCCGCTCGGCTGGTACAACCTGCATTTCTCGAATCTGCCCAAGTGGCGCGGCGCGGCCCCCGTGCAGCGCGCCATCTGGGCGGGCGACGCCACCTGCGGCGCCGACGTGTTCAAAGTCGGCGAAGGATTGGACGACGGCCCCGTCATCGCCTCGATGAGCGTGGAGCTCACCGGCCGCGAAACCTCCGGCGAGCTGCTCGACCGTTTGGCGGCCGACGGCGCGCCGATGTATGTGGACGCGCTGGCCGCCGTGGGGGAGGGCACCGCCGCATTCACGCCCCAGTCGGATGAGGGCGTCCAGTACGCGCATAAGATCACCACCGAGGACGCGCATATCGATTTCGCCGACGATGTGGAATCCATCGACCGGCAGGTCCGCGCCTGTACGCCCGCGCCTGGCGCGTGGTGTGTTCTGCACGCCGGCGGTGCTGGTATCGCTGATGGCGCTGACGGCGTTGGTATCGAGAACGCCGCAGGCGGCGATGGCAAAGGCACGACCCTGCATGTGTTGTCAGCACGTCCCGCCGACTTGGGCAATCCCAATACCCCGACAGATCTTGGCGCTGGCGTGATTCGCGCGGGCAAGAAAAACGTGTGGGTCGGCACCGGCACTACGCCGTTGGAGCTGCTCGAAGTCAAAGCGCAAGGCAAAAAAGCCATGCGCGCCGCCGATTGGGCGCGAGGCGCGCGTCTGACCGACGCCGCCTACTGCGACTGACCCGCGAGGTGCGCATATACCGTGCCCGTCAACGAACGTTGTGCCTCCCCTCGGGAGGCACAATCAAGTTTGGTGTGTCGGCTTCACGAGATAAAGCCGATTTCGCACACCAAACTCAAGAATCAATCGTTTTACTCGGGCAAGGCCTAACGGCCCGACACACCAAACTCGAAAAGGGTGTTAATCGAGGTGGTCGAGCACCAGTCGCAGATCGCGTTCGTTGATGGCGGCGGGAGCGGCGAGCTGCGTCTTCGGCTTGGCACAGAAGGCGATGCCCAATCCGGCGGCCTGGATCATCGGGATGTCGTTCGCGCCGTCGCCCACCGCCACGGTCTGAGTCATGGGCACGCCGCACCGCCGCGCCCACTCCCGCAAGGCATGCAGCTTGACCGTCTTGCATACGATCTCACCCAACACGCGTCCGGTGAGGCGTCCGTCCACCACTTCCAGCCGGTTCGCCATCCAATAGTCGATATGCGCCTCTTCGGCCAGATGATCCACCACCTCATGGAATCCGCCGGAGACCACGCCGACCTTCCAACCATGCGCGTGCAGCGTGTCGATCAGCTCCAACGCGCCGGTGGTGAAGTGGATGCGTGCGCGCACCGCGTCGAACACCGACACGTCCAAACCCTCCAACAGCGCCACGCGTGCGCGCAAGGCCTCGCAGAACTCCAATTCGCCGCGCATCGCCCGCTCGGTCACCTCGGCGATCCGCTCGCCGCAGCCCGCGGCTTCGCCCAGCTCGTCGATGACCTCCTCGTCGATCAGCGTCGAATCCACATCCATCACCAGCAGGCCGGGTTTCGACAGCGTAGGGGGTGCAAAGAACTGGTCGGGGGAGGGCGTCTCGTCAACAAACTGCGCATATTCTTCGGACATGCTTTCGATTGTCGGAAAACATTGGGACAATGGCGGGTATGGTTTTTTCCGCTTCCTCAGCTTTCGTCCTCGCCAACGCCACACCGGCCCCGATCTGCACCACGGAAAGCAGCGGCCTGATAGGCGCGATCACCGATTGGCTGGTGGGGTTGATGGAGACGGTCGGAGGCCTCGGCGTCGCGTTCGCCATCGCCTTGGAATCCGTCTTCCCGCCCATTCCCAGCGAGGTGATTCTGCCCTTGGCCGGATTCACCGCGGCTCGCGGTTCGCTCAACCTTTTCGAGGCGATCATCTGGGCCACCATCGGCTCCGTCTTGGGCGCATGGGCGCTGTACGGCATCTCCCGTTGGGTGGGATTGCGGCGCATCAACCGCGCCGCCGACAAAATCCCCGGCGTCAGCCGCAAGGACGTGGGCAAAGCGAACGACTGGTTCACCAAGTATGGCACCTGGTCGGTGCTGCTCGGCCGTGTGATTCCCGTGGTGCGCTCGCTGATCTCCATTCCCGCCGGCTTCAACCGTATGAACTTCCTGCAATTCACAGGCTGGACGCTGCTCGGCTCGGCCGTGTGGAACACGATTCTCGTCTCGGCCGGATATCTGCTCGGCGACCAGTGGTGTTCGATCCAAGGCGCGTTGGGTGTGTTCGAGGATGTGGTCATCGCCGCCGTGGTTATGGTCATCGTATGGTATGCGGCGCGCAAAGTGCGTAGTGTGGTGCTGAGAAGACGCGTGGCCGCACAGGCCGACGCGGCGGAAGGCACTGAGGAGAGCGATGACTGACACCGAAATGGCGGCCGACTACGACCGTCTGCGCGAGAAGAACCGTGCGTTGGCGCAAGCGCTGAACCGCGCCGGCAAGGAACTCGCCAAGGCCAAGGCCCAGTTGGCGCAGATCGCCCAACCGCCGCTGACCTTCGCCACCATGGTCAAAATCGATCGCGCCACAACCGACGAGCAGGGCGTCCAGCACGCGTCGGCGGAGGTGATCGCGGGCACGCGCCGCATCGTCGTGCCGGTCGCCGCGAATCTCAACGCCGAACGATTGCGTTCCGGCGCGACCGTGGTGCTCAACGAGCAGATGGTGCTGGTCGAGCAGCGCGACGTTGACAGCGTGGGGCAGATCCGCACGATTCGTGAGATTGTGGACGATGGCCGTATCGTCGTGCAGGATGGCGGCGGCAATCCCACGGTGGTGCGCCGGTCCAGCGCGTTGGCGAACGCCGCGATGCGGCAGGGCGACCGCGTGATCGTCGACCCGTCCGTGCGGCTGGCGTTGGAACTTCTGCCCGCCGAGGATGACCAGAACCTGGTGTTGGAGGAGACCCCGGACGTCTCCTTCACCGACATCGGCGGCCTCGACACCGAAATCGAACGCATCCGCGACGCCGTGCAACTGCCGTTCCTGCATCGCGCGCTGTTCGAACGCTACAATCTGCAACCACCCAAAGGCGTGCTGCTGTATGGTCCTCCCGGCAACGGCAAAACGATGATCGCCAAAGCCATCGCCAACGCGCTGTGCGAAGGCAGTGGCGACGGCACCGGCGTGTTCCTATCGGTCAAAGGCCCCGAACTGCTCAACAAATTCGTCGGCGAATCCGAGCGTCTTATCCGCCAGATCTTCCAACGCGCCCGCGAACGCGCCGCCGACGGACGGCCCGTCATCGTGTTCATCGACGAGATGGACTCGCTGCTGCGCACGCGCGGCTCCGGCGTGTCCAGCGACGTGGAAACCACCATCGTGCCGCAGTTCCTCGCCGAACTCGACGGCGTGGAGAATCTCGCCAACGTGATGGTGATCGGCGCCTCCAACCGTGTGGACATGATCGACCCCGCCGTACTGCGCCCCGGGCGACTCGACGTGAAGATCCGCGTGGACCGTCCCGACGCGGAACAGGCGGTTTCCATCATCCGGCACTACCTCACCGACGATCTGCCCCTGCAATCCGGCGTGGACGCGGCCGCGCTCGCCGGCGTGCTGGCGCATGACATCTACGTGCGCGACGAACGCCGCCACTTGGCCGACATCTGCGACGAACACGGCCAATGGTCCGCGCTGTTCCTCGCCGACGTGGTCTCCGGCGCGATGCTTAAGAACATCGTGGACCGGGCCAAAACACGGGCCGTCAAAGCCTCCATCACGTCGGGCGCGGACGTGGCGCTGGACGTGGATCTGCTCGCCGCCGCCGTCGAAGAGGAATTCCGTGAGACGCGCGATTCCGTGCTCGATGCCGACCCCGCCCAATGGGCCCGCGTCAACGGCATGGACGCCGGCCACGTCTCCCGCATCCGTTCCGTCGACGTGATTGAAAGGAGCGCCCTATGAGCGTCAAACGGGTGATGGGGACGGAAACCGAATATGCGGTGTCGCAGCCGGGCGTGGCCTATTATCAGCCGGTGCAGTTGTCATTCGACGTGGTCAAGGCGGCATCCGATCCGAGCACCGCGCATATCCGCTGGGACTACCGGCAGGAGGATCCGGTCAACGACGCGCGCGGCACCCGTCTCGACCGCGCCGCCGCCCGCCCCGACATGCTCACCGACGAGCCGCAGCTCAACATCACCAACGTGATCGCCCCCAACGGCGGACGCATCTACGTGGACCACGCGCATCCCGAATATTCCGCGCCGGAGACCCGTGACCCCTTCGAAGCCGTGGCGTACGACCATGCCGGCGACCGTCTGATGCTCGCCGCCGCCCAGGCCGCCAGCGCCGCCGCCGAACGTCCCATCGTGCTGCACCGCAACAACGTGGACGGCAAAGGCGCGAGCTGGGGCACACATGAGAACTATATGATGAGCCGTTCGGTTCCGTTCGAGAAGGTGTCGCGTCTGATGACCCTGCACTTCGTCTCCCGACAGATCTACGCCGGCTCGGGGCGCGTGGGCCTGGGGGAGCGCGGCGAGACGCCCGGCTACCAGATCAGCCAGCGGGCCGACTACATCCAGTCGAAAATCGGCCTGCAAACCACCTTCGACCGGCCGATTATCAACACGCGCGACGAACCGCACGGTCCCGCAGCCAGCCGCCGTCTGCATGTGATCGTCGGCGACGCGAACCGTATGGAGGTCCCGCAGGCGCTCAAACTCGGCGTCACCTCCATGCTGCTGTGGCTGCTCGAACATGCCGAAGAGACCGGATTCGAACTCGACGCGCTGCTGGACGAACTCGCGTTGGCCGATCCGGTCGCGGCCCTGCATACCGTGTCGCGCGACTTGTCTCTGGCGGCCGAACTGCCGCTCGAATCGGGCGAGACGACCACCGCGTGGATCATTCAGGTACGGCTGCGCATGGCCGTGTATCAGGCGGCGGCGGTCGCGTACGGCATCGATACGGCCGGCGAACCGGCATGGCCGGACAGGGCCACCCGCTCGGTGATGGCGATGTGGGGGCAGGCGCTCGCCGACACGGCCGCCATCCGCCATGCCGACGACGACGCGCGGCTTGCGATGAGCGGCGAGGCCTCGCGTGTGGAATGGCTGCTCAAATGGCAGCTGCTGGAGAAGCTGCGGCGCAAGATTGAGGCGACCGCAACGCCCACGACCGAAGTCCCCGCAGCCCAGGCTTCTTCCACGTCCGGGGTTTCCATGCCGGGCGGCTCCGGCATCGGCTCGACCGATACGGTCCCGGCTTCCGACATCGCCCCCGGCCAGCGCGCGGCCAGCGGTTGGGACGATCCGCGGATCGCCGCCATCGATCTGAAATGGGCGGCCCTCGACCCCGCGGACAGTGTGTTCGAACGGCTTCGCGCACGCACCGAACGGGTGCTGACGGACGGCGAGGTGGCGCGTGCGGCGGCCGAACCGCCCGAGGACACGCGCGCCTGGCTGCGCGCCATGATGGTGCGCCGGTACCCCGGGCAGATGGCGGCGGCGAGCTGGTCGCATCTGACCGCACGAGACGAAAACACCGCGTCGGCGGGCGAAACATACGGCAATGCCAGCCGCGCCCCGCGCCCGGCCTCAGATCTGTTCTCGTTGGATACCGCCGATCCCGAAGCGTTCACGCGCGCGGATTGCGAGCCTGTAATGGAGCAATGCGAACAGGCCGTGCAGGTCTTGCGCAGGCTCGCCGAGACGCGCGCCTCGACCGTTTAGAACATCACCGGCAGCCGGTAGAATCCTGAACCATGGAAACCAGAGAGGAAACACCCAACGACCTGCGCGCTCTGGCGATGCAGGTCGCGAAGATTCTTGAACAGGCAGGCAAACACGCCCTGCAGGACCAGCTGAACCCCCATGACCTGCATCTGCCCGACATCAGCGACGGCCGCCGCCAACATGTGGAGACGGACACCCGCGTGCTGCGTTATGTGAGCGCGCGCATCGCCGACACCATGCGTTTCGACGGCTTCTGGAGCGCGCGCCCCGCGACCAGCCGCCCCGGCCAGCGCTACTGGTACATCGGCAAGGTCGACGGCGTGATCAACTTCATCCGCAATATGAGCGAATGGTCGCTGACCACGGCGCTGTTCGAATTCAACGAGGAATGCCGCCCCGTGCCCATCCTCGGCGTCGTGCACGCTCCGGCGTTGGGTCTGACCTACCTGGCGGCCCGCGGCGCCGGCGCCATCCGCATCCGCACCAGCTCGATCGGTGAGAAGCGCGAGAAGGTCGTGCCTTCGATGACCCCCTCCTTGGACGGCGCCGTGATCAGCTACGGCATGTCGTTCATTCCCGAGGAGTCCAAGCGCGCGTTGGAGACGGTGGTCGCCATGGCAGGCCGCCCGGCCGACATCAAACGCGTCGGTCCCGCCTCGCTGGATCTGTGCAAGGTGGCGGACGGCACGTACGACGCCTATTTCGAGCCGATGCTGCACGATTGGGATATCCCCGCCATCGCAGCCGGCACTGTGGTGGTGTGGGAGGCGCAGGGCACCCTGCATCGTTGGAACGGCGACTACATCCACTGGCGTCACGACAACGACGTGGTGGCCACCAACGGTCTGATCTACCGCGATCTCAAGCAGTATCTCGACTGATCTCAACGCTTAAGGAAGAGGCCGCGGCGGGAGACCTGTGGAATATGCGGTTCCGTGGCATCCCGCCGTGTGTCTCTCGTCTGAGACGATCCGCGCCGCCGTCCCGACGGACGCGCTAGACTTGCGTCACATATGCAGCAAGGATGAGGAGGGCGTATGCCTCAGGAATTTGAACAGGCGCAGGCCGCGGCCGAAACCGTCGCCGAACAGGAGTCTGCGGCGGTCACATCGCAGGAGACGAGCGATCAGCTCGACGCGTTGGACGCGGTGCTCGACGACATCGAATCGACTTTGGCCACCAACGCCGAGGAATACGTGAGCAGCTTCGTGCAGAAGGGCGGCGAGTGATGCCGCAGCTGCGCGACAGCTCCACCAGCGCGAACTCCCGGGAACCCGTATCATCCGCCGCGATGAACGGGTTCTGCCGTATTTTCGGCGTGGAAACCGAATACGGCGTGTCCGTCACCGGGGCGGACAGGCCCGTGGACGCGGGGCAGGTGGCGATGACGATGTTCCAGCCGGTCGTCTCGCGTTCGCGCTCCACCAACACCTACCTGACCAACGGCTCGCGGCTGTATCTCGACGTCGGCTCGCATCCGGAATACGCCACCGCCGAGGCGCGCGACCCGATGAACGCGCTGGTCCAGGACCTGGCGGGGGAGCGCGTGATGCGCCGGCTTGCCATGCAGGCGCAGGAACGCCTGCGTGAGTCGCACGGCGCGAACGCCAGCATCCACGTGTTCAAAAACAACGTGGATTCGGCCGGTCACGCCTTCGGCTGCCATGAGAACTATCTGGTGCGCCGTTTCGTGCCGTTGGAGAACGTGGAGCGCGAGCTGCTGCCGTTCCTCATCACCCGCCAGCTGTTCACCGGCGCGGGCCGGGTCACCGACGAGGGATTGCAGATCACGCAGCGCGCTGATTTTCTCGACGAGGCCGTCTCCTCGGCCACCACGCGCGCCAGACCCATGGTGAACACGCGCGACGAACCGCACGCCGACCCGGACAGTTTCCGCCGTCTGCATGTGATCATCGGGGATTCCAACCGCTCGCAGTGGGCCACATGGATGAAGCTCGCCACCACGCATCTGGTGCTGTGCGTGATGGAGCACGCCGCGCGCGCGGGTGAGCCGTCGGGATTCGAGCCGATGGCGCTGGTTGATCCGGCCGCGGCGAATCGCGCCGTCAGCCGGTATTTGATGCGGGACGATATCGTGTTGGAAACCGCCGACGGCGTCATGTCGCCGCTTGCCATGCAACGTCGGTACTTGGAGCTGGTCGAGGTCTTCGCCGCCGACCATGCGGATGAGTTGAACGATGTGCCGCATGTGTTGGAGCAGTGGTGTGAGGCGTTGGACGCGTTGGAATCCGGCGATTTCGACGCGCTCGCCGACCGTGTGGATTGGGCGGCGAAACGGCGTCTGTTCGCGGCTCTTGAGGCCCGTCATCCGGGAATGGCCCGCACGCAATTGGAGCATCTCGAACTGGATTATCACGATGTGGCCAACGGTCGTGTCTACGAGTCGCTGCTGGCCCGCGGGCAGATGCGCGTTCTGGCGGATGACGGGACCGCGTTCCGTGCGATGGGCGAGCCTCCTTCGGATACCAGGGCCGCGTTGCGTGGCGCGTTCGTCGGCGCGGCGCTGAACGCCGGCGCGCAGTTCTCCTGCGATTGGACGCGGCTGACGGTCAGCGCTCCGGAACGCCACGAGGTCGCGCTGCTCGACCCGTTCCGCGCCGAACCCACCGAGGAATACCTCCGCATGATGCGTTCGCTGGGGTGAGCGGAGCCCCACTTCGTCATGCTGAGCGGAGTCGAAGCATCTCAGGATGACGATACGGAGCAAGGCACGCGCAGGTTCTGAGGGTGCCGATAATGGAAAATCCCCCCCCGATTCCATGTGGAATCGGGGGGGGGATTTGCTATACGTCAGTAGACGATGCCAAACTGGCCAATCTTACTTGGTGACGGCCTTCTTGAGCAGGGAGCCGGCGGAGATGCGGACGCCGTAGGAAGCCGGGATGTTGATGGTCTCGCCGGTGCGGGGGTTGCGGCCGGTACGGGCGGCGCGCTTGACGCGCTCAGCGGAGAAGAGACCGGTCAGCTTCAGGCCTTCGCCGGACTGCATGGCCTCGACGAACACATCCTGGAAAGCGTTGACGGCAGCTTCGGCCTGGGCCTTGGTCAGGTTGGACTTCTGAGCGATCTTCGAGACGAGATCAGACTTGTTGTATGCCATAAAGCATCCTTCTTTGTTTCCGGGGACCTGCTCTATTCGCTGCAAGGTCCATCGTCAATCAATGATATTAGCGCACGGTCTACCGAAAACCCGCATTGTGTAAGGGTTTTTGCCGCATAATCACAGGTTTTGGCCCCTACGCGCCCCTTGAGGGGCAGAATCAGACGAGATTGTGCCTCGCCAGCCACCGCATCGCCAACGCTCCCAACGGAATACGCAGCCAGTAGAACACGACGCGGTACAGCAGCGTGGCCGACAATGCCACGCCTTGGGGAACGCCCACGGCCACGAACGCGAAGGTCAACGCCGCCTCAACGCCGCCCAGGCCACCCGGCGTGGGCACGGCCGAACCGAGCGCGTTGGCGAGCATGAACACGAACATCGTCTCGATGGGATTCGTCGTGGTGCCGAATGCCAGCAACGCCGCCCAAAACGCCAGTCCCAGCGCCACATTCTGTATCAGCACGCCCAGAGCGCTGCACGCCAGCGCGCGGGGTTGGGAAAGCACATCCCACAACTGGCTGGTATACGACTTGACGATGGGCACCAGTCTGCGCGCGACCAACCTGCGGACCGGGGGGATCATCATCGCCACCGAGCAGACGATCACCACCACGCCCAGCACGATGATCAGCGTGTTGGTGGGGATCATGCCGGAAAGCATGTCGCGGCCGGTGAACAGGCCGATGATCACCAGCATCATCACATACACCACGTAATACACCACCAGCACCGCGCTGATGATGGCGGTGGCCGGCGTGTTGCGGTAGCCGCTGCGGCGCAGGAACTGCAGGTTCACGAACGAGGGGCCCACGCCGGCCGGCATGGACACGGTGGCGAATCCGGCCGCCACCTGCGACATGAACACGCCCACGACGTTGCGTCGGTCGCGGTCGATGAACGCGCCCAACGACAGGGACGAACCCAGCCAGGCGATGATACTGAGCAGCAGACAGAAGGCGGCCATGGACGGGCGCGCGTTGGTGACGGCGGCGATCACCTCGTCGGGCTTGAGCTGGGTGAACACCACGGCCACGGCCACGATCAGCAGCGCCATCGCGATGAACGAGCGCGGCGAGAAACGGGCCAGCGCCACGGGTTCCATCGATTCGGCGACCTCCTGCGGGCCCAAGGCGAGCAGCCGCTTGCGCAGACGGTCGACCAATTGGCGGTCCCACGCGGGCAGCGCGCGGATGTCGGAGGGGACGGCGACCTTCTGGACGAACGGCGCGAGCTCGACCAACGCGTCGGTGCCCCACGCGACCTGCGCTGCCTCGATGGTGCGGTCGATGCCGATCAGCGCGCTCATCAGCGCGAGCATCTGCACCTTGTCCAACGCGACGTTGGCGGGCATCGAGGCGTTGTCGCCGTTATGCCATCCGGCGATGATCGGCGTGCCGTCGTCCAGACGGGCGAGCGTGTCCGGAGTGATTCGGCGATGCGTGTATCCGCGGCGGTTGGCGACGTCGAGATAACGCATGTAGGCGGTGGCGTCGTCGTTGGTGAGCGTGTTGAGATTGCACGGCAGCGCCTGCGTGTTGGCGTCGAGCACCAGCACCGAGGAATCCTCGGTGTCGGCGACGCCGTAGGGACGCGAGACCGGCAGCCCCGCGTGCTCCAGACCCATCAGCATGGCCTGATGATGCTGGGTGGCGTCGCGTGTGGAACGGTCGCGGCGCATGGAGACGTCGGTGAACCGCATCCACTGCCAAAGCTGCTTGAGATAGCCGGCGGTGTGGCGCTGGCCGTCGAGCACGGAAACGAGATAATGCCTGCCGTTGCGGGTTTCCAAATCGTAGATGCGCGAGCCTTCGACCAGATCGTCATCCAACACGGCGGTCAGGGCGTTGCCGGAGACGACGGGATCATGGCGGCGCGTCAGCGAGACGGGGTTGAGTCCGATGCCTTTGAGCGCGACCACCAGCTGTTCGCCCCACACGCCGGTGTTGCGCGTGCCGACGATGAAACGGATCAGCATGCCGATCACACGGCCGGTGGCCAACGCCACCACCATGCCCGCCACCGAATGCCATGACAGCACCACCATGATCGCGGCCAACGCGTAGAGCATATTCCACGCCCACTTGACGGTGGAACGGATGCGGCGCGGACCCGCGACGGTGAGGAACGCGCCGATGCCGGCGTAGACGTCCGGCAGCAGGCCGATGCCGTATGCGGTCGCCGCGGACGACATCGCGGCGATCAGGGCGGGGCTGCCGCTGCCGCTGATCAGCGCGGAGATACCCCAAATCGCGCCATATCCGACAAACATGCCGATGACCGAAACGGCGGCCTGAAACCATTCGCGCGAGAGCAGCAGCTGCGCGAGCACCATCACCACGATCACGATGGTGGCCAGCTGCTGCAGCACGGACGACGGCACGTCGGCCAACCATTCGATGGCCTGCGCCGCGGTATGCGCGTCGGACTCCACTCCCGAGGTGAGGCCGCGCATCGTGGCCGCGCACACCACCGCGACGATCGCGACGACCACCGACAACGCCGCGCGCGTCAGATCGCCGAAGTCGCGGGTGCGGCGCGGCGCGATGTCATCGATATGCACACCGCCCGCGGAACGCGTGGAATACGAGTTCAAGCCCGCCTCGAGGGATTCGGTCGTCGTCGAAGCGTGCCGATTGCTTTCGATGCCGTTCGTCATGCTGTGAACAGATTGCTCCTTATGCGGGGATTCGAGGAAGGTGCGGCGGAGTGGACCATAACGCCGTTGAGATGAGTGGGCTCGATCTCAACGACGTCGGTCGTGCGTGCGGTCGGTCGGCGGATGTCAGCGGTCGAAGGCGACCAGCTGGCCGGCGACGCCGGTGTATGTGGCGGGGGTGAGGGCCTTGAGATAGGCGGCGGTCTCCTCGTCGAAGGCGAGGGAGTCGATGAAGGACTCCACATCCTTCTGGCTGATTTCGTGGCCGCGCATCAGCTCCTTGACCTTCTCGTAGGGCTTCTCCATGCCGGGCAGACCCTTGAGCTCGCAGGCGCGCATCGCGGTCTGGATCGGCTCGCCGAGCACCTCCCAATTCTCGTCGAGCTCGCGCGCGATGACGATGTCGTTCGGGTGGATGGACTTGAGGCCGCCCATGAGATTGTTCAGAGCGAGCAGGCTGTAGCCCAGCGCGGAGCCGATGTTGCGCTGCGTGGTGGAGTCGGTCAGGTCGCGCTGCCAGCGGGATTCGACCAGCGTGGCGGCGAGCGTGTCGAGCAGCGAGCAGGAGAACTCGAAATTCGCCTCGGCGTTCTCGAAGCGGATCGGATTCACCTTGTGCGGCATGGTGGACGATCCGGTCGCGCCCTTGACGGGCACCTGCGCGAACACGCCGCGCGAGATGTACATCCACACGTCCACGCACAGGTTGTGCATGATGCGGTTGGCATGCGCCACCGTGGAATACAGTTCGGCCTGCCAGTCATGGCTTTCGATCTGCGTGGTCAGCGGGTTCCAGGTCAGACCCATGCGGTTGGTGACGAACTCGCGGGAGACGGCCACCCAGTCGACGTTCGGCAGCGCGGCCAGATGCGCGCCGAAGGTGCCGGTCGCGCCGTTGATCTTGCCGAGATACTCCTGAGCCTTGAGATGCTTGAGCTGGCGGTTCAGACGGTACACGTAGACGGCGAGCTCCTTGCCCAGCGTCGTCGGCGTGGCCGGCTGGCCGTGGGTGAGCGAAAGCATGGCCTTGTCCTGGTATTCCTCGGCCTTGGCGGCGAGATGGTCGATGATTGCCTCGAAATTCGGCAGCCACACCCGCTCCATCGCGTCCTTGACGCAACGGGCGGTGGAGAGGTTGTTGATGTCTTCGGAGGTGCAGGCGAAATGCACGAGCGTCTTGATGTTCGGCAGCTGCGTGTCCGCGCCGAGGGTTTCGGGCGCTTTGTCGAGCTGGTCGTCGATGTAGTATTCCACGGCCTTGACGTCATGGTGGGTCACGGCCTCGTGCGCGGCGTGGGCCGCGATGCCCTCGGCGCCGAAATCCTCGGGGATGGCGCGCAGGAACGCGATCTCGGCTTCGGTGAAGGGCTTGACGCCCTCGACGATGGGCTGGTTGCCGTTGGCCTCGAAGCCGTTGGCGAGCAGGATCATCCACTCGACCTCGACGCGCATGCGCTCGCGGTTCAGGGCGGGTTCGCTCAGGTATTCGACGAGGTCGGCGGTCTGCGCGTGGTAGCGGCCGTCAAGCGGGGTCAATGCGATTGCGGGGGAGATGTCAGTAAGCTTCATAACTCCCTAGGGTACTTCCAGCCCACGAATTGGAAAAGCGTGCCGTTGTCATTCCTGATGGGCTATTCGTCGTCCTCCTCAGTGGACTCCCTGCTGCCCCGACCTCGTTTCCGGCGATTGAGATGCCTCGACTCCGCTTCGCTTCGCTCGGCATGACGGGAAGAGCGCTTCGCTCGGCATGGCGGTCCTCTCGTCATCCCGAGCGAAGTCGAGGGATCTCATAATCCTGTGGAGGAGACGTCCTTGAGAGGGTCGGAGGTGACGGCGATGACGGACACGCGAATTCTGGTGGTGGAGGACGACGCGGACATCAATGAGGTGGTATGCGCTCGGCTCGCCCGCGCCGGATACGGCATGACGGCCGCATACTCGGGCTCCGAGGCGCGCATGGTGCTGGAGCGCGAATCCTTCGACCTGATCGTCACCGATTTGATGCTCCCTGGCGTTCCAGGTGAACGACTGATCGCCGACCTGCGGGAGCATGGCTCCGGCGCGCCGATTATCGTGATCTCCGCGCGCGGCGCGGTGGACGACCGCGTAGCCGTGCTGGCGATGGGCGCGGACGATTATCTGGTCAAACCCTTCGATCTCGACGAACTCGCCGCCCGCGTCGAATCCCAGCTGCGCGGCCGGTCCTATGCCACGAGAGGCTTGGGAGAAGATGCGGCGGCCGTGCGAGACGGCGGCGACGGCCGCATGGTCCGCGGACGTTGGACGCTCGACTCCGCCGCCAGAGTGTTCGCCGTCGACGGCGAACCGGTGCCTCTGACCAACATCGAATTCAACATCGTCGAACTGCTGGCGGCGCACCCCAACCAGGTGTTCACCAAACAGCAGGTGTACGAGCTGTGCTGGGGTGAATCATACTTGGTCGACGACAACACCGTCACCGCGCATATCTCGAAGATCCGCGCCAAGCTCAAAGCCTCCGGCACGGACTCGTATATCCGCACCGTCTGGGGTCTGGGCGTCAAACTGGACGTCGAACAGCCTTGATGTGGAGTTTGGTGTGACCCAGTGAGAAGACGATGGTGATGGTAACGATGCCATCACAACATCAATCGTTTGACGTACGCTTGTCGTGCAAGCCGGTCACACCAAACTTAAAATCGACCTGTGTTGACGCCGTCGCACGGTCGGATCGCCGGTCCGAAACGGATGAAACGTCACACTTTGGTAAGAAACAGGCGAAGATTGCGCAAGAAACGCACCGTAGCGTGAAGACATCGGCAATAACGCAACGTGAATGGAGCAACGACTATGGATGTGGTGACGGTCCGCGCGCTCGTCAAACGATACGCGGGCAGGCGGGTGATCGACGATTTCGAGATGCATGTGCCGCAAGGCGCGATCTACGGATTCGTCGGCAAGAACGGCGCGGGTAAATCCACGGTGATGAAGATGATCGCCGGATTGGTGGCCCCGACCAGTGGGGAGATCACGCTGTTCGGTGGACAGACGTCCGACGTGCGGCGCATCGGCGTGCTGCTCGAACATCCGGGCCTGCTGCCGAATCTGAACGCCTACGACATGATGATGACGCAGGCGATCGCGTTCGGCGTGACCAACCCCAAAACCGCCTGCCGTGATCTGTTGGCGCAGGTGGGGCTCGGCGAGACAGGTCGCAAACCGATCAAAGGCTTCTCCCTGGGCATGAAGCAACGCCTCGGCATAGCCTTGGCGTTGCTGGGAGGCCCGGATCTGCTGCTGCTCGACGAACCGTTGAACGGACTCGACCCCGAAGCGGCCCGGGCCATGCGCAACTCTTTGGTGGAACTCAACCAGACCCGCGGCATCACCATCGTGATCAGCTCGCATGTGCTTGACCAGCTGGAACGCATGTGCACGCATTACGGCGTGATCGCAAGCGGCCGTATGACGTGCGAGATGACCGCCGGCGACGTGGAGCGAGAATGCGGCCAAAGCCTTCGCGTGCGCACCGCCGAACCCGCGAAAAGCCTGGTGTTGCTCGAGGACGCGATCGGCGCGGACGGCGTTCGCTTCGCCGCCGAGCCGGACGGCTCCATCATCGTCTCCGGCGCGTTCAGCGCCGATCGAATAGCCGCGATTCTGCACGAACACGGTCAGGAGGTTCGGGAGATGTCGAGGCAGGCCAAAGACATGGAGGACTATTTCGTGTCGCTGATGGAACCGTCGGCGCGGTGAGCGGCTGCGAGAGAGCACGAAAGGAAAGTGGGCAGAGGATGATCAACTTATTCAAATCCGATATGTACCGCCTGATCCACGGACGCAAACTGTGGATGATGACCGCGCTGATCGCCGCGATGAACATCGGACTGACCGCCTTGAGCTTCTATATGGTCCGCCATGTGGAAGGCGAATTCGATGCTGATACCGCGATGTTCGCCACCATGCGTTTCGACAGCCATGTCATGATGCTCAGCGAACTGGGCATCACCACGACCACGCTGAGCTTCCTGACGCTGGTGTTCGCGGTGCTGGTCGTCAACGAGGACTTCGAGACCGGCTTCGTCAACAACCTCGCCGCAGGACGGCATATGGGAGGCTACTACGTCGGCAAACTGTTGACGCTGGCGGCGCTGACGGTGTGGCACACGATGGTGTACATCGTATCCGCGGAGATCGGATTCGCCATCTTGGGATTCCGCTATGACCAGCGGGAGGATTGGGGTGTCTACTTCGCTTTTGTGGGACTGGTGATGCTGGGCGTGTTCGCGATGGCGACCGTCGTCGCCTTCGTCACCTGGCTGAGCCGCAACAGAGTCGTGGGCGTCTTCGCGGCGATCGCGGTGCAGCCTATGGGGCCTGTGGACATGGTGATGACCACGGCGGCGCAAATGCTCGACAAGCCGGACTCGCCATGGTTTCAGACCGTGCTGGAATGGATGCCTTCGTATAATTTCTCACAGCTCGCCGCCACCGCCACGATCGGCGGCATGCCGGTGTGGTTGCATGCGCTGATCGCCTTCGCCGGATGGGTCGCGCTCGCCGGCGGTGCCGCGGTGCTGGTCAACCGTCGCCGCGACGTGTGCTGAGATCTCTCGACTCCGCTACGCTCCGCTCGAGATGACGGACTTAGTCTGTTTTCTTCGTCATTCCGAGCGGAGCGTAGCGGAGTCGAGGAATCTCGTGATGGAGCGGGCGGAATGTCTTGCGGTGGCTAGGATGGGCGTATGGGATATGTGCTGGCACTGATTGCGGGAATCGCGTGCGGCGCGCTTGGTGTGGCGGTGATGGTCGCCCATGAGCATCGGCGTGCGGCGCGGTTCCTCGCGCATCGCCCGTCCGACGGCAACGCCCGCCTGGATGTGCGTATGCCGGGAAAATCATGGAGCGAACTGGCCGCTTCGATCAACGCCGCACTCGATAAGATCCAAGCGGAACGCATCCAATCGATCGGCGAACGGCAGGAGTTCCAGCGGGGCTTGTCGGCCCTCGCCCACGATGTGCGCACGCCGCTGATGGGCGCGCAGGGCCATATCCAACTCGCGCTGGATGATCTTGCCAGCAAGCATTATGCCGTTTCGTCCCATGGAGACGCAATCAAACCCGATTCCGTCGAACGAAGCGAAGATGCGACGGTGACGCTCCGTAATGATGACGATGGTCCTGCCGGGTTCGCGAATATGTCGCAGACCGGTCGTCATCTGACGGCGGCGCTCAACCGTCTGGGTGATATGCGCGAGCTACTCGACCAGCTGTTCTCCTATGCGCGCGCCAACGACCCCGATCGGGCGCTCGACATCGAATCCGTGGCCGTGCATTCACTGGTCGCTGACGTTCTGGTGGGGCATTACCCCGAATTCGAGGAGCGCGGCTGGGAGCCGGTCGTGGACTTCAGGGACGAGGCGTTCGCGGTCGAGGCGGACAGGGCCGCGCTGGTGCGTGTCGTCGATAATCTGGTCGTCAACATGTTGCGTCATGGCGTGGGCGCGCCGACGATCGTCCAGCGCGGGGGAGTCGTCTCCTTCTCCAACGTCGTGGATGGGCGGGCCGCGGAGAATCTTGCCCCGGACCGGTTATTCGCCCGGTTCTACCAAGCCGATGACGCCCGTTCGTCCGGCGGGTCCGGACTTGGGCTTTCGGTCGCCCAATCGCTGGCCCAATCCATGGGGATGTCTCTGACGGCGCGGCTGGACCGCGCGGGTGGCGGCGGCGCTGGTATGGACGCTCCGCCCCGGTTGGTGATCGACCTACGCGTTCACTAGTTGGTGCGCGCGTTGGCGGGATACGCCGAGGATGTCGCCGATCTGCTGCAACGCCAGTCCGAGTCCGTGCAGTTCCTTCGCGGCGGCTCGGGTTTCGCGGGCGGCCGCCGCGCGGGCTTCGGCTTCGCGTTCCCTCAACCGTTGCGCCTCGTCCAGATGATGCTGCACCGACTGCGGCAACCGCATGGTGATTTCCAATTCGGATTCCGCCGCATCCGCCGTATCGGTCATCACCGCGATGAGGTCGCGCGCCATCGTCTCGATCTCCTTGCTGGTGCGCGCCTGGGTGACGCCGACGCCGGGAATCTCAAGTATCCAATACTTCTCACCAGGGCGTACGGTGACCTGATAGCTGCTCATGGACGTTTCCATCCTTTCCCAAGTTTCGCCTCGGCCTCGTCACAGATGCGGTCGGCCAGTCGGTCGTCGATTTCCGTATGTCTGGGAATGGGAATCATCAGCCCGCCAAGTTTGTAGACCTCATGGTTCGCGCCTTGACGTGCGAGTATGAATTCCATTCCTCGGGCACGTGCGGCTCGGCGCAAGGCCCGTATCAACGTTTTTCTTTTCGTCATTGTAATGTCAATTCCTTTATTGACAAAATTGGCAAGCGTGGGATTGACGGTTTAGTGGGCGGGGTTTAGGCGGGGGAGTCGGATTCGGCTGGGGCTAGGGTGGTGGAACGGGTCATGCGGCCTTCGAAGTAGCGGGTCTCCTTGAGTTCGCCGGCGATGGTCTGACGGAAATGTTGTTCATGACGTTGCAGCGCGGGCGAGCCCAAATCGGTGGCGTTCTGGTAGGCCGCCTGATGGTATTTGAGCCAATGGCTCAGCTCTCGTTGCGTGGTGGAACCCAAGACGGGCGCCGCGTCGAACGGCGTCGAACCGGCGACCGGCGTGGAGCCCGGCGTGCACGACCCGTTCTCGTCGACGCTCGCCAAGGTGGGCTCCGGCGCGAGGGAGACAGTCCCGCGTACAGTCAGCCAGTTGTCGGTGGCGGGATTCTCCGCCCCGTCCAAGGCGGCCACGAGCTCGTCCTCGACTTCGATGCTGGTGACCCACGTGTTCTCGCCGATGGGATGGTTGGCCACCGGCGAGCCGGCCGTCACCACATGCTGGATGTTGTAGTCGTCGGCCTTGTCGGCGGCGATGGCCGCGGCCACGATGCCGCCCTGTGAATGCCCGATCAGCGCCACAGGCTCGTCGGCGCCGATGCCCGCCTGTTCCATCGCCTCCACGACCATGCGGGCGCTGTCCGCGCTCATGCGCCGATTTGCGTCGGCGCTCATCAACTCCACGTTCTGCGCCCATCCGAACGGCGAATCCGGCTTCCCGTCGGTGCCGGGGATCGTGACCAGCCAGGCGTTCGACCCGTCGGCCCGCTCATAGCGTTGGATGGCGATGGTGGCGTACTCGAGTCCGCTGTCGAGATCCACCTTGCCCAACCGCTCCTCGGCGAGCCGCCGCAGATTCTCCAAGGATTCGCCCACCGACGCGCTGGAGCGCACCACAGGTGCATGGGAGACGACCTCACGCACACGCAGCCGGTCGCCTTGGGCGAGGTTCTTCACCGGCGCGGACACTCCGGCGATGCGCCCAGCCGCCGTGTTGACCTCGTCGGTGCGGACCAATCCCACACCGGACGGCACTCCGCCGACCTTCGCGCCGACGCCCGACATCACGCCCTCCTGGAACCGCGCGGTGGTGGTGGACATCCATGCGGGATTCGGCTTGCCCTCGACGGCCCATCCGGCGAGCAGTCCGCCGGCCGCCAGCGCGCCCGTGCCGGCGGCCGCGTAGCCGGGTTTGAGTTGGGTACCCACCTGCACCACTTCGGTGAGGATGCGGCGCGAGGCGAGTTCGGCGTCGGCATACAGCGAGTGGGCGCGGATCAATAATCGCGCCATATCGGCCAGGGTATCGCCCAATCGCCGGCATTCGACGGCATGGTCCGAGCAGCGCGCGGCCAATGTCGTGAAAGGCAGCGTCGTATGCCGCACGTCCACGGCCGTGATATCGCCGGAGGCGAGCGTGGGACACATCGGCGCGCTGACGCGATGCGAACCGAGTTGCACTCCCGTGGAGCTCCATGAGGCCGACAGCGCGCCCAACGCGCAGGCCTCGCTGTCCAACGCGCGGGCGATGCGGGCGTATTCCTCCACGGTGGCGGGCGCGAAGCCTTTGCCGCCGTAGATATGCGAGGTGACCTGCCAGCTCATGGCGCACCCGCCGATAGCGAAATCCGTGTGGTGGCGTCCATATCGTCCAGCAGTACGGCGGCTTCGCACGCCACGCGTTCGAGTCGCGTGCGGAACAGGGTGGCCGCGTTGCCTTGCCATGAGATGTCGCGCGATTGCGCGATGGCCGCCGCCGTGCGGTCGAGCGCGGCTTCGGTGGAGCGCTCCGCGACGGCGATGAGGTCGCGGCTGGACTGGACCGCCGCATGGCATGGGCAGTGGGTGTCGAAGGCCGCGACCGTGGTGCCGGCGAGGCCCGACCACGGCGAATACGACTGCGGCGAATATGGCTGTGTGGTGACGAGTGGCGTGTTCATACCACCAGTCAAAAACAGTCGGGCGGGACTTGTCCAGCCGGAACGGGTTATGTGGTTCCAGCCCCGGTTATCCACCATTACGACAACATTCCTAACATCGCATAAGCCTTACGACTGCGAATGCCGGATGTTCGCGAAGCGATGTTCGGGAATGGCTGTCTGACCGTGCGAAAGAGCGTGGCACGTCGTATCTATGGACCAAGACGACAGGCCAAGACGGCGAGATCGCCGAAGAACGACATCCGTCAGGGCGTGCGGCACCGTTGCGTTGGGTCGGCTGGTCAAGCGCCGACCGTTTGCGGACTACCAGGGTTTGGCGGTTTGCGTGCCGGTGGTGCCGCCGGTCTCGTCGGACGAGCCGTCGGAATCCGAAGCGTCGGAATCCTGGGTGCCGCTGGACGGCTGGTTGGATTGCAGCAGCTCCTCCACCTGGGCCCGCTGCTCCTCGGTCAGGCCGCCGCCCTGTTTGGTGTCCGTCGAGTCCTGATCCGACGAGTCGGTGTCGTCGTCGGAGGATCCGTTCTGCTGCTGGTCGAGCTGCTCGCGGGCGTGGACCGTCAACGCGTACGAGGTCTCGCGGTTCGCGTCGATGGCCTCGCGGATCTGGCTGAGCAGCAGCGGTCGGAAGGTGTTCGCCTCGTCGAATTGCGCGTCGGTCTGCTCCTGCAGGGCGCTGAGCGTGTCGTAGTCGACCGTCTCCTCGGAGGCCGAGGCGAGGTTCTCCTGCAGGCTGCGGGTGGCCGCGTTGAAGGTGAGCACGGCGGCGAGATTCACCGCGGCCACGCAGGCGGCCGCCGCCAGCACCACCGCCGCCGCGATCAGCGCGATGCGCACGCCCAACGGAGCGCGGGACGTGCGTGCCGCCTGCGACCCACGCGGCGAAGGGGAAGAGGACTTGCCCATACGGCTCATATCAGCCTCCTTGAGGTGGCGATCCACGCGCCGGCCTCCATGGCCAGCAACGCCAGCAGCACGATCGCCTCGGGCCATACCACCGGGGTGGTGCGCTGGCGTTCCTTGGTGGTGCTGGTGACGCGCCACTGATCCGACGCTTCGGCCGAAACGCCGTTCGCCAACGTCTGCTCGGCGGACAGGATGACGACGCTGCCGCTCATCTCGTCGGCGAGTTCGGAGAGTATGGCCTCGTCCATGGCGGAGATGCCGGGCTCTCCCGTATCCGGGTCGGTGACCCAGTTCTCGGTGTCCGGGTCGATTTCGCCCACGCCGTCGGAGACCAAGGGGATGCGCCCGCCTTCGGTGGAGCCCACGCCCACGGCGAAGGCATCGTCCAAGTACTGGCGCAGCGACGAGAAGGTGCGACGGGTCGTGGTCGAGGTCTGCTCGCCGTCGGTGATGAGATACAGGATGACGGCGTCGTCGGGATGCTGGTCGCGAATCGACTTCAACGTGAGCAGCAGCTGGTCGATCGGCGCGTCGAGGCTGGAGCCGGCCGAAACCGAAGTGGACTCCACCGACAGGGTGTCGGCCCAGTTGTCGATCGCCAGAGAGTCGGGCGTCAGCGGCACGTCCAGCGTCGCGGACGCGCCGAACCGCAGGGCCGCGAAACTTGCGTCGGCGTACTGTTCGGTCAGGTCATGCACGGCCTGTTTGGCCGCGTCCAAGCGGCTGACCGTCTCGTCGGACCCGTAGTGCGCGTCCGAGACGGCCATGGATCCGGTCACATCGACGGCGACCACCACGTCGGTGGCGTTCACCGCGCGGCTGGTGGTGGAGGAGATCACGCTGGGGGTGAGCACCATCACCGCCAGCGTCAGACAGATCAGCACGCGCCGCACGCAGGCGAACAGCGTCTCGTCGCTGTCCTTGCGGCGTACATGCAGCGTCACCTGCGCCACGGCCATTACGCACAGCAGCGCGACCAGCGCGATCGCGGCCGGCCAGCCGAGCGCGGGGGAGAAGACGAACTGACTCATCGACGCAACCTCCAAGCCGCCAGCAGCCACAGCACGACCATCACCACCAGGGCCAGCACCCACCAGCCGGGCGCGTCGACCATGGCGGCCTTGCTCGCCTCGTCGCTTTGGGCGTCGCGGCGCTGCTGGATCTCACGCACCAGTTCCTCGACCGAGGAGCCGTTGGACTGGGTGAGGAACACGCCGCCGTGCGCCTCGATCTGCTCGCGCATGGCGATGGTGTCCTCGTCGCCTTCGCTGGAGCTCGGTCCGGAATACAGGCCGTCGACCGTGATATCCGCGCTGCTGGTCAGATCCAGCGCCTGTTCGAGCGTGTAGGTGGGCTCTCCCGACACCACATTGTCGGTGGCGAGCACGATCGACGCGGCGCGCTGGCGTTCGGCGTTCGTCTCGTTCGCCTCGCCGTAGGCGAATCCGGGCAGCATGGCCGCGCAGGAGACCACGCCGTCGCCGATCAGCGAGGTGGCGTTCTGCTTGTTCTGCGTGCCCTCCAGCCAGTCGGCGACGCTCTGGTATTGGCTGTCGGTCATCTGGTCGATGTCGTCCTGCGACTGCACGCCCTCAAGCACTTCGCTCGCCTTGGTGAGCTGGTCGGTGACCAGTTCGTAGTCGTCGGTCAGCGGGAACACGGTGCGCGAGGTCGAGTTGAAGATGCTCAATCCGATGCGCTCGCCCTCGAAGTTCCCCACCAGACTCAGGTAGGTGTCGATCACCTCGCGGTCGTAGGGCAGGGTGGATCCGGACACGTCCAGACACAGCACGATGTCGCGCCCGCTGGCCTGCTCCTGCCCTTGGTCGACGCGCAAGGGGCGAGCGACCAACACGATCGCCACCGCGATCATCACGGCGAGCAGCGCGACGCCGATCCGGCTCAGAATCCGCCATTGGCCCATCAGACGCGAGGCCTCGTCGGTGGAGAGATCGTCATCCAGCGAGAACACCGCATCGTCGTGCGCGTCGTCGGGTTTCGTGCGCGTGGCGAACACCACGGCCAGCACGATGACCGCCACCGCCGCCAACACGGCGACCAGCGCGGCCCATGGCCACTGCCATTGCAAGCTCATCGCCGCCACCTTTCCACCAGATTCGACACCCAACCGGCCGCCTCGTCCACCTCGACGCCGCGCGCGTGGCTGTTCACCGCGGCATCGGCGAATTCGGGCGGATACAAGGCCTCGATGGTCTGTCGCAACAGCTGCAATCCTCCGCGCGTGGCGCCGGAGCGCTGCGAGGCCAGATCGGTCAGCGTGCTCGCGCCCAGATTCCGGCCGCTGGAGAGGGACGCGAATTCGCGGGCGATCCGCGCCAACGCCACGAACGCCTCCTCACGGGAGAGCTCGCCGTCGTGGTACGCGCGCGTCACCCCATCGATGCGAGCGCGCCACCGCGTCTTATCCGACGCGTGGGCATGCGCCCCGCGAGCGGGTTTCGCCGCCGTCCGTCGCGGGCGCGACAGCATCACCGCCGCGGCCGCCAGCACGGCGGCCAGCAGCAGGCAGACCGCCAGGAACACCAGCAGCGGCGTGGTCAGCGACAGCTCGCCGACGGTGTCGAGTTCGTTCAGGTCCGCGGCGAAGGCCCTCATGCCCGACCTCCCGATTCGACGGCCGCACCGGCCAGATTCAGCGTGGGGGCGGCGTTGAGATGGTTGCGCGTGGAATACGACAGCGCGCGCGACATCAGCGCCACGAACGCGGAGAACATCTGCTCGCTGGAGGCGGCGCGGATCATATGCGAACCCGTTTTGCGCAGTTCCCGCTCCAACGCCGCGGCCATATACTCGCGATGCGTGTCGACCTCGCGCGCGGCTCGTGAGGCGCGCAGAAACGCGGGCACCCGGCGTTCGCTGGTGCCGTCCAGCGGGGACCTACGGCCCGAGGCCAACGGCTGGAAGGGATTCATCGTGGCCACATCGATCAGCACGATCGGATGCGTGCGCGCGATGCGGCGGATCTGCTCCAGATGGCGTTCGGCCAGCGCGTGCTCGTCGGTGGCGAACACGATCAGCGCCTCTCTGTCCTTGATGCGGCGAGCGTATTCCAACATCGCGTCGATATTGCGCCCGTGGGTCCAATCGCGGTCCAACGCCTGGTCCAGCGTGCGTTCGAACTGGGCGAATCCGCCGTTGAACGGCACGCGGGTGATGCTCGCCTCATGGCACATCACCAACGACACCTCGTCGGACCGGCGCAACGACAGGGCCGCGAACATGCGCAACGCGTTGGCCGCGACCTCATAGGCGCGCTCTCCCGAGACGCAGGTGCCGCGCATCTGGATCCCCACATCCATCAGCAGCCACACATGCGAGGTCGAGGGCCTCTCGCGCTGCACCACCATGGGGCGGCCCATGCGCGCGCTCGCCTTCCAGTCGATAAGGCGGGACTCGTCGCCGGGCTCGTAGACGCGCACATCCAGCGCGTCGTCCGCGCCGCCGCGCTGGTCGGAGGAATGCTCGCCCTCCAGCACGCCCAACGCCCGTCGAACCGTGGGCAGGCTCAATTGGGTGCCGAGGGCCTCGATCTTCCTGCGGATCGGGTCGTCGTTACCGGTTGAACTCATGGAACGGGAACCGTTTCGACGATGCGGTCGACGATCTGGTCGGTGCTCACGCCGTCGGCCAACGCCTCGAAGGTGAGCATGATGCGGTGGCGCAGCACTTCGTGGGCGAAGGCCTTGACGTCCTCCGGCACCACATAGTCGCGTCCGGCCAGCAGCGCGTTGGCCTGGCCGATGCGTATGAGCGCGATCGAGGCGCGCGGGCTGGCGCCCAGACGCACCAGCGACGCGAGCCCCTGGATGGGTTTGGATCCCGCGCCGCGCGAGGTGGCGGCCAAATCGACCGCGTAGCGCATGATCGCGTCGGAGACGTGCACGCGCCGGGCGGCCGCGCGCAGGAACTCCACATCGTTCAGGGAGATCTTCTCGCCGGTGATGGTGTCGGGACCGATCATGTCGGAGCCGCGGCGGGTGAGCATCGCCAGCATGCGCGTCTCGTCCTCGGCGGATGGATAGGTCATGACGGCCTTCATCATAAAGCGGTCCATCTGGGCCTCGGGCAGATTGAAGGTGCCCTCCTCCTCGATGGGATTCTCGGTGGCGATCACCATGAACGGCCGCGGCAGGGCGATGCGCTGGCCGCCGACGGTGGTGGCGCCTTCGGCCATCGCCTCGAGCATGGCGGACTGGGTTTTCGCGTTGGAGCGGTTGATCTCGTCCAACAGCACGAAATTCGCGTGGATCGGGCCGATCTGCGTGGTGAACTTCTGCGTGGAGAAGTCGAACACCTGCGTGCCCACCAGGTCGGAGGGCATCAGATCGGGCGTGCACTGCACGCGTTTGAACGTGCCGGAGACGCAGGTGGCCAAGGTCTGCGCCGCGGTGGTTTTGGCCAGACCGGGCACGGATTCGATCAGCACATGGCCGCCGGCGACCAGCGTGACGATCAGGGATTCCCGCAGGCTCGTCTGCCCGACCAGCGTGAGCGCGAAGCGCGAGCGGATCGTATCCGCCAGCGTGCGGGCGCGTTTGACGTCGGCTGGGGCGAGCGCGGCGGTCGCCTGCGGTGCGGGTGCGGCGCTCGGTGCCGCGGCCGGTTTCGGGGGCATCTGCGGTTGTGTGGGGAATAAAGCCATGCGCACCACGGTAACAAGTCTTGCTGACGGAAGCTGGAAAACGGCGGAATTCAGCCGTTTTATCAGACCGTGGGCAGCGACCAGTCCACCGGTTCCGCCCCCATGGACGCCAACGCGGCGTTGGCGCGCGAGAACGGCCGGGAACCGAAGAATCCGCGTGAGGCCGACAGCGGACTCGGATGCGGCGACTTGATGATGGCGGCGTTCGTCAGCAACGGTTCGAGGCTTTGCGCGTTGCGTCCCCACAGAATCGCCACCAGCGGGCGCGGGCGGCCCTGCTCGTCGACGCGGGCGTTCAACGCGCGGATCGCGGCCTCGGTGACCTCCTCCCAACCTTTGCCCTGATGGCTGTTGGGCTGGCCCACGCCGACGGTGAGGCATCTGTTGAGCAGCATCACCCCGCGTTCGGTCCACGGCGTCAGATCGCCGTTGGCGGGCGCGGGCAATCCCAGATCGGAGGAGAGCTCCTTATAGATATTGATCAGGCTTTTCGGCAGCGGCCGCACGTCGGGCGCCACGGAGAAGCTCAACCCCACCGGATGCCCCGTCGTGGGGTAGGGGTCCTGGCCTACGATCAGCACTTTGATCGAGTCGAAGGGGATGGTGAAGGCGCGCAGGATATTCGCGCTCGCCGGCAGCCATGGTCGCCCCGCGGCGGTTTCGGCCCGCAGAAAGTCGCCCATGCGGTGGACCGTGGGCTCCACGTCGGCCAGGGCCTGGGCCCAACCCGGTTCGATCAGTTGCTGCAGCGGTTTGACATGCGCGTTCATGCGTTCCACTGTAGAAGAAGCGCGGGGCAAAACGTGCATATCCGGTGCATGCCGCGTGCCGTGGGATGCCGATTTCGGCCACGCCGGTTACACTCGTGGATAGTTTGAACGGAAGGGTGACGATTATGGCACGCACGGACAAAGTGACGTATGAGGATTACAACAGGGACGCGTTCGACAACCCGCCGAAGGGCCCTGTCGGCGTGCACCGCGGTCCTCGCTCGCTGGCCGCGCGCGTGACGCCGTATCTCATCGTCGTGTTGGTCGCCGCCCTGTTCGGCCTGGGCGCGTGGGGCGTGTTCTCGGGCGAGCTGGCGAATGTGCGCTTCCCGTGGCAGTCGGCCGACACCTCGCAGACCGCCGACGACCAGACCGATACGGACGATTCGACCGCCACGGACGACTCGGCCGCCACCGACGACTCGGCCGCCACGGACGGCTCTGACGCCGCCGACGGCACGGACGGCGCCACCGACGCCGATGCCAACGGCACCGCCACCGATGACGGACAGCAGGACCAGACCACCGGTGAGCAGACCCAATCCACGGTGAACAAAGACACCGCCGTTCGCGTGGTCAACGCCACCGGTATCCAGGGATACGCCGCCCAGCAGGCGGGCGTGCTGCAATCGGCCGGATACACCAACGTCACCGCGGAGAACCCGACGGGCACGGTGCCGGCGTCCACGGTGGTGTGGTACCAGAACGAAACCGACCGGGCCACCGCCGAGGACGTGGCGGCCACGCTGGGCATCACCGCCGTCGAACAGGCCGACGGCCTCGCGTCCCCCATCACCGTGGTGCTGCTGAGCTGAGGATTTCCGCGGCCCTCGTCCCCCGTTTATCTCCGACACGCCCTGTAATGCGACAACAGACACGCTACAATGGGGCATCAGTCGCGAGGTAGGGGGGAGCGCGATGCGGTTCTTTCTACGTTCCCTGACATTGGTCGCGCAACATGGGAACGAAGGAAGATCTACTATGACGCAGGGTACCGTGAAATTCTTTCTAGCCAAGAAAGGGTTTGGGTTCATCCATCCCGACGACGGCGGCGAGGACGTGTTCGTGCACTACTCGGAAATCAAGGAAGACGGCGGCGACGGCAAATTCAAAATGCTGTACGAGGGCGATCGCGTGGAATACCGCCCTACGACCGGAGGCAAGGGCATCCAGGCCGAGGAGGTCGTCAAAATCGCTTCCGCCGAAGGGTCGGATCGCTGAACGTGCGGGCGTTCGCCAGGAGCGCCGATCATGATATCCATCGTGGAACCCCGGTTCGCCATAGGCGGCCGGGGCTTTTTCGTATAGGGTTTTCATGCCCTCGGCGCAATCGTCGCGCGCGATGTTGGCACTCGAGGGGTGAGAGTGCTAATCTCCTCAATTAGCACTCGAGGCGTGAGAGTGACAGCCGGTGGCTGACGGCCGGTTGCCGCCCCGCGATTCGTCGGGTGAGAACCAGTCCATCAGCCATTTGGAGGAACAACACACCATGGCAAAGATCATTGCGTATCAAGAGGATGCCCGTCAGGGAATGCTCGCGGGCCTCGACAAGCTCGCCGACACCGTGAAGGTCACGCTGGGACCCAAGGGCCGCAACGTCGTGCTCGACAAGGCCTACGGCGCGCCGACCATCACCAATGACGGCGTCTCCATCGCCAAGGAGATCGATCTGGACGATCCGTTCGAGCGCATCGGCGCCGAGCTGGTCAAGGAAGTCGCCAAGAAGACCGACGACGTCGCCGGCGACGGCACCACCACCGCCACCGTGCTCGCCCAGTCCCTCGTGCATGAGGGCCTGAAGAACGTGGTCGCCGGTTCCAACCCGATCGCGCTGCGCCGCGGCATCGAGAAGGCCACCGAAACCATCGTCAAGGAACTCGTCGCCGCCGCCAAGGACGTCGAGACCAAGGACCAGATCGCCGCCACCGCGACCATCTCCGCCGCCGATCCGGAAGTCGGCGAGAAGATCGCCGAGGCTCTCGACAAGGTCGGCCAGGACGGCGTCGTGACCGTCGAGGACAACAACCGCTTCGGCCTGGACCTCGACTTCACCGAGGGCATGCGCTTCGACAAGGGCTACATCGCCCCCTATTTCGTGACCAACGCCGAGGACCAGACCGCCGTTCTGGACGAGCCCTACATCCTGCTGACCTCCGGCAAGGTGAGCTCCCAGCAGGACATCGTGCACGTGGCCGAGCTGGTCATGAAGTCCGGCAAGCCGCTGCTGATCATCGCCGAGGATGTCGACGGCGAGGCGCTGCCGACCCTGATCCTCAACAACATCCGCGGCACCTTCAAGTCCTGCGCCGTCAAGGCTCCGGGCTTCGGCGACCGCCGCAAGGCCATGCTGCAGGATATGGCCATCCTGACCGGCGCCCAGGTGGTGTCCGACGAGCTGGGCCTGAAGCTCGACTCCGTCGACATCTCCGTGCTCGGCTCCGCCAAGAAGGTCATCGTCTCCAAGGATGAGACCACCATCGTCTCCGGCGCCGGCTCCACCGAGGATGTCGCCGCCCGCGTGGCCCAGATCCGCGCCGAGATCGAGAACACCGACTCCGACTACGACCGCGAGAAGCTGCAGGAGCGTCTGGCCAAGCTGGCCGGCGGCGTGGCCGTCATCAAGGTCGGCGCCGCCACCGAGGTGGAGGCCAAGGAACGCAAGCACCGCATCGAGGATGCCGTGCGCAACGCCAAGGCCGCCATCGAGGAAGGCCTGCTGCCCGGCGGTGGCGTGGCCCTCGTCCAGGCCGCCAAGAAGGCCGAGTCCGATGTCGCCGTCACCTCGCTGACCGGCGAGGAGGCCACCGGCGCCGCCATCGTGTTCCGCGCCGTCGAGGCCCCGATCAAGCAGATCGCCGAGAACTCCGGCGTCTCCGGCGACGTGGTGTTCAACAAGGTGCGCGAGCTGCCCGAGGGCACCGGCTTCAATGCCGCCACCAACGAGTACGAGGACCTGCTGGCCGCCGGCGTCGCCGACCCGGTCAAGGTGACCCGTTCCGCCCTGCAGAACGCCGCCTCCATCGCCGGCCTGTTCCTGACCACCGAGGCCGTGGTGGCCAACAAGCCGGAACCGCCGGCGGCCGCCGCCGCTCCGGGCGCCGACATGGGCTACTAAACCCGCGCCCCTCGCGCCGCACGCTGAACGCGCGGTGCGGGTGATTCGCATGACGAGGCCCGCCTCCTTTCTCGGGGAGGCGGGCCTCGCCGTATCCGAACGGATGTTCGCCGACGGGCGGCCTCTTGCATGGGGCCGCCCGGACGCGGGTCATCCGGTTGTGAACAGGCGTGATGCCTGGGTCTCCGCGTCGGCGTACACGGCGGAGGCCTGGGTGAGCGCGCGTTGGATGGATTCCAGAGAGGCTTCCATCTGCTGCTGCGCGGCACGCCATTGCGCCGCCACGGTGGTGAACTGCGTGGCGGCCGAGCCCCGCCAGACATTCTGCAGCTCGTTGAGATTGGCGTACATGCCGCCAACCGCCTGCCTGATCTGCGAGATCGAGGCGTACACCGCGGCCGACGAGGATTGGATGCGTTCCGAATCCACCTGATACTGGGGCATGACTGCTCCTTTCCGTGCCAAAAGGCGTTTCCGACGGCCGGCGTTGGCATCACCGGCCGCTAATGTGGAGCGTATGACGAAAACGATTCGCACGGTGGAAAAAACGACCATGGTGGTTCCAGCCTCGCCCTTCGGCGTGTCCTTTCGGGGTCGCGAGGGCATGAAATGGCTGTATGCCGCCGTTTGCGCGCTGTTGGCGGCGGTGCTGTGCATGTGGATAACTCCCGGCGTCTTCGCCGACGACGCGACGGACACCGTGGACGACAGCCAGAACAGCGGCATCACGGTCACGGAGAACATCACGGATACCGGGAACCTTTTGGGCTCGCATGTGGCCGAGGTCACCGACGCCATCGATCAGGTCAAGGAGACCACGGGCGTGACGGTGCGACTGATGTACCTGTCGAGCTTCAACAGCGAGGAGGATCCCGCCACCTGGGCCGGCGATGTGCTGGAATACCTCGATCCGGACCCCAATACGGTGATGCTGGCCGTCGCCTCCAACGACGGCAATCTGGTGGTGGCGGTGTCGTCCAACTCCGAGGAATGGCTGAAAAGCCAGACCGCCGTGGACGCGTTGTCGGACGCCGCGCAGCAGCCGCTGATGGAAAGCACGCCCAATTGGTCGCAATCGGCCATCGCCATGATGGATGAGATCACCGTGTTGCATACCAGCAAAGCCAATGAGCCGATCGTGCTCGGCGTGGCCATCGCCGTCGGCGTGGTGGCGGTGCTGGTGGTTGCGGCCGTGGTCGTCGCGCTGATCCGTCGCCGCAATCCGAAGCGGCGCCGCCATTCCGCGAAGCGGCGCCGCCATTCCGCGAAACGGCATCGGGGCCGCGGGCGTGACGAACGGGATGAACGCGACGAAGCGGACGATTCGCAAGAGCGGTCCGACGCATCCGAAGAGGCCGATGAAACCGCCGGTTCCGAAGAGTCCATAAGTGCCTCCGTCGACGAATCCGAAGACGATTCCACACCCTCGTCCGGCGGCGCGTGGGCGGACGACGAGGCGGAAGATACGGAACTTCAAGACGGCATTCAGGAAACGTTCAGTCGGACGGACCACTCTTGAATCCATGAGCAAGCCTATTGAAGCATCGATTGTAGTTGTCGACGACGAGCCCTCCATCCGCGAACTGCTGGTGGCCTCCCTGCATTTCGCGGGATTCGAGGTGAGCACCGCCGCCTCCGGCTCCCAAGCCATCGAGGTGATAGAGAAGGTCCAGCCCGACCTGATCGTGCTCGATGTGATGCTCCCGGACATCGACGGTTTCACCGTGACCCGCCGCATCCGCCAGGAGGGCATCGACGCGCCCGTGCTGTTCCTCACCGCGCGCGACGACACCCAGGACAAGGTGATGGGACTGACCGTCGGCGGCGACGACTACGTCACCAAGCCGTTCAGCCTTGAGGAGGTCGTGGCCCGCATACGTGCCATCCTGCGCCGCACCCGCGAGCAGATCGAGGACGATCCGATCATCCGCGTGGCCGACCTGGAGATCAACGAGGATTCGCACGACGTGACCCGCGCCGGCCAGCCCGTGGACCTGAGCCCCACCGAATACAAGCTGCTGCGCTATCTGATGGACAACGAGGGCCGCGTGCTCTCCAAAGCGCAGATCCTCGACCACGTGTGGCAGTACGACTGGGGCGGGGATGCGGCCATCGTCGAAAGCTACATCTCCTACCTGCGCAAGAAGGTCGACGGCGTGGAGTTCACCGACGAGAACGGCGAGACCCGCAAGGTGACCCCGCTGATCGAAACCAAGCGCGGCATCGGCTATATGATCCGCGAACCCAAGGGCTAAGGCGAGACACAGTGACGACGCCGCAGCAGCAGCCTTCGACGGACGACGCGACCAAGCAGCGGCCGCACACGCCCAACTGGTTCCAGCGTTTGTTCATCGGCCATTTCGACCGGGTCTCGCTGAGCACCAAGCTTGTGGTGTGCACGGTGGTGGTGATGCTGGTCGGCATCTCCGTCATCACCCTGTCGATCCGCACGCTGGTCGGCAGCTACGTGCTGGAACGCACCGACCGGCAGCTGGTGCAGCAGCGCGATCTGGTGTTCCGCAACATCGATCTGCTCAGCCAATCCAGCAGCGGCACCAGCGGTCTGAACTCGTATTTCCTGCAGATCCAATACACCGACGGCACCGTGGACGACAACGGCAACGCCAAAACGGTGATCGCGCTGCTGCCGCGCCTGAAAGACGACATCGTCTCCATGCCGTCCCTGCCGGCCAACGGCGACACCTCCGGCATCACGCTCGGAGAGCCGTTCACCACCTCGGCGATCGTGCAGCGCATCGTCTTCCCCGGCACGGATGAGGACGAATCCGACGGCGAGACGGACGGCACCGGAAGCTCCAACCTGCTGACCAGCGCCCTCGGATCCGTGGACCGATCCACCCTCAACGCCGCCAGAGCCCCCTGGCGCGTGCTGGCCATGCAGTGGGTGGAGAACAACCAGGTGCGCGGCATCGTCTACATCGGCCTGTCCTTAAGCGACCAGATCGACACGATGAACACGCTCACCCGCTACTGCGTGATCGTCGGCATCGCGGTGATGCTGCTCGGCGGATCCATCGCCACACTGGTGATGCAGCGCACGATGGCCCCCCTGAAACGCATCGAGAAAACCGCCGCGAAAATCGCCGCCGGCGATTTAAGCCAGCGCGTGCCCGAAGCTCCGGAAAACACGGAGGTCGGTTCGCTCTCCGCCTCGCTGAACACCATGCTCACCCGCATCGAGTCCAGCTTCCGCGAGCAGGAGGAGACGACGGCGAAGATGAAACGCTTCGTCTCAGACGCCAGCCACGAGCTGCGCACCCCGCTGGCCGCCATCCACGGCTACGCCGAGCTGTACACCATGCAGCGCGACCTGCCGGGCGCTCTGGAACGCGCCGACGAATCCATCAGCCATATCGAAAAATCCAGCGCGCGCATGACCGTGCTCGTCGAGGACCTGCTGTCGCTGGCCCGCCTCGACGAGGGCCGCGGCATCGACGTGACCGGCACGGTGAACCTCACCTCCGTGGTGGGCGATGCCACCGACGATCTGCACGCCCTCGACCCCGAACGCGGCATCAGCCTCGGCACGCTGCGATTGGACACGACGGGCGCGTCTGGCGAGCCCGGCGCGTCGGGTGCCACGCCGTCCGCCGCGCCGGGCGCTCGACTGGTGTTCACCGAAGACGCGCCACCCCAGGTGATGGTGCCGGGAGACGCCTCCCGACTGCGTCAGGTCGTCACCAACATCGTGGGCAACATCCACCGTTACACGCCCGCCGACTCCCCGGCCGAAGCGGGAGTGGGCGTGATCGCGGCCGCCATCGACCCGATCCAGCTGTCCAGGCTGCCCTCCGACGACCAGTCGCTGCGGCGATTCATCGAAGCCGCTGAGGTGGCCGACTCCATGCCCGTCGGATACCGGTACGCCGTGATCCGTTTCTCCGACCATGGGCCGGGCGTGCCGGAGGAGTCGCGCGCGCAGATCTTCGAACGCTTCTACACCGCCGACCCCTCGCGCGCCCGCGACAAGGGCGGCACCGGTTTGGGCCTGGCCATCGCGCAGTCGGTGGTCAAGGCGCACCGCGGCTTCATCTGCGCCACGGCCACCCCCGGCGGCGGTCTGACCTTCACCGTGGTGCTGCCCATCGAACAGGTGCCGCCGAGCGCCGCCGTGACCTCCGCCGCGGCCGCCTCGGTTCGCCCAAAGCGTCGACGTGGCGCCGGTCAGGAGATGTGAGGTAGAATAGCCTGTCGGTTCTATTCGCATCGAGATAAGAGAGGTCTGGACATGCCCACCGGTCGAGTTCGTTGGTTCGACGCAGCCAAAGGTTATGGCTTCATCACCAGTGAGGAAGGCAAGGATGTGTTCCTGCCGGCGACCGCTTTGCCCGCCGGCGTCACCACGTTGCGCAAGGGCGCCAAGGTGGAGTATTCCGTTGTGGAGGGCCGCCGCGGGCCGCAGGTGATGGGACTGACGCTGGTGGCGTCCGCCCCCTCGCTGGTCAAGGCCACGCGCCCCAAGCCCGACGATATGGCCGCGATCTGCGAGGACCTGATCAAACTGTTGGACGACGCCGGCAACACGCTGCGCCGCCACCATTACCCCAACGCCCAGGAAAGCAAGAAGCTGGCCACGCTGCTGCGCGCCGTGGCGGATAACTTCGACGTACAGGACTGAAACGTATGACCGATACCGCACTCGACCCCCAGGACATCGCGCGGGCGGTGGCCATCGAAGTCGCCGACGAGCCCGAGCATGTGGGCGGCTTCGTCACCGCCGTGCCGCTGGATGACCACGTCACCGACTATCGATTCCAGTCGAACGTTCGCGGGTATGAGGGCTGGCAGTGGTCGGTCACGCTGTACCACGACGAGGAACTCGACAACTGGACCGTGAACGAATCCTCGCTGGTGCCCACCGATCAGGCGCTGATGCCGCCGGCGTGGATCCCGTGGAAGGACCGTTTGGAACCCACCGATCTGTCTCCGACGGATGCGATCGGCACCGAGCCCGACGATCCGCGTCTGGAGGCGGGGGTCGTCGAATCCGAGGCTGACGCCGCCGGGGGCGACGTCGTCTCCGACGGGACCGCCGGTGCCGGCGGTGAGGCCGCCGAATCCGGCGATGCGTCCGCGAACGGGGGTGACGGATCCTTCCGTGCGACGGAACCGGCTGCCGGGGGAGAGTCCGCGGATGGGGTCGAGCCTTCGGGCGATGCCGAATCCATGGGTGGGCCTGCCGAGGTCGCGGGTGAATCCGTGACCGAGCCCGGGGACGGGGTCGACGCTGGCTCCGCTGGTGAGACTGGCGCCGCGGATGGAGCCGAGGCCGTCACCTCGCCCGAGGATGTGGCCGAGGCCGTCGAGGCGTTCGAACTGTCGCGCCGCCGTGTGCTCACCCCGTTGGGACGCGCCCAGACGGCGAAGCGCTGGTATGAGGGGCCGCGCGGTCCCAAGTCGCTTTCGACCAAAACCGCCGGCGGCAACCTGTGCTCCACATGCGGTTTCTTCGTGCCGTTGCAGGGCGAGCTGAACCTGATGTTCGGCGTGTGCGCCAACAAGTGGAGTCCGGATGACGGGCGCGTGGTCTCGCTCGATCACGGTTGCGGCGAGCATTCCGAAATCGGTCCCCCCGAGCCGGGGCGTTTGTGGGTGCAGTCCAAGCCCGCCTACGATGATCTGCATATCGACGTGGTGGCCCAAGCGCCGCGCGAGGAGCGCGTGCAGGTTGAACTCATCGAGGAGGAGCTGGACGAGGAGGCCGCCGAGGCCACCGAAGCGGACATCGAGGAGCAGGCCGTGCCCGCCTCCGCCGTGGAGGATGAGGATTCGGCCGAGCCGAACGCCGACGAGCCGGCCGTGGAGGCCGTTATCGATCTGGCTGAAAACGACTCCGATGAAACCGACGATTCCGGTGAGTCGGATGAACCCGATGGTGCCGATGGCTCCGGCGAGCCGGAAGAATCCGATGGCGCCGATGGAGTCGATGAAGCTGAGGCCTCCGGCGAGGCCGGCGATTCCGAAGACCCCGGTGAATCGGAGAACTCCGAAGGCGCCGATGGAAACGATGAAGCCGACGATGCTGACGCGTCTGATGAGTCGGAGGAATCCGAGTCTGAAACCGCCACCGAAACCGAAGACGAGACGGCTATTCCGGCGTCATCCTGAGCCGAGACGTCATGGTCTTTCCTTCGCCGTCATTCTGTGGAGATGCTTCGACTTCGTTGCACTCCGCTCAGCATGACGATGAAAGTTGTCCCTGAGCGGAGGGCGTGGTCGAGGCACAAGGATCTCGTGCGCATTAACCTAGGGCTTCGCTCAGAATCGCAAAAGCCGACGCCCTCCACTCGCGGGTAACGAGGGAGGGCGTCGGCTTTGTTCGGAGCGTCGCGGCCGTCAGTGGACGACGGTGACGGTGCATTCGGCGAAGTTCACGATCTGCTTGGACACCGATCCCAGGAAATGGGCGTCCAAGCCGGACAGGCCGCGCGAGCCGACGATCAGATGGCTCGCATAACGCGATGCCGCGATCAAGCCTTTGGAGGCCGGAATATGGAAGGCGTTCGTGGTGACCCGCACATCGGCGGGAATCTCGGTCTGCTCCACCATCTGCGCGAGAATCTCCTCGGCGCGGCGCTGACCGGCCTCGACCGGCGCGACCGCGTTCTCATAGCCGGGAACCGTGCCCAGATCCTTCAACTGCCAGCAGAACATGACGTTCAACGGCGCGTGATGCAGATGCGCCTCATTGGCCGCGAAACGCAACGCGTGACGCGAGGTGGGCGAACCATCCACCCCCGCCACCACGGGACGCACGCCCTCGACCGGCGGCCGCTGGGGCTGCACGTGACGCACGGTCACATCGGTGGGAGTCAGCGCGTTGGCGATCTCATCCTGCACGGAGGCGTCCTCGTCGTCCATGATGCGCACCACCGTCACCGGAACCTGCGCCTCCTGGGCGAGCGAGGCCGAAAGCGAACCCATGAACCAGCGCATCACACGGCCCAGCGAGCGGCGGCCAACCACGATCTGCTGGGCGTTCGCGCCGATCTGCAGCAGCGCCGACGTGCCCGATGCCTTCACCGACGTGAGCTTAAGGTTCTCCGGGTCGAAATCGATGCCGGCGGAGGCCTTGTCGACCCACTCACGCAGCTCGGAGGCGATCTCATGGCGCAGATTGGCCCACGCCTCGTCGCTGTCCGGCTCCGAACCCATATCCCACGAATGCGTCCAGCCGAACACGGCGTTGACCTTCTGTCCGGACAGGCCGGCCTCCTTCAGCGCCCATTTCAGCGCCGCGAAGGACTCGTCGGATCCGTCCACACCGACGACGATGTCGGCCATGGCGTTGGTTAGCTCAGTCATCATGCCCTCCCTAGAACACGTCATTTATCCCAAGCATAACGTTCCTTGGGCCCACTTCTTTGCGTTGTCAGCGCAATTCGTGGAATACCGGGAAGAAACGTCACCGCGAATCGGTAGAGTAAGACGGAATGTCATTTGAGGAAGGACAAGCATGTTCGAACGGTTTACCGACCGTGCACGGCGCGTGATCGTGTTGGCGCAGGAGGAGGCCCGCACTCTCCAGCACAACTACATCGGCACCGAACACCTGCTGCTCGGCCTGATCCGCGAGGGCGAAGGCGTGGCCGCCAAGGCGCTCGCCTCCAAGGGCGTGGATCTCGAAGCCACCCGCAAGCAGGTCGAGGAGATGATCGGCAAAGGCAGTGCCACGCAGAACGGGCACATCCCCTTCACGCCGCACGCCAAGCAGGTGCTCGAGTTCTCGCTGCGCGAGGCGCTGCAGTTGGGGCACAGCTACATCGGCACCGAACACATCCTGCTCGGCCTGATCCGCGAGGGCGAAGGCGTCGGCACGCAGGTGCTCATCAAAATGGACGTCGATCTGGGCGAGCTCAGAAGCGCCACCATCGACCTGATCCGCGGCAACTCCGGCAACGGATCGGACGGCAAGGGCGAACTCGCGAACGCGGGCGGCGTGGCCGACAAAAACAACAAAACCGGTTCCGCGATCCTCGACCAGTTCGGTCGCAATCTGACGGCGGAGGCCGCCGAAGGCAAGCTGGACCCGGTGATCGGGCGCACCAACGAGATCGAACGCGTGATGGTGGTGCTCTCCCGCCGCACCAAGAACAATCCGGTGCTGATCGGCGAGCCCGGCGTGGGCAAAACCGCCGTGGTCGAAGGTCTCGCGCAGAAGATCCAGTCGGGCGACGTGCCGGAGACGCTGAAGGGCAAGCAGGTCTACTCGCTGGACCTCGGCTCCATGGTGGCCGGCTCGCGCTACCGCGGCGACTTCGAGGAGCGCCTGAAGAAGGTCTTGAAGGAGATCAAAACGCGCGGCGACATCGTGCTGTTCATCGACGAGATTCACACCATCGTGGGCGCGGGTTCCGCGGACGGCGCGCTGGGCGCCTCCGACATGCTCAAGCCCATGCTGGCGCGCGGCGAACTCCAGACCATCGGCGCCACCACCACCGACGAGTACCGCAAGTACATCGAGAAGGACGCGGCGCTGGAGCGTCGATTCCAGCCCATCCAGGTGCAGGAGCCGACCATCGCCGAAACCATCGAGATCCTTAAGGGTCTGCGCTCGCGCTACGAGAACCACCATCACGTGACCATCACGGACGGCGCGATCCAGTCCGCCGCGGAACTCTCGTCGCGTTACATCCAGGACCGCAACCTGCCGGACAAGGCCATCGACCTGATCGACGAGGCCGGCGCGCGCCTGCGCATCAAGCGTCTGACCGCCCCGCCCGAGCTCAAGGAACTCGACGACAAGGTGGCCAAGCTCTCCAAAGACAAGGACGAGGCCATCAAGAACCAGGACTTCGAGAAGGCCGCCGAACTTCGCGACAGCCAGGAGAAGCTGGAGCAGGAGCGCAAGGAGAAGGAGAACGCCTGGCGCGAAGGCGAATCCGACGTCAAGATGGTCGTGGACGAGGATGTGATCGCCGAGGTGATCTCCGCCACCACGGGCATCCCGGTGTTCAAGCTCACCCAGGCCGAGTCCAAGAAGCTGCTCGGCATGGAGGCGGAGCTGCACAAGCGCATCATCGGCCAGGACGAGGCCGTGAGCGCTCTGAGCCGCTCGATCCGCCGCACCCGCGTGGGATTGAAGGACCCGAAGCGCCCCTCCGGCTCGTTCATCTTCGCCGGCCCCACCGGCGTGGGCAAAACCGAACTGGCCAAGACGCTCGCCGAATTCCTGTTCGACGACGAGGACGCGCTGATCCGCGTCGACATGTCGGAGTTCTCCGAGAAGTACGCGGCCTCGCGACTCTTCGGCGCGCCTCCGGGATACGTGGGATACGAGGAGGGCGGCGAGCTCACCGAGAAGGTGCGTCGCAAGCCGTTCTCCGTGGTGCTGTTCGACGAGATCGAAAAGGCGCATCCCGACATCTTCAACACGCTGCTGCAGGTGCTGGACGACGGCCATTTGACCGACGGCCAGGGACGCAAGGTGGACTTCAAGAACACCATCATCATCCTGACCACTAACCTGGGCACGCGCGACATCGCGAAGGCCGCCAACACGGGCTTCAATCTGGGCGCGAACACCGAGTCGAGCTACCAGCGCATGAAGGATCAGGTCTCCAGCGAACTCAAGCAGCAGTTCCGCCCCGAGTTCCTCAACCGCCTGGACGACATCATCGTGTTCAAGCAGCTCACCGAGCCCGAGGTGCGCCAGATCGTGGATCTGGACGTCAAGCAGCTCAACGACCGCCTGTTCGACCGCCACATGTCGCTGGAACTGACCACCGGCGCCAAGGACCTGCTTGCGCAGAAGGGCTTCGACCCGCTGCTCGGCGCGCGTCCGCTGCGCCGCGTGATCCAGCGCGACATCGAGGACGCCATCTCGGAGAAGATCCTCATGGGCGAGCTGCAGGACGGCCAGCGCGTGCTGGTCGATGCGGAAGGCGAAGGCATCCTCGGCGAGTTCGTCTTCAAGGGCGAGGCCTTTGAAGACGCGGCCCCGGCGGACGCTGCCGCCGATGACGGTGCCGCCGCTGACGAGGCAGGGGAGACCGCTCCGTCCGAACTCGTCGGCGCCTCCGCGACCAACGAATCCACCGAAGGCGATTCCGCCCCGGCGCAGGAGTAACGCTTCGACGCGATACGTTTGTTACGTACGTTGATTGAGGGCGTTCCGTCCACATGTTTTGTGGACGGAACGCCCTCTTGTCATAGGCGACGGTGGATTTCGTGGTATATTCATGCCTGTCAACGCCCCGTTTGACACCCTTACTTTGGTGACATATGAGGCGTTGACATTCGCTTAAGAGGATGTCGTATCGATGTTCGGCATCGTCCCGCCACATGTGTGCTACGGTTGTGGCAGACAACACACGTTTGACACCTTTAGGTGACATACGAGGCGTTGTCATCTACTTGGGACAGGGAGTCCCCGTGAAGACTTGAAATAACAGCCGAAGCTCGCGGGATTGGCTCCCTGTTCCCATATCGCTGTGCCGACGGAATCCCTGCATCCAGTTGTTCATGGTCGGTGAGCCAGCCCGCTGAACCGGTCGGAATCGATGTTTTCGATATCCGCGTGCTGCTATGCCGATGCGCGCGAGTTCCTGTTGTCTGAGTTCCATATCTACCGGGCGGTCTCAATCAGTTTGATGACCGCGATCAGCTACCGGGCGGAAGTAGATTGTTCGGGCGGTTGATTCGGGCATCGGGCGGTTCCATTATCTCTTGGGCGGTTACGGATGGTTTCGGGCGGTTTCAAATGGTTTCGGGCGGTTGCCGGATTGGGGATTCCTCGTTGCCTGATCATTTATCGAAATTAAGAATGGCGGAATTTCAATGTTTTTGATTCTTGCTGCGAATAGACGGCAGGGGATGGTCGTAAACGGCAACCGCCCGTAGCCATCCGTAACCGCCCGAAGGGTGACGTAGCCGCCCGTAGCTATTCGTAACCGCCCAAGGGAAGCCGTAGCCGCCCGAAGCCATCCGCAGCCGCCCGAAGGGATGAAGCAGCCGCCCGTAGCCATCCGTAAGCCTGATGGACGACTGATCAGCCGTATGCGAATGCGAGGCTACGCGAGGTACCTGTCAAAGACTGCGAGATATGCTCGTTGCGGTTCATGGCTTTCCTTACATCAATGAGGGCCGGCATTCCACACACGGGTGAATGCCGGCCCTCATCGGTTGACGCAACGGAGATGGCGACTACTTGATGGCGTTGAGCCACTGCTCCTTGGTGGCCTTTTCGGCCTCGAGCTTGGCCTTCTTCTTCTCGTCGGTCTCGGCGGCGATCTTCTCGTCCAGCTCGGCGAGCTGTGCGGTCAGCTGCACCTCGAAGCTGGACTTGCGGGCGTCGGCCTCCGGATCGGCCTGCTTCCAGGCGGCGTCCTCAACGGCCTTGATCTGCTTGTCGACCGCGTCGAGACGGTTCTCGATGCGGCGCATGTCGTCGCGCGGCACGTATCCGATCTGGTCCCACTCCTCCTGGATCGCGGCGAGGGCCTGACGCGCCTGCTTGGCGGCCTTCTCATCGGCCACCGGCACCAGCGCCTCGGCCTTGACCAGCAGGGCCTCCTTCTTGGCGAGGTTCTCCTTTTCGGAGGACGAGATCTGGTCGCGGTCGGCCTGACGGGCGTTGAAGAACGCGTCGGCGGCCTCGCGGAACTGCGCCCACAGGGCGTCGTCCTCGTTGCGGCCGGCGCGACCGGCCTTCTTCCAACGGTCCATCAGATCGTTGAACTTGCGGGAGGTCTCGCCCCAAGCGGTGGAATCCTTCAGCTCGTTCGCCTCGGCGATGATCGCCTCCTTGACGTCCTTGGCCTGGTTGCGCTCGTTGTCGCGCGCCTGGGCCCACTTGCGACGGGCCTGGTTGAAGGTGGTGCGGGCGGAGGAGAAACGCTTCCACAGCGCGTCGGCGTCGGCCTTGTCGATGCGGACGGTGGAACGCTGATGCTGCTGCCATTCGTCGAACAGGGCGCGGAACTTGTCGGCGGTGGAACGCCAGTTGGTGTTGTCGCCCAGAGACGCTGCCAGCTCTTCGGCCTTCTCGACGATCTTCGTACGCTCCTCGACGGCCTTGGCCACCGCGGCCTTGCGCGCCTTGGCGATTTCGGTCTTCTTGGCTTCGGCCGTGGCCTGCAGCTCCTGGAACTGGGCCTTCAGCGCGGCGATGTCGCCCACGACGGCCGGCTCGGCGGTCTCCTCGGCCAGCGTCTTGAGCGAATCGTCGATCTCACGGGTCTTGACGTTCGGGGAGTTCAGACGGGTCGCCAGCAGGTCGAGCTTGGCCTTCAGATCCAGGAAGCGGCGGGCGTACAGCGCCAGCGCCTCCTCCTTGGATGCGTCGGGGAACTGGCCCACCTCGCGTTCGGTCTCGCCCTCCTTGACGAAGACGGTGCCGTTGTCGTCCACGCGACCGAAAGCCTCGGCCTCCTTCACCTGCGCGTCGGTGTACGTGCCGGTGGCCGGAGCGGCGACATGCGCCACCGCGGCCGGCTTCTTCGCGAAGGCGGCGGGGGAGGGCGCGTGCGGCTTGGGCATGGCGGCGGGCGTCGGCACGGCGGGCGACGTTGCCTGCTCGGCGGTCTCAGTGGTGTTCTCGGTTTCGGTGACGTTCTCGTCGGCCATGGGGTCAGCTCCTTTAAGGCTTGAGCGGTGTGTGCGGCTGCGAATCGCATCATGGGAAAGCCGTGATGTTTTCCGTAACCTCACCTATTATATTGATACCGTGGCTAAAGGTGCATCAATATCAGGATTTCCAGAGTGGCTCCCCTCTGAACGCGTAGTGGAGCAGCGTGTTATCGACACGCTTCGTGAGGTTTTCGAACTCAACGGATTCGTAGGAATCGAGACGAGAGCCGTGGAAACAGGCGCAAGTCTGCTCAAAAAAGGCGAGACCAGCAAGGAGATCTATCTGCTGAGCCGTCTGCAGGAGGTCGGCCACGAATCCGACACTCCGGTGGAAGAGCGATTGGGGCTGCATTTCGATCTGACCGTGCCGCTGAGCCGGTATGTGGTCGAGAATTCCGGCGCGCTCGCCTTCCCGTTCAAGCGTTGGCAGATCCAGAAGGTGTGGCGCGGCGAACGCCCGCAGGAGGGACGCTTCCGCGAATTCGTGCAGGCCGATATCGACGTGATCGGCAACGGCGACCTGCCCGACCATTACGAGGTGGAACTGCCGCTGGTGATGGTCGCCGCGCTGGAGCGCCTGCGCGAGTACGGCCTGCCCAAGGCGACCGTGCATGCGAACAACCGCAAGCTCTCCGAAGGTTTCTACCGCGGATTGGGACTGACGGACGTCGAAGGCGTGCTGCGCGAGATCGACAAGCTCGACAAGATCGGCGCCGACGAGGTGGCCAAGCTGCTCGTCAGCGAATGCGGCGCGAACGAGGACCAGGCGCGCGCCTGCCTCGAACTCGCCTCCCTCACCGCGGCCGACGGCACGGAACTCGCCGAACGCTTCGACGCGCTCGCCGCGGCCCACGGCATCACCTCCGAAGGCGAGACGGCGGAATCGTACGCGCTGGCCAAGCAGGGACTCGACACGCTCGCCATGATCGTGGACGAAGCCGCCGCCATCCGCCCGGGCTCCGTGATCGCGGACCTGAAAATCGCCCGCGGACTCGACTACTACACCGGCTCCGTCTACGAGACCTTCCTCGACGGCGCGGCCTCGCTCGGCTCGATCTGCTCGGGCGGCCGCTACGACAACCTCGCCTCGCAGGGCAATAAGAAGTACCCCGGCGTGGGCCTGTCCATCGGCCTGTCTCGACTCGTGTCGTACATGCTGCACACCGCCGGCGCGCACGCCAGCCGCGTCTCCCCGGCCGTGGTGATGGTGGCCGTGTGGAGCGAGGACGAGCGCGCGGCGTCCAACCGCATCGCCAACACGCTGCGTTCGCGCGGCATCGCGGCCGATGTGGCGCCCACCGCGGCCAAACTCGGCAAGCAGATCAAATACGCCGACAAGCTCGGCATCCCCTACGTGTGGTTCCCCGGACAGGAGGGCGCGGGCGACGAGGTGAAGAACATCGTCTCCGGCGACCAGCTCGAGGCCGACGCCACGTCGTGGGAGCCGGATACTGTTAATGCCCGGCAAACCGTTGTAATGTAACAACTTTTCGTCGTCGCGCGTGCGGATGGGCGACCCTGTGTTTGCGGGGCCCGGCCGGCATGCGGCGGCGGTTCACAAGGAAAACGAGGAAGCATGAGCCAGACGGCTTACAGAACACATCACGCCACCGAGGTGACGGAAGCGCTCGCCGGCGACAAGGTGACGCTGAGCGGTTGGGTCGACCGCCGTCGCGACCATGGCGGCGTGGCCTTCATCGACCTGCGCGACACCACCGGTCTGGTGCAGGTCGTCATCTACGACGAGGAGATGGCCCGCCCGCTGCGTTCCGAATTCGTGATCCAGGTCACCGGCGAGGTGCGCCTGCGTCCGGAAGGCAACGAGAACGAGCATCTGGCCACCGGCAAGATCGAGGTCGTGGCCGAGAGCATCGACGTGCTCGCCAAGTCCGACGCGCTGCCGTTCCAGGTCTCCACCGCGCTCGAGAACGAGTCCGAGAACAAGCTGCCCGGCGAGGAGGTGCGTCTGAAGTACCGCTACCTCGACCTGCGCCGCCCCTCCATGCAGCGCAACCTGAAGCTGCGCTCCGATATGAGCAAGGCCGCCCGTCAGGCCCTCGACGAGATGGGCTTCACCGAGGTGGAGACCCCCACCATGATCAAGTCCACGCCGGAGGGCGCGCGCGACTTCGTGGTGCCGGCCCGTCTGGTGCCCGGCTCCTGGTACGCCCTGCCGCAGTCCCCGCAGCTGCTCAAGCAGCTGCTCATGGTCTCGGGTGTGGAACGCTACTACCAGCTCGCCCGCTGCTACCGCGACGAGGACTTCCGCGCCGACCGCCAGCCCGAGTTCACCCAGCTCGACATGGAGATGGCGTTCGTCGACCAGGAGGATGTGATGGCCATGGCCGAGAAGGTCATCGCCGCCATCTGGAAGGCCGCCGGCTATGAGATCCAGCTGCCGATCCAGCGCATCACCTGGCAGGAGGCTATGGATAAGTATGGCTCCGACAAGCCGGATCTGCGCTTCGGCAATCCGCTGGTCGAGCTCACCGACTTCTTCAAGAACACGCCGTTCCGCGTGTTCCAGGCCCCCTATGTGGGCGCCGTCGTGTTCAAGGGCGGCGCGGCCACCCCGCGTCGTCAGTTCGACGCCTGGCAGGAGTGGGCCAAGCAGCGCGGCGCGAAGGGCCTGGCCTATGTGGTGTTCGCCGAGGACGGCGAGCTGAAGGGCCCTGTGGCCAAGAACCTCTCCGATGAGGAGCGCGCCGGTCTGCGTGAGGCCGTCGGCGCCGAAGAGGGCGACGCCGTGTTCTTCGCCGCCGGTGCCCGCGCCACCGCGCAGACGCTGCTCGGCGCCGTGCGCGTCGAGCTCGCCGACCGCGCCGGCCTGCTCAAGCCGGACGAGTTCGCCTTCACCTGGGTGGTGGACTTCCCGATGTTCAAGTCCACCGACGATCCGGACGACGACGATGTGGCGATCGGCCATTCCAAGTGGACCGCCATGCACCATCCGTTCACCATGCCGTCCAAGGATTGGGTCGACTCCTTCGACAAGGATCCCGAGCACGCCATGTCCGACGCGTACGACATCGTCTGCAACGGCAACGAGATGGGCGGCGGCTCCGTGCGTATCCACCGCGACGACATCCAGGACCGTGTGCTCGACGTGCTGGGCATCACCGCCGAGGAAGCCGCCGACAAGTTCGGCTTCCTGCTTGAGGCGTTCAAGTACGGCGCGCCCCCGCACGCCGGCATCGCCCTCGGATGGGACCGCGCCGCGGCCATCCTCGCCGGAGCCGAATCCATCCGCGACGTCATCGCCTTCCCGAAGGCCGGCGGCGGACGCGATCCGCTGACCGGCGCCCCGGCCCCGATCTCGGCCGAGCAGCGCGCCGAAACCGGCGTCGACTACGAGCCCGACGACGAGGAGTAATCTCCCTCGCATAACGCATCTCAAGCCCCTTGGCCTATGGTCAGGGGGCTTTTGCGTCGTGCCGGCACGGATCATCGGAGAGAATTGGGAAAGTGTTCACCGGGCGTTTGCCGGCGTTCGGCGTCTCGTATGCGGAGGCGACCTAGCGTGGAGATATGAGTGAACGCACGTGGTGGCGACGGCTGCACGACCGATTCGTCGCGAAGGTTCCCGAACGGATTGTTTATGGTCTGACCGCGGTGTGCGTGGTCGCCGCCGTGCTGGCGATTGAACTGCCTCGACTGTTCGGTTGAGACGACCACGCTTCGGTCTGATTCAGGTGGTTGGTTGGATCCGGACGGGCGGGGACGAGGGGATTCGAAGTACCCTTAGAAGCATTCAGATAATACTCAGATATTGTTTGCGAAACATTTGCAGGTATACTGTCCTCTTATGTCTGAGATGAAGAACAACGCAGCCGCACGTCCGCTGGCGCCGCTGGTGCCGGGGCAGGACGACCCGAACAAACCGCTCGTCGAGCTCGCCCACGTGGAGAAGCATTTCGGCGATCTGCACGTCCTCAAGGACATCAACCTCACCGTCACCAAAGGCGAGGTGCTGGTGGTGGTCGGCCCGTCCGGCTCCGGCAAGTCCACGATGTGCCGCACCATCAACCGTCTGGAGACCATCGATTCCGGCGTGATCCGCATCGACGGCAAGCCGCTGCCCCAGGAAGGCAAGGAGCTCGCCGCCCTGCGCGCCGAAGTGGGCATGGTGTTCCAGTCCTTCAACCTGTTCGCCAACAAGACGATCCTCGAGAACGTGACGCTCGCCCCGATCAAGGTGCGCCATATGGACAAGAAAGAGGCCGAGGATCTGGCCATGGACCTGCTCGCCCGCGTCGGCGTGGACAGCCAGGCAAGCAAGATGCCCAGCCAGCTTTCCGGCGGCCAGCAGCAGCGCGTCGCCATCGCCCGCGCGCTCGCCATGCGCCCCAAGGTGATGCTGTTCGACGAGCCGACGTCCGCGCTCGACCCGGAGATGGTCAACGAGGTGCTCGACGTGATGGTGGAGCTCGCCCGCGAAGGCATGACGATGATCTGCGTCACCCATGAGATGGGATTCGCCCGCAAGGCCGCAAACCGCATCGTGTTCATGGCAGACGGCCGCATCCTCGAAGAGGGCACGCCCGACGAGTTCTTCGACAACCCGAAAACCGACCGCGCCAAGGACTTCCTCTCGAAGATCCTCACCCATTAGGCCGCCGGTCGCACTCCGCACTCCGTCCATCCCGCCCGTCATGTGCGGCCGCCGCCACCGCGCAAGGCGGCCGCGCCAAAGGAAGAGCTATGAAGAACACACTGATCAAGCGGTGCGTCGCCGCCGTCTGCGCGCTCGCGTGCGTGGCCTCGCTGGCCGCCTGCGGCGCCGAGAGCGAGGCCGGCAAGATCCGCATCGGCATCAAATTCGACCAGCCGGGCCTTGGCTTCAAGAAGTCCGGCACCTACGTCGGCTTCGACGTGGACGTGGCGACGTACATCGCCCGCTATCTGGGCTACTCCGAGGACCAGATCATCTGGAAGGAATCGCCGTCCAAACAGCGTGAGGCCATGCTGCAGAACGGCGACGTGGATATGATCGTCGCCAGCTATTCGATCACCGACGAACGCAAGAAGACCGTCTCCTTCGCCGGCCCCTATTTCGTGGCCGGTCAGGACCTGCTGGTGCGCAAGGACGACGACAGCATCAAAGGCCCGGAGGACCTCAACGGCAAGCGTCTGTGCACCGCCACCGGTTCGACCTCCGCCGCCACCGTCAAGGAGCGGTTCGCCTCCGAAGTGCAGCTGATGGAGCAGCCGGGCTTCGCCGAATGCGCCACCGCCCTGTTCTCCGGCATCGTGGACGCGGTCACCACCGACGACATCATCCTCGCCGGACTCGCCTCCGCCTCGCGCGGCAAGCTCAAGGTCGTGGGCGTCCCGTTCACGCAGGAATACTACGGCGTGGGCATCCAGAAGGGCAACACCGAGTTCGCCAAGCAGATCAACGACGCGATCGAGCAGATGATCGAGGACGGCTCCTGGCAGCGCGCGATCGAGGAGAACACCTCCGGCACTGGATACGCTCCGAACAGCGAATACAACCCGCCGGAACCGACCGAAGGGGAGGAGTGAGATGGACGGATTCATCGAACTGTTCAGCGAATACGACGTGGTCGGCGCGTTCCTGGTGAACATCGAGATCACCCTATGGTCGGCCCTGTTCTCGCTGGTGCTCGGCGTGGTGCTCGTGATGATGCGCATCTCGCCTATCTCCTCGATGCGCACCGTGGCAGGCGCCTACGTGGAGCTGTTCAAGAACCTGCCGCTGACCATCATCATGGTGTTCATGGTGCTGGGCGCCTACGCGCAGCTCAAATTCGCCTTCTCCGACATCTTCGCCACGAACTTCTTCTGGCTGGCGGTGACGGGCCTGAGCCTGTACACGGCGGCGTTCGTGTGCGAATCCCTGCGCAGCGGCATCAACACCGTGCCGCTTGGCCAGGCCGAGGCGGCCCGCGCGTTGGGGCTGGGCTTCATGCAGTCGGCCAGCCAGATCATCCTGCCGCAGGCCTTCCGCGGATCCGTGGCCCCGCTGGGCAACACGCTGATCGCCCTGCTCAAGAACTCGACGGTCGCGGCCGCCGCGTCGGTCTCCACCGAGACCTCCTCGCTGATGAGCGAGATGATCGAGTTCCGCCCCGACGTGATCATCCAGATCTTCCTGATCTTCGCCATCGGCTATGTGATCCTCATCATTCCGATCGGCATGATCACCACGTTCCTGTCCAACAAGCTCGCCGTGAGGAGGTGACCCATGGCCGCAAACGAAAGCGCCGTACTGTTCGACCAGCCTGGTCCCAAGGGTCGCAGAACCATCCGCATCGTCAACTGGATCGCCGGAGCGGTTTTCGCGGTTGTGGTGGTGCTGATCCTCATGCGCCTGCACAATCCGCCGGACGGCGAGAACCAGCTGAGCTGGGAATTGTGGAAGCCCGCGCTTGAGGCCGAGGCATGGACCGACTTCTATCTGCCGGGTCTGTGGATGACCGTGCAGGCCTCCGTGGTGGCCGTTATCGGCTCGGTGGTGTTCGGTCTGGTGTTCGGCATCGGCCGACTGCTGCCGAATCCGCTGCTGCGTGCCGTCTCCGCGGTGATCGTCGAGTTCTGCCGCGCCGTGCCCGTGCTGTTGATGATGATTTTCTTCTGGCGGTGGTTCGCGTTCGCCGGCCTGGCGAGTCCGTCCTATTGGGCGGTCGTGCTCGCCTTGGTGCTGTACAACGGTTCCGTGGTGGCCGAGCTGGTGCGCTCGGGTGTGGGCAATCTGCCGAACGGCCAACGTGAGGCCTCGCTGGCGTTGGGACTGACCGAAACGCAGTCGCTGATGCAGATCGAGGTGCCGCAGGCCGTGTTCGCCATGCTTCCCGCCGCCGTGACCCAGCTGGTCGTGGTGGTCAAGGACACCGCGCTCGGCTCGATCATCATGTACACGGATCTGCTGCAGGAGTCGCGCCGACTGGGATCGATGTACTTCAACATCCTGCAGACGCTGGTGGTGGCCGCGGTGGTGTATTTCATCGTCTGTTGGCTGCTGTCCCGTCTGGCGGAATGGCTGCCCGAACATATGCAGCGCCGCACGGCCGCGCCGGTGGAACCGGAGGCGGTGGCGCCCATCGCGATCATGGACCCTTCGAACGTGAACCAGATCGCCGTGGCCAAGGAGGTCGAGGAGCGTCCGTTCGGAGGCGCGCCGCGTCAATACCATGTGCATCACCGCGGCACCAACGCGTCGATCCGCAACTGGCGTCGCACCCGCTACGAGCAGGGATACGACGAATACCAGCAAGGGAAAGGCGGCGAGGATGCTGAGCAGGAGGAGCGGTAGCGCTGCGATCCGTTTGATCCGGTAATTCTCGTACGCATTGCGGGGCTGTGGGACGCTTGGTCGTCCCACCGCCCCCGTTTGCTATGTGGTCGGGCTGATGATCGGGCGGTTGGATGGCTGATGACTGGCGGGAGATGGCGGGAGATAGCAGGGGAGTGGTAGATTGCTAAGCGTATGCCGGTTCGGGATGGCCCCCGAACAACGGCGACAGTGAGGGAAAGAAGCGTGTGATTATGCGTCTGACCATGTGTAGGAAATTCGTCGCCATGGCGACGGCCGCGCTCACGATAGGGGCGATGTCGCTCACCGTCGGCGCGGCGATGGCGGATGAGGGCGCGAATCCCTCCGTCACAGCCGGCGACACCACCACCGTCACGATCTTCGGCCTGTCCGACTTCCACGGGCATATCGAGAACGGTGGCTATCTGGCCACCGCGCTCAAGCAGACCCAAGCCAAGAATCCGAACACCATCTTCGCCGCGGCCGGCGATATGGTCGGCGCCTCCGCCTTCGCCTCGTCCATCGCCAACGACGAGCCTGCGATGGAGCAGCTGACGGCGATGAACATGGTGGTCTCCGCCACCGGCAACCACGAATACGACCAGGGCGCGGCCGACCTGGTGGACCGCATCATGCCGGGGATGAGCTCGGCGCAGTACATTGTGGCGAATGTGAGCGGCGGCGCGCTGGAGGGCAAGATCCAGCCGTACACCATCGTCGAAAGCGGCGGCAAGAGCATCGCCTTCATCGGCGGCGTGTATGAGACGCTGCTCGACTCGGTTTCGCCGGCCGGTATGGCGGGCGTGACGGTCAGCGATCCGGTCGAGGCGATCAACTCTTACGCCGACCAGCTTTCCGACGGTGACGAGAGCAACGGCGAAGCCGACGCGGTGGTGGCGCTGGTGCATGCCGACGCGCATCAACTCACCGGTCTGAACGCGAATGTGGACGCGGTGGTCGCGGGACACACGCATCTGGATCAGGAGACGCAGACCGCGTCCGGCGCTCCGATCGAGCAGACCAGGAACTACGGCGAATCCTACGCCACCATCGATCTGGAGATCACCGGCAGCGGCAAGGACGCGCAGGTGAGCGCGAGCGGCCGGCTGAATGATGTCATCGATAAAAAAAGCGGCGAGGCGCTGTATGCGGCCGACCCTGACGTGAACGCGATCTACGAGCGCGCGCAAGCCGCCGCCGACGAGCAGGGCAACACCGTGCTCGGCACCATCGACACCGGTTCCACCTTCAACCGCGGCCGCGCCGTCACGGGTGATCTGGCAAGCGAGGAGAACCGCGGCGTCGAATCCACGCTGGGAGTACTCAACGCCGACGCGGCGATGTGGGCGGCCAACGAACACGGCCAGCAGGCCGATATCGGCGTGATCAACGCGGGCGGCCTGCGCGCCGACCTCGATCCGAACGGCGACAAGATCATCACGCTGAAGGAGGCCCACGACGTGCTGCCCTTCGGCAACAGCACGGCGGTGGTCACCCTGACCGGCGCGCAGCTCAAGGCGCTGCTCGAACAGCAGTGGCAGCCTGCCGGCGCGTCGCGTCCGGTGCAGTGGCTCGGCCTGTCCAGCAACGTGAGCTACCACTACAACCTGTATACCGAAACCATCAACGGAACCACCTTGCCCCGCGGCGAGGTGTTCGACCTGACCGTGAACGGCGAGGCCGTGCAGGACGAGGACACCTTCACCATCGCGGGCAACCCCTTCCTGCTCACCGGCGGCGACAACTTCACCGTGTTCAAAGAGGGCACGAACTATGTGGACACCGGCTATATCGATTTCGACGGACTGTCGGACTATCTCCAGGCCCATCCGAACCTGAAGGCCGTGAGCACCCGCGGCAGCACCGGATTCTCTGCGGTTGATGTCGACGGCAACACCGTGAGCTTCACGGTGAGCGGACTCGCGTTCACCACCGACGAGCAGCGTCCTAAGTCCATCAAGCTCACCGCCAACGGCGTGGACTTCGGCACGCTGAAGATTCTCGACTTCTCCGGCGAGGTACAGGGGCCGGGCGCGGGGTCGGTGACGGTGACGAAGACGCTGTCCGACGCCGAGTTGGAGACCTTCCTCGATGGAACGGCGGCCGTTGCCGATTCGGCGACCTCGACCGACACCGCGACGATTCGCACCGCCGAGGTCGAGGTGCTGTTCACCGACGCCGAAACCGAGGATAACACCGGCGCTCCGGAGACCCAGCCGACGCTGCCCGACACCGGCTCGGCGACCTCCGCCATCGCGGCCGTGGCCGTGCTGCTGCTCGCCGGCGGCGTGATGCTCAAGCGTCGCAGCGTCGTCTACTCATCGGCGGACGCGGAATAGCGGTTCGCCTTCCGTATCCCATCTCGGCGTGGCATGGAGTGATCCGTGCCACGCCGAGATGTTTTGGCGGGGTGTGCTTTCTTCTTGCCGTCATCCTGAATGGACGGCACTTTCCACTGTCATCCTGAGCGGGACAGTTCTTTCCACTGTCATCCTGAGCGGAGCACGAAGTGCGTAGTCGAAGGATCTCCTTGACCTTTGCGGCATTACTGGTCAGGAGATGCTTCGACTCCGCTGCGCTCCGCTCAGCATGACGACGAGAGGATGGCTGGTGAGAGGATGGTTGCGTGTGATGATGAAGAAAGGCCGATGAGTCGACTGGGGGAGATATGACGAAGGCCTGTTCCGGGAATTTCCGGAACAGGCCTTCGTCATATTGATTTATGGGTTGTTGGTTGGGGGAGAGGGATGGGGCCGGTCGCTATGCGGCTGGCCCCATCAGCCAATCATTCAGCCGCGGCTGCGACGGCGAACCGTCAGCACCAGTCCGGCTGCGGCCATCACCATCGCCGCGAGGACGATCGCGAAGACGCTGGCACCCGTGCTCGAGATCGGCTTGTTGGTGGAGGCCGGAGCCTTCTCCAAACCGGCGATCGCGGCTTCGAGAGCCTTGAGCGCGGCGTCGACCTGCTCCTGGGTGGCGGTCGCGTTGGCGGCGGTCAGCTTGGCGCTGGCCAGAGCCTCGCGTACGGCCTTGGCGGACGCCTCGGTGTAGCCCTTGAGATCAAGGGCCTCGGCCTTGGCGATCGCCGCCTGCAGAGCGGACTTGTTCACCGTGCCCGGCTCGGGTTCCGTCGTGGCGGGCTTGAGGGCCTGCATGGCGGTCTGGAGCGCGGTCAGGGCGGCGTCCACGTCGGACTGCGTGGCGGCGGCGTTGTCCAGCACCGCCTGGGCGTCGGACAGGGCGGTCGCGAACGCGGCCCACGTCTCGGCCGTGTAGTCGGCCTCAACCAGAGCCTTGGCCGAATCGACCGCAGCCTGGAGGACGGCCTTGTTGACCTGCTCGGGTTCCGTCGTGGCGGGCTTGAGGGCCTGCATGGCGGTCTGGAGCGCGGTCAGGGCGGCGTCCACGTCGGACTGCGTGGCGGCGGCGTTGTCCAGCACCGCCTGGGCGTCGGACAGGGCGGTCGCGAACGCGGCCCACGTCTCGGCCGTGTAGTCGGCCTCAACCAGAGCCTTGGCCGAATCGACCGCAGCCTGGAGGACGGCCTTGTTGACCTGCTCGGGTTCCGTCGTGGCGGGCTTGAGGGCCTGCATGGCGGTCTGGAGCGCGGTCAGGGCGGCGTCCACGTCGGACTGCGTGGCGGCGGCGTTGTCCAGCACCGCCTGGGCGTCGGACAGGGCGGTCGCGAACGCGGCCCACGTCTCGGCCGTGTAGTCGGCCTCAACCAGAGCCTTGGCCTTGTCGACGGCGGACTGCAGGTCGGTCTTATCGACCGGCGGGGCCACCGGCTCCAGTGCCTCGAGGGCGGCGTTGAGCTCGGTTGTGGCGAGCAGCACGCTGTAGACGTCGGCGTTCTCGTCATCCAGCACGGCCTTGGCGGCGGCGAGCTTCTCGCTCATCGTCTTCCAGCTGTCCGCGGTGTAGTCGGACTCCCTGAGTCCCTCCGCCTCGGTGACGGCGGCCGTGAGATCGGTCGTGTCGGGGACGACCACGGTCGGCGGCACGTCGCGGGTCGTGGTCAGGCGCAGTTCGGCGGCAGAAGCATACTTGTTCATCTCGCCTGCGGTCTGGCCTGCGGTTTCGAGTGCGATGAACTTCACGGAAGTGACGTTCTCCACGGCGTCGAAGCTTGCCAACTGCCATTCGGTCGAGGTCGAGAACTCGCCTTCGACGGTGGTGACGTTGCCGTTGGTGCTGGTGCCGGTGACGGCGCGGGTGGTGCCATCAGTCGTCGTCAGCTCGATCTTGTACTTCTTGATCTTGCCGTTGGCGTTGGCTGCACCGGAACGAGGCAGATACCGCAAGCCGGTGATGGTGGTCGCTTCGGACAGGTTGAACTGGTACCAAGCGGCGTTATTTCCGAGGGCGTCATAGCCCCACTTGGTATGCCAGTGGGTGCTGTCCAGTCCGTCTTGGGCCAAATCTGCCGGGCCTTCGTTGCCGGACAGCGACTGTTCGCTGCCAACTAACACCGTGTAGGCATTGGTGGCCACGTCGAACTTGTCGCTGGAATCGTTGCCCGGAGCGTTCGGCATATATGTGTCGAGAGCCTCGAGCAGGGCGAACGCCGCGGTGTAGTCCTCGGCGGTGGCATCGGACTTGTTGATCAGCACCTTGGCCTTGGCCAGAGTCTCCTGATAGGTCGTCCACGCCTCGTCGCTGAACTTCGCCGACTGGTCATCGTACTTCTTGGTGACCTCCGCGAGCTTGTTCTCGGCCTCGGCCTTGGTCTTGCTCTCGGAGTCGACGCGCTCGATCACGAGGTTGTCGAGCACGATGTCCTTGTAGCCACCGAAGTTGGCGGCGGAATCTTTCTCGTCGAGACCTTGCAGATCGGGAGCCGTGGAGGTGGAGTAGATGCCGAACCAGGAATCCCCGTTGACGGAACCCGTCAACTCGAACTCGTAGTGGCTGGTCTTGCCCAGTGACTTCTTCAGGTTCTTCAGGGTCGTGCTGCTGTCGGAGAACTCTCCGGAGCCGACCGCGACGGCGTAGGAGTCGTCGGATCCGACCTGGTAGTCGAAGGAGATCTTGTACGTGCGACCCGGCTCGAACTCGAAGTTCTGCGGAACCGTCTGGTACACCAGCGTGCCCTTCTGGGTCAGGCCGTTGACCTTCACCGACCAGTCGCCGTCGAGCACGTCATCCATCTTCTTGACGTCCCAGCCGGCCTGCGTGTAAGGCGCATGCTTCTCGGACAGGTGGATACGGTTGTCCTCGACGCCTTCGGATCCGGAGATCACGAAGGGCCAGATGCCCTGGGCGTTGTTCTCGAAGTCGTTCGTCAGCTTGGTGACGTCGCCGCTCTCGTCGAACTCCAGACCATCATAGGCGTTGGCGACCACGCGCACGTTGTCGAAGTACGCGTCGCCCTCGCCCTGATGGGCCAGGGTCAGCGTGGCCTCGCCATTTTCGGGCGCGGTGAAGAACACATACATGTTCTGGAAGTAGCTGGTGCCGTCCACCGTGGCGGAATTCGTGTTGTGCGTATCCGCCTTGACGTAGTTCTTCGCGATACTGCGCGAGGTGGAGTTGGTGGCCAGCGTCTCACCGCCACTGGTGACCGTCATCGTGGCGTCGCCGTCGGAACGGTTGTCCACGCCGACGTACAGCGCGTAGCGCTCGCCGGGCGTCAGGTCGGTCAGCTTCTGGGTGGCCGAGATCTTGCCGGTGAGCTTGAGCATCGGGTTGCTGTACTGGCTCTTCGCGATGGAGGCTTCGCCGGTGCCCTTGAGGGTCCAGTCCTCCTCGAAGGTCTGCTCGCCGCCGTTGAAGCCGGCGTCGACCAGATGCATGCCCTCGCTCCAGGTGACCGAGATCTGCTTGGGGGTGGCGTCGCCCTTGTACACGACGTACGGGGTTTCGCCCTCGGCGGTCAGCGTGACCTTGCCGTCGACGACGGACACGGTCTGCTCGTCGGTCTTGCCCAGATCGGTGAGCTTGTAGACCTTGACGTTGGCGAGGTTCTGCCACTCGTCGGGAAGCGTCCACTCGGTGGTGCCGCCGGCGGTGTTCCAGTGGTAGAGCTTCTCGTCGTCGGAGTTGACGAACTCGCCGGTCTGCGCGTCCCACAGCCACGGCAGGAGGTAGGACTCGGTGCCGGTGCCGGTGCCATCGCCCTTGGAGACCGCGCCGGTGGCGACGACCTGACCGTTGAAGGTGATGGTGCGGTTGCGGTAGGCGGTGGAGGACTGGTCGTTCGTCTCGCGGGCGAGCGTCACGACGTTGCCTTCGTCGTCCTTGAGTTCGATGAACTCGTTGCCGCCGTTGGTTTCCGGATCGTACGAGGAGGTATCGTCGAGCGGGTTGTTGACCCAACGGCTCACCTTGAAGTGCTGGATGAACTTCGTGGACACGTCATGCGTGTACAGGTTGGTGATGTAGGCGTCGTAGTCGTTGCGGCCCTGCCATCCCTCGAAGTCCTTCATGTTGTAGCCGCCGAGCAGCGGAGCGTTGGCCGCGCCGCCGTAGGACGGATAGTCGCCGACCCAGCTGTCCTTCTGGTGGTTGCGCAGGAAGCGCATCACCTGGGAGTTCTCGCCCTTGGAGGTCGAATCGCCGTAGGTCAGATCGGCCGCCCAGTGCTGGAAGGTCGAATCGTACTCGTTGCCGGGACCCCATTCGGTGGTCATACGCCAGCCGTTGTCGTTGATCATCTTGGACATCTTGCGGGTCTCCCACGAATCCTCCGAGCCGGAGGAGGTCAGGTTGCCCCACACGTCCAAGTAGATGAAGTCCATGTTGTCGCCGACCTTCTCCTTGAGCTCGGCGAAGCGGTTTTCGCGGGCACCGGTGGCGAGATCCCAGATGCCGTCGATGCCGACGCCCTGATCGAGCCAGTTCCAGCCATAGCTCAGGCCGCCGCTGGAATTGCGGCGCACGGAGTCGTCGCTGAAGGCCTCGGCCTCCGGATACATTTCGGAGGCGTTGACATGCACACCGAAGCGGGCGCCGTATTCGGCTCCCTTCTCCATCAGCGTGTTCATATCCTCGGCGCCGCCCATACGCTCGCCGATGTCGCCGTAATCCGGGTGGCCGGAGTCGTGGCCCTCGTTGCCGTAGCCCTTGAGGAGCACGGACTGGCCGAGGCCGTCGGTGTTGAGCGCGACCTTCTTGACGTTGTCAAGCGTGGTCAGGAACGGATTCTGCGCCTGGGAGCCGAAGTTCATGGCGATGCGCCATGCCACCAGCTCGGGCACTTCCTCGGACTTGTACGGGTTGTTCATGATCGAACGGAACGCGATCGCGCCGTCCTGCCAATCGACCGTGTCGTCGTCGTTCTCGTCGCCGGTGATGACGACGGACATCTTCGGCATTTCGGTCTCTTCGACCGTGTAGGACACGCCCTTCGAATCGGTGACGGTGCGGTGGTAGTACCACGGGGCGCTGGCCAGGCCGAGCGAGTTCGTGCCGCCGACCGTCTGGGTGGTGGCGTAGATGCGCGTGTTCTGGGCTCCGCCGTACACGGGCGAGGCCACATAACGACCCTCGTTCTCGGAGTTGCTCCACATGCCGGCGCTCAGCGAGTTGCCGGAGATGAACGCGTACATGTAGTCGCGGTTCGTCAGGTTGGTCGCGGTGGTGATGTCGAAGTGCTCGTCGCCGGTTTTGTTGGTGTCGGACGACATGACGGCGCCGGTGAACTGCGCGCCGTCCTGATCCTCACGCATCGAGATGAGGCTCTGGTTCGGGAACGACACGGTCTGCACCGGCACCGGGTGCTCCTCGTCGCCGAGCTTGTTCTCGATCTTGGTGATGTTCAGGTCCAGCGTGTTCGCCTCGACGACGATCTCGGCGGTGATTACCGCGTCGATGTTCTTCTCGGCGTTCTTCACGTTCATCGTGTAGACGGCCTTGGTGTCGCTTTCCTTGGAGAACGTGACGTCGTCGTCGGTGAGCTCAACGTAGGTGTTGTTGATCTCCACGGTGCGCACGTCCTTGGACTGGCCGTACATCACGCGGTTGTCGAGCTTGGTCATCGTGTACTGGAGCACGGAGGGGAAGTTCTTCTTGACCTCCACCTTCATCTGCTTGGTGGAGAGGGTCTCCGTCTCGACGGCGGCCGCCTCGTTCAGCGTGATGGCGTCCACGGTGAGATCGCCGTTGATGATCTCGATGTCCTTGGTGACGTCCTCGTAGCCGTCCTTGCCGACCGAGATGGTGTACTTGCCGGCCTTGAGGTCGCCGATGGTGTAGGCGCCGCTGGCGTCGGTGGTGGCGGAGGCGCCATCGACGCGCACCTTGGCGCCCTCGATCGGCTGGCCCTCGGCATCGACCACGGTGCCGTTGACGGCGTACTTGACGGCCTCCACCTTGGTGAAGTCCTTGACGTACACGTCGGTGTATTCGGTGCCGTAGGTGGAAGCCTTCATGGCGACTTTGTCGCTGAGATTGGTCAGCGAGCTGTAGTTGACGTCGAAGACCTTCTCGCCACCTACGGTCAGTGTGGCGGTGGTGCCGTCCCAGTCGATGGCGACGGGCACTTCGGCATCCTGCTCGGGGATCGCGAAGGACGATGCCTTGTAGTCGCCTTCCCCATTCACGTAGAGCTGGTAGTACCATTTGCTGTAAAGGTCATAGCCAATGAACAGGCCGTTGCCCGGGCCGTCGTAGCCCAGATAGAAACCGAAGCGGTTCAGGGTGCAGTCCTGTGGCGACATGATGGTGGCGCGGATTCCGCCCTCCGTGCTGAAGTCGAAGCTGCCGTCGTTGATGGCCACCGCCGGGTATTGCGACGAGTTGGACGCGCTATTGCCGTTGCCGGCGCCGGACTTGAAATGCACCCAGTCGCCGCTTTCCTCGAGCGTTTCGTTGCCCTTGGTCACATCCGGGTCGAGTGTCCATCCGCCTGCGGACACGGGATCGTCCGCGGTCGGAGAGGCGGTGCCGTCCGTGGTCGTGCCGTTCGACGATTCGTCGTTGACCGGCGTGGTGTTCTGCTGTTCATATGACTCCGCCAGCATCTGCAAAGCGTAGTCTTCGACGTCGCTGGTCGAAAGCGGCGCGGCGAATGCCGTGCTGCCCCCCCCCAGTGGGACGAGAGCCAGTGCCGCCGCAAGCGCCACTGAGATCGCGCGTTTCATGTGCGATATATTCCTTTCGCTCTTCTTTGAGGTGCAGTCGCCCAAGCACCACGATGTGATAGAAATAGACGAAACTGCAATTGCGTAAGCAACCTTACAATAAATATCTCTCAAAGTAAAGCCAGTGCTTTTTCAGGTGTTGCGAAGGTTTTTGTGTGTGATGCGGATATTCGGGGGTGTTGAATACCGCTACTTGTCGGGGTATTTGGGCATTGAGGCGGCCTGTGGGATGGCTTGTGGTGCCGGGTTTCCGCTCTTATGGGTTGCTTAAATCCGCAGTGTGCGCATGTATTCCATTAGCTTTCTTAACTAAAAAAGGGGGTAGGATAAGCGGTGATAGAAGGCTGCGGGTAGACTGCGAACCATGACGGACGAACAGGGCGATAAGCGATACGGCTCATTGGGCGCGTTGGCGCCGGACTGGTACGACGACGGCGCGCGCAACCTCGCCGCCGACGACATCTACGAGCGTTTCTTCGAATGGGTGGTCGGCACCAAAGGCATCGAACCATGGCCTCATCAGGAGGAGGCGATCATGGATCTGCTCGCCGGCGACCACGTGATCCTCAACACGCCCACCGGCTCAGGCAAATCCCTCGTGGCGCTCGGCATGCATTTCGCCGCCCTATGCACCGGTCGCCGCTCCTACTACACCGCGCCGATCAAGGCGCTGGTCAGCGAGAAGTTCTTCGACCTGGTGGAGGTCTTCGGCCGCGACCTGGTCGGCATGATCACCGGCGACACTCATATCAACGCGGACGCGCCGATCATCTGCTGTACGGCGGAGATCCTCGCCAACCAGGCCCTGCGCGAGGGCCGCCGCGCCGACGTGGGCTGCGTGGCCATGGACGAATTCCACTACTACGGCGACCCCGAGCGCGGATGGGCGTGGCAGGTGCCGCTGCTCACCCTGCCGCGCACGCAGTTCCTGCTCATGAGCGCCACGCTCGGCAACGTGGACTCCATCGCCGACAAACTCGAATCCATGACCGACACGGACGTGGACGTGATCGCCGATGCGCCCCGCCCCGTGCCATTGACCTACGAATACACGCTCGACCCGCTGGAACGCACGGTGGAACTCGCCTTCAACGAAGGGTCCACCCCGATCTACGTGGTGCATTTCTCACAGGACGCGGCGCTGGAAACCGCGCAGGCGCTCGCCTCCACCGGCGTGAGCAGCAAGGAGCAGCGCACGGCCATCGCCGAAGCCATCAAAGGCACGAAATTCACCACCGCCTTCGGCAAGATCCTGCAGCGGCTGCTGCGCACCGGCGTGGGCATCCACCATGCCGGCATGCTGCCGCGCTACCGTCGTCTGGTCGAACAGCTCGCCCAACAAGGCCTGCTGCCGGTGATCTGCGGCACCGACACGCTCGGCGTGGGCATCAACGTGCCGATCCATTCCGTGGTGCTGACCGCCCTGACCAAATTCGACGGCTCGAAAATGCGCCGCCTGCGCGCCCGCGAATTCCACCAGATCGCCGGCCGCGCCGGCCGCATGGGCTTCGACACCGAAGGACTGGTGATCGCGGAGGCCCCCGAATTCGAGATCGAAAACCAGAAGGCCGTGGCCAAAGCCGGGGGAGACCCGAAGAAGCTCAAGAAGATCAAGCGCAAGAAGGCGCCCGAAGGCTTCGTGACGTGGAATGAGAACACCTTCGACAAACTCATCGACGCGGACCCCGAAACCCTCGTGCCGCATCTGAAGATCACTCACTCCATGGTGCTCAACGAAGTCGCGCAGGGCGGCGACGCGCGCTGGCGCGTGGACCGGCTCATCGACGATTCCGCGCAGAGCCCGGACCAGAAGGAACGGCTGCACCAGCGGGCCGACGAGATCTTCCAAACATTGTTCGACACCGACGTGATCGAAACCGAGGACCGCGACGACGGCGGCAAAGACTACTTCCTCACCGTCGACGTGCCCGACGACTTCGCGCTCGACCAGCCGTTGAGCCCCTTCCTGCTGGCAGCGCTGGAACTGCTCGACCCGGCGAGCCCCACCTACGCGCTCGACGTGATCTCCATGGTGGAGGCCACCCTCGAAGACCCCAAGCAGGTGCTGCGCGCCCAGGAACGCGCCGCCCGAGACAAAGCCATGGCCGACATGAAGGCCGACGGACTCGACTACGACGAGCGCATGGACCGCCTGCAGGACATCACCTATCCCAAACCTTTGGAGGATATGCTCGACGCGGCCTTCACCCAATACCGCCGCGACGTGCCCTGGGCCAACGACTACTGGCTCAGCCCCAAATCGGTGATCCGAGACATGGTGGAGACGGCATCCGACTTCACCGGATACATCGGCCGCTACAACATCGCCCGCTCCGAAGGCACGCTGCTGCGGTATCTGTCCGACGCCTACCGTTCGCTCGCCCGCACCGTGCCCGTCGACAAGCGCGACGAACAGCTGAGCGACATCATCGCCTGGCTGCGCGTGCTCGTGCGCTCCATCGACTCCAGTCTGGTCGACGAATGGGAGAACGCGGGCTCGGCCGACGCCAGCGAGGCCGCCGCCGCGCTCGCCGCTCCGGGTCGACGCGACGAGGTGGTCGAGGACCGCCGAGGACTCACCGTGCTGGTGCGCAACGCCCTGTTCCGCCGCGTGCAGCTGATGGACCTCGACCGGCCCGAAGAGCTGGGCGCGCTCGACAAGGACTGGGGCTACGGCGTGCACGAATGGGAGGATGCGCTCGACGACTACTATGACGCCCACGAATACGTCGGCGTCGACGCGGCCGCACGCTCCGCCGACCTGTTCGTGCTCGACGATTCGCACGAACGCGACGAGCACACCTGGAAGGTGCGGCAGATCATCGACGACTCCGACGGCGACCATGATTGGGCCATCGTAGGCGTGGTGGATCTCGACGCCACCCAGGAAAGCGGCGAGGTCGTATTCGTCGACTATTCGGTGGCCGCCGCGTAACGCCGCACCATGGGGTGTCGAACAAGTGTTCGACGTGAGGTACAGTGGTGCGTATGAGCGAGCAGGATTTGTTCGGGGCGACGGACGCACCCGAGGATATGACGCGGCCGTTGGCGGTACGCATGCGCCCGACCACCGTGGACGAGGTGGTCGGACAGCGCCATGTGCTGGGGGAGGGCTCGCCCCTGCGCCGCCTCGCCAACCCCGCCTCCAAGGGCAGCCTCACCGCGCCGAGCTCCATCATCATGTTCGGGCCTCCCGGCGTGGGCAAGACCACGCTCGCCACCATTGTGGCGCGCCAGTCCGGTCGAGTGTTCGAGGAGTTGTCCGCGGTGACCAGCGGCGTCAAGGACGTGCGCGACGTGCTGCAGCGCGCGCACGACCGGCTGGTGTCCAAAGGCGATGAGACCGTGCTGTTCATCGACGAGGTGCACCGCTTCTCCAAATCGCAGCAGGACGCGCTGCTGCCGGCGGTGGAGAACCGCGACGTGACCTTCATCGGCGCGACCACCGAAAACCCGAGCTTCTCCGTGATCAAACCGCTGCTTAGCCGATCCGTGGTGGTCAAACTCGAATCGCTCGAACCCGACCAGCTGTCCGAACTCGTGCGGCGCGCCCTGGAATCCGAACGGGGGCTTAAAGGCGAGGTCAAAGCCAGCGACGAGGCCATCGACGAGATTGTGCGCATGGCCGGCGGCGACGCGCGCAAAAGCCTGACCATCCTTGAGGCGGCGGCCGGCGCGGTGACCCATGACGAGGCGCGCAAGAAGGGCGCGCGCCGCCCCATCATCACCCCCGAAATCGTCGGCACCGTGATGGACGCGGCCACCGTGCGCTACGACAAAGACGGCGACGACCACTACGACGTGATCTCCGCGTTCATCAAATCCATGCGCGGCTCCGACCCCGACGCGGCCATCCACTATCTCGCCCGCATGATCCGGGCGGGGGAGGACCCGCGCTTCATCGCCCGGCGCATCATGATCGCAGCGGCCGAAGAGGTGGGCATGGCCGCCCCTCAGATCCTGCAGGTCACCGTGGCCGCCGCGCAGGCCGTGGCGCTGGTCGGCATGCCCGAGGCACGCATCATCCTCGCCGAGGCGACCATCGCCGTGGCCACAGCACCCAAATCCAACGCCAGCTATATGGCCATCAACGAGGCGCTCGCCGACGTGGACGCCGGGCGTATCGGCCAAGTGCCGCTGCACCTGCGCAACGCGCCCACCGCGCTGATGAAGCAGTGGGGCAACCACGAGGGCTACCAGTACGCGCACGACGCGCCCGGCGCCGTGGCCCCCCAGCAGTACATGCCCGACGAGCTGCGCGGCCGCGAGTACTACCATCCCAACGACCGCGGCTACGAGCACGAGGTGGGGCCGCGACTGGAGAAGATCCGCGCCATCCTGCGCCAGGCCGGGTGACGGTCTCGCGTGGGATAGGTCTCTCCCGCTCGCGTTCCGCGGTGTTGTTGAGATGTCCTACCAGCTCGGCTAAAGTCTGTTGAGGTCTTGAGTGGGCACCACGTCCGGCCTCCCGCGATTCTTCCGCGGTCGTATGCGCATGGACGGTGATAACGGCGGCTCGACCGGTTGGCAAACCATATTTCCGTGAGAACACCGTGAACGCCGGATAGGCGCGAGCGGCCGGCCATGCGCGGATACTCCCCGCGCGATGATGAGGAAGAGAGCGAATGATGTCCAACGTGCCCATCCAAACCACAGATCGAACGAACGGCGCGGTCGCGCCAACCGACGAGCGCATCCCGCTCAAGCTCATCGGCGCGATCGTCGCCGTGGGGTCGCTGGCCTTCATCGGCATCCTCACCGAAACGGTGATGACCGTGCTGTTCCCCGAACTCATGCGCGAGTTCGACGTGGACATGGCCACCGTGCAATGGATCACCACCATCTACCTGCTGGCCGTGGCCGCCACGATGCCTGTCTCGTCGTTCCTCAAACGCCGATTCCCGTTGAAGGCCATCTTTCTGGCTGCTCTCGCCCTGGCTATCGTCGGCTCGCTGATCATGATCGTCGCCTCCGCGTTCCCCATGCTCATCGTGGCCCGCGTGATTCAAGGCATCGGCTCGGGTATCGCCACGCCGCTGATGATGAACATCATCCTCGAACAGTCGCCGCGCTCGAAAATCGGCCGACTGATGGGCGTCGGCTCGCTGGTGATCACCGTGGCCCCCGCCATCGGCCCGACCGTGGGTGGCGCGGTGACCAGCGTGCTGCCGTGGAGGGCGATTTTCGTGGCCGCAGTGCCGCTGATGCTGATCGCCATGGTCATCGGACTCAAATGCATCGAACAGAAGGCACCCACCGAAGCCGCCTATCTCGACCCGATCCAGCTGCTGAGCATCGTGCTCGCCCTGTGCGGACTGGTGCTCGCGCTCAACCAGGCCGGCGTGGCCGTGAGCGCCGCCATGGCCGGCACGCCCGCGACTCGCAGCGCCGTCATCGCCGTCGTCAGCCTCATCGTGGGATTGGGCTCGCTCGTGCTGTTCGCGCTCAGCTCGCGCAAGGCGTTCTCGCCGCTGCTGCGCTTGGGCATCCTGCGTGACCGCGTCGTGCTGCTGCATCTGGTGGAATATACGATTCTGCCGATCGTCTCCATCGGCTTCGGTTACGTGATCACCAACGTGGCGCAGCTCTCGCTGGGGACCAGCGCCTTCCTCGCCGGCTCGCTGGTGCTGCCCGGCGCGCTGGTCGGCGCGGTCTGCTCGCCGCTCGGCGGCTGGCTGTACGACCGTTTCGGCGCGGTGCGGCCGATCCTCATCCCGCTGGGCATCGCCATCCTCGGCCCGGCGCTGCTGCTGGTGTTCTCCATGCGGCTCACCCCGGCGATGCTCGCCGGCTTCTACTTCATCTTCGGATTCTTCTTCGCGCTCGGCAACCCCAATGTGATGACCAGCGCGTTGAGCTCCATTCCGCGACAGTTCGCCCCCGACGGCAACGCGATCTTCAACACCTGCCTGCAGTTCGGCGGCGCGGCCGGCACGGCGTTGTTCTCCACGATTCTGGCCGTGGCCCAAGCCGGGCATGGCGAGGAGGGGAGCGCCGAGTTCATGCACGCCACCGCGGTGGGCGGCATGTGGACCTTCGCGGTGATGGTGGTGATCTGCGTGGCAGGTTGGGCCTGTCTGGCCGCCGCGTTCCGCATCAGGTCGCATCGCGCGGCGTAAACCCCGTTTCGCGGGGCGTGTGCCTTTACCCAAGCGGGACTCACTAATCATGATCGACAGTCGTCGGTAGCCGTATCGCGGGCGTGTGCCTTGCCCGGGCGGGACTTGTCGCGTCATGCGGCGGCCATGCGTTCGTGGGGCCTATCCGATCTCTTGACCGACGTGCCATAAGCATGTCATCGGCAGAACATAATGAACGGGGTGCGATCCCCCTCTCACTCGTGAGGGAGGAACGCACCCCGTTTCGCGTCCGTATCCGACTGCTTCGCGTCGGGTCAGTCGGCGAGTTCCCTGCCGTTGGCGTCTTGGTGCCACGGACTGCCGGGCTGGCTGCACAGGATGAGAATCGCCTCGACCAGCGCCCAGATGCCCGAGACGAGCGGTCCGACGATGACGATCCAGCCGACCAGCGTCAGCAGCAGCTGCGCGACCGCCTTGCCGGTGTTGCCCAGATAGAAGTTGTGCACGCCCAGCGATCCCAGGAAGATGCCGAGCAGACCGGCGGCCAGCTTCGACCTGCCGCCATAGACGGGCATATACGGCTGGCCGTAGGGTTGCCCGTACGGCTGCTGGCCATACGGTTGGCCGGTGTACTGGGTGTACGGCTGCTGGCCGTAGGACTGGCCGGTGTACTGGGTGTAGGACTGCTGCCCGTACGGCTGCTGTTGCTGGGCGTACCCCTGCTGCTGGTCGTAGTCCTGCGGCTGTTCGTACTGCGGCTGCGTATAGCCCTGGGTCGGCTGCTCGTATTGCGGCTGGCTGGTGCCGCCCTGCGGCGCGTAGGAATTCTGCGTCGACGCGTAGGAATCGGCCTGTCCGTAGCCGGTCTGCTGCGCGCCATAGCCCGCGTTCTGCTCGTTGTCGGGCTGGGGGACCTGCTGTTGATAGTCGGTCATGGCCTCTCCTTTACTCGATGATGCCGGGACGCTGTCGTCGGGCGTTATGCTCCATCCTCTCACGAGGAGGGGCGCTTATGGGCGCGGATGTAGCCGCGCGTCTACTCGCGCACCAAGCGGATATGCTCCACATCGTCTCGATGCGAGCGGCGGAAGAGCACGAAGCGGTTGCCGATGGTCTGCACGACCTCCGCGCCGAGCCGCTCGGCGAGATCCGCGGCCGCCTCCTTGGCGGTCAGCTCGGAACCGTTCTGCACGGCGCATTTGATGAGCTCGCGGCGTTCGATCAGATCGTCGGCCTGGTCCACGGCCGCGTCGGTCAAATCGTTCTTGCCCACGTGGAACACGGGATTGAGCTGGTTCGCGAGCGCGCGCAGCTGCTTGGTCTGCTTTTTGGTCAATGCCATATGAATCAAGTCCTGACTTGTGGTGTGCGTTGGCTGATGGAATGTCTGACCTCAGCTTAGCCGCACCCCATCCTCGGGCTTGTCGAGCGCGGGTTTTAGTTTGGAGGGGCAAGTTTCAGGGAAGGTGCGATTCCTTACTGGCGGTGACCCGCGTTCCTCGCTTCCATAATGGCGAACGCGGCAGCCCGCGACCCGCGCAAGCGGCTGATCCGGTGGGATTCCGGGGCCAACGGTTACAGTCCGGATGGAAGAAACGAGGGCTCAGATGAGCGTATCTTCGCATAACCATATGCATGCCACCACCAGCGAATCCAACGCGCACGAGGACGCGCGGCATAACGCGCATTCGACGGGCGTGGCCGATTCGGGGCGCTGGTCCACCAAACGCATCGCCATGTACGCGCTGTTCGTGGCGTTGGCGATGGTGACGAGCTTCATCGAATTTCCTTTGATCCCCGGCGTGCAGTGGCTCAAATACGATCCCAGCGGCATCGTGTGTCTGGTGGCCGGCTTCGCGTTCGGCCCCTCGGCGGCCGCAATCGTCAGCGTGCTGGGCTTCCTGCCGCATGTGTTCACGAATCCGTGGGGCACGCTGATGGCGGTGCTGGTGGCGTTGTGCCTGTCGGTGCCGGCCGCTCTGGTCTACCGCGGCAAGCGCACGCGTTCGCGCGCCCTGGTTGGCATCCTCGTCGGCGCGGTGTGCGCGCTGGCGGCCGCGCTGGTGGGCAATCTGCTGATCACGCCGATCTACGCGCATATGACCATGGCACAGGTGGCGGCGATGATCGTGCCGATTCTGCTGCCGTTCAACCTCGTCAAATTCGCCATCCACGCCGTCGTGACCTTCCTGGTCTACAAGCCGGTGTCGAATCTGCTGGACCGGGCATGAGTTCGCCTTCCGCCAACGGGACCGCCGCCGACGGCGCACCGGATTCGCCCGGCACTGCCGAGCGGGCCATCGCGCGGTTGGAACACGTCCGCTTCAGCTATGACGCGGGCGCGACCTGGGCGTTGGACGACGTGTCGTTGGACATCGCCCCGGGCGAATACGTGTGCCTGACCGGAGCGAACGGTTCGGGCAAATCCACGCTGGCGCGTCTGCTGTGCGCGTTGAGCGCGCCCGACGGCGGCGTCGTGACCCTGTTGGGCAGGCGCGTGTTCGACGGGCGTGGCGCGCACGCCGACGACTATCGGATGGCGCGGCGCGGCATCGGAGCGGTGTTCCAGAATCCCGAGGACCAGATCGTCACCACCATCGTCGAGGACGACGTGGCCTTCGGGCCGGAGAATCTGGCCGCGCCGCGAAACGACATCGGCTCTCGCATCGCCGACGCGTTGCGCGCGGTGGACCTCGCCGACATGCGCGCGGCCGACCCCACGCGCATGAGCGGCGGGCAACAGCAGCGCGTCGCCATCGCCGGCATGCTCGCCATGCGTCCGCGCATGCTCGTGCTCGATGAGCCGACCGCCATGCTCGACCCCGAAGCGCGGGCGGAACTGCTTGCGGTGCTCGACACGTTGCACGCGCGGGGCACGACCATCGTGCATGTCACGCATCACGCCGACGAGACGGCGCGCGCCTCCCGCATCATCCGGCTGGAGGGCGGCCGCGTCGCCGACGACGGCCGGACGGACGCGACGGATGCCGTGCCGACGATCTGCGATGCCTCCGCAGACGCGGCCGACGATACCGCGGAAATGGCGGCCGGCGGCTACGGCGATGCGGCGGACGGCCGTGCCGAATCCTCATCGCGTATGGGGACGGACCCCGACGCGGAAACGGACGAATCGGACCAGACGCGGCGCAATCCGCGGACCGAAACCCATCGGCCACCGTCGGATGCATCCCGACCAGCCGACGAGACGCGTCCGGATTCCGATACCGGGCCGGCCGTCACGGTGGACCACGTGAGCTTCTCCTTTTCCGGTGCCGAGAGCCCGGCGCTCGACGACGTGTCGTTCGACGTGCGTCGGGGCGAGGTCCTGGCCATCATGGGACGCAACGGCTCCGGCAAATCCACGCTGGCCCGTCTGCTGTGCGCGTTGGAGACCCCAAGCCGTGGCGATATCACGGTCGGGGGAGTGAAGGTCGCCACGGGGCGAGCGTCGGGCGCATCGAAACGCGCGCCGCGCAAAGCCTTGCGCGAGCTGCGTCGGCAGGTCGGCTACGTGATGCAGCATCCCGAACGACAGCTGTTCGCCGAAACGGTCGCCGACGACGTGGCCTACGGTCCGCGCAACCAGGGATTATCCGAACGCGAGGTCGACGACCGGGTGGCGTGGGCGTTGTCGATGCTCGGCATCGCCCATCTTGCCGACCGCGACCCGTTCAGCCTGTCCGGCGGACAGCAGCGCCTGGCCGCGGTCGCCGGCGTGATCGCCTGCCTCCCGCGCGTGCTGGTGCTCGACGAGCCGACCGCCAGCCTGGATGAACGGGCGAGCGCCGCGATCCGCCGGCTGGTGCGCGAGCTGCAAACCCAAGGCGTGACGGTGCTGATCGTCACCCATAACGCACATGAGGCGCGCGAACTCGCCGACCGCGTGCTGGTTATGCGGCACGGGCGGGTGGCGTCGCTGCTGGCGGTGGAAGATGCCTTCTCGGACGGTGGCGCGCTGAATGACGAAGGTGCGCGGACCGATGACACAAACGAATCAGACGAAATCCACGCCGGCTCCGACCGCGCGACGAAGCGGCCTTCTCGCGCGCCGCTGGCCCAAGTGGACCCGCGCGTGAAGATGGTCGCGTTTCTGGCGATGATGTTCACCGCCTTCGCCATCGCCACGCCGGCGCAACTGGCGCTGTGCGCGGCGATGGCGGCCGGGCTGATCGCCGCGGCGCGTCTGCGTCCGCTGCGGCTGCTCGCCTCGGTGCGCGCCTTCCTCGCGCTGTTCGTGGTGATGGGGCTGCTGAACGTGTTCTTCGTGCGCGGCGGCACGCCGATCGCCCAATTCGGCCCGATCACGATCACCGACGAGGGCGTGGGCATCGCCGTGCTGTACGCGTGCCGTTTCGCGCTGGTCATCGTCATGGGCGCGATCTTTCTGGAAACCACCACCCCCACGCGAATGACCGACGCGTTCGCGTCGCTGCTGAGCCCATTGCGCAGGCTCGGCGTGCACACGCAGGAACTGTCGCTGGTGCTGAGCCTCGCCCTGCGGTTCATCCCCACACTCATGCAGGAGACCATGGCCGTCATCGACGCGCAGTCGGCGCGCGGCGGCGGAGTGGAAACCGGCACGCCGACGCGGCGGATCAGGGCGTTGGCCGCCATCATCGTGCCGGTGTTCGCCGGAACCCTGCGGCATGCCGGCAATCTCGGCCTTGCGTTGGACGCGCGCTGTTATGAGGAGGGGATCCGCCGCACGCAATGGCATGCGATGCGCGTCTCCTCACGCGACGTCGTGTTCGCCGCGCTCGCCGTGGCCTACATCGCGGCATTGCTGGCGATTCCCGCGTTCCTCGTGTGGTGACGTGATGAAATGGTCCCGCTCCAGCCTGTCGGGTTCGGCGATTCCCGCGTTCCCTGTGCGGTGACGGGCCCGCGTCCGGGTCTGCGTCCGGGTCTCAGTCTCTGCGGGTTGCCGTTCGCCCATGGTGGATGCAACAATGGAGGGCATGACTCAAGCCAAGAAGACCATCGACAAGCTTGCCCTCATCGTCACCACGTATAAGCGCCAGCAGCTGCTCGGCACCCTGTTCGACTCGATTCTGGAGTTGGAGCAGGCTCCGTGGCGCGTCGTCATCGTCGACAACGAGCAATCCGATGAGACGGCCGCCATGGTGGCCGGGTTCTCGGATAAGGTCACCTCCCAGTGGGGCGCCACTGTGGCCGATAGAAGCGGCAACGAATCCCGTGTGGTGTACGCGCCGCAGAAGGAGAATCTCGGTGGCGCGGGCGGCTTCTCCGCCGGTGTGAAGAAAGCCTACGAGCTTGGGGCCGAATGGTTCTGGGTGATGGACGACGACGTGGCCGTGCTGCCTGGCGCCATCGCCAAACTCGCTAAATGGACCGACCGCCACGAAGTGATCCAAGGATCGCGCTTCGACTACGACGGCGGCCCGTTCTACTGGCAGTACGACTTCATCGTGCCGTTGGGCATCCCCAACCCGATCGCGCCGGCCGCGTTCGGCAACGCGGGCTACCGTGTGATGAACACGCTGTGCTTCGAAGGCGGCCTGTTCAGCCGTCGCGTGGTCAAGGAGATCGGCCTGCCCGATCCGCGCTTCTTCATCTACTGGGACGATACGATCTACGGCTACCGCGCCAGCAAGGTCACCAATCCGATCGTCGTGCCGGACGTGATCCTGCGCCGCACCCGCGAGATCGGCAACTGGGATATCGCCGGCGTGCGCCAGCTCAACTCCACCTCCGACATGAACCGCTACCACATCATGCGCAACCGCGGCTATATGGCCCGCTATTTCATGGAACACGGCGACTTCCACCCCTTCCTGTTCGGTGTGGGCACGCTCGCCACCGCCGCCAAGGAGCTGATCCGGCTGGTGATGGTGGATCGCGAGCATGTGCGCACCGGCGTGGTGAAGATCGCGCAGGGATGGTGGGATTCGCGCAAGCTGCTGCATGATCCGTCGTGGAAGCCGATGGCGCCGTTGAAGGACTGAGCGGCTGTTCTGCTGGCGGGCCGATCGGCTGGCTGACCGGCTGATCGACCGGCTGGCTGATCGACGAATCGGCTGGCTGACCGACGAATCGACCGGGCAGTCGATCAGTTGGCTAGCCGTACGTCCGCCTTTCGTTGGCGTCCCTCGCATCGCGTGTGCCGCAGACGGCCTTGTCGAGCTGACCGACATCGTCTCTTCTGCAACCTGTGCGTCGGACGCGTTACCGATGATTCCGGCGAACTGACCGTCGCCTTCCCCGCTTTCGATTTGTGGGTGTTGTACGCGTGTGATTCGACCTATGCGTATCGTTGGCTGTGCCGATTCCCATGTCGACATGGTTTCGGTATGACAAGTTATGCAATCGTTCGCACCGTTTATGCTTCAACGCCCGCGTGTTGGGCATGAGGCGAGTTAGAATTCCCCTACCGGTTCGATAACACCCACACCCCTGAAGAGAGGTCAATGATGATTGAGACAGCACAGGCCTTTGGCGTTGATATTGGAGGATCCGGCATCAAGGCCGCGCCCGTCAACCTGGAGAAGGGCGAATTCGCCGAGCCGCGTCTGAAGATCCTCACCCCTGAGGTCTCCACTCCGCAGGCGGTGGCCGCCATCGTGCGCCAGCAGCTCGAGCATTTTGAGGTGCCCGAGTCCGCGCCCGTCGGCATCGCGTTCCCGGCCCCGATCAAGCCCGGTAAGAAGCTTGACTTCATGGCCAACCTCGACCAGTCCTGGATCGGTGTGGATGTCACCGAGGTCTTCTCCGAGGCGTGCGGTCGTCCGGTCGTTGTGGTGAACGACGCCGACGCCGCCGGTCTGGCCGAACAGCAGTTCGGTGCCGCCCAGGGCCAGGACGGCCTGGTCGTGGCCACCACGCTCGGCACCGGCATCGGCACCGCCCTGATCTACAACGGCGTGCTGATTCCCAACAGCGAGCTCGGCCACATCATCCTCGACGAGAAGCATCTCGACGCCGAGAAGTACGCCGCCTCCTCGATTCGCGAACAGAAGGACCTCGGCTACAAGAAGTGGGCGAAGCGTCTGACCAAGTACTACGGTCTGATGGAAACCTACCTCAACCCCGACCTGTTCGTCGTCGGCGGTGGCGTGAGCCGTATGAGCGACCGCTTCCTGCCGTACATCGAGATCAAGACCCCGATTGTGCCGGCCAAGCTGCGCAACGAGGCCGGCATCGTGGGTGCCGCCTACTACGCCAGCACCAAGCAGGCCTGACACCACCATCAGGTGCGACGTACCTGATGACGTAATCTGAAAACGAATGCCACCCAATCCGGGTGGCATTCGTCGTATCCGGGCCGTCCCATACGTTGACGGTGTTCGGCCGTCCCATACGTTAATGGTGCCCGGTCCGGTAATCCATATGGTGACGGTGCCCGGTCCGGTAATCCACAGATCGGACGGTGGCCTCGCTGTCATCTCAGGTGGGGCAACGTCGTAAATTTCGCACTTCGACGAACGGTGTGCGAAAACGACGACGTTTCATTCCCATAAAACGTCGTAAATTTCGCACTGCCTACGTCGAAGTGCGAAATCCACGACGTCTCCTATAAGCGGACGGCAGGGGATTGACGGACATCTTCGCTACAGTGGGGCGCATGACCGTGCGTTTCTCATCCCGCGTGGATATCCGCGAACCCAATCCAATCGCCGTGGCCGAAGCCCAGGCCAAAGCCGAGGGCGTGGCACTCGACCGTCTCAACGACTCCAATCCCACACGGCACGGGTTGGCACCGGCTTTGGTCCCAGACATCTACACCGCCGATCCGCGCGGCCCACGCAAGGCGCGCGAATCCCTGGCCGCTTTCCTCACCGCTCGCACGGCGGGGTACCGGTACGTCTCCGTCGGGACTTCCCCGGACGGCGGTGTTGACGCACGAGGCAGTGCCGCTGTCGGGGCTGGGGGTGGCGTACGGGACAGTGCTATCGCCGGGACGGGTGGAGACGCACGGGGCGATACCACTGTCGGGACAGAGGGGGCCGCGCGGAATCGCGCCGCCGCGGGTGACGACGCGCGGAACCATACCGCAGGAGAGGCGAGATGCCTGGTCGATCCGGACGACCTGTACCTGCTCAGCTCCACCTCGCAGGCCTATTCGTGGCTGTTCAAACTGCTGTGCGATCCGGGGGATGCGGTGCTCGCGCCCAAGCCCGGCTATCCGCTGATCGAATCCATCGCCGCCCTCGAATGCGTGGACACCATCGCCTATCGGCTGCGTTACGACGGATCGTGGTATATCGACACGGGCGAACTCGCCGCGCTGCTCGACTCCGAGGCCGGTGCCCGCGTACGTGCGCTGGTGCTCATCAACCCCAACAATCCCACCGGTTCCTACGTCAAGCCCTCCGAGCGCGAGACGCTGATCAATTTATGCGCCGCGCATGGCGTGGCGCTGATCGCCGACGAGGTGTTCTACGACTACACGCTCGAACCGTTCGACGGCAACTCGCGCATGGCGGGGGAACGCGGCGCTCTCACGTTCGCGTTGGACGGATTCTCGAAAATGCTGGCCGCGCCGCATGCCAAGGTCGGTTGGATCCAGGTTTCCGGACCCGATCATGACGTGGCGGAGGCGAAACGGCGGCTGGACGTCATCGCCGACGACTACCTGCCCATGAGCGATCTGATCGCGCAAGCCATTCCCGACCTGCTGGACGCGGCCGAGGACCAGACCGCGCGGGTGCGCGAGCGGGTGCGCGGCAATCTCGCGCGGCTGCACGAGCTGCTGGACCAGGACGACTGCGGTGTGGCCAGCGTGCCGCACGCCGAAGGCGGCTGGAACGTGCTGGTGCGCGTGCCGTCGGTGATCGACGAGAACGAGCTGGTGCTGCGCCTGATCGAGGAACGTCGCCTCACCGGCCAGCCGGGCTATTTCTTCGATATGGAATCCAACGGCTATCTCGCCGTCTCGCTGCTGCCCGAACCGCAAGAATTCGAGCGGCTGATCCGTTCGATGCTCTCGGTTGTCGACGCGATGACGCAAGAAAAAATGGCCTAACGGAGTTTGGTGTGTTGGGCTTCGAACCCTCGCTCATGTAAAACGATTGATTCTCGAGTTTGGTGTGCGCAATCGGCCCTGTTGAGAAAATCCGACACACCAAACTCGTTTCTCCTTGTCGAGGCAGGGAACGAGGGAGTGTTTTAGGCGCGCAACGCCGCCGCTTTGTCACGGATGAGCCGTTCGTAGAACTCGACGGCCTGCGCGGGCGCGCCGTCGAACGCGATGGACCCCTCGTCAAGCACCAGCGCGCGGTCGATCGCGTATTCGGGACGCGTGATCATCGCCGTGTCATGCGTGGCGAACACCACCTGCTTGTCGTAGCCGAACAGCGCCTCGGCCACATGTCGTGTGCCGATCTCGTCCAATCCCTTGCTTGGCTCATCGGCGACGATGGCGCTCGGGTCGAAGCTGAGCGCGGCCGTGATGGCCAGCAGATGCCGCTTTTCGGAATCCAATTCGTCGGCGCGGCGGCGGGCCACGTCGGCCAGTGAGAAATGCGCGAACAGGTTGCCGATCCGCGCCTGACGTTCCGATTGCGGCACCTTATGCTTCTTCAACGCCTCGTCCACGGCGTCGCCGATGGTGGCCGCCCGGTAGAAGGCGTTGGGGATCTCCTCGCGGCGCACGCGGCCGATCAGCTGGTCGATGCGTTTGCGGTCGCGTTTGGAGGCGGTATCCAGCGTCTCCTCGTCGGCCGAAGTCCCGTCCGCGTCATGGACGCCTTGGATCGTCACCGTGCCGCGGGTCGCGGCGAGGGAACCGTCCAGCAGGCCCAGCAGGGTGGATTTGCCCGAGCCGTTCAATCCGATGACGGCGACGCGACGCTCGGTGATGGTCAGCGATGTGGGCTCGAGTCCCACCTGTCCATCCTCATAGGTGTGGCCCGCGCCATCGAGCGCGAAACGCAAGGCGGTCGGTCGGGGCAGGTCGCGAGTGGTGAAGAACAATCCCATGCCTCCCCATTGTAGGGTGTGCGCGAACCTCAGGCGAAGTAGAAGCCGGAGAAGTCGTAGCTGTAGACGCGGTAGATGTACGTGGTGTTCAGCGCCATGCTGTACTGCGCCTTGAGCGTGCCGTCCTCGCCGTAGACGCCGAACAGGCCCTGCATGCCCGAATCGATGAGGATGTCGCCGTCGTCGAGCTCCTGCGCGGAGCTCACATACGCCGAATACGGCACGTCGAAGCTCGACACCTCGGTGTAGGTGCCGGCCGTCTCATCGACCAGATACTTGCGGTACTGCGAGTGCGCGCCCTCGGTGGAGGGGCTGGCGGTGGTGGCGAGGCCTTCGATCGCGCTCCAATCGTAGTCCGGCCGGGTCGTCGCATAGCCGAAGGTGTTGTCGAACATGTACAGGTAGTATTGGCCGTCCTCCAGCGAATCGTCGGCCACGTAGGTGATGGAGTGCTGTCCGCCGGTGTCTGGGAAGTCGCCGTCCTTGGTGAGGAACGCCGCCTGGTATTCGGTGCCGTCCCACACGGAATCCTCGCCGATCATATACTCCAGCGTCGGTGTGCCTTCGATGTCGGCGACCTTGATGATCGTGGAGGTTTCGCGCGCCGACAGCAGCGCCGAGCCGTCGGGCAGCAGCTGGATGGTGTTGATGTGGATCCAGTCCCAGCGGTCCGTGGCGTCCGGGTCGGATTCGTCGGTGCCCGCGTGGTCGGTGGACTCCTTGTAGTCGGGGAACATGTCGCCCAGGTCGAGCAGCAGGTCCACCTCTCCCGAATCGGTGTCGAGACGCACGATTTGGTCCTGCACGGTGTGGTCCTCGCGCGTCAGATCGGTGGCGAGCAGCACGATGTCGCCGTCGTCGTCCATCGCGTAGTCGTGGTGCAGGATGAACCGGTCGCCCAGATCGTAGATCTTCTCCAGCTTGCCGAGGTTGTTCATGCCGACCATCAGATGCGTGGACGCGGAGAACCACATCAGCCCCTCGTCGTCGAAGAGGATGCGGTGCGAACGGTAGAAGGGGATGGGCACCTCGCCGCGCAGCACGCCGTCGGTGTCGTAGTAGAGCATGAAGTCCTGCTCGTCGCTGTCGTTGCCGAGGATCGCGTACAGTCCGTCGCCCAGATCGGTGCCGTCGTCGGCGGTGACGGTCCGCTCGAGACGCACCTCCTCGTTGCCCAATAGTTTCGCGCCCGTGCGCGTGACGGTGCTGGTGGTCGTCCCGCCGTCCTCGTCGGTGATGGTGAAGACGATGGTGTTCGTCTCTTCGGGGATCAGGCCGATGACGGTGAACTCGTGCTCCGTCTGGTATTCCTCGTCCTGCGCGACCGTGCGTGTGAAATCCGGGTATCCATCCGCCGAAATCGTGTAGCTGATGCTGGCCGGCATGTCGGTGGTGAAATACACGTACAGCGACGTGGTGTTCGTGCCGTAGGGGTTCTCCTCGATGAGCATGTCGTCGACGGTGTGCCCGCCCTCCGCCCGGGCTTCGGCGAGCCTCTCGTCCGCCTCCTGCTGATAGTCGTCGGTGTAGATTTGCTCCACATAGTCGTTCAGCAGGTCCACGCGGCGCTCCTGAAGCGCTTCGGACACGTCGGACTGGGTGAGCATGCACATGCCGACGGCGATAAGCGTGGTGACCACGGCGGTGGTCCATGTGAGGACGCGTTTACGACTGATGCCATGCGTGGAACTCATGGGATGATGCGCTTTCTTACCTAATAGTTGCCGGATGGGACGAATCGGAACAACAGTATGGCCGATGCCTTGGGAAAACGCATCCGCATGCTCAAAAAACGCTGGGAATGGTGATGCGGACGGCGGTCCTCAGTCCATAAACAGGGGAAGACAGGCCCGGTGAGCGCCCATCGTCGTGGGCGAACCGTCTTAATCCATAAGCAGGGAGAACCAGGACTGGACCTCGTGGAACAGTCCCGCGTTGTTGTTGATCAACGCGTCGCTGCGGCCGACCACGAAACAGGAGACGACGACGACCAGCAGCATCCACATCAGCGCCAGCATCACCACCACGCGGGCCAGCCAGCGCGCGGGCGTCACCACACCGGTGGCGGAGGCCGCCACATTGGCCGCCCCCAATCCGGTTTTCGGCACCACCGACGGTTCGGTGAGCAGCACGTCGGCGACGCGCGACTGGCGGCCGTTGACCGCACGCAGCACCACCGGCATGGCGGCCAACGCGACCAGCCAGGCGAAATCGGCCATATAACGCCATCCCAAACCGGCGACGGCGCTGTCGAATATGGCAAGCGCCATGGCCAACGCGAGACACGTGAGCAGGAACGGGCGGTATCCGCGCAATTCAAGACGGCGCATGAACGGCAGAAGCAACGCGGCGAGCAGCAGCGGACACAGACAGAACAATCCGCCCACCATCGGCTCGTAATAGCTCCACTCGGGCATGGGCGCGGGGGAGACGGCGAGGAAGGGGAAACCATCGGTGAAACGCAACGGCAGGAACAGGTAGTAGCCCACCACCAGCGGCATATCCACCCACGGGGTGGCGTAGCGCGTCATATCGGCCACTGTGATCTGATAGGCGTTGCCGAAATCGAGCGGGGAGCCGAAACGGGCGATATTCCACGCCATCAGCGGGGCCACAACCACAACGGCGGGAATGATCATCGCCAACGGCGCGCGCAACGCCGCGCCCACGCTTGTGCGACGGGCGCGCAGATCGGCGGCCATGGCGCGTATCTGCGGCCAGAACAGCGGGAAGGCGAGCAGCGCGGTCAACGCGAACGTGGGGCGGCATCCGAAATTCGCCGCGATGCACAACGCGCCGGCCGCAAGCCTGGGCAGCGACAACGGTTTGGCGTCGCCCGCCCTCCAACGGTCGGCGGGGCGCAGCGGGCGTTTGTCGGTATCCGCGCCCAGCCAGAACCACAATCCCAAACAGGTGAGGGTCAGCGAGGCGACGAACGGCACCTGGTAGAAATTCGTGCGGAACAGCAGATATCCGGTCTGCGCGCCGACCAGCACCATCGTCACCATCATGGAGGCCGCCGCCAGCGAGGTGCGCGGGGCGATGCGGCGGATCAGGCGGACCACCAGCAACGTGGCGCAGACGATGAACGTGAACGTCAACAATTGTTCGGCGGCGGCGGTCGGCAGCATACGGCCGGTGATCAGACGGAACGGCACGAACAGCAGCGCCGCGGGCAGCACGCCGAAATACGAATACCAATGCCCCTCGTAGAACGCGTAATCCCAATAGATCGGACTGACGCCCTGCGCCAGCAGCTCCTCGCGCTGCGAGACGTCATACGGGTTGCCTGCCGAGGCGAGCGCGTCCGGCACCTCCAGATCCAGCCAGGTGCGGCCCGCGATCAGAGAATCGGCCACATGCGCGTACTGGTCGAAATCATACGTGTAATTGCCGGCCGTATGGAACGTCAGCGGCGAGGCGTAGGCGATCTGCGCGGCCACCGAAACGGCGGTGAACACGGCCGGCACCGCCATCACCACGGCGAAACCCACCCGCTGCGACAGACGCGAGGGGTCGAGAGGAACGCGCCACAGGCGCGAACGCGGCCGCCAGACGGCGACCAAGGCCAACACGGCCAGCATCACCACCACACGGGCCATGTTGAACTCGAACGGCACGCGCACATTCGCCCGGGCCGCCTCGAACGCGACCCGCGTGCCCTTCGCCTCCTGGATCCACACGCGCACATCGCCCGCGCCCGAGGCCTTGACGATCAGACTGCGCGGGGCGTCCGACGACACCGACGCCGTACGTCCGGACTCGCCCGCCACATCGACCCGCACGCGCATGCTCGTGCGGGGGATGGCTGTCTCCTCGTCATCGCTTTCCGCCAGACGCTGCAGCGCCTGCTCCAAAACCTCGCCATCCACCGGATCGATGCGCAGATAATCGGAGGTGCCGTCCGCGGTCAGCCGCAGATACGCCTGCGTGGGATCGGTGACGGTCAGCAGCCCGTCCTCGTCGCGTGTGAGGCCCGGCCCCAGCGTGTTGTACGCCGCGTTCGTGTCGGTGCTCGCGCCCAGCGAACGCCAGAACGGCAGATTGAACACCGCGCATTCCACCAGCAGCACCGCGGCCAGCGCCAGCGCGGCGACGGCGATGCGGCGTTTGGCCGCGCGGCTCAGCCTGCGGCGGCGGGACACGCGCACGCGCTCAACCTCACCGGCGCGGGGATGACGATTCCATAACAGCACCCCATTATTCTAACGGCTTCATGTCGGGGAAACAGGAGAGAATGTGAACCATGCCTCAACGAACACCGAACACCCATGAACGGGAGGAGGGCCGCGGCATACGTGACCTGCTGCATTCGGTGGGTGCGCTCGCCGGCTCCCTGACGGGCCCGAGCGAGCCGCCGTCGGCCAATCCATTCGGCGACGCGCTGCGCGAATCCAGCGAATCGCCCGACGGGCTGATCGCCCAGCTGACCAAACACGCCATCACGCTCAATCCGATGGTGAAAAGGCGGCTGTTCCCCGATTTGCAGAACGTGCCCGAGGGACTGACCCTCGGATGGGCGCAGCTGCCGCGGACCAACGGACGCGGCTTCAGCCTCGGCGTGTTCACCGACCGGAACCATTTCGCGCAGATCGCGTTCGCCGACCATCGCGGACGCGTGTTCGCCGGCACAGACCCGCAAATGGACACGCAGCCGCTCGAACCGCGGTTCATGTTCGGCAAGGAGCAGGATCCCGTGCTCGCCGACGGCGCGCGCCTGGGACGGCGCGACCTCGCCGGGCCGACGCGCGTGGTGACCGGCGGGGTGATCGGCCGCGACGACACCGGGCGGATGACCTGGCTGGCCGCATGGCTGAAGAACGGCAAACGCTATACGTTGGAGCAGAGCCGCGCCGACCTGCCCGCCGAGATGCGCCAGAATCTCGAATACCGCGACGCCATCGCCATCGCCTTCTTCGCCTGCTATCTGCTGCCGCAGATGAACGGTCTGCTGGTCGGATTCGGTTCGGGCAACATCTTCCGCCGGCTCAACCGCGAGGCTCCGATCGGGGCGATCCGCCGTTCGGTGCGCGACACGCTTGAGGCGCGCGCCCACGGCCTGCGCGCCTCCGGTCTGGAGGACCATTTCGCCGATCTGATGCGCGAGGCCGGCGCGATGGACTCCCTGGACGGACTGGAGGCGGTGCACGGCGCGGAGCCGCTGCACCTGTACACCTCCAGTTACTCGGGAAGCTATTTCTTCGCTTGGGACAAGTCGCTGCCCTTCGGCTCCGCGTTGAAATCCCTGAAAATCGAAGGCAATCTCAACCGTTTCGCCGCCGTGAGCGCCTGGCTTGAGAACAACGCGGCCCAAGGCCTCACCCCCACCGAAGACACGGTGACCCGCGCCGAAGCCGCGCAGATCGACATGCGTCTGCTGGAGAATCCCGCCATCATCGCCCTCAAACCCTACGGCGACGGCGACGTGACCCGGCTGGTGGGGCTGGCGGGACGCACCGCCGAAGAGATGCGGCGCAAGCATCCCGACCCCATCGGCGGCGAGCGGCGGCCCTCCGAATGGGTGAGCCGACAGGCGCTGTCGTCCCTGCTGCGGAGGTTGCGCCTGCCGTACCGCTTCGATGTGGAGTTCCGCGCCGATCTCGAGCAGCGCAACGTGGCGATCGGCTTCACCACCGCCGGCACCTCCATGATGCCCGACAGCCGATACGACGAGAAACGCCATACGTGGCGCGCCTTGGGCGATGCCGACCGGGCCGCGATGAGCGCCGCCTACAATCTGCGCGTCGGTCTGATCATGGCCGCGCTCAGCTTCGGGGTCGATCCGCAGGTGGAGCGGGTGTCGCTGCATATCGACTCCATCGGCTTGGAGGAGGCCGTCGCCGAACAGGATTCGGCCATCGAGCGGCTGATGAGCGAGGCCCTGAGCGCCTTCGAGCATCTGCGCAACGGCGATGTGGGCCGCGCCCGCACCAAAGCCGATCCGAAGGACGGCGACGTGCACGGCGATCCCACGCGCCCCATCACCCATGACGAGCCGCGCGCCTCGATCGCCCCCGCGGATCCGCTGGATATGGCCGGCGAAATGACCAAGGCCGAAGAGACGGCCGATGCCGCGGCCTCCGCTGATTTGGACGGGCAGAGTCTGGACTCGCGCTTCGAGGATCTGATGCGCGACATCGACATCGACGATATGACCTTCGCCTCATCCGACTTCGCCGGGGATCGCGACGACTTCGACGACGACTTCGATGACTTCGACGAGGTGGCGCACGGAGACGCCGGCGGCCTCGAGGATCCGATGAGCGTGCTGCGCCGCAACCCCACCGTGCGCAATATGGTGTCCGTGACCTTCACCCGCGAGGAATTCCTCGCGCGTCTCGCCGAGGACGGATTGGAGCATCCGAACGAGACCTACCGTATCTTCGACGCCGTCATGGATGTGGACGAGCAGGGAGGACTGCGGCCCGTGAACGCCGGATTCGACCTGCGCGACGCGCGCTTCTCCCCGCTGGGATCGCAGGAGGAGCCGGAGCTCGTCCAGGAGGCCTTCTCCCCGGCCGTGGCCCGCGTGCTCGGCACCGCGGACAGTTCGGGTCTGTCCATCCAACGCGAGGATCTGCTGCAGCGCGCCGTCGTCGACTTCCACGGCATCGCCGCGGACCAGTCGCTGGACGCGGTGTCCAAGGCGCAACAGGCGATGCGGGTGGTCGAGAAGATCTCCGATCCGGAACTGACCGAACTGGCGCCGCGCGTCACCAGCGCGCTCATCGACGGTAAGGACACCCCCGACATCGAGTTCACGATGGCCGATGATCTGGATAAGGAACGCGTGCGTGCGCGCGACCTGCTGTTCTCCGGACAGACCGAGCAGGCGGTCGCCATCATCGAAGAGGCGCTGGGCCGGCTCGACGCGATCGTCGACGCCAACCCCGGCGTGCCCCGCTACTTCAACTCGTACGCCGAACGCGTGGTCTACAACCGTCTGTTCGCCACATCGGGCGAGCATACGGTGCTGATCCCCGACAACCTGTTCTACGCGCATATGGAATTGGGAGACATCCTCGCCCAACTCAAGGGGCCGAAGGCCTCCCTGCCGCATCTCAACCGCATGGTCGCCTTCGCGCCCGCATATCCGCTGACGCATCTGCGGCTGGCCATCCAACTGGCCCGCGGCGAGGATTGGAATTCCGCCCGCGCCGCCTGCCTGAACGCCCTGCGCGTGGCATTGGACCGATCCGACGCCGCGTTCGCCTACTACCGTTTCGCTTATTGCGAATGGATGCAGGACCGTTTCGACACCGCCGTGGCCGCCTACATCATGAGCGACCACATCAGCCCCGGCCAGATCGGTGCGTTGGAGACCGAATTGCAGGAACTGGTGGCGCGGGCCGACTCGCAATGCGTGCGCGTGCCCGAATCCGTCTCCGACGCGGTCGCGCTGCTCGAATCGCGCGACCTGCCCGTCTGGCCGCATACCGAGGTCGCCTCGATCGTGCGCGACGCGGCGCGTGTGTGCGTGGACGAAGGCATGTTCGTGCCCGCCCGTACGCTTTCGGTCGCGGCGGCGCGGATGAACGACGGCGAGGGCGACAACATCGACGTGGTCCAGGCGCAGTTCCTCCGCTCGCTCAGCGCCTGAAGAAGCCGGGGTTTCCTCCGCTGCCGTGCCGTGGGACGGGTCGGGCGCGCGTGGTCTGCCCGCCGCGCGGTTCCTCGTCTCATCCGATATGGCATGTGGGGAGGTCGCGCTCGGCCATGCTCGGCATGACGGAAGGTCGGGCGCGCTCGGCCGGTAGAATACCGGAAGTGGTTGTTGGAAGGAAAGGATGCCATGTCGGACGAGCAGTTGGCTTGGGACTTCGATGATATGTCGGATAGCGCGCCCAGCGTGGTGCCCAGTTCGTCGGTCGCGCGTTTCACGCCGGGCAGCGCGCCATGGATCGCCGCCCTGCAAGCCGACGACGACGATGCCATGCGGCTCGACCGGCTCGATGTCGCGGCCATGGACGCCGACGATGCCGCCCGCCTGTGGGCGCGTGTGGCCGCATGGGTGGAATCCGACCAAATCGCCTACTATATCGACGACGCTCCGGTCAGCTCCGACGCCGCCTACGACGCGCGCATGCGCTGCCTGCAGCGTTTGGAATCGTCGTTCCCCGCGTTGGACAACCCGCAGTCGCCCACGCACCGCGTCGGCGGCACCTTCTCCAACGAGTTCACGTCGGTGCGCCACCCCTCGCGCATGATGAGTCTGGACGACGTGTTCTCCATCGAGGAGTTGCGTGACTGGTACGACTCGGTGCTGCGCGACCTCGACTGGCCCGAAGGCAGGCCCCTGCCGATGAGCTGCGAGGTGAAGATCGACGGTCTGGCACTGAATCTCATCTACCGTAACGGCGTGCTGGAGCAGGGACTGACGCGCGGCGACGGCGTCACCGGCGAGGACATCACCCTGAATGTGCGCACCATCGGCTCCATTCCGGCGAATCTGGGAGGTCCGGCCGAGGATGTTCCGCAATTCGTGGAGATCCGCGGCGAGGTGTTCATGCGGTGGGACGATTTCCGCGCGCTGAACGCCGAGCAGGAGGAGGCGGGCGGCAATCCCTTCGCCAATCCGCGCAACGCGGCCGCGGGATCGCTGCGTCAGAAGGATCCGCGCGTCACCGCCACCCGCCGCCTGAGCTTCTACGCGCACGGATTGGGCCGGCTCGACTGGGGCGAGGGGCGTCCGGCCGATTCGCATGATACGGTGGCCGACCAATCGCAGGCCTACGCGCTGTACTCCAAGTGGGGCGTGCCCGTCTCGCCGCACAACCGGTCGGTGGGGTCCTTCGACGACGTGCTGGAGATGATCGACTATTACGGCGAGCATCGTGGCGACATCGAACACGCGCTCGACGGCATCGTCGTCAAAGTGGACGATCTGGCCTTGCAGCGTACGCTGGGCGCGACCTCGCGCGCGCCGCGCTGGGCCGTCGCCTACAAGTATCCGCCCGAAGAGGTGAACACCGAACTGCTCGACATCACCGTGCAGGTCGGGCGCACCGGGCGCGTGACGCCGGTCGCGATCTTGAAGCCCGTGCATGTGGCCGGCTCCACCGTGGCCCGCACCACCTTGCACAACGGTTTCGAGGTGGCGCGCAAGGGCGTGCTCATCGGCGACACCGTGGTGGTGCGCAAGGCGGGCGATGTGATTCCCGAACTCGTCGGGCCGGTGCTGGAACGGCGCAACGGGCGCGAGGAGTCGCTGCGCGAGTTCGTCATGCCCACGCACTGCCCCTCCTGCGGCACGCTTCTGGCACCGGCCAAGGAGGGCGACAAGGACATCCGATGCCCGAATATGGAAAGCTGCCCCGCGCAGCTGACGGAACGCGTGATCTCGCTGTCGATGCGCAAGGCCTTCGACATCGAGCATCTGGGCGAGCAAAGCGCCATCGCCCTGACCAATCCGGAGGAGAACCGTCCCGAATCGGTCGCCACCTACGCGCCGAACATCACCGAGATTCTGGTCGGGCCGGGGGAGGAGCCGGAGGATTACACGCCGGTCGAGGGACTGGCCCTGCCCGCGCCGCAGACCCCGGTGCTGCGTTCGGAGGCTGGCTTGTTCTCGCTGACCGCCGACGACCTACGCGACGTGCGCGTATGGCGTGAGGCCGCGATCATCGAAGTGCGCGAGACGACGGACGCGAAAGGCAAACGCAAGAAGGTGCGCAAACGTCTGGGCGGTTCCGGCCTGTGGCATCAGGTTCCCGCCTTCTGGACCTCGCCCGCGCCGGCGGCTAAAACCAAAACCAAAGGGAACGGGGCCGGCGCGTCCGCTGGCATCGGCATGTCGACCGAATCGGGCGTGGATCCAGCCTTTCGGGGTGGTCCCGTCGGCAGTGACGCAACGGTTGAATCGACTGAAACCGCGGTGCGAATCATTCCCGCTAACGGGACTGACGCAGCCGCCTCGGCCGTGGGGGCGACCTACCCCGGCTATGACGTGCCGGCCGACGCGGTGGTGGTGCGTGAGGATGTGAAAACCTCGCGCGACGGCATGGTGACGCGGATTCCGGTGATCGTTAAACCGATGGAGAACACGCGCAAAATGCTCGACGAGATCGACAAGGCCCGGCATGCCGATCTGTGGCGCGTGTTGGTGGCGCTGTCCATCCGCAGGCTCGGCCCGCCCACGGCCCGCAGCATCGCGTCCGCCTTGGGATCGTTGGATGCCATCGCGTCGGCCAGCGTCGAGGAGCTGTCCGCCATCGACGGCATCGGACCGGAGATCGCGCAGTCCGTGGTCGACTGGTTCACGGCCGCCCGCGAGCCGGGGGATTGGCGCGGCGAGACGCTGCGTGCATGGCAGGCCGCCGGCGTCGGTCAGGCCGTGGCCGAGACCAGCACGCTGGAGCAGACGCTGGCCGGCCTGACCGTGGTGGTGACCGGTTCCTTGGAAGGATTCTCTCGCGATTCCGCCAAAGAGGCGATCATCTCGCGCGGTGGCAAGGCCGCCGGCTCGGTGAGCAAAAAAACCGACTATGTGGTGATCGGCGAGAACGCCGGGGCCAAGGCCGCCAAGGCCGAGGAACTCGGCATTCCGATCCTCGACGAGGACGGCTTCGTGGCGTTGTTGGAGAACGGGCCTGTCGCGCGGTAGCGTAAAAGGCCCGGCGCACGGAAGCGGTAGACCTCCCCGTCCGTGCGACCCTTTTTTACCCCTCAAACGAACATAAGAATGGCGGTTTTCCTTGGAAAACCGCCATTCCTTACAGTCGTAAACCTCACAGAATCCGTGCGTTTCACGTAAGGAAAAGTCGCACGCGACGTACCGCCATCATGCTTTGTGCGAACCTGCGTCCATCAAATCCAACGCCAACTCCCTAAACGAGCGTGCCAACGGCGTGTCAGCCAGCGACCCGTCCTCCGCCAGCACCGCCGGACGTCCATCCTCACCGGTCTCACGCACCTCAGGCAGCAACGGCAGCTGCGCCATCAGCGGCACCTCATACCCCAGCGCCTCGGTCAGCTGGTCGGAGACGCGACGGCCGCCGCCCGCGCCGAAAATCTCCAGACGCTCACCCTTATGCTCGTAGAAACTCATATTCTCCACCACACCACGCACCTTCATCGGCACCTGCAGGGCGACCAAGCCGGACCTCACGGCGATGTCGGAGGCGGAGGGCTGCGGCGTGGTGACCACCACCAGCTCCGCGTTCGGCAGCGCCTGCGCCACCGAAATCGCCATATCGCCCGTGCCCGGCGCCAAGTCGAGCAGCAGCACATCGGGCTCGCCCCACCACACGTCGGAGAGGAACTGCTCCAATGAGCGCTGCAGGCGCGGTCCGCGCCACAGAATCGCCCGGTCGGCCCCGGCGAACATGCCGATGGAGATCAGCTTGACCCCCCATGCGGTCACCGGCATCAGCATGCCGTTGAGATTGGTGGGTTGGGTGCGCACGCCGAACAGGCGCGGCAGGGAGAATCCGTAGATATCCGCGTCGATGGCGGCCGTGTCGTAGCCCAACGCGGCGAAGGTCGCGGCCAGATTCGCCGTCACCGAGGACTTGCCCACGCCGCCCTTGCCCGAGGCGATGGCGAAGATGCGGGTTTTGACCCCCGGTTTGGTGAAGGGGTTCTGCTTGCGTTCCGCCTTGAGACCGGCGACCAGATCGGCGAGTTTGTCGCGGCTCATCGACGAGACCTCGATATGCGGGGTGAGCGCGGCGTGCGGATAGGAGGCGACCGCGCCGTTGATCTGGTTGGTGATGGTCTCGCTGAGGGGGCAGCCCTCGACCGTGAGCTCCACGCGCACCGTCACGTCGTATGCGTCGGACTGGTCGGATGGGACGGCCTGAATGGCGGCGATCATACCCAAATCGGTGACGGAACGGCCGAGCTCGGGGTCGATCACCCGGCTGAGGCGTTCGTAGATTTCGGCTTCAATCTGGCGTGCGTCGACCATGTGGCTCCTCCTTTGTACGGACCGCCTACCACCCTAGCGGCAAGCCGCGCGGCTTTCCAGAGCACGACGCGGGGATTTTGCGAAAGTCGTCGTCCCAGAGTCTTTCGAGGAGCATGGACGGGCGCATGCTCGGCAGGATGCGGCGGAACCGTCGAGCGGGACGCGGGACGGAATCAACCTGCGAATGGAAATCGGACGGAATGAGGTTGTGGTGTCGGTCGGAATTAAGCCGCAGACGGAACTGTGTCACCGCTTCGCCATAGGCTGGACGCACCGCCGCAATTCCGCGGCGATCCGACGTCCGGCGTCTCCCGTGTCGAAGACGACACTTGCTGACGCGCCGTCGGCACGTCCATGAAGGAAAACCATTATGAGAAAAGTTCTTGCAGCTCCAGGCACATACATTCAGCACGAAGGCGCGCTGTCCGCGTTGGCGAACGAATGCGAGGGACTGGGCGCCTCCAAGGCGTATCTGATCGTCGACTCGTTCATCGACGGCGTGTATCGAGACGATATCGTGTCCAGCTTTGAGACCGCGGGCATGCCGTACGTCTACGCGGTGTTCGGCGGGGAATGCTCCGACGACGAAATCACCAAACACCGCGAGGCTCTCGACGGCTCGGATATCGTGTTCGGCATCGGCGGAGGCAAAAGCATCGATACCGCCAAAGCGGTCGGCTATTACGCCGGCGGGCTCGACGTGGCCATCGTGCCGACCGCCGCGTCATCCGACGCACCTTGCTCGCGCCTGTCCGTGATCTACACCCCCGACGGACAGTTCGACCATTATTTGCCGCTGGTCAGCAATCCGACCGCGGTGATCATGGACGTCGAACTCATCGCGAAGGCACCGATCCGTCTGCTGGTGTCGGGCCTGGGCGACGCGTTCGCCACCTATTATGAGGCCGCGGCTTGCGTGCGGTCGAACGCCACGACCATGGTCGGCGGGCATCCGACGCATGCCGCGTTCGCCATGGCCAAACTGTGCCATGAGCTGGTCACCGGCGAGGGAGCGAAGGCCGTCGCCGCCGTCCGCAAGGGCGCGCGCACCCCGGCCGTGGAAAGCGTGATCGAAGCGAATACCCTGCTGAGCGGACTGGGATTCGAAAGCAGCGGACTTGCCGCCGCGCACGCCATCCATAACGGTCTGACCGCGCTGGCCGGCACCCACCAGTATCTGCACGGCGAGAAGGTGGCGTACGGCACGCTCGCCCAGCTGGTGCTGGACGATCAGCCGCTGGACGTGCTGAAGAAGGAATACCGCTTCTTCCGCACGGTCGGACTGCCGACCACGCTGGAGGGCATCGGTATCGGCGACGCCACCGACGAGGATCTGCTTAAGGTCGGCGAGCTGGCCTGCGCTCCGGAGGACACCATGGGCAATATGCCTTTCGAGGTCACCCCGGGCGACGTCGCCGCCGCCCTGCGCGCCGTCGACGAGCTGAACAGCATTATCGACTGAGATTAGGGTAGGTCGCACGGAGGAAGTCCCACTTTCCCTCCGTGCGACCTTTTGTCACACGACCCGCACGCACTCTGTGCGTTTGCGTCGACACATCAAGAATTGAGACTTGAAGGATTAGAAAGACTCTTGACTAGTGCATTTTTTGCACTAGTTCAAAACGAAGGCGGCAGAACGGTTGAACGACAGGTCGAGTACTACAACCTCGACATGATCCTCTCCGTCGGCTTAGGACGAGGGCCAAGGTCGCACGGAGCGGGACCGGGGCTCCGTTCGTGCGACCTTTTCTTACATGAACCGCACATGCCGTGTGAGGGCGTATGAGTAAAGAATGGCGACTTTCCAACGAAAGTCGCCATCATCATGTTCGTTTGAGGCCGATGCAAGGGTCGCACGGACACTATTGAGAATGGTTCTATGCGCTGCACCACGATCCAATGGCACGTTGCCGGGCGACGATATTTTGTGCCATCTTAAGGAATTCCCGTCGGGATTCCTCCGTCTCAAGCAGGTTGGCCGTCACGTACAGAATCACCCATCCTTTCAGCGTGAGCTGGTTCTGCCGCAGGTAATCCGCCTGCATCTGGTCGGGCTCGGCATGGTGGTATCCCTGATATTCAAAACCGACTTTGCAGTCGGGATACGCGAGGTCGATCAATCGATATCGGGAACTTCCGGGAATGTCCACGCGCCAGTTCGCCTGCGGTCGACCCATCCCGCCTCCGATCAGCAGCTGGAACAGGTCGGCCTCCTTTGGGGAATCGGTGTTCTCCACGAGCAGAGGAATCGCCTTCAGGCAGGTCGCATGTGCGCGAATCGTCGGATTCGCTTCCACATATCGGGTGATCTCGTCTATGGTGGTGACTTTGTCGCGTTTGTCTCGTCGCAACAGCGACGCTCCGATGATGGCAAGCTGCTCCGCGGTGCAGAACGGTGCCATCTGCGACCATGCCGCGGGAGGCGCGAACACCCAGAATCGTTCCCAGTCCGTTTTGCGCAGTTCGACCGCTCCGCGAAACACATGGAATCGCACGCCCTGCACTTTCTTGCGTTGGCTGGCTTTGGGCACACTGACGTGCACGACGTCGCGACGTATCGTTATCGTTTCCGGCACCGATGCGCCCCAATACTGCAACGCGTTGATGTGACTCACCCACAGTGGCGCTGTGGTCCGCCCGGCGGCCTCATTGCAACGTCGGCGTTCCATCCGTCTCAGTCCGACGGCTTTGTCATGCATAAAACTACTCATGTCTCGACGCTAAAGTGGGTGCGCGTCTGAGCGCAAGCCGAACAGGGTTATGTGGTTCCAGCCTTGGATACGGTGTGTCCGGTGCGAGGCGGCCGAACCGTCACGCTGTTCGGGCGAAGCATGCCTACGATTAGCAGACATATGGCCAATGCCCTTCGTGATTTCAGTCGTTGCAAAATTTGCGACAACTGCTGGACATATCAGGTTGACCGAGGTCGCACGGAGTGCGAGGCGGCTGTCTTTCGTGCGACCTTTTGTCACATGAACCGCACACATTGTGTGTGGTCGGTTCGATGTGGAATAGCTGTTTTTCAACGATCCATCCTGCGGGATGTTCGTTTGAATCTGATTTGAGGGTCGCACTGGCGATTGTCGGCGGTGGTGTTGTGGGATACCCGTCGAAGCGCTACTCTGGGAGCGGCGATGATGAAATCGAGAAAGGGTCCGCGGAACGATGTGGCTGTGACGGTGACGGATTGCGCTGAAGAGGAGCGTGCGCGTTGATGCGCACTGCCGCGCGTCGCCCGCCGCTGCCGTCATAATCGTGGAATCGTCACAGTGCGCCTGGGCATCAAGGAGATGCTATGGCACTTTCGTTATCACATATCTCTTTTACATATGAAGGCGCTCCCGAACCGTTGTTCGATGACGTCAGCGCGACTTTCCCACGCGGATGGAGTGCGATATTGGGCGACAACGGCATCGGCAAATCGACTCTGGCGAATATCGCCGTAGGACGATTGACCCCGGACCAAGGCAAGGTCAGTCCGTCGCCGCGCGGATTGGTCGTCGGATATTGCCCGCAGCGCACCGTCGAGACGCCCGAAAGACTGGAGGATTTCGCAGCCGATTGGTCGCCCGAGGCGATGACGGTGCGCGAAACGCTCGGCATCGACGATGAGTGGTGCTACCGGTACGACACCCTGTCAGGAGGCGAAGCCAAACGTGTGCAGGTGGCCTGCGCGCTCGCCGCACGCCCCGACGTGCTGGTGCTGGACGAACCGACCAACCATGTGGACGGGCCGACCCGGAACTCCATCGCACGCGTCATGCGTACGTTCCGTGGCATCGGCATCGTCATCTCCCACGACGTCGCGCTGATCGACGCGACCTGCGATCGGTGCGTCTGCTTCGAGCGACGGCATATTCGCGGACGCAACGTCACACAGGTCGGCGCCTACGCCGGAGGATATTCGAGGATGATTCAGGCGCGACGGGAGCGGGAACGGAGCGAGGCGGACGCTCTGTCCGCGGCCCACCGTGAAACCGCCCGTCTGGTCGATATCCAGACGACGCGTCATACCAAGGTCCAGCAGGTGGAGTCGGCCAAACGTCAGGGCGGCGGGTCGATCCCAAAGACCATGACGCGCGCGCCGCCCGCAAACTGGCGCGTTCCACCAGCCTGGACTCCGGCGTGGGGCGCGCCTATTCCCAACTCGATGGGCGCGTCGCCGCGGCCCGCGCCCAAGCGGAGAATCTGACGACCGCGGCGAAACGGTACGACGGAAACATCTGGCTAGATATCGAACCGAGCCACCGCTCCGAACTGGTGCGTCTGGAATCCGGGGTGATCCGTTACGGCGGTGAGCCAGATGATGCCGTGCGGAATGTGGGACCGTCTTGCGGTGGAGTTGGCCAGCTTGTGATTGCGAACGCGAGGTTGCTTGTCGATCCAGATGGCGTTTGGCGGGTTGCGGCGATGGACGCGTCTCAGATGACGATGGCGGGTCCCCAGCAACTGGCCTCAGTTGAATCGCATGAACCAGACCTGAAAGACTTTTGCGGAACCGGTGAACTCCCAGTCGGGCACGTCGTCCCGGCGGGACACCCGCAAGACTCCCACGGAACCGGTGAACCAGTCGGCGGCGTGGCGATTCCGACGTTGAGTGTGGGCCCGCGCGACCATATCGTCATCACCGGTCCCAACGGATTGGGCAAATCGACGCTGATGCGCGCGTTGGTGCGGGCCGTGTCCGATGACGTGCCGTGCCTTTATATCGCGCAGAAGGTGACGCAAGCCGAGTGCGACGTGGCGGTGGCGGAGTTGGCACGGCTGACCGCAACGGATAGGACGCGTGTGCTTGCCGCCTTCGCGCAACTCAACGCCGACCCCGACGTGCTGGTTTCGGGGCGGCCCCTGTCGCCGGGGGAGTCGCGCAAACTGCTGTTGTGTCTTGGTTTGGTCCGCGACCCGCAGCTGATCATCATGGATGAGCCGACCAATCATTTGGATTTGGGATCAAAAGAGGCGCTTGGCCGGGTGCTGAGTGGCTTTCGGGGCGCGGTGATTGTGGTGAGTCATGAGGCGGGGTCGCACGGAGTGTGGGGTGGGTGAGTGCCGTGCGACTTTTCGTCACATGAACCGCACATGCCGTGTGCGGTCGCGTCGGCGGGAAACGTTGGTATTCCAAGGAAAGTCCCGTTGGGATGTTCGTTTGGGGCCGATTTGAGGGTCGCATGGGCGTGGGTGCCGACGAGTTTCGTGCGTTCAGACCATGTCACCCGGGCGTAGGGTATCGACGAGTTTCGTAGATACAAAAGGTCCCCTTCCCTTTCGGGAAGGGGACCGGATGGCTCACAAATGGCTCACAAAGCTATGATGAAGAACATCAAAAGCCCGTTATTCCGCCGTTTTGAGACCTCATCTATCAGATGTGGAAGTACAGCTCGTACTCCAGCGGGGTGGGCGACAGGCGGGACTGGTCGATCTCGTCGCGCTTGAGGCCGATCCAGGTCTCGATCAGGTCGTCGGTGAAGACGTCGCCCGCGGTGAGGAAGTCGTGGTCCTCCTCCAGCGCGTCCATGGCCTCGGCCAGGGAGCTCGGCACCTGCTTGATGCCCGCGTGCTCTTCCGGCGGCAGCTCGTAGAGATCCTTGTCGACCGGCTCCGGCGGCTCGATGTGGTTGAGGATTCCGTCCAGGCCGGCCATGAGCTGGGCGGAGAAGGCCAGGAACGGGTTGCAGGAGGGATCCGGCGCGCGGAACTCGATGCGCTTGGCGGCGGGGGAGGTGCCGGCCAGCGGGATGCGGATGGCCGCGGAACGGTTGCGGGCCGAGTACACCAGGTTGACGGGCGCTTCGAAGCCCGGCACCAGACGGTGGTAGGAGTTCAGCGACGGGTTGGTGAAGGCCAGCACCGAGGAGGAGTGCTTGATCAGACCGCCGATGTACCAGCGGGCCAGATCGGACAGGCCTGCGTAGCCCTTCTCATCGTAGAACAGCGGCTTGCCGTCCTTCCACAGGGACTGGTGGCAGTGCATGCCGGTGCCGTTGTCGCCGGCCATGGGCTTGGGCATGAAGGTGGCGGCCTTGCCCGCCAGAGCGGCGGTCTCGTGGATGACGTACTTGTACTTCATCAGGTCGTCGCCCGCGTGCTGCAGGGAGTTGAAGCGGTAGTTGATCTCCTGCTGGCCGGCGCCGGCGACCTCGTGGTGGGCGCGCTCCAGAGTCAGACCGACCTTCTGCAGGTTGGCGACCATATCGTCGCGCAGATCCTGGTTGTGGTCGATCGGCGGGACGGGGAAGTAGCCGCGCTTGACGCGGTTCTTGAAGCCGATGTTCGGGGTGCCGTCCTCTTCGGTGTCCACGCCGGAGTTCCACGGGGCCTCGATGGAGTCGACCTCATAGAAGGAGCGGTTCATGTCGTTGGAGAAGCGCACCTTGTCGAAGATGAAGAACTCGGCCTCGGGGGCGAAGGAAGCGGTGTCGGCGATGCCGGTGGACTTCAGGTAGGCTTCGGCTTTGCCGGCGACCTGACGCGGATCGCGGGAGTAGGGCTCGTCGGTCAGCGGGTCCACGATGGAGAAGGAGACGTTCAGCGTCTTATGCTTGCGGAACGGGTCGATGAAGGCGGTCGCGATATCCGGGATGAGCTTCATGTCGGACTCGTTGATGGCCTGGAAGCCCTGCACGGAGGAGCCGTCGAACGGCATGCCCTCGTCGAAGGCGTCCTTGAGGAATTCGCTGGCCGGCACGTTGAAGTGCTGCTGCACGCCGATGAGGTCGGTGAAGCGGATGGAGACGTACTCCACGCCTTCCTGGTTGATCAGGGCCTCGGCATCGGCCTTGGTTTTGAGTTCGGTCACGGGACCGCTCCTTTCATGAGAAACGTTACGAGTGTTAAGCATAGGAATATGCGTTTCGCTCACTCGCGAGTTGGGTTACGAAAGTGTTACGTCGGGATGCTGGATTGCGTGGAACCCGCGGAATCATGCGGTTTTGCGATGGTCGAGCCATTAATCTGCGTTTTTTCAGGTTATGGACACGCCCTGGTGCGATGCGTGTACTGTCCGCGGAATATGACGGAGCCCCACGGCGCGCATGGCGTCGTGGGGCTCCGCGAAGAGAGTTCCGATTCGCTCCGAATCAGCGGCCGCGCATGGCGCGACGGCTCACACGCTGCGGATGCGTGGGGTCGATGCCCTTGGGGATGCCGTATCCGCCCTTGGTCTGCAGGGTGCGCAGACGGTCGTTGAGCGTGTCCAGCTCGGTTTTGGTCAGCAGGAAACGGCGGCGCGGGTGGATTTTGGCCAGCACGGGATTCTTATGGTTGGTCGGCTCGTAGGCCTTCTTCTTGGTGACGGCCTTGCGCACGTCCTTCAGCGGCACCTGATGCTCGCCGGTGCCCACCGCGATGCGGTAGACGGGAATGGACGAGCCGGCGGTCACACCCTTGATGCTGTGCTCCTGACGGTCCATCGCCTTGGACACGCGTCCGTAGTCGCCCTCGCCGATTAGATAGATGCCGTTGATGGAGGTGCCGCGCCAGATCGCGTCCTTGGTTTTGGCGTCGATCCACACCGGCTGCTCGGGGAAGGTGAAGCCGGCCTTCTTCATATTGCTCAGCACGCTGACGGCCGCGCCCGGACGTCCCTCCAGCTGGCGGTATCCGACGCGGTCGGCGCGGCGGGTGAGCATCATGGTGGCGAACAGCAGCCCCAGCATGATCGCGGTGATCATCAGGAAGATCCAGCTCATCACCGACCAGTGGAAGACGATGCCGGCGATCACCATCACGACGATCGGGGCCACGAACACGGCTGCCAACAGCCAAGGCAGCTGCTTGTCCTCCGCGTAGGTGTACTTGAAAATCTGGATGATCTGCTTGATCGTGCCGGGCTTCTTCTCGGCCTTAGCGTCGTTCTGAGCCATCTCTTTCCTTCACTGCGATACGGATGATGAACACACTGGGCAACAAGTCTATCAGTATCACTGCCCTCCCGTCAGCGCGTGTGCAGGGGGCGGCCGTCCGCCTTGAGCAGGGCCTCGCCGAGCGTCTCGCTGAATGTGGGATGGGGGTGGATGAGCCGCGCGGCCTCGGCCAGAGGCGTGCGCGCGCCGACCAGCTGCTGCGCTTCGGCGATCAGGTCGGACGCGCCGGGGGCCACGATGTGCACGCCGAGCACCACGGGCACGCCCGGACGGTCCGCCCTCTCGCCGCTGACCACGCTCATCGAGCCGCCCGCGCCGCTCATCATCATGCGCGCGTTGCCCAGCATGGGGTACGCGGTCTGCCTCACCTCACGCAGGTCGTCGCGTTCCTTGGCCTGCTCTTCGGTCAGTCCGACCGTGGCCGCTTCGGGGGAGGAGAACACGATGCCGGGCACGGTCGTCTCGTCCACGGGGCGGGGGTTGAGTCCCGCGATGGCTTCGGCCGCCACGATGCCCTGTTCGAAGGCGCGATGGGCGAGGGCATGACCGGGGGTGATGTCGCCCACCGCCCACACTCCCGGTACCGAGGTGCGGCCCAGCTCGTCGACCGCCACCAGTCCGTGCGCGTCGCGGGCGATGCCCAGCGCGTCGAACCAGGGCGCGTCGGTGTTCGGGTCGCGGCCGATGGCGGCCAGCACCACATCGGCCTCCACGTCGGCTTCTCCGCCGCCGGCCGTTGCATAACGTACTGTCGCGCCGGTTTCGGCGCCGGTGTCGACGCGGGTGACGGAGGCGTTGGCGATGACGGTGACGCCCTGGCGTTTGAGTTCGCGGGTGAGGGTTATGCCGGTGCGTTTGTCCCAAGCGGACAGCACGCGGCCTTTGCGGATGATCAGCGTGACCTCGCAGCCCGCGGCGTTCCACATGGAGGCGAATTCGAGGGCGATGGCACCCGCGCCGACGATCACCGCGCGCGAGGGGAACTCGTCGAGTTCCAGCGCCTGCGTGGAATCGATCAGCGCTCCTCGGAACGGCTCTCCCGGCAAGGCGCGGGGTCTGCCGCCGGTGGCGAGCACGATATGGTCGGCGGTGACGGTCGAGACGCGTCGAGTCCCGTCGTCGGCGGGATCGTCCGTGGTGATGCGGATGGTGTGCGCGTCCGTGAGTTCCGCCTCGCCGCGCAGCACCTCGATTTTGCGTTGGGCGAGCAGTCCCGCCAAACCTTTGGTCATGTTCGCGACGGCGCCGACGCGGTACTCCCGCAGACGGCCGTAGTCGATTCCCGACACGCTCGCCCGCACGCCGAACACGTTGGCGTGACGCGCGGCGTCCATGGCGTGCATGGCGGTGATCAGCGCCTTCGACGGGATGCAGCCGCGGTTCAGACAGGTGCCGCCCACGGTGCCTTCACGCTCGATCAGGGCGACGGACATCCCCAATTCGGCCGCGCGCAGGGCGGTCGCGTAGCCGCCCGGTCCCGCGCCTACGATCGCCACGTCATACTGCTGGGTCATTTTGTCTCCTTGGGATCGGATGCGGGTCGCGCCCCGCGTCTGCCGTCCATCGTAAAGCAAAAAGCCGCCCAAGTCGGGCGGCTCTCCTAGAGAATAACGCGGGGAATCAGTCCTGGGGGTATTCGCCACGCTTGTTGCGCGGCTTGGGCAGCCTCCAGCGGCGCAGCTGGATGGCGCGGCTCCACGCGTAGGTGCCGGAGCGCGATCCCTTGGCCACGGCCGCCTCGCCGAACTTGGCGACCAGCTTCTTCTTGAGCTTGCGCCACATCAGCCAGGTGTCGATGATCACGGCGAACAGATAGCCGTACATAAGAACCATCATGGCCATCGAGATGGCGACGTTCTGCACGAACACGGACAGGATCATGGACAGGATCAGAATGCCGAAGGCGACCGGGATGAAGAACTCGCCGATGTTCCAGCGGGCGTCCACATAGTCGCGGATGTAGATGCGCCACGGCAGGCGTTCGGCCTTGGGCATGCGGCTCAGATCACCCTTCTGCATCGCCTCGTATTCGGCGTTCTCCCTTTCGCGCATGCGGGCCTTGGCGGCCTTCGCGCTGGCCTTGCGATCCACCGGCACCAGCGGGCGCAGGTTGGCCGCCTGCGCCTCCTTGCGCTTGGGGGTGGCGTGCCCTTTGCCCTTGGAGGAATCGGATTTGGCGGACTCTTCGACAGGCTGCTGGGCCTGCTCCTTCTTGAACGGGTTCCATGTCATGATTGCAGGTTACGGTGACGTATAGACGCATGAATACCAGGTGTCAGGCGTTGCAATCCCATCGATACGGGCCGATGTGGGCGTATCGAAAACGTCCGTCGCGGGCGGGGAGCAAACCCGTGCGTGCGTTCGCGCGACCCTGGAAACACGAGGAAAGGACCATCATCCATGGCAGATCTCACCGCTCAGGACATCCGCACGCGGGTGGAATCCGATTGGGAGCGCATCGTCGGCGTGCTGCGCGACAAAATCGCGCTCCAGTCGATTTCCGCTCAGGGCATCACCGGCGAGCATATGAGGCGATCGGCCGAATTCGTGGCCGAGCTGATGCGCGAGGTGGGGGTGGACGCGAAGGTCGCCCAGGCCCATAATCCCGACGGCACTCCCGGCGCATGGGAGGTGATCGGCTCGAGGATCGTCGATCCGGACGCGCCCACCGTGCTGCTGTACGCGCATCATGACGTGCAGCCGGTGCCCGACCCGGCCGAATGGGACACCGACCCGTTCGTGGCCACCGAAATCGACACGCGCCTGTACGGCCGCGGCGCGGCCGACGACGGCGGCGGCATCGCCATCCACTCCGGCGCGCTCAAGGCGCTCGGCGACGATCTCAAGGTGAACATCAAGGTGTTCATCGAAGGTGAGGAGGAGATGGGCTCGCCGAGCTTCATCCCCTTCATCGAGGAGCATCGCGAGGAATTCGAATCCGACGTGATCATTGTGGCCGACTCGGGCAACTGGTCCGCCGAGATCCCCAGCCTGACCACCTCGCTGCGCGGCAACACCTGCGTGGACGTGACCGTCAAGGCCTTGGAGCATCCCGTGCATTCCGGCCAGTTCGGCGGTCCGATCCTCGACGCGAACACGCTGGCGGCCATGCTCATCGCCTCCATGTACGACGCGAACGGCGACCTGGCGGTGCCGGGCGTGGCCGCGGAGGAGCCGATCGGCGGACTGCAGCGCGACCTCGACGAGGCGAGCGTGCGCGCCGACGCGGGCGTCGTCGACGGCTACCGTATGGCCGGCACCGGCTCGCTCGCCGCACGCATGTGGACCAAGCCGAGCGTGACCGTGATCGGTTTCGACGCGCATCCGGTCGAAGGCTCGTTCAACGTGATCGCCCCCGAAACAACCTTCCGTCTCTCCCTGCGCACCGCGCCGAACCAGCGCCCCGAAGAGGCGCAGGACGCGCTGGCCGCGTTCCTCGTCTCGAACGCCCCCTTCGGCGCGCAGGTGCGCGTGGACAAGCTGGAGAACGGCATGGGCTGGGCCATGGATCCGAACGCCGAGGCCACCAAGGACGCGATGGAGGCGATGGAGGAGGCCTTCGGCGTGGCGCCCGTGAACAAGGGCGAGGGCGGGTCGATTCCGTTCATCCCCGAACTGCAGCGCATCTTCCCCGAAGCCCAGGTGCTCGTCACCGGACCGGAGGATCCGAAGGCCAACGCGCACAGCCCCAACGAGTCCCTCTCCCTGCCGGGGTTGAAGAGCAATGTGGTCACCGAAGCGCTGCTGCTTGACAAATTGGCCAGGTGATGTTTTACACTGTGTGAGTTGACACGGGGGCTGCTGTCCAAAAGCGGCTGAGATGAGGGGTTTCCCTCGACCGAATGAACGTGAGTCCAGATAATGCTGGTGCACGGACGTCGCTCTTTTCCCGTGCCTGAGAACACGCGCCGAACGTCGGCGCGTGACGAGAGAAAGGCACATCAATGTCTCAAACCATCGCCAAAGCCAACTACCGCTGGCGCGTCGTCGATATCGCGGTCGCATCCGTGATCGGCGTCGCCTCCGCCCTGATCTATTGGGGCGTGGCCACCATCACCTACGGTCCTTGGGAAGTCATGGACGCGCTTGTCCCTGGACTGCCTGGCCTGATTAACGGCCTGTGGCTGTTCGCTGGTCCTCTGGCAGCCATCATCGTGCGCAAGCCCGGTGCCGCGGTTTATGCCGAAGTCGTGGCCGGTGTGCTTGAGGCGCTGATGGGCAATATGTGGGGAGGAGTCGAAACCTTCCTCATCGCGCTCGTGCAGGGGCTGTTCGCCGAGGTCGCGTTCCTTATCTTCGCCTACAAGAAGTGGAATCTCGCCGTGACCGTGCTCTCCGGCGCATTGTCCGCCGTCGGATGCTGGGGCTATTCCTTCTTCAAGAACCTGCAGGGCATTTCCGCCACCGGCTCCTACGGCGTGGTCTATCTGATCGCCACTGTGGTCTCCGGCATCGTGTTCGCCGGCGTTCTCATGTGGTTCCTCTACCTCGCGATCGCGAAAACCGGTGCGCTCGACAAGTTCGCCTCCGGCCGTGATGTGCGCGGCGTTTCCGCCTAAAGCGGGTACAGGCGCGTCACCTCATCGGGTATATCGGGTGCGCCACGCCGTGTGTGGGCGCACCCGCTTCATCCTTCGTTACATGGAGCGGCACATGATTGACAACGCGAGCCTGCGATTCGACAACTGGGGCTATCGTCACGCCTCACGACGGAACTTCGCCGTGCGCGGTCTGAATCTCAGTATCGAAGCCGGACAGCGGGTGTTGCTGTTGGGAGCCTCCGGCATCGGCAAATCCACCATCCTTGAGGGAGCGGCCGGACTGCTTGGCAGCGATATGGCCGATGCGCCCGTCGAACGGCCCGGACAATTCGAGCAAGAGGAACGATTCGACCGGAGCGATGAGCGGGACGGCGTGTCGGACGATGAATCCGTCCAGATGGCGGGCGGCCCCCAGACAGTGGTCGACGAGGAGGGCGGCATCACCGAGGGAGCCGTGCTGGTCGACGGGGTGCCCGTGCGTCAGGCGCGCGGGCGCGTGGGCCTGGTATTGCAGGATCCGGATGCCCAAGCCGTGTTCCAGCGTCTGGGTGACAATGTGGCGTTCGGTCCGGAGAATATGAACGTGCCCCTCGAGAAGATCTGGCCCTGCGTGGATGAAAGCCTCGCTGCCGTGGGGATGAAGGGCGTGCAGCTGCATCGTTCGGTGATGCATCTGAGCGGCGGGCAGATGCAGCGTCTCGCTTTGGCCGGCGCGTTGGCGATGCGTCCAGGCGTGTTGTTGCTCGACGAGCCGACCGCCAATCTCGATCCGGACGGCGTCGAACAGGTCGTCGACGCGGTGCGCGAAGTGCTGGCCGACCAGCATGCCACCATGGTGCTGGTCGAGCATCGCGCCGGCTCTTGGATCGACCTCATCGACCGCGTGGTCGTGCTCGGTCTGGCCGATGGCGACGCGGCCGGCACGCGCGTCACCCAAAACGGCGAGGACGAGGAGATCGGCCATGCCGTCTCGAGCCGCACGGTCGTCGTGGCCGACGGCACGCCCGACGAGGTGTTCCGCAACCCCGATCTGGACTTCGCAGCGCTCGGCATCTGGCTGCCGGAACGCTACCGCCGCCCGAGCGACGAGATTCGCCGCATCCACACCGATGACGAGCCCGAATACCCGGCCAGCACCGGCAACGGCGAGACATTGCTTTCGACCAGTGATCTGGCGATCGGTCGCAACGGCGAAGCCATCGCCGAGCATATCGATCTCGACTTCAATGCAGGACAGATCACCGCATTGGTCGGCGCGAACGGCGCCGGGAAATCCACATTGTCGTTGACGCTCGCCGGTCTGCTCGAACCCGTCGACGGACGGGTCGAAGCCTCGCCCGCGCTGGCGGAGGGCGCACGCGGCGACTCGCCCATCGCATGGCGATCCACCGAACTGGCTTCACGCATCTCCTACGTCTTCCAGAACCCCGAGCACCAGTTCGCCTGCGGCAGCGTGCTCGAAGAGGTGATGCTGGGACCGTTGCGCGCCGGCATGCCGCAGAGCGAAGCCGAATCCCGCGCTCGCGAGCTGCTCGAACGCTTCAATCTCATCCGTTACGAACGGGCGAATCCGTACACGCTGTCCGGAGGGGAGAAACGTCGCCTCACAGTGGCTGCGTCCTTGGCATCCGCACCACGAGTGCTCATCCTCGACGAACCGACCTTCGGCCAGGACCGCCGCACATGGATGCAGATCGTGCGGCTGATTCACTCGCTGCGTGGTGACGGCGTAAGCATCATCGTCGTCACACATGACCGCGAACTCGTCACCGCGTTGGGAGCCCGTCTGGTGGAGCTCATACCTGATGGTGCCTCGGGAGAGTGGCAGGAGCAAAAGGGTTCTGATCCGACGCATGCGCGTGTCGAAGTCTCCTCGGTGAACGAACGAGAAGAACCCGTGAAAGTCTCCAGTCGATCGCCTTTCCTAGCCTCGTTGAACCCCGCATACCGTCTAATCGGCGCGTTTCTGGTATCCCTGCCTATGCTGCTAAGCCTCGACTGGATATCGGCGAGTGTCGCCCTCGTCTTGGAATTCGCGGTATTGATGACGATCGGATTCACCCCATGGCGCATCGTGCGATCCACATGGCCCGTCTTCATCGGCGCGCCCGGCTCGGCGCTCGCCGTCTGGCTGTACGGCAAGCAGGGCGGCGACACCTGGTTCCAATGGGGCATGATCCATGTCACCGACCGTTCCAGCGAACTCGCCATCGCCACCGGCCTGCGTATCCTCGCCATCGGCATCCCCGCCATCATCACGATTCTGGGGGTGGACTCCACCGATCTGGCCGACGCGTTCAGTCAGGTGCTGCACCTGCCCGACCGCTTCGTGTACGGCGGACTGGCCGGCATGCGTCTGTTCTCCGTATTGCAGGACGATTGGGCGGCGCTCACCGCCTCGCGTCGTTCCCGAGGGCTCGGCGACGACAGCAAGGTCAAGGCCTTCTTCCCGCAGGCCTTCGCGCTGCTGGTGCTTTCGATCAGACGATCCACCACGCTCGCCACCGCCATGGAGGCGCGCGGATTCGGCGGCGACGGACCGCGCAGCCACGCGCGCGTGAGCGAGGTGCACACACGTGACCGCATGTTCCTCGTCGGATGCCTCGCCCTGCCGATCGTGGCGCTGACCGTCGCGGCGCTGACCGGCAGCTTCTCCTTCCTCGGCAACTGACGTGCGGGCTAGCTGATTTCCTCGCCATCGGCGGGCAGGAATGCGAAGACGACCCACATGTCGCCTTCGCATTCAGCGCTTAGCGTCCCGCCGTATGCGGAGAAGTCCTGCTGCAGCCCGTGCAAGCCGTATCGTCCGACGGGAAGATCCGTAGCGGATTCGTGTGCGGCGAGAGGATTGATCTGGGTGACCTCCACGCCTTGTCGGGTGAGAAGTACGGAAAGCTCGTAATGGCAGCCATGAGGCGCATGCCGGACGATATTGGTGTGGATCTCATGCAGCAGCGTGAGAATAAGGTGTTGTTTGTCGGCGCTGAGTTTTACGGGTGTGTCCGTCTGAGTGGTGACGCTGCCGGAAAAACCGAGGGCGCGAAGATTCCCGCCGTCCTCTTCCAACATGCGTGTGATGCCCTTCACAAGGTCCTCATAGGAAGGATCCTTCTCGGACGTGGTGTCGCCATCGACCTGCCGGAGGTATTCGATGGCTCGGTGGGTGTTCGACAAGGCTTCCGTCGCCGCGTCATTGATCATTGCCCAAGGTTGTTGATCGCCGTCCAATCCAAGCCGTATCTGTCGTTGGGCGATCCGCGCGATTGACGACATCTGGTTGGTGACGGCGCTATGGATTTCGTTGGCCGCCCGAATGGCTTTCTCGCTGTCCCGCAGCCGTATGCTCGCCACCTGTGCCGCATGCTGGTTTGCCACGAACTGCTCACGCCACCGCAATGCGCTGCCCAGTAGGGCGGCGAACACGAAAGTCACCAGGAAGGCGACCAACGCGCGGCCTCCTGATGCGCCGCCGGCGGCCGTCTCCAGAAGTTGGGCGATGGATGCCGCGCATAGCGCCGCGAATGTGGTCGCATTGTTCGTCTGATAGGCGAGGAATCCGATCACGGTGACCAGCGCGTATATGGGAGTTGCCGCAGTATCGGTATACAGCATCGTCATGCTGGCGTCGCAGACGAGAGCGATCACAAACACCACACGGGGACGAATCGGCGCAAGTGCGATCAGCACGCATTGCGCGGCGGACAGCACTATGGCCGGCCATTGCGCCGATGGACGTGCGCACCATTCGGCGATGCATACGAGCTCGACTCCCAGAACAATCGCCCACTGAACGGGATGATGAATGCGTTTCACGATATTCATGGGAGCCTATCTGTTGTTGAGCCATATGGCTACCGCTTGGCGGGAGGTTCGGGCGCCGAGCTTCTTCATGATGTTGTGCATATGCCTGCGGACGGTCGCCTCGGCTATGCCGAGACGGTCGGCGATTTGTCGGTCGACAAGTCCGCATGTCGCCACAAGATCGAGAATCTCTTCCTCCCGTATGCTCAAAATCGCCGGTGCGGGCTCATGCTTCAGTCGTATCTGAGCCATCACAGGGGACTCGAATCCCTCCATAACCTCTCCGCATTGCATCAGATGGATGCCGCGGACGATCTCATCCTCGTCGTTTTTGCTTATCAGTCCCTGCGCTCCGGCATGAACGGCCTTGTCATGGTACATGGTTGTGGAAAAACTGGTGATCGCAAGCAAACGGGTTTTAGTGTTTCCCAATCGTATATGACGGCATAATGATGGGCCTTGAATGCCTTCGAGCGACATGTCCACCAGTAGCACGTCGGGGATGTCTCGAGGTGCTGAGCAATGTTCCAACGCCTGTCGCGCGGTGGTGGCGGTCCAGATCGGCGATGCGAATCGAATCCGCTCATGGATGATCCGGATGAGCGAGCGTAATGCCATTTCGTCGTTATCGACTATGGCGATACGACAGAACGTCATGCCCGTCGGACGCGTGTGCGCAGTCGACGTTCGGTCTTCCATCCCCATATGCAACTTCAACCCATTCCCGTCTTCCTCAACGAATTCACCCGCCATGATATCGAACATGATTGCAAGGTGAAACCCTCACCGAAGAGCGTATGCACAAATGTTGTAGTGGAGGGAAGCACATGGGTATACACAAAACAACCATGCGATTGTTGCCCGACAGACCACAGACCACATACCCTGAACTAGGAAGACTCCATCGGAGCTGATGAGAAGGGGCGATTATGAAGGGAATGATTCGGTTTGGCGCGGCCGCCGTCGCCGTTATGACGCTGGCGGGCATGTCCGGCTGTTCGCGGGCGGCGGATGGTGGGCAAACAACGGCGGATGAGGCGACGGGGAAGTCCAGCGGCCAGACCTCTGGCGGAGGCGCGTCGCAGAACAGCGGTCGGGACATCGGTTCGGGCGTGGCGGGCGAGAAACTGGCGAACTCACTGGACGAATACATCGATATGTTTATCTCGAACCAATTCGAGCCCGCGTCCGATTATGAGAAATCCGTGATGGAACGCGCCAAGGCCGATGGCGGCGTGACGGCGGCCGACTACGAGGACGCGTGGTCGACCTATAAGTCGTGCATGCTCGACAAGGGATATAAGGAGATCGTTCTGATCAAATATCCCAACGGCATCTACGAGGAGGCGGTGCATTATTCGGGCACCGACTCCCAAGAGGAGAAATATGATGCCGATCAGGCGTCGTGCTTCGGCAACGTGAACATCGTGGCGGAGATCTACGCCGTGCAGCAGGGCAACGGTTCGTTGCTGTCCAACCGGGACGAGGCGATCGTGGACTGCCTGCGCCGTAACGATCTGGTGCCGAAGGACTACACCGCGGAACAGTACGCGCGTGAGCGCGCGGATGGCGAACTCAGCTACGATGCGCAGGATATGGGTGTGCGGGGTTGCCAGGCCGCCAACAATTCGTTTGTGGGGTTCGCCGATGATCCCGTGGAGAAACTGTGGTGAGACGCAAGGTATCGATTGTATGGCTGCCATTGTCGGTGATGACGGCGATGGCGCTTACGGCGGGAGCCTGCGCGCTTTGGCTGCCCGACCGCGCGCCTGCGTTGCTCGATAGCGCGAAGGAGATCACCAGCGTCCCCGTGAACACGCAGCAGTACTCCGGTCAACAACAGGTGACGGTGGTACCGACCATGTCCGCGTCATACGGACTTATCGGCAACGCGTCCGGAACGGTGACCGCCAACTGGTCGGGGGCGGGACTGAATTCCGGCGCGGCGGCATACAAGGTCAACGACCGTGTGGTTATCGCCCTGAATACGGCCAGTCCGCTCTACCGGGATCTGACGGTGGGGGATCAAGGCGACGACGTCCGCGCGCTGAACGACGAGCTGGGACGGTTAGGATACACTTCCGCTTCGGGAACCGACCTGTACGATTGGCGCACCCGAGCGGGATGGCAGCAGCTGATGTCCGACTCGGGCAATACCAGCGACGGCTCTCTTCATCTGGCTGATGTCCTATGGATTCCGCAATCCAGTGTACGAACCGAGTCATGGAGCGCGGGAGTCGGTGTCGTCGTCAATGCATCAGATATCGTGGGTGAGGTGCCCGGCGGCATCACGTCGTTGACGATCAAGAACGGGCAGGCCCTGGACAGATCCCGCGTGCTCACCGTGTTCGACCAGACGACCGTGTTGCCCGCTGGCGAGACCACGGTCAGTGACGCGGCGTTCTGCCAGCAGGTCGCCCTTACCGAAGGGTTTCGTACGATGACGGCGGACATGCTGTCCGCGGGATTCGACGCCACGTTGGCATTCGAGGAACCGGTGACCGTGCTGCGGGTTCCAGCCGGCGCGGTATATGGCATCACCGGTTCCACTGGCTGTGTCGTGGCGGATGGCGAGGAAACGCCGGTGCTCATCGTCGGGGCCGAACTCGGCGTCAGTCTGGTGCGGCCTTCGGACGACACCGACACGTCAGCGATCAGTGAGGTCGCTTTGGGATCCCGGTTGTCGCAGCTGACATGTGGGTGAGCGATGCATATCGCCACACATGATCTCGCGCATCGCTTCGCTGACACCGATATACTATTCGAGCACTTGAATATCGTCGTGCACCCTGGGCAGACCGTGGCGGTGTGCGGTCCGAGCGGATGCGGCAAATCCACGCTACTGTCCATACTTGCGGGATGGGAACAACCATACGCCGGCACTGTGGAGCGCGATGGCGTCGAGCGGATTGGCTGGGTGTTCCAGAATCCGTATGGCGTAGCCGAACGCTCAGCGCTGGACCATGTCGTGTTTCCATTGCTTACCAAGGGAATGTCCCGGCGCGATGCCGAAGGACAGGCCTTGGACATGATGGAGGTGTTCGATCTTCGCTACGCTGCCGACCGTCGATTTTCCGAATTATCCGGTGGTGAGGCACAACGTCTGATGCTGGCGCGCGCCGTATGTTCCAAGCCTGATGTGTTGCTTGTGGACGAGCCGACCGCGCAATTGGACACGCGCACCGCTCGTTCGGTCAGTCATGTGCTCGGGAGACTTGCCGGACAGGGGATGATGGTGATGATTGCCACGCATGATCCCGACACGCGCGACGCATGTCAACGTGTGGTCGATTTGTCTGAGTATGCGCCGTTGGCGACGGGATCAGATCGAGACGACGCCGAACGCCCTCACGATGAGATGTCAAGACCTGACGGCGGGGCGGCTGGCACGGCGGAAGTGGGAGCGGCGCGATGAGGTTGGAATCCATCCTCTCCGAGGCGATGCGCAATGTGTCATGCGGTACGGCTCGCGCCGTTTCGATGGCTTTGGCGGTACTGCTAGTCGGAGGATTGTTCGGCGGATACGAGGCGATGTCGGTCATTGCATTGCAGGACGACGCAGCCGCTCGAATTCGAGCCAACGCTGATGTGGCCACGCTGGTCGGGGCGAAGGTCGATGGTGTGACATGCGACCGTCTGTCTTCGGTTCCGGATGGTCCATCGGTGTCCGGCGCGATGCGAAGCGGCCCGCAGATCGTCTTCGCTGCCACACCCGGCAGAGACGTGGCATCCTATGAGGTGACACCGGGACTGTTGCATCTGCTGGCCTCGGATGACACGATGTCGGCCGATGCTGGCGGCGTATGGATATCCCGCGACATGGCAGGGGATTTTGGATTGTCCGTCGGAAGCGTGGTGCAGACCGATCAAGGGACAATTCGTGTGGGAGGCGTGTACGACTGGGACAATGACGGGCGGGATACCCGATTCGCCTACGCGCTTGTGGTGCCCGTCTCCTCGTGGGAAGGGACATTTGAGGAATGCTGGGCCAAGCAGTGGCCGACGTCCGACGATCTTGACGCGCTGCTGTATTCCACGGCCGTCGTCTCCGGCGGCGAAAGCGCCAAAGGCGGCGTCACCCGGCTGAACAAAGGATTCGACTCCCACTATGATGCCGGTGGCTCGTACCATTCGCGCATGACCAGATGGATGCCGTTCGTGGCGGGATCGGTGGGACTGCTGATCGGATGGATGGCAGTGCGTCGGCGACGGCTCGAATACGCGGGGGCGTTGCACTCCGGGCAGTCCAAGGAGGCCCTTGTGCTTACCATTGCGGTGGAGACGAGCGTTTGGGCGGGTCTTGGCACGCTCGCCTCGACATCGTTGCTAACCGCCTTATGCGCGAGACTCGCCTCCGACGACTTCGCTCGAATCGCCGCCATCGCCATCCGGACCCCGATCGCTCTGTGCGCGGCGGTGGTCGTCTCGGCAGTGGCGTCCGGCGCTTGGGTGCGGGAATCGCAGCTGTTCCGTTTTTTCAAGCGGCGATGAGCCGTAATGATGCCGACGGTGAGGCGAGTCTTCCCTATGCTCAGTCTGCTTGTTTCGCTCCGCCGAATAATGCTTGCGTCCGATTCATACGCTGTGCGGCTTGCGGCTCGCGTGTGTGAAATCTACCCCTTTCGGGGAATACCGGGAAAAGGATGACGGAGGTGGGAGCATTGCTTTTTGTTAGGATTGCTTTCAGAAAAACCCCAGAGTGGAGTGTCCTCACCTGAAGTGCTACGGAGGCAATATGGACCACGAAGTGACCATCGGCATAGTGGACAACGACCGGTTCGTACTGCCTAGCCTGAAGACCAGCATCACCGAGCTGCTGCCCGACGCGAAAGTCATCTGGACCACGGCGGACGGCGGCGAAGCCGTGCAATATTGCCTGCGCGCCGCCACCCGACCCAAGGTGCTGCTGGTCGATATGAGCATGGAAAGGGTGTCCGGCATCTCCGTGTGCCGCCGCATCCGCGCACGCATCAGCAAAGTGGGCATTCTGGCGATGACCGCCTACTCGCTGGACAAATACACGGAGAAGGCCTCGCTGGCCGGCGCGCAGGGCATCGTCGGCAAAGCCGACGAACAGCAGATCGTCACCGCGCTGCGCACCGTCGCCTCGGGTGGCACGTGGGGGGATGGATTCGAATCTCCCCTGACCGCGCATGTGCGTCTGAAGAACCAGTCGGGCATGAGCGCGGTGCTCACCGACCGCGAATTCGAGATCATGGATTCCTTCGCGGCGGGCATGTCGATCAAGGCGATCTCCGAAACGTTGAACATCACTCCGGAGACGGTGAAGAAGCACGGCCAGCGCGCGATGCACAAGCTGGGCGCGACCTCGCGTTGGCAGGCCGTGGCGATGTGGCTGAACGCCGAGGCGTGAACCATGGAGCGGGAGCGTTTCACACGCGGAGGGGACGGACATCTCGCCGGGTCGGTGCCGCTGGCGCTCAGCCCCGTGAAACATCCGATCCGAATCGGGCAGACCTTCGTTCTGCTGATCTGCGGATTCTGGGAATGGTACTTCACGCCGCCGCAGACCCTGTCCGGAGTGGTCACCGCCACGGTGTTCATGATATTGCTGCCGCTCGCGGGCGTGTTCCCCGTGCCGGCCAATCTGGCGCTGCTGCTCAACTTCTGCGTGACCTGCCTGTTCTTCCATGTCGAAGGGCCGTCCCAACTGCTGGGAGTCGCCTACTCCCTGGGCACCCTCACCTATGACATCAGCACGAAGGCGGGCGTGGTGCTGGCCATACCCGTGGTGTGCTCGTTGGCGATCCAGAGTTCCAGATACCCCGATTTCCGCTGGTTCTCCGGCTACGCGCAGGTGCCGATCCTGATTCTGCTGATAACGCTGCTGCTGTTCTTCAGCCACACCAGCCGCCGCCATTCGCTGCTGTACGAGGCGCAGCGCAAGATCGAGGAGGCGGACGCGCTCAAACGCCGTGTCACCGTGGCCCGCATCGTGCACGATTCGGTGACCGGCGACCTGTCGAATATCGCACGCATCGCCCAGCAGCGGATCCGCCGCGTCGAATCCGAGGAGGACCGCGAGGCCTGGCGGCAGATCAACGACCGCTCCCTGCGCGTGCTCGACAGCGTGTACGCGGTGATCCGCCAGTTGAGCGACGAGGATGAGACGGAACTGAGCAGCGAACGCGGGCGCACCGACGGCCGCCGGTTCGTGGACGTGCTGCGCGAGAGGACGGACGAGTGGACCGCCGTGCTCGCGCAATCCGGGTTCATCGGCGTCTCGCGCGTCATCGACCATGTGCATGGTCCCCAATTCGACAATCCAAGCGATATCCGCGAGCGCAGGGCCTGCGTGCTCGATATGCTCGACGAGGCGTACGCGAACATCGTCCGCCATGGGACTCCGGGCCAGGAGGCCTTCACCGTGGTGGTCACCGTGGATAAGAACCAGATCGAGATCGTCGCCACGAATCCGCTGGCCGACGACGAGCGGCTCGACGAGGTCGGCGATCCCGTGGACTCGCCGCCGATGACGGGCGGACACGGGTTGAAGATGCACCGTGCCGAGGTGGAGCGGCTCGGCGGCGTGCTGTCCGCCGACGCCGAGGACGAGCATTGGATCCTGTATGTGCGTGTCCCTCGATTGGTCGGCGTGCGGTAGTGCGGTAGTGTGGATGGCATGCCCATCAACGCACAGCTTGTCGATAACCCCAAATCCGAACGGGTGCGGCATCTCGCCGACCTGACGAACCGCAAAACCCGCCATCGCGCCGGCCGATTCCTGATCGAGGGACCGCAGTCGGTGCGCGAGGCCGTCGTCTGGCGTCCGGATGTGGTGCGCGACCTGTACGTCGAGGTCGAGGCCGAGGGCGGCGAGCGCCGCGCCGCGACGGATACCTTGCGGCGCATCGTGGATCAGGCGCTGGATTCCGACATCTATGTGCATTGGGCCAGCGGCGAGGTGATTCGTCGCATCAGCGGCGACGCCCAAGGAATCCTCGCCGTGGGCGATGTCGAAGCCATGCGCGCCGGAGCGAATATGCCGCCCGCCGCGCAGGCCGGGGAGTCCGGCACGCGTCTGGCCGCGTTCTGGCAGGTACGCGATCCCGGCAACGCCGGTACGGTGATCCGCGCCGCCGATGCCGCCGGTTGCGACGCGGTGGTGTTCGTGGACGACTGCGTGGACGTGTTCAATCCCAAAGTGGTGCGTTCCACCGCCGGATCCCTGTTCCACGTGCCGGTGCTGACCATGGGAACCGACGAATTCCTCGCTTGGGCGGGCGGACACGGCATCAAGGTCGTCGCCGCGGATGTGTACGGCACCGAGGAGCGCGGGTCTCGCCCGCTGCCCGACGTGCTGGCGGAACGCTCCTTGATTTCGGGCCCTTTGGCGGTGCTGTTCGGCAACGAGGCCCGCGGACTGCCCGCCGACGTGCTGGAACGCGCGGACGACATCGTGTCGATTCCGCTGTACGGCAAGGCCGAATCGCTCAACCTCGCCACCAGCGCCGCCGTCATGCTGATGAGTCTGGCGATGGCCTCCCACGGCTAGCCTCCGGGCTTGCTGGCGGCCGCCGGACCGATAGGCGTTGTCGAGTCATATTGAAAGAATGTGAAGTCGGTAAAACGCTGGAAAACATAAGGTTTATAGGTTTTTACAACATACTCGGAAAGGGTTCTCGTGTCGCAGAACATGGTGTTCGACGCCCAGGCGGTGACCGCAGCGGTCGCCGAAGGCATCGAGAAGATCCAACAGGCCTCCACACTGGAGGAATTGAAGACTATCAGAACGCAGTATTCCGGAGCCGACTCCGCGATGACCCAAGCCAGCAAGGCCATCGGCTCGCTGCCCGCCGACCAGAAGAAGGACGCGGGCAAGCTGCTGGGCAAGCTGCGCGCCGACTTCGGACGCGCCTACGGCCCCAAGGAGGCCGAGCTCAAAGCCCAGGCCGAGGCCGCGGCGTTGGCCGCCGAGACGGTGGACATGACCCTGCCGGTCAGGCGCAAGCCGTTGGGCGCCCGTCATCCGCTGCCCAAGCTGATGGAGGACGTCGAGGACTTCTTCGTCTCCATGGGCTGGCAGATCTCCACAGGCCCCGAGGTGGAGACCGAATGGTACGACTTCGACGCGTTGAACTTCGGCCCCGACCATCCCGCCCGCCAGATGCAGGACACCTTCTACGTCAAAGGCAACCAGGCCAAGGACGCGGCCGGCTTCGTCGGATCGAACATGGTGCTGCGCACGCAGACCTCGTCCGACCAGGTGCGCGCGCTGCTCACCCGCGGCGTGCCGCTGTACATCGCCTGCCCGGGCCGCGTGTTCCGCACCGACGAGCTCGACGCCACCCACACCCCGGTGTTCCACCAGTGCGAGGCGCTCGCCGTCGACAAGAACCTGACCATGGCGGATTTGAAGGGCGTGCTCGACAAGCTCGCGGTCGCCATGTTCGGCCCCGAGGCCAAGACGCGTCTGCGTCCCAGCTACTTCCCGTTCACCGAGCCGAGCGCCGAACTCGATCTGTGGTTCCCCGACAAGAAGGGCGGGGCGGGCTGGCTCGAATGGGGCGGCTGCGGCATGGTGAACCCGAACGTGCTCAAGTCCGCCGGACTCGACCCGAACGTGTACACCGGCTTCGCCTTCGGCGTCGGTATGGAGCGCACGCTGCTGCTGCGCCACGACATCAACGACATGCACGACCTCGTCGAGGGCGACGTGCGATTCAGCGAACAGTTTGTGATGGGGGAGTGATTGACCCATGCCTATGATCGATATCGATTGGCTTAACGACCATGTCGAGACGCCCGAGGGACTGACCTACGAGCAACTCGCCCAGGATCTGGTGCAGGTCGGTCTGGAGGAGGAGGAGATCCACTCCTCGCAGCTCACCGGACCGATCGTTGTCGGCTACGTGGTGGACGCCACCCCGGAGCCGCAGAAGAACGGCAAAACCATCAACTGGTGCCATGTGGACGTCGGCGACGAATACAACGACGTCGACGAGAACGGCAACAAGGTGCCGCGCGGCATCGTGTGCGGCGCGCCCAACATGGCCGCCGGTGAGAAGGTCGTCGTGACCCTGCCGGGCGCCGTGCTGCCCGGCGACTTCAGGATCGAGCCGCGCAAGACCTACGGCCACATCTCCGACGGCATGTGCGCCTCCGAGCGCGAGCTGGGTCTGGGCAACGACCACAACGGCATCATCCTGCTGCGCGACTATGGCTTCACCGAAGAGGAATACGAGGCCCTGAAGCCCGGCGACGACGCGATGGGACTGCTGCACCTCGACCAGCCGGTGCTGGAGATCAACATCACCCCCGACCGCGGCTACGCCTTCTCCTACCGCGGCGTGGCCCGCGAATACCACCATTCCACCGGCGCGGCGTACGTCGATCCGGCCGTGGAACTGGGGGAGAAGGCGCCGGAGCCGGCCGATTACGCGCCCGGCACCGTCACCGACATCGACATCATCATCGACGACGACAATCCGATCCACGGCGTGCCCGGCTGCGACCGCTACCACGCGCGCGCCGTGCGCGGTTTCGACCCGTCGTCGCGCACGCCCAACTGGATGCGCCGCCGCCTCACCCGCGCCGGACAGCGTTCGATCTCGCTGGCCGTGGATGTGACCAACTATGTGATGATGGATCTGGGCCAGCCGATGCACGCCTACGACCTCGACAAAATCGAAGGTCCGATCGTGGTGCGCCGCGCGAAGGAAGGCGAGAAGCTCACCACGCTCGACGGCAAGGAGCATGAGCTGAGCGTCGAGGATCTGCTTATCACCGATTCCCCGAACGGCGAGCGGGGCTCGCGCGTTCTGGGTCTGGCCGGCGTGATGGGCGGCCTGTACGGCGAGGTGACCGCCGAAACCAAGAACATCCTGCTGGAGGCCGCGCATTTCGACCAGGTGACCATCGCCCGTTCCGCGCGCCGCCACAAGATCCCCTCCGAGGCGTCGCGCCGCTTCGAACGCGGCGTGGACACCGCGCTGCAGCCGGCCGCCGCCCAGATGGCCGCCGAACTGCTCACCAAGTACGGTTCCGGCGAGGCCAGCGACCATCCGAACGATGTGAACACCATCGCGCACCGCAAGGCGATCGCCTTCAAAGCCAGCGAGGTGGCCCGTGTGGCCGGCTTGGACGTGGATCTCAACCGCATCAGCGACATCCTCACCGATATCGGCTGCGTGGTGGCCGGCGGCGGCAACGGCGAATTCTCCGTCACCGCGCCGACCTGGCGCCCTGATCTGAACGAGCCGTGCGATCTGGTCGAGGAGGTGGCCCGTCTGGTCGGCTACGACCAGATTCCGGTCACCGTGCCGCCCGCGCCGACCGAAGGCATGGTGGGATTGACCGCCGACCAGCGTCGTCGCCGCGAGGTGTCGCAGGAGCTCGCCGAATACGGCATGGTGGAGACGCTGAGCTACCCGTTCGTCGGAGACGAGGACTTCAAGGCCTTCGCCCACGGCGACCGTCTGGACGACGTCAAGCGCGTCAGCGTCGAAATCGCCAACCCGCTGTACGGCGACCGTCCGTACCTGCGCCGCGACATCCTGCCCACTCTCGCCACCACCGTGCAGCGCAACCTGCGCCGCGGCATCGAGAACGTGGCCCTGTACGAGCTGGGTCATGTGTATCTGTGGGATCCCGAAGCCCCCGCCATCCCGGCGCTGCCCGGCGGCGTGAAGCCGACCGACGAGCAGCTCGCCGCGCTCGACGCCGGTCTGCCGGCGCAGCCCGACCATGTGGCGGGCATTCTGACCGGCCTGGCCGAAGACACCGGTTGGATGGGCGGCAAGCGCGCCGTCGACTGGTCCGACGCGGTGGAGGCGGTGCGCCGCATCGCCGACCGTATCGGCGCCGACATCACCCTGGACCAGCCTTCCGCCGACGAGATGCCCGCCCAGTGGCATCCGGGCCGCGCCGCCCGCGTGCTCGTGGGCGAGGAATTCGTCGGTTTCGTGGGCGAACTGCATCCGCAGGTCAACGAAGCGCTGGGCTTCCCCGCGCATTCCGCCGCCTTCGAGCTGAATCTCACCGCACTGTTCGCCACATTGGACGGCAAGCCGGTGCAGGCCAAGCCAATCTCCACCTTCCCGCCGGTCAAGCAGGACCTCGCCTTCACCGTGGCCGACACGGTGACCGCGGCCCAGCTGGAACAGGCGATCCGCGAAGCCGCGGGCGGAGACCTCGAATCCGTCGAACTCTTCGACGTGTTCACCGGCGACCAGCTGGGCGAGGGAATGAAATCCCTGGCCTTCGCGGTCACCTTCCGTTCGCAGGACAAGACGTTGGCCGCCGAGGACAGCGAGGCGATCCGCGAGGCGATCGTGGCCAAGGCCGCCGAGCTGGGCGCACAGCTGCGCGCCTGACCAAACCCAATCAAAGGAGTTCGATGAGCGATACGGGCAAGCCGGAGTACGGCGAGTACCACGAGCCGGAATACGGCGCGAACGCGAGCCAGTACGGAGCGAATTACAATCCGTACATCTACGGCGCGCCCGATCCCGAACCCACCGCCGAGCAGGCGGCCGCATCCGCGCCGCCATACGCTCAGCCGTATGGCGCGCCGCCGGCGCAGTCCCAGACCACGCCCGGCCAGCAGGGCCGGCCGTCGCAATACGGCGGGCAGAACGACCCCTACACCGGTGCGCCCATGCAAGGCCAGCCGGGCCAGCAGTGGCAGCAGGGGTGGCAGGGCCAGCAGCAGGGAGCGCCCGCGCACACGCCCCACTACTTCAACGGCATCGATCTGAACGATCCCGCCCAGAACCCGATGTACGGGCATTGGGACGCCTATGCGGTGATCTCCCTGATTCTGGCGCTGTTCTTCCCCGTGCCCGTGCTGTCCGCGCTGATGGGCGCGCTGGCGATGTGGCGGTGCCGCACCTTCCATATGAAGGGGTTCTGGCTGGGACTCGCCGCCGTGGTGATCAACGCGTTGTACACCATCGCCGTGGTGTGGATGATGATGAACGGCATCGACGCCATGAGCCTCTACCAGCAGATGCTCAACCAGTTGCAGGGCGGCTCTTCCGGCACGGACACGACCATCACCGCCTGACGTCCGCCACACGAGGACTGCATAATTATGCATAAGTCTGCATAGAAGTGTATACTGAAGCCGAGTTTTCGTAGTCGCAAAGGACGGATTATGGCGAAGTATACGGTTGCCGTGGCCGGTGCCACAGGATACGCGGGCGGTGAGGCGCTGCGCATCCTCGCCGCGCACCCAGATTTCGAAGTGGCATGCGTGGCCGGACATTCCTCGGTGGGGGAATCCATGGCCAAACACATGCCGCATATTCCCCAATTGGCCGACCTGGTGGTGGAGGACACCACCGCCGAGGTTCTGAACGGACACGACGCGATCATCCTCGCGCTGCCGCATGGCGCGTCCGGCGCGTTGGCCGCAGAGCTCGACGAAACGGCTGTGGTGGTGGACCTGGGCGCCGACCATCGTCTCGAGGAGCGCTCCGCCTGGGACGCGTTCTACGGCGGCGACTTCTACGAGCATTGGACCTACGGCATGCCCGAGCTCATCACCGGCAAAGCCTCCGACGGCTTGTACACGCGCCAGCGCGCGGCGCTGCCCGGAACGAAACGCATCGCGGGTCCTGGATGCAACGTGACCGCCACCACACTGGCGATGCAGCCCGGCGTGGCCGAAGGTCTGGTCGAACCGAAAAGCATCGTGGCCGATCTGGTGGTCGGCTACTCCGGCGCGGGCAAGGCCCTGAAGCGCACCAACCTGCTGGCTTCGGAGGCTTTGGGATCCGCCCTGCCCTACGGCGTCGGCGGCACGCACCGCCATATCCCCGAGATCCTGCAGAACTTCGCCCACGCCGCGGGACTGGCCGCGGCCGAAGCGGACCGGTTCACGCTTGGATTCACGCCGATTCTCGCCCCCATGTCGCGAGGCATCCTCGCCTGCGTGAGCGCGGCGATGACCGACAAGGCGCGCGACTTAAGCGACGACGAGATCCGCGCCGTCTGGACGAACGCATACGCGGATGAGGACTTCATGGTGATGCTGCCCGAAGGCGCGCTTCCCGCCACCGGCAACATCGTCGGTTCGAACGCCGCGCATCTGCAGGTCGTCACCGACCGCAACGCCGGGCGCGTCATCGCCTTCGCCGCCATCGACAACCTCAACCGCGGCACCGCCGGACAAGCGGTGCAGTCCCTCAACATCGCACTTGGCCTGCCCGAGGACGCAGGCCTGACCAAGATTGGAGTGGCGCCATGAGCGTGACATTCGCACAAGGATTCTCCGCAGCCGGCGTCGAGGCGGGCATCTCCGCCGTCGCGGGCAAAAAAGATCTGGCCCTGGTCGTCAACAACGGCCCGCTGGACGCGGCCGCCGGCGTGTTCACCTCGAACCGCTTCTGCGCGGCCCCCGTGCAGTGGACGCGTTCGATCATCGCCGACGGCCACGTCAAAGCCGTGATCCTGAATTCCGGCGGCGCGAACGCCTGCACAGGACAGGCCGGATACGAACAGTCGCAGGCCACCGCGCGGCGTGTGGCCGAACTGTTGGACGTCGCGCCCGAGGACATCGCCGTATGCTCCACCGGCCTGATCGGCGAGCTGCTACCGCTCGACAACGTGCTGGCCGGCGCCGGCGCCGCGTTCGCCGCGCTGGACGACACCGCCGAAGCCGGAGCGGACGCCTCGCACGCGATCATGACCACCGACACCAAGCCCAAAACCGTCGAGATCGAAGGCGACGGCTACCGTATCGGCGGCATGGTCAAAGGTTCGGGCATGATCGCCCCGCAGCTGGCCACGATGCTCTCCGTGATCACCACCGACGCGGTCGTCACCGCCGGTCAGGCGCAGGCCGCGCTGCTCGCCGCCGTGGACACCTCGTTCAACCGCATCGACGTGGACGGCTGCCAGTCGACCAACGACACCGTGCTGCTGCTCGCCTCGGGCGCCTCCGGAGTGGAGCCCGACCCGGACGAGTTCAACGCGATGGTCGCCCAAGCCTGCGCTTCGCTCGCCCGCCAGATCATCGGCGACGGCGAGGGCGCCAGCCACGACATCCGCATCAGCGTCACCGGAGCCACCAGCGTGGACGCCGCCCTGGCCTGCGGCCGCGCGGTCGCCGCGTCGAACCTGCTCAAATGCGCCATCTCCGGCAACGATCCGAACTGGGGCCGCATCGTCAGCTCCATCGGCACCGTGCCCGCCAGCGTGGCCCCCTACGACGCGGACAAGGTGACCGTCGACGTCAACGGCGTGCGCATCTGCGAGAACGGAGGCGCGGGTCGCGACCGCTCCGAGGTCGACATGACCCCGCGCGAGGTGCATATCGACATCGACCTGAACGCCGGCGACGCCGAAGCCACGGTGTGGACCGACGACCTGACCCACGAATACGTCCACATCAACGCCGACTACGAAAGCTAGACGGAACCGAAAACCAAAACGAACAAACCGAAGCGAACGATGCAAGCGAGGGGCGGTCGGACGGCGTTCATTGTCAGACCGTAAAGACTTGGCCTGAGCGGCCCGGAGCGTGTCGGACGATGAACGCCGTCCGACCGCCCCGGTTCACGGCGTAATCCCTCGTCGTGTTGGGAGAGAGGTGAAACAATGGCAGAACTTAAAGGGCCGGGATTCCATTTCGACGTGCATACCGACCTGCGCGCCGACCAGAAGGCGGAGGTGCTGATCGAGGCGCTTCCGTGGCTGGAGGAGTTCGCCGGGCAGCGCATCGTCGTCAAATACGGCGGCAACGCGATGGTCGACGAGCATTTGAAGCAGTGCTTCGCCGAGGATATGGTGTTCCTGCGTCAGGTGGGGCTGCATCCGATCGTCGTGCACGGCGGGGGGCCGCAGATCTCCCACATGCTCAAGGCCCTGAACATCGAATCCGAGTTCAAGGGCGGTCTGCGCGTCACCACGCCCGAGGCGATGGATGTGGTGCGCATGGTGCTCACCGGCAAGGTGTCGCGCGAGCTCGTCGGCCTGATCAACTCGCACGGACCGCTGGCCGTGGGCCTGTCCGGCGAGGACGGCGGCCTGTTCTCCGCCATGCAGCGACGCCCGGTCATCGACGGCAAACCCACCGACATCGGTCTGGTGGGCGATGTGGTGAGCGTGGACGCCTCGGCCGTCGAGGATCTGGTCGCGGCCGGACGCATCCCCGTGGTCTCCTCCGTGGCTCCGAACGAGGAGGACGCCACCGAGGTGCTGAACGTCAACGCGGATTCGGCCGCGGCCGCGCTGGCCGCCGCCGTGGGCGCGCACAAGCTCATCATCCTGACCGATGTGGACGGCCTGTATGCCGACTGGCCCGACCGCAACTCGCTGATCGGACGCATCGGTGTGGAGAACCTGCGCGACATGCTGCCCGACCTGGAGACGGGTATGCGCCCGAAGATGGAGGCGTGCGTGCGCGCGCTGGACGGCGGCGTCATGCAGGCGCATATCATCGACGGCCGCAAGCCGCATTCCATCCTGAATGAGATTTTCACCACCGCTGGCATCGGCACCATGGTCGTGCCGGAGGGTGGCGTCGAGATGAGGAGCTCGTATGGTTACTGAGAACAAGGAAACGTTGGGCGCCGAAGGAACCCGGCTGCTGGGGGAGTACTCCCAGGTGCATATGAACGTGTTCGGCACGCCCCTGCGCGTGATGGACCACGGCGAGGGCGCGCGCGTGTGGGACGTCGACGGCAACGAATACCTCGACTTCCTGGCGGGCATCGCCGTCAACTCGCTCGGATACGCGCATCCCGCGTGGGTGAAGGCGGTCGCCGAACAGGCCGCCAAGGTGGCGCATGTGAGCAACTATTTCGCCACCAAGCCGCAGATCGAGCTCGCCGCCAAACTCGTGGAATTGGCCGGCGCGCCCGAAGGCTCTCACGTGTACTTCGGCAATTCCGGCGCCGAGGGCAATGAGGCGGCGTTGAAGCTCGCCAAACTCTACGGCCGCACGCTGCCGGGCGCCACTCCCGCCATGGGCGGCAAGCCGGCCCGCATCGTCGCGCTGACCAACAGCTTCCACGGCCGTACGCTGGGCGCGCTGTCCGCCACATGGAAGCCCGCCATCCGCAAGCCCTTCGACCCGCTGGTGCCGAACATCGAATTCGTGCGCGCCGGAGATCCGCTCGCCTTGTACGAGGCCTTCGCCGCGACCGGACTCGGACATTACGGCAAGGGTCCGGTGGCCGCGGTGATGATCGAGCTCATCCAGGGAGAGGCCGGCGTCAAGCCGTTGGGCGCGGACTACGTCAAGAAGGTGCGCGAGATGTGCGACATCAACCACGCGCTGCTCATCGTCGACGAGGTGCAGACCGGCATCGGCCGCACCGGAGAATGGTTCGCCTTCCAGCGCGAGGATCTGGCCGGCGGCGTGACGCCGGACATAGTCACCTTCGCCAAGGGCGTGGCCAGCGGCTTCCCGATGGGCGGCATGATCGCCTTCGGTGGAAAGCTCTCCTCCCTGTTCACCCCCGGATCGCACGGTTCGACCTTCGCGGGCAATCCGTTGGGCGCGGCCGCCGCCCTCGCCACGCTGAACGTGATCGAAGACGAGGGATTGGTCGCCAACGCCGAGGCGCGGGGCCGGCAGCTGCGCGACGGACTGATGTCCTGCGGCAATCCGTTGTACGTCTCCGTGCGTGGACGCGGCCTGCTCGACGCCGTCGAACTCGCCCACCCCTGCTCGCATGCGGCGATGAACTGGGCCTTGGAACACGGGCTCATCGTCAATGCGGTGCGTCCCGACTCGCTGCGGTTCGCGCCGCCGCTGAACGTCACCGAGCGGGATGTGGATCAGGCGCTTTCCATTCTCGCCCAAATCCCCACCGACCTGCCGGACGACTGAGCGTCCCCGCGGATCGCGACCATACGACAACGAACACTGCGCTAAAAGACAAGGAGCCACCAATGACCGGACAATTGCGCCACATGCTGCGCGACGACGATGTGAGCCATGAGGAGCAGAAGCAGATTCTCGAACTCGGCATGAAATTCCGTGAGAACCGTTTCTACCGGCAGCCGTTCGCCGGTCCGCAGGGCGTCGCCGTGCTCTTCGACAAGCCCAGCACCCGCACCCGCACCAGCTTCTCCATCGGCGTGGCCGAACTCGGCGGCTATCCGCTGGTCATCGACAAGTCCGGTTCCCAATTGGGCCGCGGCGAACCGGTCGCCGACACCTCGCGAGTGCTTTCCGGCATGGCCTATGGCATCGTCTGGCGCACCTTCGGCCAGGAGCGGGTCGAGGAGATGGCCAAGTACGCCACCTGTCCGGTGGTCAACGCACTCACCGACCAATTCCACCCCTGCCAGGTCCTCGCCGACCTCCTCACCATCGCCCAGTTCCGCGGAGGCGTGGACGCGCTGGCCGGCAAAACCATCGCCTATCTGGGCGATGCGGCCAACAATATGGCCAACTCGTATCTGCTCGGCGGCGCGGTCGCCGGCATGCATGTGCGTGTGGCCGGGCCCTACGGCTATCTGCCGGATAAGGCGATCGTGGCCGACGCGGAGCGCATCGCCGCCGAAAACGGCGGTTCGATCCTCGTCACCACCGATCCGAAAGAGGCCGTGGCCGACGCCGACTGCGTGTTCACCGACACCTGGGTGTCGATGGGCGAGGAGGCGGAGTACGCGATCCGTTCCAAGCCGTTCTGGCCCTATCAGGTCAACGACGAGCTGATGGCGCTCGCCAAGCCGGACGCGCTGTTCCAGCACTGCCTGCCCGCCTACCGCGGCAAGGAGGTCACCTCTTCGGTGATCGACGGTCCGCAGTCCGTGGTGTGGGACGAGGCGGAGAACCGTCTGCACGCGCAGAAGGCGCTGCTCACCTGGCTGGTCGGCCAGCAGCGCGGCGACGACGCGCTGCTGGCCTGACACGGACCGCGCCCATGGCGACGAGTCATACGAGAAAGACGCGGACGATGAGCGAATCCGGTCCGTCCCTGCAGCGACCCGCGACGCGGGCCGCGCGGCTGAGCGCCATCGAACAGGCGCTGCTGCATCATGTCATCACCTCGCAGTCGCAGCTGTCGCAGATTCTGCTCGACGAGGGCTTCGATGTGACGCAGGCGACGCTCAGCCGCGACCTCGACGAGGTGAACGCGGTGAAAACCCGGCTCAAAGACGGTACGGTGGCCTATGCGATCGCGGATTCGCCGTCGGGGTCGACGGTGGAATCCGTGTCGCCGGGCCGCGTCGAACAGCAGATGGCCCGTGTGCTTTCCGGCCTTGTCACCTCCGTGGCGGCCGCGCGCAATCTCGTCGTGGTGCACACGCCTTCCGGCGCCGCGCAGTATGTGGCCAGCGTCATCGACAAGCAGTCGCTTGACGACGTGCTGGGCACCATCGCGGGCGACGACACCGTGATGATGATCTGCTCGGATGACGAACCGGCGAAGCGTCGCGCGCGCTGGCTGCTGGATATCGTGTCGAAGACCCAACAGTAGCGGGCGGCCGGTGCGACGCACCGAGATGAATATTTATACGTACCTTTGCATATACTCGTGCATAACAATGCGATAAGAAAGGCAAACCATGGCAGATAACAATCGTCTTGTGCTGGCGTATTCCGGCGGTCTTGACACCTCCGTCGCCATCTCGTACCTCAAGGAGCGCACCGGCAAGGACGTCGTCGCCGTCTCCCTCGACGTCGGCCAGGGCGGCGAGAGCCTGGAGACCATCCGCGAGCGCGCGTTGGCCTGCGGCGCCATCGAATCCTACGTGGTCGACGCCCGCGACGAGTTCGCCAACGAGTACTGCATGCAGGCCCTCAAGGCCAACGCCATGTACGAGGGCGTGTACCCGCTGGTCTCCGCCATCTCCCGTCCGCTGATCTCCAAGCATCTGGTGCGCGCCGCCCACCAGTTCGGCGCCGACACCATCTCCCACGGCTGCACCGGCAAGGGCAACGACCAGGTGCGTTTCGAGGTGTCCATCGCCTCCATCGACCCGACCCTGAAGGCCATCAGCCCGATCCGCGATCTTTCCCTGACCCGCGACGTGGAGATCGCGTTCGCCAAGGAGCACAAGCTGCCGATCGTGCAGACGGAGAAAAGCCCGTACTCCATCGACCAGAACGTGTGGGGCCGCGCCATCGAAACCGGCTTCCTCGAGGATCCGTGGAATGGTCCGACCAAGGACTGCTACTCCTACACCGACGATCCCGCGTTCCCGCCCGTCGAGGACGAGGTCGTCATCGAATTCAAGCAGGGCATTCCGGTCAAGATCGACGGCCGCGACGTCACCCCGCTGCAGGCCATCGAGGAGATGAACCGCCGCGCCGGCGCGCAGGGCATCGGCCGCATCGATCTGATCGAGGACCGTCTGGTGGGCATCAAGTCCCGCGAGCTGTACGAGTGCCCGGGTGCCGTGGCGCTGATCACCGCCCATCAGGAGCTGGAGAACTGCTGTCTGGAGCGCGAACAGCACCGCATCAAGCGCGACATCGACAAGCGTTGGGGCGAGCTGGTCTACGACGCGCAGTGGTTCAGCCCGGCCGTCAAGTCGCTCAACGCCTTCATCGAGGACACCCAGCAGTACGTCTCCGGCGAGATCCGCATGATCCTGCACGGCGGCCGCGCCGTCGTGACCGGCCGTCGCTCCGACACCTCGCTGTACGACTACAACCTGGCCACCTACGATTCCGGCGACAGCTTCGACCAGAAGTCCTCCAACGGCTTCATCGACATCTACGGCTTGCCGTCCCGCGTGGCCGCCGCCCGCGACGTCAAGTTCGGCAATGGCATCGAGGTGCCGAGCAACACCGTCGAATAAGCGCCGCTCCCGACGGAGCCCAGCCGCTTCCCCGTCATTTCAGGCGGGAGCGACCCCTCCTCTCGTCATTTCGAGTGAGGAGCAATCTCCCTCTCTCGTCATTTCGAGCGGAGAGCAATCTCTTTCTCTCGTCATTTCGAGCGAAGCGCAGCGGAGTCGAGGAATCCCGATACCTTCCCTAGGCCGGGACTTCTCGGCTCCGCTTTCGTATGAGCTCCGATGCCTCCGCAGCGGCGGATACAATGGAGGTGCGTCGGCGAGGCTTTCCGCCTATGTTCAGCGAAAGGTGCGTGCACGAGTATGGAAACGACTGCCTTGGAATCATGCGGCAATGGTGTGTGGCGCGGTTCCGGAGCCTGCATTGTCGACAGGACCGGCCGCAAACGTCTGCCCATCGGCCAAGGGGATTTCGCGGTCGTGGCAAGTCAATCGGTGTTCGTGGACAAAACCCGGCTGATTGCCGACGTGTTGGATAGCGGTTATTCCGTCACCTTGTTCTGCCGTCCGCGACGTTTTGGCAAAACCTTGAATATGACGATGATGCGCACGTTCTTCGAGCTTTCCCCGGACGGCCGGGACAACGCGCCATTGTTCGACGGCACGGACATCTGGGAATCCGATGACGGGCATTATCGTCGGCACCAGGGTGCCTATCCCGTGATCAGCATGAGCATGCTCACCGCCAAAGGACTGACGTGGCCGCAGACTTTCGGGTCGCTGCGCAATATGATCGCCGATGAGTATGGGCGTCACCGCTACCTGCTGAACGATGGGACGCTGCCGGATGACGACCGCGCCTATATCACGCGCATTCTATCGCGGCAGGCGGGTGAGGACGACTGCCGGACATCGCTGACGAGACTGGTCGCTTTTCTGAACCGATACCATCAACGCCCCGTCGTGGTGCTGCTTGATGAATACGACGCGCCGATCATGGCGGCATATTCGGCACCGAACGGCGGGTATTACGATGAGGCGGTCGCATTCGTCAAAGCCTGGTTGACCGGCACATTGAAGGACTCCGGCGAAATGCTGGCATTCGCCTGCCTGACCGGTGTGCAACGTATCAGCAAGGATTCCATTTTCAGCGATCTGAACAATCTCATTGTGAACACCGCGCTGTCGACTGACTTCGATGAGCGGTACGGCTTCTCCGAGGACGAGGTTGCCGCCTTGTCCGACTATCTGGGATGCGGCACCGATGGCATGGATACCGCACGCCAATGGTATGACGGCTATCGCTTCGGCAAACAAGACGTCTATAACCCATGGAGCGTGTTGAATTTTCTCGACAACGACTGCGCCGCCGACGTCTACTGGGGCAACACCTCCGGCAACGGCGTGGTGGGGGATCTGCTGCGCTCGGCTGATGTGGACACTTTGCGTCAGGTCTATGATCTGATGGAACCCGGCGGGACGGTCGCCGCGCCGCTGGATCTCGGCGTCGTGTTCCCTGATTTGGGCGTAAAGAACGTCGCCATCTGGTCGATGTTGTATCTGGCCGGCTATCTGACCACCGAGGACACCGCACTGCCGGGACGTTCCGACCTGCTCCGCCGACTGCGCATCCCCAATCTTGAGATCGCGCAGCTCTACAAAAGTGAGATCATCAACCGTTTCGCCGATATGGCGGGAGGCAACGACCGTCTCGACAGGTTCCATCGGGCCTTATACTCGGGAGATGAGGAAACGGTGCTGCGTGAGCTGACCACCATCCTGCGCGATTCCGTCTCCAGCTTTGACATGACTTCCGAGAACTCCCTGCATATGCTCGTCACCGGATTATGTTTCGGCATGCCTGGTTACGTCGATCCCAAATCCAACAAAGAATCGGGGTACGGACGCTATGATCTGCGACTCGAACCCAGTGGAGGAGATCCGGCCAACTTCTCATTCGTCGCCCCCACCGTACGTCCGTTGATCACCATCGAACTGAAATACGTGCGCGACGATGGTCCGTCAGGTGGAAGTGATTCGGAGCGCCGGTTGGAAGACAAAGCGCAGGAGGCGCTGACCCAAATCTCCGAACGGGGTTATGACGAAGGCGAACCGCCGCAACAGGCGCAAGGACGTCTGCGTTGGGGCATCGCAGTGTCTGGCCGCCGTTGCGCGGTCGCCTGCGAACGTCTTGACTAGAAGAGTCTTCCGTGCGATCCGTTTGCGCACGGCGGCGTCGTCGCGCTGATCGCGTACCAAGTCACGCACACGAGGTTCCATGAGCGGAAGCCTTATGTGTATGGTAGAGACCATGACCGAAACCAATAGCAACGAACATCTCGCACTGTGGGGCGGACGCTTCTCGTCCGGCCCTTCGCCGGAACTCGCCCGCCTGTCCAAATCCACCCAGTTCGACTGGCGTCTGGCCGACGACGACATCGCCGGCTCGCGCGCCCACGCACGCGCGCTCGGCCGCGCCGGACTGCTCACCGCCGACGAGCTCGAGCGCATGGAGGCCGCGCTCGACGAACTGCAGCGCCGGGTCGATTCGGGCGTCTTCGCGCCGGTCGAAGACGACGAGGACGAGGCCACCGCGCTCGAACGCGGCTTGCTGGCCATCGCCGGCGACGAACTCGGCGGCAAACTGCGCGCCGGACGCTCCCGCAACGACCAGATCGCCTGCCTGATCCGCATGTGGCTGCGCCGCCACGCCCGTGTCATCGCCGGAGAACTGATTGCGCTCGTCAACGCGCTGATCGAGCAGTCCGTCGCTGCCGGCCGCACCGTGATGCCGGGCCGCACCCACATGCAGCACGCGCAACCCGTGCTGCTCGCCCACCAGCTGATGGCCCACGCCTGGCCGCTGCTGCGCGATGTGCAGCGTCTTGTCGACTGGGACGCGCGCATCGACGCCTCCCCGTACGGTTCCGGCGCGCTCGCCGGCAACACGCTCGGCCTCGACCCCGAAGCCGTGGCCCGCGAGCTCGGATTCTCGCGCGTGACCGACAATTCCATTGACGGCACCGCCTCGCGCGATCTGGTCGCCGAATTCGCCTTCATCGCCGCCATGGCCGGCGTCGACATCTCACGCCTGAGCGAGGAGATCATCATCTGGAACACGCAGGAGTTCGCGTTCGTGCGTCTCGACGACGCATACTCCACCGGATCGTCGATCATGCCACAGAAGAAGAACCCGGACATCGCCGAACTGGCCCGAGGCAAGTCCGGCCGTCTCATCGGCGACCTGACCGGCCTGCTGGCCACGCTCAAAGGCCTGCCGACCGCCTACGCCCGCGATTTGCAGGAAGACAAGGAGGCCGTGTTCGACCAGGTCGACACGCTCGAGGTGCTGCTGCCCGCCTTCACCGGCATGGTGCGCACCATGGCCTTTGACGCCGAGCGTCTTGAGGCCGAGGCTCCCACCGGATTCGCGCTCGCCACCGACATCGCCGAATGGCTGGTCAAGAACGGCGTGCCTTTCCGCCACGCGCACGAGCTTTCCGGCGCGTGCGTGAAGATCGCCGAAGGCCGCGGCCAGGAGTTGTGGGATCTGACCGACGAGGACTTCGTCTCCACCTTCGACGGCTTCCTGCCTGCCGAATCGGCGCCGCAGGTGCGCGAGGTGCTCTCCAGTCACGGCTCCGTCGACTCGCGCGACGGCAAGGGAGGCACCGCATACGACCGCGTGCTCGAGCAGCTTGAGGCCGCCAAGCGGGCCGTCGCCGAACTGGCGGCCTTCGCCGAATCCACGTCGGACGGCTCCGCCTACAAGGCTCCCGGCACCTTCTGACCGGTGTTTTCCGATGCGAACGCCCCGCCGTCCTAGGTCTTGGACGACGGGGCGTTTCCTGTGCCGTCATCCTGAGCGGAGGCGAAGCCGGAGTCGAAGGATCCCGTCATTCGGTCTGGGGATTCTTCGACTCCACTGCGTTCCGCTCAGGATGATGGGTGGGCGGGTGTTCCGCTCAGGATGACAGGTGGGAGGTGTTCCGCTTGGGATGAGGGAGCGTTCGCGTCGCTTTCCAGGAAAGCGACGCGTCAGGCCTGATCCGGAGACGAAGCGTCGTCGGAATGCCGTTTGCGGCTGGGAACGAAACCGCGGATCCAATGGTTTTTGCCGCGGCTTTTCACATAGATGAAGCCGAATACGGAGAAGACGGCCGCGCCGATGAAATTCACGATGAGGTCGTTCATCGTGTCGCGCAGACCGATGTCGAGATAGCCGTTGATGCCCAGATCCTGCCCGTTGACCATGGTGGAGGTGATGCCGTCGATGGTGACGGTTTCGGAGGTATGGTTCGGATTGAGCAGCACGGAGTGGATCGAGGTGACCACGGTATCCTTCTGCATATCCCAGCCGAACAGGTTGTCCATCGTGTATTCGAAGAACTCCCACAGCACGCCGATGGTCATCGAGAAGCAGAACGCCACCAGAGACAGGTACAGCGGGGAAAGATTGAATTTCGCGGTTTCGCGCCGGTTGAGCAGATCCACCAGCGAGAAGCCGATCGCGGCGGCGAGGAAGCCGTTGATCGTGTGCAGCACCGTGTCCCAGAAGGGGAAAAGCTCGTAGAACGAGCTGATCTCGCCCAGGATCTCCGCCGCGAAGATGAACACGAGGATGATGACCTCCAATGTGGAGGGAAGCTCGATTTTGAACGTCACCTGCACGAAACTGGGCACGATGAGCAGAAACAGCGTGAGCACGCACAGGAACACGTTCTCGTAGTTGCCGTTGAGGAACTGCAGCACCATGGTCGCCAACACCAGCGTGCGCAGCACCATGTAGACCACGAACGAGCTTCTGTGCTCGCGGATCTCCGCGCCCATCGCCTTGCCGGTGGCCTTCATCCGCGCGCGCAGGCCTCCGCGCTTCGTGCCGTTATCGCCCATGATGGTTCCTTTCTCCGCTCTGACAGTCTACCGGTGACACCGACCGTGCGGACCGGCGGCATCCGCCGAGGGCGGCGCGAACATCATTCGACCGGATGAGGGCGCACGACCGGACGGGTGCGTACAATCGAAGGCTGGAAGATACGGGACACCGCCCGAACCAAGCCATACAAGGGGAAACGACGTGCTGAGCAGACACCAGATCCGCACACTGGTACACCATCATGGACATGACATCCTCGCGCACGAGCGCATGCAGATCCAACGCGGCTGCTACCAGCACGGCATCGTCACCACATACGCGCACTCCATCCGCGTGGCCTGCCTGGCCGTGTATTTCGCCGATCGGCTGCGCCTGTGGCACAGGGTCGATCTGCGTTCGCTGATCCGCGCCGCCCTGCTGCACGACTACTTCCTCTACGACTGGCACCGTTGGGACAACGGCGAACACCGCCTGCACGGCTTCACCCACGGCGGCAGGGCGCTCGCCAACGCCATGGAGGATTTCGAACTCAACCATATCGAGTGCGACAGCATCGCCAACCACATGTTCCCCCTGACGCCGCGTCCGCCGCGCTACATCGAGGGCTATCTGGTCACCATGGCCGACAAGATCAGCGCCACACGCGAGACGGTCAGCCTCGAACGCTTCCGCAAAGCCGAATTGACCGCGACCCGCAAGGACGTATGATGATCTTCACCGCGCTATCGCACCTGTTTCTCTGGTTTTTGTTCTACAGTTTCGTCGGCTGGGTGTATGAGACGATCCTCGTCTCCAGCCGGGAGCGTCGCTTCGTGAACCGCGGCTTCCTCAACGGCCCGCTCTGCCCGATCTACGGGACCGGCGCGGTGATGGCCGTCGTGCTGCTACGGCATATCGACAACGCGGCGGTGCTGTTCCTGGTCTCCGCGCTCGGCGCGAGCGTGCTGGAATACGTCACCTCGTGGGGGATGGAGAAGCTGTTCCACGCCCGCTGGTGGGATTACTCCCGTATGCGATTCAACATCAACGGCCGCGTGTGCCTGCTGGGCGCCGTGGTCTTCGGATTGGCGGGCGTGCTGATCGTCAAGTTCGTGCATCCCTGGGTGGCCTCCGTCACCGCCATGCTGCCGCTGCCGGTCGTGCATTGGGTGACGTTCGTCTGCTTCGTGCTGGTGGTCGTCGACTGCACGGTCACCGTGGCCGGCGTGATGGACCTCGAACGCCAGCTCGCCCTGGTCGCCGAATTCGTGCAGACCCGCGCCGAGAAGGCCGGAGACTCCTGGGAGTGGGGCAAGGACGCGTTCGGCGACAAGCTGCGCGACTGGTCGACCTCCTCGCAGGAGAAGCTGGTCCGTCTGCGCGGCACCGTCACGTCGGTGCTGGGTCGCCAGCAGCAGCGTATGATCCGCTCGTTCCCGCATTTCAAGTCCGTCAACTACGGGCAGGTGGTCGACACCATCCGCGAGATCATGCGCCGCGGGGAACACTGACGCACTGTCGGCATGTTCTGCGAGACTGTAGGGTGCTGAAAAGCGGCAGAATATCCGACAATTCGATAGGGAGAAGCGACCAGCTATGGCTCACGTCACCAACTTCAAGGAAGCCGGGTTCGACACCTTGCTCGATGAACTGGAATGGCGCGGGTTGGTTTCCCAGTCCACGGACAGGGAACGACTCGCCCAAGCGTTGAACGGTGAGCCGATCACCTATTATTGCGGATTCGATCCCACCGCCGCCTCCCTGCATATCGGCAATCTCGTGCAGCTGATCAACATGCGCCACCTGCAGCTTGCCGGCCATCATCCGATCGCCCTGGTGGGCGGCGCGACCGGTCTGATCGGCGACCCGCGCCAGTCGGGCGAGCGCACGCTCAACCCGAAGGATGTGGTGGCCCAGTGGGCCGAGCGCCTCAAGCGGCAGATCGGCGGCATCCTCGACACCGACGGCGACAATCCGGTGCGCTTCGTGAGCAACTACGACTGGACCGCCTCGATGAGCGTCATCGACTTCCTGCGCGACGTGGGCAAGAACTTCCGTTTGGGCACCATGCTCGCCAAGGACACGGTGGCCCGCCGACTCAACTCCGAGGAAGGCATCTCCTTCACCGAGTTCAGCTACCAGGTGCTGCAGGGCAACGACTTCCTGCACCTGTACGACGAGTACGGCTGCACGCTCGAGCTCGGCGGCTCCGACCAGTGGGGCAACCTCACGTCGGGCCTCGACCTGATCCACAAGATGCGCGGCGAGGACGTGAACGTGTTCACCAGTCCGATCATCACCGACGCGCAGGGCAAGAAGTTCGGCAAGTCCGAGGGCAACGCCGTGTGGATCGACGCCACGATGCTCAGCCCCTACAAGTTCTACCAGTTCTGGATCAACCGTCCGGACGTGGAGATGGAAAGCCTTCTCAAGGCGTTCACCTTCCTGCCCAAGGCCGAGATCGAGCGTCTGGTGGAGGAATCCAAAACGAATCCGGGCGCGCGCGAGGCGCAGAAGGCCTTGGCATGGGAGGTCACCAGCTTCGTGCACGGCGAGGAGGCCACGCAGGCCGCCATCGACGCGTCGTCCGCCCTGTTCGGCCGCGGCGGTTCCCTGGAGGACATCGACGCGGACACGCTCGAATCCGTGCTCGACGGCTTCAAAGTGACGGGGGACGGCGGCGAGCATGCGTTCCCGCAGGCCGCTCCCGGCGACCGTCTGATCGATGCGGCGCAGACCGCCGGCCTGTTCAAAACCGCCTCCGAGGCCCGTCGCGCGATCAAATCCGGCGGCGTGTACCTCAACAACACCCGCGTCGAGGATGAGGAGCTCACCCTCGACGACGACGACTTCCTACAGGGACGTTTCGCGTTGATCCGCCGAGGCAAGAAGGCTCTCGGCGCGGTCGAACGCCGTTAGACGCACCCCACGGCCATGCCGGTCGCACACGCGCGGGAGTTTGGACGCCCGAAGGCGGGAGATTCCGGCCCTGCACGGCACGGCCTCATATGGACATCAGCACCAACATCAGCACATCGGCGGCGTAGCGCGTCGATATAACGCAAAAGGATGAGTATGACTCAAGACAACAATCACGGATCGCGCGACGGCAAGTCCTACGGCGGCAACGGCCGCGGCCGATCCTACGGCAACGGCGGCTCCCGCGGCGGCTACGGCAAGTCCGGATCTCGCGGCGGCAAGTCCTATGGCGGCTCCCGCGGCGGTTACCGCAAGGACGGACAGCGCTCCGAGGGCGGCTACCGCAAGGACGGGTTCCGCAGGGACCGCGACGACAACCGCGACTTCCGCTCCGAAGGCGGAGAGCGTCGCGAGGGCGGCTACCGCAAGAACTTCCATAACGACGACCGCCGTGGCGGCTACCGCAAGAACGACGGATTCCATAAGGGCGGCTACCGCAAGGACGGCTACCGCAACGACCGCGACCGCGACTTCCGCCGCGACGGCGAAGGCGGATCCGAGGGCGGCGAGCGTCGCGACTTCAACCGTGGCCCGCGTCGCGACGGCGAACATGGCGGCTACCGCGGCAACGGCCGTGGCGGCGAGCGTGGTGGCTACCGCGGCCGTCGTGACGGCGACAATCCGCGCTACCAGCATGGCGACAGGCCGTGGCGCAAGGACGGCGAGGACCGCGGCGAGCGTCGCGACGGCGAACGCCGCGACTATCGACGTGACGGCGACCGTCGTGATTTCCGTCGTGACGGCGAGCGCCGTTATGACCGCCGTGATGGCGAGCGTCGTGACGGCGACCGTCGTGATTTCCGTCGCGATGGCGACCGCCGTAACGATCGTCGTGACAACCGCTACGACCGCGACCGTCGCGACAACCGCCGCGACGACAACCGCCGCGGCGAGCGTCGCGAGTTCACGCCCGAAGAGCGCGCCGAATACCGCGAGCGCAAAAACCGCGAGTACATGGATCGTCCCCGTCGCAACTCCGACGGCACGATGAGCTTCCCCTCGCAGAATCCGTACACCGCACGCCGCCCCGACGAGCCGAAGATGCCCAAGGGCATGGAATGGTCGATGCTCTCGAAGGACGAGAAGGAGCGTCTGCGCGGACTGGCCAAGGAGCACGCCGAGAACATCGGCCTGCATATCCTGGCCACCTACGCGTTGATCGACGACGACCCCGAAGCGGCGCTCGAGCACGCCAAGTGGGTGGCCCGTCAGGCCTCCCGCATCGATTTCGCCCGCGAGACGCTCGCCTTCGTGGCCTACCGCATGGGCGACTACAAGCTCGCCCTGCGTGAGTTCCGCACCGCGTTCCGCATGAACGGATATCCGGATTACCTGCCGTTCATCGCCGACTGCGAACGAGGGCTCGGCAACCCGAAGAAGGCCATCGAAATGGCCGTCTCCGACGAGGCCAAGATGCTGCGCGGCGATGCCAAGGCCGAGATGTTCCTGGTATACGCCGGCGCATTGGGTGATTTGGAGCTGTGGGACAAGGCCATCGAGATCGCCCATACGTTGGGCCGTTCACAGGGCATTTCCGGCGGCTATCGCATGCGCGCGGTCCAGGCCGAGCAGCTGTTCCTCGAAGAGGCGGGACGCGCCGACGAGGCGGCCGCCCTCGACGGTCTGCTCGACAAGCTGGAGCTGCAGTACGCCGACGAGGATCTGGATGAGGAATCCGACGACGTGGTGATCGACCATGATCTTCAGGGGCTGACCGACGACTCCATTGTGCTGGAGAAGCTCGGCATCGACCCGTCCATGGCCCAGTACGCTCCCGAGCCTGAGCCCGAGTACGAGTACGAGGACGATTACGAAGACGAGGACGACGACCTCGACGACTCCGACGAGGACGTGGACGAGGACGACGAGAGCGCGATCGAATCCATCGCCGACGGCGCCATCGAAGAGGACGAAACCGCCCAGTTTGACGACGACGAATCCGAACTGCCCGCCGAAGAGGCGCTCGAAGGCGTGGAATCCGACGTCGAACCGGCCGCTCTGGCCGAAGGCGACGAGTCCGACGAAATCGAAGGCGACAGGTCCGAAGAGGAGTGACGGGACGGTGACGCGCATGCTTCTGGGCACGGACAAGCCGCTGGCGCAGGCCTACAGGCTGGCGCTGCTGGATCTGGACGGTGTGGTGTACCGCGGCAAGAACCCGGTCGCCCACGCCTCCGAAAGCATCCGCCAAGCCGAGGCGGACGGCATGACCATCGAATACACGACGAACAACTCGTCGCGGTTCCAGCAGGTGGTCGCCGACCAACTCAAAGGGTTCGGACTGGATGTCGAGGCCTGGCAGGTCATCACCTCCTCGGTGGTGGCGGCGCGCATGGTCGCCCGGGCCGTGCCCGCCGGCGCGAAAGTGCTGGTGGTGGGGGCGGAGCATCTGCGTCAGGAGGTCGCCGCCCAGGGCCTGACCGTCGTCGAGACGGCGGCCGACCGGCCCGACGCGGTCATCCAAGGATGGTATCCCGACCTGACCTGGTCGATGCTGGCCGAAGCCTCATACGCCGTCGAGCATGGCGCCACCTATTTCGTCACCAACCGCGATCTGACGATCCCCCGCGAGATGGGCATCGCGCCCGGCTGCGGGTCGATGATCCAGGCCGTGGTCAACGCCACCGGCGTCGAACCGGTCGCCTCGGCGGGCAAGCCCGAATCGTTCATGTACGACGAGGCCCGCCTGCTCAACGCGTCCGACGGGCGCGATTTGGTCGACAAGGCGGCGTCCATCGCCATCGGCGACCGTCTGGACACGGATATCGAAGCCGGCAACCGCGGCGGCTATGATTCGCTCGCCGTGCTCACCGGCGTGACCAATCCGAGCGAACTCATGCTGGCCCCCGAACACCTGCGCCCCACCTATATCGCCTGCGATCTGCGCGCGTTGGCCGAACCTCAGCCCGCGCCCGCCCGCCAGCCGGACGGCTCATGGCGTTGCGCCACGGCTTCGGCGTGGTTGGAGGCGGGCGACCTGCGCGTCAGCGACGGCGGCGACATCAACGCGTTGCGCGCGGCCGCATGCCTGATGTGGGAGGCGGCCGACCAAGGCATGGACGTCACCGACGTGGCCCTGCCGCAGTGGGCGTTGTAGGCGCTTACGGACGATAAGGAGGGTGTGATGACGCAGCCGGAAACGCAAGGCGAGCGGGCCTCGGTGGTCTCGCGCTTCCCCGAACTGGAACGGATCGACCAGATCCAGCCCGATCAGCAGATCGAAACCTTTAGCCATGTGCTCGACGAATTGCAGCGTGAACTCGATGACGAACGCCGCTGATCCGATTGGCGGCGAGCCCGCGGCGCAAGAGCCCCGTCGGCTCGACGTGCTGCTGGTGGAGCGCGGACTGGTGGCCAGCCGGTCCAAGGCGCAACGGCTGATCAAAGACGGAGCGGTGCTCGTCGACGGCGCGCCGGTGGGCAAACCCGCCGCCTCCGTCGCGCCGTCGGCCGTGGTCGAAGTCGACAAAGGCGACGATTACGTGTCCCGCGGCGCCTACAAGCTGGTGGGCGCGTTCGACCGGTTCGCCGCGGACGGGCTGCCCACTCCGGATGGCCTGCGTTGCCTGGACATCGGTGCCTCGACCGGAGGATTCACCCAAGTGCTGCTGCGTGGCGGCGCCGCGCAGGTGATCGCCTTGGATGTGGGGCATGGCCAGCTCGATCCGCGCATCGCCTCCGACGCGCGTGTCATCGAGATGAGCGGCGTCAACATTCGCGACGTCGACGAGGATTCGCTGCCGTTCCGCCCGCAGATGGTCGTCTCCGACGTCTCCTTCATCTCCCTGACCCATGTGCTGCCGGTGATCGCACGCATCGCGCGGAGACCCGCGCATATCGTGTTGCTGGTCAAACCGCAGTTCGAAATGGACAACCGGTCCTTGCTGGGCAAGAACGGCGTGGTCGACGATCCCGTCGCGCGTCGGGCCGCGCTGGACCGTGTGACGCGCCGCGCCGGAGAGTTGGGGCTGCGTGTGGTGGCCACCGCGGACAGTCCGATCGAAGGGACGTACGGCAACCGGGAATACCTGCTGTATGCGGTGCTAGACGACGGGTTCGCGGCATCCGGTCCTATGGTTGCCTCCGACCAGCAGCAGTGAGGACGAGCGGTCCGATGTGAGCGCGCGTTCGCAGGTGACGTTCTCGATACGGCATCCATCGATCAGCGTGGCCTGCTCGGCGCGCAACGCCTTGCAGACCAGCCCGCGCGCCTCGATCTCGTCGGCGATCACCTGGTTGGCGGTGCTGGCGCCGTCGAATCCGTCCATGCGGAACCTGTCGACCAGACCGCTGCGCAGCGGACGCAGCCTGAGCCGTCGGGCGCGCACGGTGGAGGCCCTCAACATGCCGGACACCCGAACGGTGTCCGCGTCGACATGGCGGGAGTTGAGCAGCAAGCCGTTGACGACCAGATCTCCCGCGCATCGGATGACCCCCGAACAGCGCACCATGCCATTGAAGGTCAGCGAATCACAGATCAGATCGCCGTCCACGTTCAACTGGCCGCTGCCTCGCACCTTCCCGACCCTCATATCATGGGAGCAGCTGATGGCTGCGGTTTTCGACACCACCACCTCTCCGGTGATGGACGGCGCGAACAGGATGTCATGCGCCAGCAGGGTGCCGAAACGCACATGGGCGTCGAAACGGCACGGCATGGTGGTGACGACGGTGTCGTATTCGCCCATGCGGACGAAATCTGTGGCGGAATGGATGGACATGGGACTTCAAACTCCTCTCCCGTGACCCCGTCGATGGGGTGTGGCAAACGCTCCGCGTGACGGCGGTATCTCCATCATGATGGACGCGCCACAGCCGGGATGATATCGATAACAGGGGGTGCTGGAACATGTGGAAAAACGCGCGAAACAATCATTTGGGCGACTGAAGGGGTGACTGAAACCCCTGTCGGCGTGTTGTCCGGGTGCCGCGTCGCCGGGTCCGGACATGCGGGCGGCCGCGGATCGGCGGGGATGGGCGTGTGTTCGGCGGCTCGATTAGGATAAGCGGTAGATATTCGTGACTCGTGGTGAGGGGCAGGCATGGGCAGCAAGCGACAAGCGGTGGTGGTGACGCATAGCCGTCTGCGCGAAAGCGGCACGGTGGTGTCCGAAGCGGTGGAGCAGCTGCGCGCGTGCGGATTCGCGGTCTCCATCATCGACAACGTCGAAGCGCCCGAATTCGGCGTGCAACCGCCGGTCGTCTCGGACGATACGGAGATCGTCGTGGTGCTCGGCGGCGACGGCACGATCCTGCGTGCGGCCGAACTCGTGCACTGCACGCAGGTGCCGATCCTCGGCGTGAATCTGGGTCATGTGGGCTTCCTCGCCGAATTCGAAAGCTTCCAGATGGAGGAGGCCATCCGGCGCATCGCCACCCACGACTATTCGATCGACGAGCGCATGATCGCCCATGTGGACGTGTGGCTGCCCGGGCATTCCACGCCGATCGAGGATTGGGCGCTGAACGACATCACGCTGGAACGCGCCGACCGCGGCAAAATGGTGGAGCTGTCGATCCGCGTCGACGATGTGGAGACGAGCTCCTTCGGCGCGGACGGCGTGATCGTCTCCACGCCCACCGGCTCCACCGCCTACGGCTTCTCCGCGGGCGGTCCGATCATCTGGCCGAATGTGAAGGCCCTGCAGCTGGTGCCGCTGGCCGCGCACGCCCTGTTCGCGCGGCCTTTGGTGATCGGCGCGGAATCCACGTTCACGTTGGACATCCTCGACGACTCGATGTCGGATGGATGGATCTGCTGCGATGGCCGCCGCCAACGCGCCCTGCCGAAGGGCACCCGCGTCGAAGTGCGCGCCTCCCGCGACACCCTGCGTCTCGCCCGTCTCTCCGGCGTGCCGTTCACCGAACGGTTGGTCAGCAAATTCGATCTGCCGGTGGTCGGCTGGCGTGAGCATGCGCGGGCCAACCATGCCGGCGTGCGGACGCATCACGGACATGTGTTCCCGGCCAGCGCCGACCCGGCCGGCGTGGTCGGGGAACCGCCGGCCGGGTCGGACAAGGAAGGGAAGGCCTGAGCGCATGCTGGACGAGCTTGACATCCGCAATCTCGGCCCCATCCGCGAGGCGACGATCGCTCCCGCCCAAGGGATGACCGCGATCACCGGCGAAACCGGGGCCGGCAAATCCATGCTGCTCAGCGCCATCCGCCTGATTTCAGGAGACGCGGCCGAAGCGGGGCGCGTCGCCGCCGGTGCCAGCGAGGCGTGGGCCCAGGGCGTGTTCACGGTGTCTGATGGCGCGCCCGCCGCCGGCATCGCGCGCGAGGCGGGAGTCGAGCCGGAGGACGGCGAGCTGTTCCTCACCCGCACGCTGCCCGCGTCGGGACGCTCACGCGCGGTGTTGTCGGGACGTTCCGTGCCGCGTTCCGTATTGTCGGCGCTTGCCGGCGAACTGGTCACCATCCACGGACAGGCCGACCAGCTGCGCATCGCATCGGCGGCGAAACAGCGCGAATTCCTGGACCGGTACGCGGGCGACGAACATGAGCTGGGAGAGTACCTATCCGCATGGGACGCGTTGCGCCGGATGGACGAGCGGCTGCTCGCCCTGACCTCGCAGGAGGCGTCGGCCCGCCAGCAGGCCGACTATCTGCGCGAATCCATCGAACGCATCAACCGCGTCGACCCGCGGCCCGGCGAGGACGTGGAGCTGCGCGCCCGGCGCGAACGCATCGAGAACGCGGCCGAGATCGCCTCCGGTGTGGGACGCGCGTTGTCGGTATTGGACTCCTCGCAGATGGGGGTCGACGCGGACGGCATGTCCGCCATCGATCTGATCAACCAGGCCGTGCAGTCCCTGCGATCCATCCGGGTGGACGGCGTGTTCGCCGAACAGGCCGATAGGCTGGACGCCATCGTCAACGACCTGTCCGATGTGGTGTTCACATTGGCGCGGGAACTGGACGTCGAAGGCGACGTCGAGGACCTGGACGTGCTCAACGCCCGCATCCACGAGCTGGGGGAGCTGACCCGCCGGTGGGGGCCGGAATTGTCCGACGTGATCGCATGGCGCGACAAGGCCGTGTTCGACGTCGAGGACCTCGACGCCTCGCCGGAGAAGATCGCCGAACTCGAGGCCGAGCGCGGGAGGCTGTACGCCGCCGCGCTGGACGCGGCCGCCGCGCTGAGCGAGGCCCGCGCCGCCGCCGCGGCCGAACTCGCTGAGCGGGTGACCTCGGAATTGGACGCGCTGGCCATGCCGGGCGCAAGGCTGGACATCACGGTCACGCCGCGCGGACTGACCTCCGACGGCGCCGGCGCGGACGGTCCGCGCGATGCCGCCGCCCGCGCCCGTGGGGCGTCTCTCGACGGTCGTCGCGGCAAGTCCCCCGCGGATTTGGATGCCGGCCTCCTCGACGCGCACGGATGGGACGATATCGCCTTCCTGTTCACCCCGTTCCCCGGCTCGCCGCAACTGCCGATGGGCAAAAGCGCCTCCGGCGGCGAACTGAGCCGTCTGATGCTCGCCTTGGAGTTGTCCGCCGCCGACAAGCGCGCGGCTGGACGCAACGGCGGACGGAACGACGGCACGGCCGGTGATGTCGGCGGTGCCGGAGTGTCCGGCGACATGACGTTCATCTTCGACGAGGTGGACGCCGGCGTCGGAGGCAAGGCCGCCGTGGAGCTGGGCCGCCGCTTGGCGAGACTCGCGCGGTCGGCCCAGGTGATCGTCGTTACCCATCTGCCGCAGGTCGCCTCATGGGCCGACGCGCAGTTCGTGGTGAGCAAAGGGATTGCGCCTCTCGCCGGCGTCTCGCGTGGAACGGAATCGGGTGGCCGGTCCGCCGTCGTTGGACGGGAACCCGGCGCGGGCGGCGGTTCCTCCGACGCCGTCGTGTCCACCACGGTGGGCGAGGTATGCGACGAGGCTCGTGTGCGCGAGATCGCGCGTATGCTCTCCGGCAGCGAATCCGACGCCTCGCTCGACCACGCGCGCGAACTGCTCGCGCAGTCCACGCTCGCATAACCCTGGGGCGTGGGGACTTCGGCCGTTCGGGCGGCGCATGCCGGAGGGGTACGGCGAAGTCGGCGAGCCGGCGAAGACAAGCGAGGAACTCTAACAAGGATGGTCCGATGAACGGTGCTTATGACGCAACCGCCGCCGTCGCTCCCAAAGGGGCGATTTTCGATCTGGACGGCACGTTGCTCGACTCGATGGGCGTGTGGGATCAGGTCGACGCGGATTTTCTGCGCAAACGCGGGCTTGAAGTGCCCGACGACTTCGCGACCACCGTCGCGGCCATGCAGTTTCGGCAGGTCGCCGAATACACCATCGCGAGATTCGATCTGCCCGACACCCCCGAAGAGGTGATGGAAGAATGGGACGAGATGGCGTGTGTCATGTACGCCACGGCCGTCCAGGCCAAGCCGGGCGCGGTCGACTATCTTGCGCGGCTCAAGGCGGCCGGCGTGCGGCTGGCGGTCGCCACGTCGCTGCCGCCGCAACTGCGCGAGCCGGCGATGGAACACGTCGGCATCCGCGGATTCTTCGATGAGGTCGTCAGCGTCGACGATGTGGGCGACGTGGGCAAGGACCGGCCCGACGTGTACCTGCATGCTGCGAGGCTGCTGGGCGTCGAGCCCGGGGATTGCACCGTGTTCGAGGACCTGCTGGTGGGGATGAGATCCGCCAAATCCGTCGGCATGGCCGTCTGGGCCATGCACGACGACTCGTCGGCGGGGGATTGGCCAGAAATCTGCGATCTGGCCGACGGTGTGCTGTTCGATTTTCACAGCGCGCCGGTGGCGTTATAAGGCGGGGTCGCACGGGCTTGTCGGCGCGCGGTGTCCGTGCGACCCGAAACGAACATTCGTGTTACCTCTCTTTGAGTTGGTTCCGTTGATATCAAGCCAATCTTGACTGTTGAAACGCACGTGGGATGTGTGCGGAAAAGTCGCACAAATGTCGGATGGATGGGGTTCCGTGCGCAATGCGGTCAAACTGTTATGTGACACGCCATAACAGTTCGCTATAAAGTGTGATACTGTTCTATATGACAGCTAAACAGTTGGCCGTCATGTCGACAATATCCACATACCAACAGAAAGGACGCGGCGTGAAACTGATCATCTCATCCGTGTCCGGCGAACCCATCTACGAACAGATCAAAACGCAGATCCGCGAAGCCGTGCTCAGCGGCGAACTCAAAGCGGGGGAGGCGCTGCCCTCTTTGCGCAAACTCGCCAAAGAGCTGCGCGTCTCCGTGCTCACCGTCACCAGAGCGTACAACGAACTGGCAGACGAGGGAATCGTACAGAACGTGCAGGGCAAAGGCAGCTTCGTCATGGACCGCGGCAACGAGGTGATGAGGCAGGGACTCGTCGCCAAAGCCAAGGAAAGCCTGGGCGAGGCGGTCACCGCGGCCAAAGCCGCCGACCTGCCGCTGGCCGATCTGCATGACCTGCTCGACGATGCGTACCGCCGTGCGCGGGACTGACCGGACCGTCGCAAGTCGACCCCATCGACGTGCGATGACGACGGATGCCCTTGCGCAACAGTCTCTAAGGAACCATCATGATCAACGAAACCTTCGGCAACGTCCCGATGGCGTTGTCCGTCACCGGTGCGACCAAACGTTACAACTCCGGCTTCACCCTTGACGACGTGACCTTCGACCTGCCGTCCGGCTACATCATGGGCCTTATCGGGCCCAACGGCGCGGGCAAGTCCACGCTCATCAAACTCATCCTCAACATGATCCGACGCGACGCCGGCCAGATTCAGGTCCTCGGACTCGACAACCTGGCCGACGAGGAGACCGTCAAACAGCAGCTCGGCGTGGTGTTCGACAGCTCGTATTTCGTCGAGACATGGACGGTGAACGATGTCGAACGGGTGATGGCGCCCATGTATTCCGCATGGAACAAAGCCGCGTTCGCCGACCATCTTGTGAAGTTCGGGCTCGACCGCAGGAAGAAGATCAAGGAACTCTCGCGCGGCATGCAGATGAAGCTCATGTTCGCGGTGGCCTTGAGCCATGACGCGAAACTGCTGATCCTCGACGAGCCGACCGCCGGCCTCGACGTGCTCTCCCGTGACGAGCTTATGGACACGCTGCACGCCTATATCGAGGATGGCGAGCATGCGGTGCTGTTCTCCACGCATATCACCACCGATCTGGAACGCGCCGCCGACTTCATCACCTACATCAACGGCGGACGCCTCTACTACACCGGTCCCAAAGACGAGTTCGAGGATTCCTTCCGCCTGGTCAAAGGCGGGCCCGACGAACTCGCGGCGGTGGAGGACGTCGCCGTGGGATCGCGGCGGTACGGCACCGGCTTCGACGCACTGGTCCGTGCGGAGAACGTCGCCGATCTCGCGGGCATGACGCTCGCCATCGAGCCCGCCTCCATCGACGACATCATCCGCCTGACCAATGCCGGTACGACTTCCGATGTGAAGGAGATGCTGTGATGAACACTGTGATGCAGGAACGATCCCGGATCCATGCGATCCATCCGATAGTGAATGCGTTCCGTCTGGACTGGCAGCGACTGAACAGCAGCGGCAAGGCGTCGATGGCCGTCTACTTGGTCATGCTGCCGGCGCTGGCGTTGCTGTTCGGCTTGCTGTCTGAAAGTGGCGGCTCGTCGGATATGATGATGCCCGTGCTGGGAGGTATGGCCTCCGGTGTGTTCGCGATGCTGCCGGTCTACACATTCGTCTACGAGAGCCAAGGCATGTCCCGTTGGATGAACGGCGTCATTCCGGTTCGCCGCGGGCATCAGGTGTCGGGCCGCTATCTGGTGGTGTTGTCCGTAGGGTTGCTGCTGGCCGTCGAGCTGACGGTATCCGCCCTGGTCATGGCGGTTACGGCGGATGCCGGAGCATGGCGTGCGGCGATGGAAGGATATGCCGCCAACATAGCCGTCATCCCGGTGATCTATCTGCTGATCGAATCGGTGCTTTGCCCGTTGCTGTACCGCATGCCTCTGCAGAAGGCGATGCTGGTGCTCTTCGGCGTGGCCGCAGCGCTGTTCGGCATCGGCTGGATTACGGTGGAACTATGCTCCGACGTATTGAGTGTCACCCAGATGGCGGTGGTGCTTGGCGCGCTCGAGACGTTAGCGAAACTGGAAGCCGGTTCCCTCGCATTGATCGCGGCCGTTGTCGATGTCGTCGCCTTGGGCGTGTCCTACGCCTGCTCGCTGCGCATCTACCGCGCCAAGGAACTCTAAGGAGCCGGTCATGACAACGAATTATTCGTCGGCGCGGACTTCGACGGTTCGCCGCCCCTCCGGACTGCGCGGAGTCATGCTGTCCGTCGCGACGGATTTCCGTGCGATCTCCACCGGGCATATGTGGTCGACGATGGTGGTGTTCGCGCTCCCGCTGCTGTTCGTGCTGTTTGGTCTGATTCGCAATTCAGGCGCGGCCATTATGCTGATGACCTTCTTCACGATGGGATACTGGCTGATGTCAGTTGCCGGGATGTTCTCATTGAACGGCACGGAGAAATCATCCGCTTTGACGGCGATCATGCCGGTGTCCCGGTGCAACCAGGTGCTCGGCAAATACTGCTCTTCGCTGGTGCTGCTCGTCGTGGCCGTGGCCGAATGCATGATCGAGTACGTGTTGTCGATTGTGATGTTCGGTCTGGACGCCAGTGTGGACTTCTCCGTCCTCGCGGTGTTCATCCCGCTATACGTGGCGTTGGCGTTGGTCGAGGTGCCGCTGATGTTCAGCATCGACCTCACCCGCGGCATCCAGATCATCGCGGTGTTGTCCGCGGGACTGGTATGGGCGTGCGTTCTGGTCGACCGGTTCCTTCCCGGACTGGTGGCATGGGTTGCTCAATCGCTGGAGTCTCTGCCGTTGACGGGGAGGATGACGTTGTCCATCGTCGCGCTTGTCGCGCTTGCCGCGGCGTCCTTCGCCGTCTCGCTACGACAATGGACCCGTCGCGAACTGTAGGATTTCGCTTGCGCATCGCGCGATGACGTGGTCTGATAGGACGGGCGGTGCGGTTGGCATCGCCCGTCCGCTATTCATGGAGAAGGGAAAGGAAAAAGCTATGACCGACGGATTGATGCGCGAAGTGGAGGGGGCCGCGTTCGCCGCGAGCCTGTACGAGGCGGCCAAACCCGTGTGGGAGGCCGGATTGCGCCAGCCGTTCCTCGCCGAACTGGCCGAAGGCACGTTGGATCGCGAACGGTTCGCGTTCTATCTGAAGCAGGATTACCTGTATCTCGACGATTACGCCAAAGTGCACGCGCTGGCCTTCGCCAAATGCGACGACGCGCAGATTGGCGAGCGTCTGGCCAACACGATTATGAACGTCGCCCGCGAGAAGGCCGGCATGCACGACTACTACCGCCGCGCCTACGGCATCACGCCAGAAGAGCTGGCCACGGCTCGTCAGTCCGCGTTCGCCCGCGCCTACACCACGAACATCCTCACCACCGCCTACACCAAGCCGCTGGTCGACATCCTGATCGCCGTGCTGCCCTGCGCGTGGGTGTATGCCGACTACGGCACTCGACTGTCGGCGGAATACGGCGACAGATTGGAGGGCAATCCGTACCGTCAGTGGATCGAAACCTACCGGACCGACGAGTTCTGGCAGTCCTCCGTCTGGCTGATCGAGGCGCTCGAACGTCTGACCGAGGGGATGGATGAGAGCCGCCTGGCCGAGCTGCGCCACGAATTCGTGGTCGGAGTCGAACACGAATATATGTTCTGGTCCAGCGCCTACGACCTCCAACAGTCCTGGCGCCCCGAATGGAACGCCCTGGCATAGGCATCGTCTCCCGATGTCATTCTGTGTCGAGAATGCCTTGGATGAACTTGTCGAAGTCGGAGAGTTGGGTCTCATTGAACTTGCGGAATTCGTCCAAGGCTTTTTCGTCGGCCTGCGCTTTGGAGATGCTGCCGAGGCCTTCCAACGCTTGCCCGCCGGTGAATAGGATGTATTGGTTGCAGAGCTCCGCACATTCCGTCATTGTGGTGAGCTGGTGATTGCGTACGCGGAGTTCGGCGGCATCAAGGAAGCCGGACACCAGTTGATTGAGATGGGTGATTTCGTCTTCTGACAAGTAGTTCTTGGCGATGGTCACGTCGGAGGAATGGATTTTTCCCGCAGGTGAGCCTTTCCAACTGGTGAGTCCCATGTGGGGACGTTCTGCGTCTGCTCGGTCGTAGATGATCTCAGCGGCGGTGTGGGTGCTGACGGCGTAATGAAATTTATTCTGGACGGTGGCGAAGAAATCTCGTGCCGTCTGGCTTTTGGCATCGTAATCGACGCTGATGTCCTGGAACAGGTCGGTGATTTTCTGATAGAAGCGTCACTCTGATGCCCGGATGTCACGGATGCGTTGGAGCAATTCGTCGAAGTAGTCTTTGCCGAATGCTTTGCCGTTCTTGAGCATTTCGTCGTTGAGTACGAATCCTTTGATGATGAATTCTTTTAGAGTCTGTGTGGCCCATTGGCGGAATCTCGTCGCCTGACGGCTGTTGACGCGGTATCCAACCGCGATGATGGCGTCGAGATTGTAGAAAGACACGGATCTGTTGACGATGCGTGCCCCCTCTTGGCGAACCGACAAGAAATCCTTGTGGGTTGCTTTTTCGTCGAGTTCGCGCTCCCTGTAAATGTTGGCGAGATGAAGGCTTATGTTCTGTTGGGACGTGCTGAACAACTCTGCCATCGCCTTCTGTGAAAGCCAGAACGTTTCGTCCTCGTAGGTCACGCGCACCGGTACGTCGCGGCCTTCGTCCTGATAGAGCACGATTTGGGCTTGTGGGGCGTTCTTGCTGTTCATCGCATCCTCCGGCCACGATAATCGAACAAATGTTCTAACTATGCTACATGAACGGTGCGTCCTGCAGGGAAGAGGTGTGTTGCCGGAGCGGAGCTCCGCTTGGGATGATAAGAGAGGGCTCGAGATACGGCAAAAGCGTCGCGCAGATGCTTGATCTGATCGGTGCCTGAGACGCTTGCGACACGGGCCGGCATGTGACGACCTGATATGACGAACGGCGTGGCCGGAATCGCTCCCGGCCACGCCGTTCTGATAGATGCGTCTACGCGCGGCAGGCGCGTGTTACAGGCGTGCGGCGGACTGCCTGACGAAATCGGTCATGCCGGCGATGTCGACCACCGTGTCGAAACGCACGTCGGCCGTCTCAAGCCCGCGCAGCGCGGCGGGGGCGGTGGTGCCGGTCGCCTCGGCCAACACGTCCATGCACTCGAAATCGGTGCCGTCGGCGTCCAGTCCCAGCGACTCGTTCACCACGCGCGGGAACTTGTACGGCGAGGCGGTGGCCAGCAGCACGCGCGGGGTCAGCGGATCGCGCGGCATCTGCCGCATCACGAAATAGCCGCAGGCGGTGTGCGGGTCGATCACATACTTGTTCTTCTCCCAGCAGTCGGCGATGGATTCGCGCACCTGATCCTCGTCGGCCCAACCGGTGCCGAAGACGCGGCGGATGCGCGCCAGCAGCTCCTCGGGGATCTCATAGCAGCCGTAGTCCTTCAGATCGTTCATCAGCATGGCGATCAGACGCGCGTCCTTCTCGGACAGGTAGTAGAGCATGCGCTCCAGATTCGAGGAGATGAGGATGTCCATCGAGGGGGAGATGGTCTGGAAGAACGGACGGTTGCGGTTGTACGAGCCGGTGGTCAGGAAGTCGAACAGCACGTTGTTCTTGTCGGAGGCGACCACCAGGTGCTTGACCGGCAGGCCGAGCAGCTTCGCGTAGTAGCCGGCGAGGATGTCGCCGAAATTGCCGGTCGGCACCACGAACTCCACCTCATCGCCCACATTGATGACCTGCTGTTCCAGCAGCTGCGCGTATGCGGAGAAGTAGTAGACGACCTGCGGCACCAGACGGCCCACATTGATCGAATTCGCGGAGGAGAGCGCCACATGCGAGTCCTGGGCCAGCGACTCGGCCAGCTCGCGGTCGGCGAAAATGGACTTGACGGCGGACTGCGCGTCGTCGAAGTTGCCGCGCACGGCGGCCACCTGCACGTTGCCGCCGAGCTGCGTGGTCATCTGCAGCTCCTGCACCTGGCTCACCTTGCCTTCCGGATAGAAGACGGTGATCGCGGTGCCGGGCGCGTCCGCGAAACCGGCCAGCGCGGCCTTGCCCGTGTCGCCCGAGGTGGCGGTCAGGATCATGATCTTCTCGTCCGCGTCGCCCCCGTCCGGCGTGGTGCGCGCCATGAAGCGGGGGAGGATCTGCAGGGCCACGTCCTTGAACGCGGAGGTCGGGCCGTTGAACAGCTCCATCACGAAATCCTCGCCCAGCGGCTTGACCGGGGTGATGCGCCCGTCCGACCACTGTTCGCCATACGCCTCGGCGATGCAGTCGGCCAGTTCGGCCTCGGTGAAGTCGGGCAGCAGCGCGCCGAGCACGCGGGCGGCGATGTCCTGATAGCCCATGCCGGCCAGATCGTCGATCCGCACCTTGGTCTCGCCCAGCGAATCGGAGACGAACAGGCCACCGTCGTCGGCGATGCCCTTGCGGATCGCCTGCTTCGAGGTGAGCGAATCGGTGGTGCTGCGGGTGCTGTGGAACGTGGTGGTCACGGTCAAATCCTTCACGCTAACGGTCAACGAAACGTCCCTAAGTCTATCGTCAGGACTGGGCAGAAGGACGGGCCATCCCTCTATGTGGGCGGGAGGGCGGCATCCGCGTCGCCTGGCATGGGACATTCACCCGGAATCATCCTTCTATGCGGGCGGGCGGTCCGGCATCCGATCGGATTCCGTTCCGTCCGCCTTCTGTTCCGGCCGGCGCTTGACCGTTCTTCGAAAAGCACGCATCGTATGCGCCGACGCCTTCGTTCCCGCGTAGGGCCATGTCTCGGCCATTCCACCAATCGAGGCATGTGTTGCGCCGGCGTTTCCTCTTCTGGCATGGTTGCGTTGTATATGGTTTGTAGACTCGCGCGTCACAGCCGACCGCACACAGAAAGGCAGGAGCCCTACATGGCCGAACCCACCCTCGCGCAGACCCCGACCGATATGTTCAATGCGCCCATCGCCGACGCCGATCCCGAAATCGCCGCGATTCTCGACGCCGAATTGCACCGCCAGCAGGACGGTCTGGAGATGATCGCCTCGGAGAACTTCGTGCCGCGCTCCGTATTGCAATGCCAGGGATCCGTGCTCACCAACAAATACGCCGAAGGCTATCCGGGTCGCCGCTACTACGGCGGCTGCGAGCAGGTCGACAGAATCGAGACCATCGCGCGCGAACGCGCCAAAGCCCTGTTCGGCGCCGAATACGCCAACGTGCAGCCGCATTCGGGCGCGCAGGCCAACGCGGCCGTCTACCAGGCGCTCGTCAAACCCGGCGACACCGTGCTCGGCCTCGCGCTCGACCACGGCGGCCACCTGACCCACGGCATGAAGATCAACTTCTCCGGCCGCTTCTACCACGCCGAAGCCTACGAAGTGAACCCCGAGACCTTCCGCATCGATCCGGAGATCATCCGCCGGCGCGCGCTCGAAACCCGCCCCGCCATGATCATCGGCGGATGGAGCGCCTACCCGCGCATCGAGGACTTCAAAGCCATGAAGGAGATCGCCGACGAGGTGGGCGCGAAGTTCTGGGTCGACATGGCCCACTTCGCCGGACTGGTCGCCGCAGGCCTGCATCCTAGTCCCGTGCCCTACGCGGACGTGGTCAGCTCCACCGCGCATAAGACCTTCGGCGGCCCGCGTTCCGGCTTCATCCTCGCCAAGGAGGAGTACGGCAAGAAGCTCAACTCCGCCGTGTTCCCCGGCCAGCAGGGCGGTCCGCTGATGCATGTGATCGCCGGCAAGGCCGTCAGCTTCAAGGTGGCCGGCACCGACGAGTTCAAGAACCGCATGGCCCGCACCCTCGAAGGCGCGAAGATCCTCGCCGAACGCCTCACCGCCGACGATGTGAAGGCCAACGGCATCAGCGTGCTCACCGGCGGCACCGACGTGCATCTGGTGATGGTGGACCTGCGCAACTCCGAAATGGACGGCCAGCAGGGCGAGAACCTGCTCGCCCAGTGCGGCATCACCATCAACCGCAACACCGTGCCCTTCGACCCGCGCCCGGCCTCGGTCGCCTCCGGCCTGCGCATCGGCACCAGCGCACTCGCCACCCGTGGCTTCGGAGCCAAGGAATACGAGGAGGTCGCCGACATCATCGGCACCGCCCTCGCCGCCGGCGTCTCGGCCGACGTGGAGGCTCTCAAAGCCCGCGTCGACAAGCTCGCCGAGGACTTCCCGCTGTATCCCGGACTCGACCAGATCCACTGATCCGTCGCGCTTTCGTGGGCGGAGATCCCTCGACTTCGCTCCGCTCCGCTCGGGATGACGGGTGGAGACCTCTCGTCATCCCGAGTGCGGCGCAGGGATCTCGGATCGTACGTGGAATCGTGGGGTGTGAATCCTTTGGATTGCGGTAGGCTAAGGCACATGGAGAATTTTGGAGTGTTGCACGCCGTTCACTTGAAGGCCATCGCCGCGGCCGAGGCCCAGACTCGACTGGCCGAAGCCACGGCCGAATCGAAGAACGCACTGTTGCTCGCCATCGCCGACGCTTTGGTCGAGCGCGCGGGCGAGATCGAATCCGCCAATGCGCAGGATATGGAAGCCTCCCGCCAGGCCGGTATGGACGCGGGCAAGCTCGACCGTCTGCTCTTCGACGCGCCTCGCGTCAAAGCGGCGGCCGAGGGCGTGCGCCATGTGGCCACCCTGCCCGACCCGATCGGGCAGATCGAACGCGGCTACACGCTGCCCAACGGCATCCGCCTGCAGCAGACGCGCGTGCCGATCGGCGTGATCGGCATGATCTACGAGGCCCGGCCAAACGTCACCGTCGACGTGGCCAGCCTGTGCCTGAAGTCCGGCAACGCGGCCATCCTGCGCGGAGGCCATGCCGCCGAACGTACGAACGCCGCCACCTTGCGGGTTATCGGCGAGGTGCTGGCCGAGCGTGGCTTCGACGCGGCTCTGGTGCAGTCCGTCGACGAATACGGCCGTGACGGCGCCGCCGCGATGATGGAATCGCGCGGCTATATCGACGTGCTGGTGCCTCGCGGAGGCAAAGGCCTGATCCAGGCGGTGGTCTCCAAGTCCAAAGTGCCGGTGATCGAAACCGGCGCGGGCAACGTGCATATCTACATGGACGCCACCGGAGACGCGGCCAAAGCCCTGCCGATCATCCTCAACGCGAAGACCCAACGCGTGGGCGTGTGCAACGCCGCCGAAAAACTGCTGGTGCACAGCGCCGTCGCTGCCGAATTCCTTCCCCAGGCCGCGCGCGTTCTGGCCGAAAAGGGCGTGGAACTGCATGCGGACGAACGCGCCTATGCGATCATCGACGCCGCCGGTATCGAAGGGCTGACGCTGGTTCCCGCGACGGAAGATGATTGGGACACCGAATATCTGGCGTTGACGATGGGCGTGAAGGTGGTCGATTCGCTGGACGAGGCGATCGACCATATCAACGCGCATTCCACCGGACACACCGAATCGATCATCGCCGAGGACTATTCGGCCGTCGAGGCCTTCACCAAGCGCATCGACTCGGCGGTGGTGATGGTCAACGCCTCCACGCGGTTCACCGACGGCGGCGTGTTCGGATTCGGCGCGGAACTGGGCATCTCCACGCAGAAGATGCACGCCCGCGGACCGATGGGACTTACGGAGATGACCACCACGAAATGGGTGGGCTACGGCATGGGGCAGGTGCGCGCATGAGTGGGGATATGACGGACGGCGTCACCATGGAAGGCATGCCTTCTCAGGCCGCGGTGGACGACCAGAAACTGGGATTGGGCATCGCGGCCGAACGCCTCAGCATCGTACGTTACGTGTTCCTCGTGCAGATCGAGGACGGCATCGCCTCCGCGGCGCAACGCGCGTCGCTGGAATACGCCGACGCCGTGCTGATTGGCTGGCCCGAGGCGGATTCCGCGGAGGTGGTGGAGCTCAGCGCCGACCAGCTCGACACCGTGCGCGAGCAGATGACCGCGATGGAGGAGTACATCCGTCGTTTCTCGGCGATGGAAAGCAAAGGCGACATCGACGGCATGACCGACACCCTGATTCGCATCACCGAACGCGTGGCCGAGGTGCGCCGCCTCTACCAGCCCGGCTTCCCCTTGCCCACCTTCGCGGAGATCCGCCGCGTCGTGCAGGACGAATGGGACGAGGACATGGACAAGATCGACCCGGACCAACGGGAGGTCACCGCCGAGGAGATCAGCCAGGAGGCCCGTGAGCAGTCCGCGGAGGAGCGGTCGTGAGCGCGCCGGCCGAATCCTCCCGCCGCATGTCGGACCTATCCGCGGACGGGGACGGCGCCGTGGTGGTCGCTCCCGGCATCGGGCGTCGCTCCGCGCGCGGCAACTGGCATGCGCGTCCGCGCATCGGCATCATGGGCGGCACCTTCGACCCGATCCACAACGGCCACTTGGTCGCGGCCTCCGAAGTCTCCTGGGTGTACGACCTCGACGAGGTGATCTTCGTGCCGACGGGCCGGCCGGTGTTCAAACTCGACAAGAACGTCACCAACGCCGAGGACCGGTATCTGATGACCGTGATCGCCACGGCCTCCAATCCGAAGTTCACGGTCAGCCGCGTGGATATCGACCGTCCGGGCGTGACCTACACCATCGACACGCTGCGCGACATCCGCGCCCAGCATCCCGACGCGGAGCTTTTCTTCATCACCGGCGCGGACGCCGTCGCCGAGATCATGCAGTGGAAGGACGCCGGTCAGATGTGGGATCTGGCGCATTTCGTCGCCGTCACCCGCCCCGGCTACTCCACGCCCGACGGCGTGCATCTGCCCGAAGGCAAAGTCGACACCCTGGAGATCCCCGCGCTGGCGATTTCATCGACCGACGTGCGTCTGCGCGCCGAGCACGACGAACCGGTGTGGTATCTCGTACCCGACGGCGTGGTGCAGTACATCGGCAAACACGGGCTCTACCACCGCGTCTGACACGTTCGGTGGCGACTTGTCCGGTGGCTCGCCAGGCCGGGCGAGCCAGGCCGTATGCGTTCGGTCCGGCGCGTCGAACCGGTCGGTCGGGAGCGATTCGTTGGGCACGGACTGTCGCCTGATTCGTCAGAACCGGCGAATCGCTCCCGGCGAATCATCCTTCGACGGCCAAACCCATCTCGTATTTCAACGTCATCACCCGTTGCGCCGAACGCGTGACCTTATCGGCGAATTCCGGGTCGGAGGCCGCGCGCCGCTTCAATCCGTCGAGAATCGGCTGCACATAATCCAGCACGCCCACGCAGGCCAGATCGCCGCCGGCGTCGACCATCCGCACGCCCAACTCGTCGGGGGAGAAACCGCTGAGCGCCGTGGCGGACATCGAATCGGAGGTGACCACGCCCTCATAGCCCAGATCGCCGCGCAGATGCCCGTCGATCAGGGTGGATGAGAACACCGCGGGATTATCCGGATCGATGGCCTGGTATGTGGCCAGCGACATCATCACCATGCCCGGATCGGATTGCTCGATGGCGGTGTCGAACGCGCCGATCTCCGCCCCATCCAAGGTGGTGGTGACGTCGAGAATGCCGTCCGCGGTGAAATCGGTGTTGCCGTTCACCGACCCCAAACCGGGATAATGCTTCACCGACGTGGCGATGCCGGCGTCGCGCATGCCTTGGACGAAGGCGATGCCGTGCCGCGCGTTGCCGTCCGCGTCCAACCCGAAATCACGGTCGAGCATGCCGATCGGCTCGTTCGCCATGCGGTCGATCGTCACCGTGCCCAGCACCGGGGCCAGATCCACGTTGATGCCCGCCTGCGCGAGCTGCGCGCCCCACACCGCGGCGGATCGCCGCAGCTGGTCGACATCCATCGTGCCCTGCTCGACGGCCGACGGCATGGCGTCGAAACCGGGCCCCTGCAGATGCTGGACAAGACCGCCCTCCTGGTCGGTGGTCATCAGCAGTCGGTTGGATTGTGGAGCGTAGCTTTGCAACGCGTCCGTCGCCGACCGCACGCTGGAGACCCCATCGTTCCAGTTGCCGATGATCAGCACCGATCCGACATGCTGGTTCGCGATCAGATCCCACAGAACGGACGGGTCGGTTCCCGCATACAGCGGCGCCATCACCAGCTGCCCCACGCGTTCGTCCATGCCCATGGCGGCCACGGCGCGTCTGGCCTTGGCCTCGGCGGAGGTATCGGGCGTGGGCGCGGCGGCGCGGGGCAACGCGTCATGCGAAGGCTCGACGTCGGCGTCGTTGCGCGCGATATTCGCGCCGTCGTCCGGCCGCTGAAGCCGCATCGACACCCGCGGCCATACGATGATGGCGGCGATCACCAAGGCGAGAGCGACGAACACGGCGATAATGGCGAGCGCGATATGCGAGCCGTTGCGCTGGGAATTTCGAGACATGGGCATGATTATCCCATGATGCGCGTATCGAGTGTTCCGCGGACCGCGCGGATATGCCCCGAACGGGAAGATCGTCGTGGACGACCGGGTCGGCTCAGGGCGGAATCGGCATTCCCTACCTGACTGTACGCTGGAAACCATGTCATTCTTTGATGCTTTTGGTTTTATGTTCGACCCCGATGACGACCCGCGACGCCGCGGAACCGGCCGCGCCTCAACGAACGGACAAGGTGACGATCCGATCATCCTCAACGTCGAAACCGACGGCGACGAGCCCAACCGCACGGGCGGAACCCGCGGCCCGCATGGCCCGCGCTCGCCGCGAATCGCCAACCGGCCGAGCGGGGGCGGTGCCTCTCGCGGCACCAAGATCCTCATCGGCGTGGTGCTCGCGCTGGCGGTGGTCGTCGGACTGTTCTTCGCGCTGTCCCGCTTCATCACCGATCTGATGTGGTACGGCCAGCTCGGCTTCCAGTCGGTGGTCTGGACGCAACTCGGCGTCAAGGTCGGCCTGTGGATCGCCTACGCGGCGCTGATGGCCCTGACCGGCTTCGTCTCCGCCGCCCTCGCCATCCGCGCCCGCCCGGATTCGGCCGACGGCTCGACCATCCGCGTGAACGGCGACGTGATCGAAGTGGGCAAGGGCGTGAGCTCGAAAACCGCCCGCCGTGTGGCCGTCGTGATCGCCGCCGTGGTCGGCGTGATGTTCGGCGCGCAGTTCAACGCCAACTGGAGTGAGATCCTGCTCATGTTCAACGCGCAGAGCTTCGGCACCACCGACCCGCAGTTCGGCCTCGACAACGGCTTCTACGTGTTCATACTGCCCGGCCTGCGTCTCGTGATGACCGCCGTGTCCATGCTGCTGCTCGTGGGACTGGTGTTCTCCGTCGTGACGCATGTGATGATGGGCGGCATCCGACTGACCATGCCCACCCACGGCCGCGGCATCCTCAACGTCACCAAGCGCGCCCGCCGACAGACCGCCATCTGGCTGATGCTCAACATGTTCGCGCTCGCCGCGCAGATGGTGCTGGGCGTGTTCGGCCACCTCACCTCGCAGGGCAGCCGCATCACCGGCGCCGAATACACCACGGTCAACGCCACCATCCCCGTCACCTTCGTGATGGCCGCCCTGGTCGCCATCCTCGGCGTGGTGCTCGGCGTGTGGCTGATGCGCTCGCACGCGCTCGAAGGCAACGCCCCGGTGGGCGTGCGAGCCGCCGCGGCGCTCAAGGCCTGGCGCACTCCGGTCGTGGCCATCGCCGCCGTCCTCGTTGTGGGACTCGTGCTCACCGTGGTGTGGCCGACGGTGCTGCAGCGTTTCAAAGTCAACCCGAACGCGCAGGAGATGGAATCCACCTACATCCAGCGCAACATCGACGCCACGCGCGCCGCCTACGGGCTCGACGACGTCACGGTCGAACAGTACGAGGCCACCACCGAAGGCGAGTCCGGCGCCCTGAGCGAGGAGGCGGAGTCCACCGCGCAGATCCGCCTGCTCGACCCGCAGGTCGTCTCGCCGACCTTCAAACAGCTGCAGCAGTCGAAGCAGTACTACACCTTCGCCGACACGCTCGCCGTCGACAAATACGAGATCGACGGCGTGAGCCAGGACACGGTGATCGCCGCCCGCGAGCTCAACCTCGAAGGCAACGACAACCGCAACTGGGTCAACGACCACACCGTGTACACGCATGGCTACGGCATCGTGGCCGCCTACGGCAACAAGGTGACCGCGGACGGACAGCCTGAGTTCTTCGAATACGGCATCCCCACCCAGGGCGCGCTCACCGAATCCGAACAGTACGAGCCGCGCATCTACTTCTCGCCCAACATCACGGAATACTCGATCGTCGGCGCGCCGGAAGGCACCGAATCCTGGGAGTTCGACTATCCGACCGGCTCCGAAGGCGCGTTGACCACCTTCGACGGCGACGGAGGCCCCTCGGTGGGCAACCTGTTCTCACGCGTGCTCTACGCGATCCGCTTCGGCTCCGACCAGATCCTCTTCTCCGACCGTGTGACCAGCGAATCGCAGATCCTCTACGACCGCTCCCCGCGCGAGCGCGTCGCCAAGGTCGCCCCCTACCTGACGCTCGATGGCCGTGTGTATCCGGCCGTGGTGGACGGCCGCGTCAAGTGGATCGTCGACGGCTACACCACCTCCGACGCCTATCCGTATTCGCAGATGACCGATCTGGGCGAGGCCACCGAGGACTCCACCACCGTCACCTCCGACACGGTGCAGGGACTGGGCAGCCAGAACGCCAACTACATCCGCAACTCGGTCAAGGCCACGGTCGACGCCTACGACGGCTCCGTGGACCTGTACGTGTGGGATGAGAGCGACCCGGTGATCAAGGCCTGGCAGCAGATCTTCCCCGGCCAATACCACTCGCTCTCCGAGATCTCCGGCGACCTGATGAGCCATCTGCGCTATCCGGAAAGCCTGTTCAAGGTGCAGCGCGAACTGCTCGCCAAATATCATGTGACCTCCGCCAGCCAGTACTACTCCGGCGAGGACTTCTGGCAGACGCCGGTCGACCCCACCGAGTCCGAGGACCAGCAGGAGCAGGACATTCTGCAGCCGCCGTACTATCTGACCCTGCAGACCGGAGGCAACTCCGAACCCGTGTTCTCGCTGACCTCCACCTATATCCCCGCCGGCACCTCGACGCGTGAGATCCTCACCGGGTTCCTTTCGGTCGACTCCGACGCGGGAGACGAGGCCGGCGTGATAGGGGAGAACTACGGCACCCTGCGATTGCAGGAGCTGCCCAAGGACTCCAACGTGCCAGGCCCGGGGCAGGCGCAGAACAACTTCAACGCGAACGCCGACGTCTCCAAAGAGCTCAACCTGCTGCAATCCGGCTCCACGCAGGTGGTGCGCGGCAATCTGCTCACCCTGCCGCTCGGCGGCGGACTGGTGTACGTGCAGCCCGTGTACGTCAAATCGTCGGGCGCGACCAGCTTCCCGCTGCTTAAGAAGACGCTGGTCGCCTTCGGCGATCAGGTCGGATTCGCGGACACGTTGGACGAGGCGTTGAACCAGGTGTTCGGCGGCGACTCCGGCGCCTCCGCGGGCGACGCGGAGAACGCGGCCGATGACTCCGCATCGTCCGACGGCACGTCGTCCGACTCCGGCGTCGATACCGACACCGGGGGCGATGGCACCGCCGACGGCGCCACGGATGGATCGACCACCGATGGCGACACCGGATCGACCGGCGGCGGCACCGAGCTGCAGCAGGCGCTTGAGGAGGCCGCCCAAGCCATGAAGGACGCCGACGCCGCCATGAAGAACGGCGATTGGAGCGCCTACGGCGAAGCCCAGAAACAGCTCGAGGAGTCCATCAACAAGGCGCTCGAACTCGGCGAATAATCCGTCTTCCGAGTGAGTGGAGCGCAGCGGAGTCGAAGGATCTCTTCGGCTCCGCTTCGCTATACTCGTCCAATGACAGCAAGGGAGGAACCATGAGCTACGTCATCCGCGAGGCGGACCGCGCGTCCGACGCCGATATCCAGGCCATCACCGACATCTACAACGAGGCCGTGCTCGCGCGCTCGGCATCGGCCGACATCGAGCCGCGCACGTTGGAACAGCGCCGCGCATGGGTGGAGGCGCATAATCCGCGCGACCTGTACCCCGTGGTGGTGATCGAGGACGAGGAGACCGGACGCATCGCCGGATTCGGTTCGCTGTCGCGCCTCCACGAACGCGCCGGCTATGACGGCGTCGTGGAACTGAGTTATTACATCGGCGCCGAATGGCAGCGCCAAGGACTGGGCACGCGGATGGTCTCCTGGCTGCTTGACGCCGCGCGCGAACGCGGGCACCGCATGGCCGCCACGCTGATCTTCGGCGACAACGCCGGCTCCAACGCGCTGATGGAGCGCTTCGGCTTCACCCGCTTCGGACTATTGCCCGGGGCGGTCCGACTGCCCGGCTCCACCCACGACATCGCCTACTGGTATCTCGACCTGTGAGCGCGGCCTTCCAAATCCGATGAGTCGCCCAATCCGAGGTGACGGGTAGAATCTTTCCGGCAAGAAAACAAGTGGAGGAACGAAACGATGGCATCGGAATTCTGGCTGATCGCGGGATTGGGCAACCCCGGCAAGAAATATGAGGACACCCGCCACAACATGGGCTTTATGACGGCCGACCTGCTGGCCGAACGTTGGAGCGTGCATTTCGCCGACCACAAGGGGCTCGCCATGCTTGGCAAAGGCGTGATGAACCTTTCGGGCCGCAATGTGAAATTCTTCCTCGCCAAGCCGCTGACCTACATGAACGATTCCGGCAACGCCGTCTCATCGATCGCCGCCTACTACCAGATCGAGCCGGACCATATCATCGTCATCCACGACGATATGGATCTGGACTTCGGCCGCATCAAAGTCAAGTCGGGCGGCTCCGCCGGCGGGCACAACGGCATCAAATCCATCGACCGTTCGCTCGGCACGCCCAAGTACGCGCGCGTGCGCATGGGCGTGGGCCATGCGCGCCGCGGCGGCAACGCTCACGACAACACCATCAACTGGGTGCTCGGCGGCTTCGGCCCCGACCAGCGCAAGCAGCTGCCGGAATTCATCGCCGACGGCGCGGACGCCGCCGAAGACATCATCTTCCAGGGACTTGCCAAAACCCAGGAGAAATACAATGGCCGTTGATCCAGTCAACGGTTCGCTGGTTGGCATCCTCTCCCAGCTGGGTGACGATCCGGCCTTCCGCGACCTGATCGCCGGTGAGATCGAACCCGCCGAAGGCGCGGCCGATCCTGCGATCACGGTCGGCGCGGTCGATGGCGTGCGTCCCGCCCTGGCCGCGGCCGCCGCGCAGATGCGTCCCGTGGTTCTCGTCGTCGCCTCCGGGCGCGAAGCCGAGGAGATGGTGGACGCGCTGCGCTCCTGGTACGACGGCGACCCGAACGACATCGCGCAGATGGAGGCGTGGGAGACGCTGCCGCACGAACGCCTCTCGCCCCGCTCCGACACGGTGGCCAACCGCATGGCCGTGTTCCGCCGTCTCACCCATCCAAGCGAGACCGACCCCATGTTCGGGCCCATTCGCATCCTCGTCATGCCGGTGCGTTCGCTCATCCAACCGGTGACCGCGCATCTGGGAGACGTGGAGCCGCTCGTGTTCACGGTCGGGCATGACCTGCCGCTCGACGAGGCCGCGAACCGTCTGGTCGAAAACGCGTACACGCGCGTCGAACTCGTGATGGACCGCGGCGAATTCGCCGTACGCGGCGGCATCCTCGATGTCTTCCCCCCGACGGCGGCGCATCCGGTGCGCATCGAGTTCTTCGGCGACAAAATCGACACCATCAAGGAATTCCACTCCTCCGACCAGCGCACCTATGGCGAGGGACTGACCGGTATCTGGGCCACGCCCTGCCGTGAGATGCAGCTCACCGAAGCGGTGCGCGAACGCGCGCGGTCGCTGATCGGCAGCATTCCCAACGCCGAGGACATGCTCGAATCCATCGCCAACGCGATTCCCGTCGAAGGCATGGAATCCCTGATGCCCGCGCTGGTGGACGATATGGAACCCGTGATCGGCATGCTGCCCGCGGACGCGCTCGTGATGCTTTCCGATCCGGAGAAGCTGCGCCGCGCCGCCGAAGACCTGGGCAAAACCGCCAACGAATTCCTCGCCGCCAGCTGGCATGTGGCCGCCTCCGGTCATGGCGCCGGCGCTCCCATCAGCTTCGACCAGGCGAACTTCCTCGACTTCGAGGAATGCGTGCGCGCGCTCGACTTCTCCAATCACGACGTGTGGAAACTCACCAATTTCGGTGTGGACGGCACAATCGCCGGGCATGCGCGGATCGACGCGAAAGCGCCGGAGGAGTTCCGAGGCGACGAACACAGGGCCGCCGTGGGCGTCGAAGGACTGCTCGACGCAGGCTATCAGGTCACCGTCACCGCGGCCGCGCAAGGCACCCTCGCCAGACTCAAACGCGCCATCAACGAAACCGGCATCACCCGGTTCGAGACGATCCGCTCGCGCGCCATCGACGGATTCGTGGACGAAGCCGCGCGCATCGCCCTGCTCACCGAACGCGACCTGACCGGACGCGTCTCCGCCGCAGGGCAGGCCAAAACGCCGAAGCGCCGGCGCAAGGCCATCGACCTGATGGAGCTCAAAGCCGGCGACTATGTGGTGCACGAACAGCACGGCATCGGCCGTTTCGTCGAAATGCGCCAGCGCGCCATCGGCGCGGGCGCGAACAAAACCACACGCGAATACCTCGTCATCGAATACGCGTCCAGCAAGCGCGGCGCCCCGCCGGACAAACTCTTCATCCCCACCGACCAGCTGGACCAGGTGAGCAAATACATCGGCGCGGAGGCCCCCAAACTCAACAAGCTCGGCGGCTCCGACTGGGCGGCCACCAAAGCCAAGGCGCGCAAACACGTCAAGGAGATCGCCGACGATCTGGTCAAACTGTATTCGGCCCGCCAGCGCACGCCCGGCTTCGCCTTCAGCGCGGACACCCCTTGGCAGAAGGAGCTGGAGGACGCGTTCCCCTATCAGGAGACCGCCGACCAGCTCACCACCATCGACGAGGTGAAATCCGATATGGAGAAGCCCCGCCCGATGGACCGCCTCATCTGCGGCGACGTGGGCTTCGGCAAAACCGAAATCGCCGTGCGCGCCGCCTTCAAGGCCGTGCAGGACGGCAAGCAGGTGGCGGTGCTCGTGCCGACCACCCTGCTCGTGCAGCAGCATTTCGAGACCTTCGCCGAACGCTATGAGGGCTTCCCCGTGAACGTGGCGGCCATGAGCCGCTTCCAGACATCCAAGGAGATCAACGAAACCATCGAAGGGCTGGAATCCGGCGCGGTGGACGTGGTCATCGGCACGCACAAGCTGCTCAACCCGAAGATCAAATTCAAGGACCTCGGGCTCGTCATCATCGACGAGGAGCAGCGTTTCGGCGTGGAGCACAAGGAGACGCTGAAGGCGCTGCGCACCAATGTGGACGTGCTCTCGCTTTCCGCCACGCCGATTCCGCGCACTTTGGAGATGGCCGTCACCGGCATCCGCGAGATGTCGACCCTGGCGACCCCGCCCGAGGACCGTCTGCCCGTGCTCACTTATGTGGGTGCCTACGAGGACGCGCAGGTCACCGCCGCGATCCGGCGTGAGCTGCTGCGCGGCGGCCAGGTGTTCTACGTGCACAACCGCGTCGACTCGATCTCGTCGACCGCCGCGAAGCTGCAGGAGCTCGTGCCCGAGGCGCATATCGGCACCGCGCACGGCAAGATGGGGGAGAAACAGCTCGACGGCGTCATCCGCGACTTCTGGCGGCGCGACATCGACGTGTTGGTGTGCACCACGATCGTGGAAACCGGTCTTGACATCTCCAACGCGAACACGCTGATCGTCGACCACGCCGACCGTTTCGGCCTGTCGCAGCTGCACCAGCTGCGCGGGCGCGTCGGCCGCGGCCGCGAACGCGCCTACGCGTATTTCCTCTACGATCCGAGCAAGCCGATGACCCAGCAGTCGCACGACCGTCTGTCCACCATCGCGCAGAACACGTCGCTCGGCTCCGGCTTCGACGTGGCCATGAAGGACCTCGAACTGCGCGGCACCGGCAACTTGCTCGGCGACCAGCAGTCCGGCCATATCGAAGGCGTGGGCTTCGACCTATACGTGCGCATGGTCTCCGAAGCGGTCGAACAGGTCAAGGAGCCGGAGCGGGGAGAGCCGGTCGCCGTGAGCATCGACCTGCCGATTGAGGCGTCGATTCCGGTGGACTACATCGACTCAGACAAGCTGCGTCTCGAGGCGTACCGCAAGCTGGCCGCCGCGCGCGACGAAAAGGACCTGAACGAGCTGCGTGAGGAGCTCACCGACCGCTACGGCAAACCGCCCGAGGCGTTTGAGACGCTGTTCGACGTGGCGCGGTTGCGTAACAAGGCACGCGCGTTGGGCATCTCGGAGATCATCGGCCAAAGCGGCAAGGTGCGCGTCTCGAAGATCACACCGCCCGAATCGGTGCAGATGCGCATCACCCGCATCTACAAAACCGTGCAATACCGGCCGCTCACGCAGACGCTCATCATCAACGCCCCGTTCGCGGGCTCGCTGGGCTCAGGCCCGATGAGCTCCGCCGAAGTGGTGCGCTGGACCGACCAGCTCCTCGACGACCTCGCCTGGAAACCCGCGCCGCGCCGCTGATTCACACAACCATGCGGCGTGTCAGACCCTCATATGGCATGAAACCCGAGTTTGGTGTGGCCGGCTTCGGAGAGCCCGTCAGGTGAAACGATTGATTCAGGAGTTTGGTGTGGAAAAAACGCCTGTTGCCGGCATTCGGCCACACCAAACTCGATAACGGGTCATTCGACGGCGTCCGCACGGAAGCCTGCGGCGGCGCTGGTCGTCTCGCCGGGAGTGAATTGGACCCAGGCGGCCTCATCGCCGTCGGTCACCTCGATGGCGACGGACGTGACGGCGACCTCATCGGCGGAACAGGCAACGGCATAGTGTTGTGTGTCGTTTTCGTCGCGGGTGAGTTCCATATCGTACGAGCCGGTGCCGTAGCAGTAGGCCTGAATCACGTAGGTGCCGGGATCCCACGGTGACAAATCCGAGATGGCGGTGCTCTGCGGCGGCGTCCGGTTGTTCTCGTCGTCCACGCCGGGCTCCCGCCACCATGAGGAGGCGGCGACCGGCTCGCCGTTCGTATCGTCCTGCGTCAGCGCCGTCACGCGTTCCAGCCGTTTCACGTCCTCATCGGTGACGGGATATGTGCCGTCCGTGTTGTCGATGATGCCCAAGGTCTGCGCCAACGGCACGTCCAACGTCATCGATCCGTCGGCGTTCGCGGACGACGCGGGACGTTCGCGGGTCTCATCGTCGACGGGGAACACGCTTTGGGCCGGCGTCATCTGCATGTCGTTCTGCGCGACGAAGAACACGTATTCGTCGCCGATGGTCAGCTCCGGACCGCCCGCGCCTTCGGCGGTGTATCCGTGGATGGTGAGTTGTCCGCTGGCGGGCTGCGAGGCGCTGTCGGCACTTCCTCCGACGGCACTTCCCAACACCTCGACGGTGATGTCGGTGTCGTACGTCGTCGATTCCGGCACCGCGCACGACACGACGCGCGCGTAATACATCGCCTCGGTCGCTTCGGACATAGCCTCGATGGAGTTATACGATGGCCAATCATATTGTTGGCCTCGATCCGCTCCGGCGCACGTCTGGCCCAACGTGTCGGTCTCGCCGCACGCCGTCAGGGCCGCGCATGCTAGAAGAACGGCCGTCATCGATGCGACGGCGCGAAATATACGTGTGTTGTTCATGATTCTTCTCCTTCTCGGGTGTTGAATTCGACGATGAATGAAACCCCGTGTCCATTGTCCCACAGAACGCCCCCCCCTGCAATGCGCGCACCGCAATCGGTCGAACTATGAGTGCAGGAATCGCGTAACGACATCGCGGATCCTCAATGCGCGCGGTGATCGGCTGATGTCGGAGTCCATCCGCTCCCCATGATTTCTGTCCGTTGGCGTGCCATGAATGGCGGGAATGTAAGCTATTGGACGGCAAAACCTCGAACAACGCATCCGACGACGGAGGGCGGACGATGACGACCCCCATCATCAACATCAACGCGCTCACCCCGGCCGAAACCGAAGAGGCCGTCAAAACCGCAGGCGTGCACAAAACCCGCCTGACCGGGGCGAAAGCCTTCGTCTCCGCGATGTTCGCCGGCTCGTTCATCGGCTTCGGCGCGCTGTTCTACCTCATCGTCACCTCCGACCCGGCCATGAGCTGGGGGCCGAAACGCTTCGTCGGCGGCCTCGCGTTCTGCATGGGACTCGTGCTCGTGCTGTGCTGCGGCGCGGAACTGTTCACCGGCAATTCGCTGATGGCCTCCGATCTGGCGTCGCGGCGCATCTCCTGGCCGGCCATGCTGCGCAACTGGGTGATCGTCTGGTTCGGCAACCTCGCCGGCGGACTGCTGCTGGTCGCGCTGATCACTCTCGCCGGCACGATGGGTCTGAACGACGGGCTTGTGGGGGAGACGGCCGTCGCCACCGCCGTCGCGAAGGTCACGCCCGACTGGGGCACGCTGTTCGTGCGCGGCATCCTGTGCAACATCCTCGTCTGCCTCGCCGTGCGCGTCGGCTTCTCCGCGCGCTCCGTGGGAGATAAGGTGCTCGGCATCCTGCTGCCGATCTCCGGATTCGTGGCGATGGGCTTCGAACACTGCGTGGCCAACATGTTCTTCCTGCCGATCGGCCTTATCTGCAAACTGCTCGGATTCGGCTCGGACGTGGCCGGCGTGGACGCGCTCACCGTGACCGCCATCCTCTACAACCTCTCCGCTGCGACCTTGGGCAACATCATCGGCGGCACCGTGTTCGTCGCGCTCGGCTACTGGTTCATCAACCGCCGCCCCGGCAAGTGACGCAGCAGGCCGTCAGTCGGCGAACTCCTCCCATGACGGCCAAGGACGGCCCTGTTCCTCGGCGTCCTTGATGCCGTGGTAGAACCGCACCTTCTGTTGGACGTGCCTGAGCTCCCTGCGCATCGCGGCGATGGTTTGCCTGAGTTCGCGCTCGTGGTCCTCGACCAGCTCGATGATATCGTCGACATGGTGCTCAAGATCGTCGTCGTATGTGTAGAACTCCCGGATCTTGGCGATGGGCAGCCCGCTCTCCTTGAAGCACTGGATGCTTTCGATGCGCGCAAGATGCGCGTCGGTGTAGCGACGCTGCCCGTTGTCGTCGCGCGGCACGTCGGAGAGCAGCCCTTCGCGCTCGTAATAGCGCAATGTGGACGCGGGGATGCTGAACCGCGCGGAGACCTGGGCGATGCTATAGGTCGAAGAGCGCTGCGTGCCGGTCATATCGGAACCTTTCGCCGGGAATTCTACCCAAGGAACCGTCCGTCTGCGGCTCCATCCGTGACCAGCCTACCGATGCCCCTACCGATGTCCCTGATGTCCTTGTCGATGCCCCTATCGATTCGACTATCGGCGGGTGCCGGGATGGGCTTGCGCCGGGAGGCCCGTCTTTCCTGCATCGATGCCTCCGTCCCTCGTCGTTTGATCGCGCAGGGAAACCGTGGTCGTATTCTGCCGTGTCGTTCCGGCGTGTCGGCTTTTGCGTTGAACCTTACTTCAAGTGGTTAGGTTGGCAGCGTCAGAGCAACGCGAACGAAGGATGACGCAATGAAGTATCGCAATGTGGGCAAATCCGGTCTTAAGGTCAGCGAGGTGGCGCTGGGCAGCTGGGTGACCGACCTGAACGGCACCGACGCCGCGGACGTCGCCCGACGGACCGTCGATCTCGCCTTCGACAATGGTGTGAATTTCTTCGACTGCGCGGACGCCTACAGCGGCGGCGCGGCCGAACGTTTCTTCGGCGACGTGCTCGCGCGGTTCCCACGTCGCGAGCTGGTCGTCTCATCCAAGGTCTATTTCCCGACCGGGCCGGGCGTCAACGACCGGGGACTCAGCCGCAAGCATATCTTCGAAAGCTGCGAGCAAAGCCTGAACAACATGAAGCTCGACTATCTCGACCTCTACTACTGCCATCGCTTCGACGAGACCTGCGACCTCGAGGAGACGCTGCGCGCGTTGAGCGACCTCGTCTCCCAAGGCAAGATCCTCTACTACGGCGTATCCGAGGAGTGGGGAGGCGCCCGTCTGCAGGAGGCTCAGCGCATCATCGAACGTCTCGGCCTGCATCCGCTCACCGTGGTGCAGCCGCAGTACAATCTCGCCGACCGGTATATCGAACACGAGATCATGGATGTGTGCGCCCGTCTCGGCATCGGCATCACCACGTTCTCCCCGCTGAGCCAGGGGCTGCTCACCGGCAAATACCGCAAAGGACGGCCGATTCCCGAAGGCTCCCGCGCCACATGGCAGGCCGACCGCCAGATCAACGACATGCTCACCGACGAGAACCTCGACATGGTCGAGCGGCTGATCGAGGTGGCCGACGGGCTGGGAGTCAATCTGGCCATCATGTCGATGGCGTGGATCCTGCAGCATCCGCAGGTCAGCTGCGTCATCGCCGGCGCCAGCAAACCCAGCCAGCTGGAGAACAACATCAAGGCATCCGGCTTCGTCATCCCCGACGATGCGATGGCCGAAATCGACCGCATCACCGGATTCCAACGCTTCGAGCGCCACGTCGGCTGACCGTCGGAACGGTATCGTGCGGCCCGCAGTCCTTTGCGCGAAGGCGGGCCGCATGATACGGAAACCGCGGCGTCCGCTCGACGGCGGACGCGCGATGGCCGTGGCCGGGCCGCCGTCCATCGCGGCGGCCCATCTCATGACGCCGACGATGCGTTACACTGCAAGATATGAGTGAACCGACGATCCGCAGGGCCACCGTGGCCGACATCCCCGAACTCGACCGACTGCTGCATCAGGTGTTGGAGGTGCATCATGCGGGCCGCCCGGACCTGTTCAAAGGCGGTGTGACGAAATACACCGCCGCCGAACTCGCAGGTCTCATCGCCTCGGATGAGACCCCGATTTTCGTGGCCGTCGCCGGAAATCCGCCCACGGACGAGGCGGCGGATTCCTTCGTTGCGGTCGAGCCGACGAACGGCGGCGATGCGTGTGCCGAGCGTGCCGGCAGCGGCTCCAACGAGTCCGATCCGACCATCCCGGCAGGTGCGGAACCCGTACTCGGCTACGCGTTCTGCCAGTTTCAGCGTCATCCGAACGACAACATCCTCACCGATATCACCACCCTGTACGTGGATGACATCTGCGTGGACGAGATGGCGCGCGGCCGGCACGTCGGCAGCGCGCTCTACCATCATGCGCTCGCCTTCGCCAAGGAATCCGGCTGCCACAACCTGACCCTCAACGTATGGTCCTGCAATCCCGGCGCGCAGGCCTTCTACGAACGCATGGGCCTCAAACCCTACAAAGTCGGCATGGAGCAGATCCTCTAGCGGGCCGGCTGACGCCTACAATAGGGCGGTATGACAGACGGACGACGAATCGGCGGCGCGGATCACATCGAAATCCGCGGCGCACGCGTGAACAATCTCAAACACGTGGATGTGGACATCCCACTCAACCGATTGGTCGCCGTGGCGGGCGTCTCCGGCTCCGGCAAATCCTCACTCGCTTTGGACGTGCTTTACGCGGAAGGCTCGCGCCGCTACCTCGACGCGCTGTCGACCTACACGCGCCGGCGCATGACGCAGGCGCAACGCCCGCAGATTGACGAAGCCCGCTACCTGCCGCCCGCGCTGGCCTTGCGGCAGCGGCCGGGCGTGGGCGGCGTGCGCTCCACTTTCGGCACGATGACCGAACTGCTCAACGTGCTGCGCCTCATGTTCTCCCGACTGGCCCACCACCGTTGCCCCAATGGGCACTATCACGCTCCGACCATCGCTGTGGCCGCCGAAACCCCGTTCTTCTGCGACGAATGCGGCGCGCGCATCGACGCGCCGGGAGCGGAGATGCTCGCCTTCAACTCCACCGGCGCATGCCCGCGCTGTCAAGGCACCGGCCTGGTGCGCGACGTGGACGATGCGACCTTGGTGCCGGACGATTCGCTCACCATCGACGAGGGCGCGGTGCTGCCGTGGAAGATGTTCGGCTGGCGCGTGCAGAACGACATCGCCCGCGAATTCGGCGTGCGCACCGACGTGCCGTTCCGAGACCTGACGGACAAGGAACGCGACATCGTCTTCAACGGGCCGGAGGAGAAGAAGCATATCGTCGTCACGTCGATGAAAGGCGTGCACGAACTCGACTTCACCTTCCGCAACGCGCGCCTGACCGTCACCAAGGAGCTGGAACGCGCCGCCGACGAAAAGCGCCTCGCCCGCGTGATGCGCTTCGTCACCGAACACACCTGCCCCGACTGCGACGGCACGCGGCTGAGCGAGGCCGCCCGATGGCCGCTGATCGACGGCATCAACCTCGCCCAAGCCACCGCCATGACCTTGGATGGCGCGCTGGTGTGGGTGCGCGGCGTGCCGGCCGGACTGCCGGACGAGATGCGGCCGATGGCCCAAGCCTTGGCCGACACCTTCGAGGAGATGGGCCAACGACTGGTGCAGCTCGGCCTCGGATATTTGGGCTTGGATCGATCCGGCGAATCCCTCTCCACCGGCGAACGCCAGCGCGCGCAGCTCGCCCGCGCCGTGCGCAACGAGACCACCGGCGTGCTCTACGTGCTCGACGAACCCTCCACCGGCCTGCATCCGGCGAATATGGAAGGATTGGTCGGCGTGATGCGCGACCTGCTGGGCGACGGCAACTCGGTCGTGTTCGTCGACCACGACGTGAACGTGCTGCGCGCCGCCGATTATTTCATCGAAATGGGACCCGGCGCGGGCGTGGAAGGCGGGCGCGTCATCGCCCAAGGCTCGCCGGATGAGATCATCGCCGACCCGAACTCGCGCATCGCGGGATTCCTCGCCGGGCGCGAACCTGCGCTCGTGCGCGAGCGGCAGACGGCATCGGCGGCTGCGGTCGGCACGGATGAGAATGCCTCTTTCGACGATGCGGCCGTCCGTTCCAAACGCAAGTCCGGCAAGGGCGGCAAGGAAGCGGCGGATCATGGCGGCGATACGCGTTGGCTGCGCATGCGCACCGAAGCCATCCACACCGTGCGGCCGTTGGACGTGGCGATTCCGGTCGGGCGTCTCACCGCCGTCACCGGCGTCTCCGGATCGGGCAAAACCACGATGGTGCTCGAATCCTTGGTGCCCGCCTTGCAGGCCGCGGCCGAGGGGCGTGCGCTGCCGAAGCATGTGAGTGCGATCGACGCGGCCGGCATCGACACGGTGCGTATCGTGGACTCCACACCCATCGGCGTCAACGTGCGCTCCACCCTCGCCACCTACAGCGGCATCATGGACCTGCTGCGCCGCGCGTTCGCCGCCACCGACGAGGCGCAGGCCCGTGGACTTGCGCTCGCCGACTTCTCCTACAACACCGGCTCGCTGCGCTGCCCGCAATGCGACGGCGCGGGCCGCGTCAACCTAGACGTGCAGTTCCTGCCGGATGTGACGATCGCCTGCCCCGCCTGCGAAGGCACGCGCTACCGCGACGAGGTGAACGGCATACGGCTTGCGGTGGGGGAGCGGCGCATGACGCTGCCGCAGATCCTCGCCATGAGCGTCGACGCGCTGCTGGACGTTTTTGAGGGCCGCGCGTCACGGACGGCGGATTCGGCACAAGAGGCCGCCGCAGGCTCGCGAAGGAACGCGACCGCGCCTGCCGACAAGACGAACGCGCATGACGCCGCCGGAGCGGCGCCCGCCGACGCGACGCGCAAACGCATCGCCAAAGCGTTGCGCACCCTGCACGATCTGGGACTCGGCTATCTCACGCTCGGCGAGGACACGCCCTCATTGTCCGGCGGCGAGGCGCAGCGGCTCAAACTCTCCAACGAACTCGGCAAGCGGCAGCGCACTTCGCTGTTCGTGCTCGACGAACCCACGGTCGGCCTGCACCCGTTGGACGTGCGCACGCTGATCGGCGTGCTGCAGCGGCTGCTCGACGGCGGCGCCACCATCGTGGTCATCGAACACGACCTCGACCTGATCGCCAACGCCGACCACGTCATCGACATGGGGCCGGGCGGCGGCGAACAAGGCGGCCGCATCGTCGCCACCGGTTCGCCCGAGCGGATCGCCGCCGCATCCGAATCGGTCACGGGCCGCTATCTGCGGGCGCTGTTGGGCTGACGGGCGTCGTATGTGATGATTTCGATGCTCTCGATTGCGAGCGTGCGGCATAGAGGCGGAATCGTGACACGGTTTTGGAACGGAAACATCAGGATATTCTCAGTCATTCACATCATGACTTGAAGAATGACGCGGTTATATGGATATCAGCTTCACCAAGCCTCGAGCCGCAAGGCTCCTGATAACTGAACCTTCTTCTCTCTCCTTTCTTCTTCTCTAAGCCCGGGATTCGTTCCGGGCTTTTCTTCTTTGCGTCCGCGACCATCCCGTTCCCTTGGTTTGCGTCATCGGCAAGGCTCGTCAAACGTATGCCGTTGACGGCCATGATGGGTTTCACGGGATGGCGGATCACGGTTTTGAGATTCTCGGGCTTGCCTTTGCGTGGATCGCCCAGATAGATTTCGTGATGGTGGCATAAAACATCAAAGAATTGTATTGTGTGCCTATTGGGCGTACAATGTGGGTATGACTTCAGTGACAACGGATACGGTGCGCTCGTCGCGCTTGGCTATGAGAATGACTCCCGAACAGCGGTCGACCATCGACAAAGCGGCCTTACTCAAGGGGACGACCATCACTCAATGGGCTTTGGACCATTTGATTGATGACGCCCGACGTGATATCGAAGAGGAGACTGCCATTCGTTTGTCGGCCAAGGCGTTCGATGAATTCAAAGAAGCGTTGGAGAGGCCTATGCCGAAGGCTATGCGGGAGTTGTTGAGGCGGGATCCGGAATGGCTGTGAGGTTCACGGCGCCAAGGCGAATCGAACTGGCGGACGATGTATCCGGCTTCCACTCAGGCAAGCGGTTGTTGGATGAATGGCTGATGAACCATGCGTTCAATGCGCTCAACCGTGGTACCGCCGTCACCTACGTATCGCACGATGAGTGTGGGAGCCTGGCTGGCTTTTATTCGTTGTCGGCCAACTCCGTGAATCGGGGTGATGTGCACGGCGGATGGTTGGCGCGTAATACGCCGGAACAGATTCCGGTCATTCTTTTGGGCATGCTTGCCATTGACGAGCGCTACCAAGGACAGGGGCTGGGTTGGCGTCTGTTGTTGGACGCTGTTGAGCGCGCGATGGCTGCCTCATCGCAGATTGGTGCGCGAGCCTTGATCGTCGATCCGTTGGACGATGATGCCGCCTCATTCTATAAGCATTTTGGATTCTCTCGCTTGCGGGATTCGACGCGTATGTTCGCCAAACTGGTCTAATCCCAGGAAACGTTTGCAGTGATGAATCTAGCAGTGATTGCAATGATGCGAATTGTTGCTTTGGCGTGTCCTCAAGATTCCAGAAGCATCCTTCGCCATTTGCGTGGATGTTATATAAGGGAAGGCCAATGGTCTCGCTATGCAACGGGTTTCACGGGGTGGCGGATCACGGTTTTGAGATTCTCGGGCTTGCCTTTGCGTGGATCGCCCAGATAGATCTCGTGATGGTGACGCGAGGCGCTGAAGTCGAGCGCGTAGCCTTGCTCGGTGGCGTAGGCGTCAAGGGCGGCGATGGTGGCGGGCTCGTCGTCGTATGAACCTTTGTGCATGACCTGCGCGACCGTGCCCTCGTCGAAGTCGAACAGGAATACGCGTGAGATATCCGCCTCGGGATGTTTGGCCGCGAACCGCTCACGCGCATGCTCGAACACGTCCGGCGTGACGAATTCGGGCAGTCGAATCATCGAAATCCAATGAAAATCGGATTTGCGCGAATAGTCGATGCCGGCCAACATACCGTCTTCGGCGTTGTCGTCGGCCATCCACCACAGCCCTTCCAGCGGCGGCACAACATAGTCGAAATAGCCGTCGATCCGGTCATCGGGATTCTTGGACATCTTGCTCATTTTGATGGTGAACGAAATGCCGTACAGCAGCTGTAGCGTGGTCTGGTAATCGCCACCTTCCTCGTTTGGGTCGCCTTTGCCTTCGACCGCCACGAAGCTCATGCGTGGCACCTCGACGATCGCCGGCTTGGTCTTCGGCTGATACAGGTCCTTATATTCCTTCTTGTAATCGAACGGCATGGCTTCTCCTCGCATGGGCTTCCGTGTCGCACGGCATCGTGCATCCAAGCCCATTGTATGGGACTGTGCCGATGACAGCGTGGGCCGTGAAGTGCGCCATTCGCTTCCTTCTGCGCATGTATCGCTGGTTTGACTCCGTGATAGCCTCAAGATATTCAATCAATGGCGATGGAGTAGGAACGGGATGGCAGTGACGAGTGGAGATGTTCTTGCTGATCTGCGGGGGATGACGGATGAGAAGTATCGCATGTTCAATGCGAAGCTGATCCCGAATATCGACTTGTCGACGATGCTGGGTGTGCGGATCCCTCAACTTCGCGCGTATGCGAAAGAACTATTGGCGGCCGACGAAGCCAACGGTTTGTCGGTGGTCGCTGAATTCATGGACGATCTTCCCCATACCGTATTCGAAGAGAACATGCTGCACGCGTTGCTGATCGGCATGACCGCCCGCACGACGGACGAAGCGTTCGATATGTTGGATGGATTTCTGCCGTTCGTGGACAATTGGGCCGTATGCGATGCGATATCGGTGAAGGCGTTCCGTTCCGTGAAGGCCGATGCCGGCGTCATCGAAACCAAATTGCGCGAATGGGCCGCCGACGACCGCACCTATGTCGTGCGCTACGCTATGGATACGTTGATGGCGGATTTTCTCGATGACCCACGTTTCCGCCCGGACCAATTGGCAGCGGTGGCGGGTATTCGTTCGACGGAATACTACGTGAATATGGCCCGCGCCTGGTATTTCGCCACGGCGCTGGCCAAACAGTGGGACGCCGCCATTACTGTGTTCCAGCCCGATGCGCCGCCCGAGTTGTGTTTGGATGATTGGACCCACAACAAAAGCATCCAGAAAGCCCGCGAATCCCGCCGCATCCCATCTGACCGCAAGGAATACCTCGCCGCTCTCAAACGGTGATGAATCGTCATATTGGTAATTATTGACGATTTTCCATGACCTTGGAACGGGCGTGCTTGAATCTGTCCATTCGATAGAGAAAAGTGGAAGACATGACTCCGCAGGAACTTTATGCAGCGCTTTCTCGAGGAGAAGATATCTCCACCGAGTTTAAAAGGTGTGGCTCGCGGCCGGAACGAGACACATTTGAAACGATTTGTTCGTTTGCCAATCGCCAAGGCGGCAGTGTTTTCTTAGGCGTGGATGATAATGGCACTATTCTTGGCGTCGATGCGGGCCAGATACGTGAAATCGAACGTAATATCGCCAATGTCATCAGCAATCCCAATACATTCAATGCCACGCCATCTGTCGAGTTCGAACGCATCGAAACGGAACAAGGCATAGTTCTTCGATTGTGGATTCCGATTGGGCCCTCGATCTATCGCTTCAAAGGCGAAGTGTTTGACCGCCGAGGAGATGCGGATGTGCGTGTTCGAGATGATTCGCAGATCATGATGATGTACATGCGTAAGCAAAATATGTACTCGGAACGGCGCATTTATCCTTATATTGGCATGGATGATTTGCGATTGGATACGCTTCATCTGGTGAGGGGCCTTATTGAGGCGCGGAACAGTGACCATCCGTGGCTGCGTTTGAATGATGAAGAGTTTTTGCGCTCGGCGAAGTTGTATGGCAAGGACCGGTCAACCGGCGCTGAGGGTTTCACGCTTGCTGCGGCGATGTTGTTGGGAACGGATGAATTGATTTCAGATATTTGCCCTGCATACAAAACCGATGCCATTGTTCGTTTGCGCGATACGGACCGTTACGATGACAGACTTATCGTCAAAACAAATCTGGTGGAAGCCTATGACATGCTCATGAAATTCGCCAAGCAGCATCTGCCAGACCCGTTTATTCTTGAAGGTGATGTGACTGTAAGTGCGCGTGACATCATATGTCGGGAACTGGTGTCGAACATGCTGATTCATCGTGAATACGCGAATCCATTCATCGCCAAACTCATCATTGATAAGAACGGCATTCGCACTGAGAACGCAAGCAGAGCTATGTTCGAGGGAGAGGTCACGCTTTCGAATTTCGAACCTACTCCGAAGAACCCGACCATCGCGGATTTCTTCCACCAGATTGGACGTGCGGATGAATTGGGCAGCGGTACGAGGAAGCTCACGAAGTACTCCGCTCTTTACTCCGGTGCCGTTCCGTATCTTCACGAGGGAGATGTGTTCGTCGCGCAACTGCAGGTGCCGTGGAATACTCAGATTGGAGAGGAGTCATACGATTCCGTTGGGAAAGTGCCGGATTCCGTTGGGAAAGTGCCGGATTCCGTTGGGAAAGTGCCGGATTCCGTTGGGAAAGTGCCGGATTCCGTTGGGAAAGTGCCGGATTCCGTTGGGAAAGTGCCGGATTCCGTTGGGAAAGTGCCGGATTCCGTTGGGAAAGTGCCGGATAAATCCTCTTGCCAAAGGCAATTGGTTTTGGATTATCTTGATGCCCATGAGGAAATAACCGTTGCGCAGGCGGAGGTGTTGCTGGGCGTTAAGCAACGTCGTACGCGTGACATATTGAATGCGATGACCCGGCTGGGTCTTGTGAAACGTGTCGGTAGTGCCCGCAACACTCGGTATGTCGCGATGGGGTGACTGTTTTCGGATACGTCCAACAGATCGTGTGCTCGCGTATGAAGGCGAGCTTTGCCTGAGGCCATGGTCCTTCCATAGGGAAACTGAATGGATTCCCATATGCGATAGACATTTGATATGGGAGTGGTGGGGTGATGTAATACCTGCATATCAAGCCAAACCATATGCAGAAAGACGAGGATCGCAATGGCTGAAGAGTATTACATCGCACCGTTGAGCGACGCCGTGGAGCGCACGCACGTCTCCTATCCCAACCGTTATGGATACACGCTCGCCGGCGACCTGTACGTCGCCAAGAACGCCGACCTCTCCGCCAAACTGCCCGCGCTCATCGTCGGCGCGCCCTACGGTGGCGTCAAAGAGCAGGGTCCCTGCGTCTACGCGAACGAGCTCGCCCAGCGCGGCTTCGTGGTGCTCACCTTCGACCCCTGCCATATGGGCGAGTCCTCGGGCGAGCCGCGCCACGTCTCGTCTCCCGATCTGTTCACCGAGAACTTCAGCGCCGGCGTCGACTATCTGGGACTGCAGGACTTCGTGGACCGCGAGCGCATCGGCGTGATCGGCATCTGCGGTTCGGGCGGCTTCGCCCTGTCCGCCGCGCAGATGGATCCGCGCATCAAAGCCGTCGCCACCGCCTCCATGTATGACATGACCGCCGCCGCGCGTTTGGGCTTGGACGCGCAGACCATCGCCGAACGCAAGGAGCAGCTGGCACGCCAGCGTTGGGTGGACGCCGAAAACGGCTATCCCGAATACAATCCGTACTTCCCCGACCAGCCGCTTGACGAGGTGCCGGCCGAACTGGAGGAGCCCACCGCCGAATGGTTCCGCTTCTACGCGTTGAAGCGCGGCTTCCACCCGCGTGCGCGTGGCGGCTTCACCACCACCAGCGACATGGCGTTCCTCAACTTCCGTCTGCTCGACTTCATCGACGAGATCTCGCCGCGTCCGATCATGTTCATCGTCGGCGACCGCGCCCACTCCCGCTTCTTCAGCGAGAACGCCTTCGCCGCGGCCAAGGAGCCGAAGCGCATGGTCGTGGTCGACGACGCCGAGCACATCGACCTGTACGACCGTGCGGACCGCATTCCCTTCGACCAGATCGAGGAGTTCTTCTCCACCAATCTCAAGTGAGACGCACGCCGCCGAACCGACGGCGGGCCGACGGCCGTCCGAGGGACACCTCTCGGGCGGCCGTCCGCGTCGCGTCCAAGCATCCGTTCCGCATAACAGAAAGACACAACACGATGAACAGACCATACATCTTCTGCCATATGATGACCTCGCTCGACGGCAAGATCATGGGCAACTACATGGGCACGCCGGAAGGCAACGCGGCCGGCGCGGCGTTCAAAGCGATCGCCTTCGGCGAAAACCCGTACTACAAGCATCAAGGCTGGCTGTCCGGCCGTGTGACCACCGACGACAACTTCACCTTCTATGCCGAACCCGAACTCGACGAGACGGCCGGGACGGTGCCGGAGGGCGACTTCGTGGCCGAGACGACCGGCATGTACTATGTGTCGATCGACCCGTCCGGCAGGCTCGGCTGGAAGCGCAACAGCCTCACCTACGCGGGCACCACCGCGCATGTCGTCGAAGTGCTGACCGGCAAGGCATCCAACGCGTACAAGGCGTTCCTGCGCGGGCTCGGCATCTCCTACATCATCGCCGGAGAGGACGCGCTCGACTATGCGGTGGCGCTCGCCAAACTCAAGGAGCTGTTCGGCGTGGAGACGCTGATGCTCGGCGGTGGCGGCGTGCTCAACTGGTCGTTCATCCAAGCGGGCATGTGCGATGAGGTGAGCATCGTCGTCGCGGCCGCGGCGGACGGCTCGGATAACACGCCCGCCTTGTTCGACGCCCGCGAGGGCCTGTCCGACGACACTCCGGTCGGATTCGACCTGCAGGCCGCCGAGGTCAAGGACGGCGGCGCCCTCTGGCTGCGCTACCTGGTCAAGCAGGCGGTCTGATCCCGAGGAGAGGCCTCGTAATGCGAAAGGCGGATGGGCGCAGCACCCATCCGCCTTTCGCTTGTTTCGTCTCGGCCCAGCCCGCGCCTAGATGGCCAACAGCGCGTTGCCTTTCATCATGCGTTCCATGCCTTCGGAGAGCTTCCTGCCGAACGCGCTGAACAGCACGCCCACCGCCAGCACGAGCGCCGCGACCGCGAGCAGTATGCCGAGCTCCTTCCAATAGTCGTTGTCGTAGATGCCGAACATCGCCGAACGGAACAGGCGGATGGCATGCGTGATGGGCAGATAGGGATACGCCGCCTGCACCCACTGCGGCATCAGCTCGACGGGCATCGAACCGCTGCTGCCGTTGAGCTGCAGAATCAGCAGCAGCACGCCGAAGAACTTGCCGATGTTGCCGAAAATGGCGACCAACGTGTAGGTGATGGCGGAGAACAGGATCGAGGTCGCCGCCCCGCCGAGCAGCAGCAGCGCCGGATGCTCGCATTGGGCCTTGAGGAACCAGATGATGCCCGCGCACGCCATCAGCGTCTGGGCCAGCGAGATCAGCATGAACACGCCGTATCGGCCGAGGAACAGCAGCGGCGAGGGAACCGACTTGCCATGGCGTCGGCGCTTCAGCTCCTCCATGCGTTCCTCGGTGAGCGACATGCGTATTGCGCTGGTCGACAGGAACGCGCCCACCCAGATGGCGAGCACCGCGTAGAACGGGGTCATCGACGAGCCGAAGTTCTCCGACGCGAAGATGGCGTGCCGGTCCAGCGACACCGGCGTCACCAACGCGCTGGCGAGCACGCTGGAATCCGTGCCGATGACCTCGCGCAGCGTGTCCGCGTCTCCGCTGGACAAGGCGTCGTCGATGTCCTGGCTATGCCGCTCGAGCTCGGTGGCCGCGGTGTCGAGCTTGGTTTGGGCCTCGCTGATTGTGGCCGCGATCTCGTCGAGTTTCGTGGTCATATCGCCGGTCGCGCCGGACAGCGAGTCGAGCGCGTCGAGATTCGACGAGGCGGACAGTCCCTTCGCGATGGCGGACGACAGATCGGCGGACATCGAGTCGATCGCGCTTTTGGCGGTGTCGTCGTATTCGTTTTGCAGCGCGGTGATGCTGTCGGTCGCCTGTTGGAGCAGGGTTTCGACCTCGTTCTTGTTGGCCGACGCGTCCCCTCGCCGCGTCTCGACGCTGTCGGCGGCGCTGTTCAGCGAATCGCTCAGCGACTGCTGGCGTGCGATGGCGTCGTCGAACCTGCCCAGCAGCGATTGCAATGTCGCGTCGTCCAAGTCGGATAATCCGGCGAGCGTGTCGCGCATCTGCTGGTAGGCGCTGATCTGCTTGTCGACGGCGCTGGCCTGGTCTCGCAGCAGCTGCGCGGCGTCCGCCATGCTCTCGTCGATGGTCGCGTAGGCCGTCTGCACGCTGTTTGCGGCCGACTGATAGCCCTCCGCGCTGCCGGTGATGGCGGTTGAGATCGCGGAACTGGCCGATTCCAGCGAATCCTGCAGCGAAGCCGACCCGTCGCCCGCGGTGTTCATGGCGTCCTTCGCCTCGGACAACGCCGTGCCGGTGGATCCAAGAAGATCCTCGGACGACTCGATCAGCGCCTTCGCGGCTTTCACGGCGTCGGCGTAGGTGCCCAGCGTTTCACCGCTTTGACGAAGATCGTCGGCCGTGTTCGACAGGCCGTCGCTGAGGGAGGCGATGGCGTTGCGCGTGCTGTCCTTGTCGGCGTAGTCGGACAGCGACGAGATCAGGGAGAATGCGGTGTCGGCGACGGTCGTTTCGAAGGTGTCGTTGATCTGCGTCTGCACGCTGCTCGCCCCCGAATCGGTGATGGTCGGCGCGAGCGGATTCTCCTTCTCGTTGACGTAATAGTTCAGTGTGGCGTGGGTGGCGTCGTCGGAGAACATGGTCATCATGTCCACGCTGAAGCTTTCGGGAATGACGATCGCCGCGTAGTAGTCGCCGGATTTCACGCCTTCGATGGCGTCGTCCGTGCTGACGAACTGCCAGTCGAAATCGTCGTTGCCGCGCAGCGAGGAGATGATGTTGTCTCCGATGGAGATGGTCATCGGCGTCAGTTCGCCGTCATAGCCCTCGTCGTCGCTGGACACCGCCACCTTGAGATTGCCGGTGTTGCCGTACGGATCCCAGCAGGCGATGATGTTGTACCAGCTGTACGCCGAAGGCAGCACGCACAGCGCGATGATGAACAGCACGCTGGCGGTGCGCGAGCACAGGGCGCGCACGTCGGTGGCGATGATGTTCCAGATCGTCCTCATATCACTGTCCTTCCGTCCAGGCGAGGCCCAGGTCGGCCGTCGTCTCCATGTCGTTCTCCTCGCGCAGCAGTCGCTCGAACTTGCCGTGGAAATACTCGAGCGCGACGAAGCCGAGCATGATGACCAGCAGCCACACCACCCACAGCGACAGCATGACCACCTTCTCCTCGCTGGTCACCGAGAACACGGCCAGGATCGCCGGCACCACCACGCCCGCCACGATGGCGGCGCGGCGCATCTTGGGATAGCGGTCCATATAGCGCTGGTGCCGTTCGCGCAGCCTGCGTTGGTGCTCCTGCCGCTCGGCGAGCGTGCCGACCAATATGCGGATCGTGCGATGCTCGCCGCGTCCGGCCACGGAGAACTCCTCGCCCACGATGAGTCCCGTGGCGAGCATCTCCCGGTTGAAGTATTCGGTCAGATGGTTCGTCCACGGCCGCAGCGCGACCACCAGCGCCATCACCACCGCGGCTATGGCGGCCATGGGTGCGATCGCCTTCACGTAATTCATGCCGTACATGCCTCCGACGATCTCGCGTATGGCTTTGATGCCGTAGGTGAAAGGCAGCACATGGTAGATCCGCTGGAAGAATTCGGGCATCATCTCGATCGGATACATGCCGGAGGAGCCGGAGATCTGCAGCACCAGCAGCAGCACGCACAGTCCTCGCCCGATATGCGTGAACGCGGCGGTCAGCGCGTAGATGATGCTCACATACGAAACCGATATCAGCGCGCATGTGGCGAACAGTCCCAGCGCGGTGGTGGTCTGCACGCCGATGACGAGGTCGCCGGCGGCGATGATCACCGACTGCAGCAGCGCGACGGTGGCGAAGAACAGCCAGCGTCCCAGGAATCCCGTGGTGACGGTCATGGAGTCGACGCCCTCGTCGTCGGGTTCCACGCGGAAGATCAGCACGGTGGCGAACGCGCCCACCCACAACGCCAGATTGGTGTACATCGGTGCCACCGACGAGCCGTAGTCCTCCACGGCGTAGAACGTCGTGGTCTCAAGCGTGGCGGGGGAGGCGACGAAGTCGGCGAGCGCGTCGGCGTCCAGTCCGGAAAGCGCTTCGAGCTGGGCGTACACTTCCGAGCTTCGCAGCGCGTGCAGGTCGGTCGAGGCGGCGCTCAGATCGCTTTGGGCGTCGCCCAGCGACTGCGCGGTGGCGGCCAGTGTGGAGGAGACGGACGCCAGTGTGGAATCGAGCTGGTCGAGCGTCGCCTCGCCCTGCTCGCCGACCTGCTGCAGCGAGCCGAGAGCCACGGCGAGTTCGGTGGACATCTGCGCGTAGGAGTCCAGTCCGGCGTACAGTTGGGGGATCGCGGTGGATCCGATCGTCTGGCTGGCGTCGGACGCGGAGTCGATCCCCGATTGGATCGCCGACGTGCCGGCGGATACGGTGCCGCTCACCGCACTGGAGGTGGTGGAGATGTTGCCGCTGACGGTCCGCAGCGAGTCGATCGCCTGCTGATAGTCCGCGTTCTGTTGTTCCAGTGTGGCGATCAGGGCGGAGACGGTGTCGTTGTCCGCGGCGGACGACTGCTTGATCGCGGCGAGCAGGGCCGTATAGTCGTCGGACACGTTCTGCGCGCTTTCGATCACCGTATCCAACTGTCCGCTCGCCTGCTGGAGTCCCGCGTTCGCCTGTCCCGCGGCTAGACCGAGTCCGCCCGCCGCCTGACCCAGCAGCACGCCGCCTTGGGCCGCGGTCGAGGAGAGGGAGGAGAGCGTGGAGCTGGCGGTCGTGCGCAGTTGGCCGAGCTGGGTGGTGGACGCCGACAGCTTGTTCTGGCTGGAGTCGATGGCGTCGGTCAGGTCGGATAGTGAGGTTTTCGCGTTGGAGACCTGCTCCCGCGCTGAGTCCAGCGAGTCGGACGCCTCGTCCAGTCCGTCGATCGCGGATTGCAGTTTGGCCGTGGCGTCATCCACCTGCGCGAGTCCGTCCTGTTGCGACTGGTCGATCGCGTCGGTGGTCTGGTCGGAGAGGTTTGCGATGAGTTCGGCGACCACGCCGCTGATCTGCGAGGCGAACTGCTCGTTGATGGTCTGCTCCAGGGTGGAGGCCACGCTGTCGGTGATGCGTGGCGAGGCCGCGTTGACCTTCTCGTTGACGTAGTACTCGATCTGCGAGGGCTTGGCGTCGGAGGTCAGCAGACTGGCGATATTGGCGCTGAAGTCCTCGGGGAATACGAGCGCGGCGTAGTATTCGCCGGATTCCACGCCTTCGACGGCGGTGTCGGCGTCGACGAACTGCCAGTCCATATTGTCGTTCGTTTCGAGCGATTCGATGAGCTGGCTGCCCAGATTGAGCTCGCCCATGCCCGAGATCTCGGCGCCGGCGTCCTCGCTGGACACGGCGACTTTGAGATTGCCGGTGTTGCCGTAGGGGTCGTGGTTGACCACGATGCATATCCAGCCGTACGCGCCGCCGACCACGCCCAGCGCCAACGCCAGAACAAGCGTCAATGGCTGGGTGATCAGCCGGCGCAGATCGCGCTTGTAGATCTGCAGAATCGTATGCATGTCACTTCTTTCCACGATAGGATACATATGTAGCAGGTGTTACAGCTGTAACAGATAATACACTTGACCCGGACATCGTGTACGATGAAGCCGTCCATGAGAAATGAGGAGCTATGGAACATCGCGTCAACAAGCAGTCGGAGAGGACCCGCCGCTGGATCACCCAGGCGTTGTTGAAACTGCTGAGGACCGTGCCGTACGCGTCCATCAGCGTGAGCGACCTGACCCGCGAGGCCGACGTGTCGCGGCAGAGCTTCTATAGGAATTTCGAATCGAAGGACGCCGTCGTCAGCCGCTACCTCTCCATGATCTTCGCCGACTATCGCGCCGCGTTCGTGCGCGAACGCGAAGGGCTCGGCCGTCGCCGCGCCGTCGAATTGGTGTTCGAGACGCTGTACGCGCATAAGGACGACGTGATCGCGTTGGTCGCCTCGGTGCCGAGAGGCACGATGATGCTGGCGCTGCAGGACGCCCTGCTCGACGCGGTCGCGGGGATGGAGTCGTTCCCGAAGGACCTGTCGAAAGCCTCCGACAGTTTCGGCAGCGACATGCTGATGTACCAGCTGGGCGGCGTGTCCGCCGTGGTGTTCAAATGGGTGAGCAACGAGATGCCGTCCAGTCCGCGGGATATGACCGAACGTCTGCTGTCCGTCATGGAGTCGGTGGGGGACGGCGACATGGTGTTCGGCCGGCTTGTCGAGGCGGTGGGCGGCTCGGCCGGCATGGCGACGCCGGCGGCATAAGCGCGTGCCGCCGGCGGAATTGCGTGTGCGCTACTTGCGGGCGGGGGTGATCATGGTGAGCATCATGATCGACGGTTCCTGCGCGACGATGGCGTGCGGGATGCGGGTGGGGAAGTAGACCAGTCCGCCCGGCGTCAGCTCCACGGTCTTCCCGTTGCCCGTGATGGTGAGACGGCCCTTGAGCGTCTGCACGAACACCGGCATCGCGGCGGTATGCTCGCTGAGCTCCTGTCCTTTGTCGAAGCTGAACAGCACCACATTGCCGCCCTCATGCTCCATCACCGTGCGCGAGACGGTCGCCTCGTCCTGCACGCTGACCAGCGGCAGCAGGTCGTCGATGAACCCCATCTCCATCTCGTCATGAACGGCGTTGTTCTCGGCCATGGAAACTCCTTTCGCGAATGGAAGTCGCCGACACGCACCAGCTTACCCGCGCGCGGGGCGGCGTGGCGCATATACCAATGCATCGTTTGTCAATAAAACTTGTATGCGCCGCGATAAAACACGCCTCCGTGTTAGGTGAAGGCGGCGCGTGTCGTCGATATTCGGGCGGGTGCGTACAGTAGGGAACCGATGAACAGCAAGAACCCCCGCCAACTGGTCCCCATGTCGGACCTGTTCGACTAAAGCGACTCCGCATGCCGCGCGACGGCCAGACGGCCCACGCGTCCGGCGCACCGGTCGGCGCACGCAAACGCCGACCCAACCCATCGCAATCACATCGAACCAAAGGGCTTCATCTATCACTATGACAACCAACCGAACGGACGGCTCCGTCCAACCCACTCCCAACGGCGGCAAACGGGCCGTCGAAGGCAAACTCGTCATCGTGGTGGTCGCGCTCGCGATCCTCACGTTCCTCGGCATCCTCTCGGAGACCAGCCTCAACATCGCGTATTCGACGCTGATGACCGAATTCTCCATCTCCGCATCCGTGGTGCAGTGGCTCACCACCGGCTACCTGCTGCTGCTGTCGGTGTCGATCCCCACCTCGCCGTTCCTCGTGCGCACCTTCTCGACCAAAACGCTGTTCGTCACGGCGGTGGCCATCTTCACCGCGGGCACCCTGCTCGGCGCGGTGGCCGCGAGCTTCCCGATGCTGCTCGCCGCCAGACTGGTCATGGCGTTGGGAACCGGCATCTCGCTGCCGCTGCTGACCAACATCATCCTCGAGAAGGCGCCGCTCGAGCAACGCGGCATGATGCTCGGACTCGTCAGCCTCGTCACCTGCGCGGCGCCCGCCATCGGCCCCGTGTACGGCGGCGTGGTGATGGAATACCTCGACTGGCATTGGATCTTCTACGCGATGCTTCCGTTCCTCGTGCTCTCCTTCGCGCTCGGCGTCGCCACCGTGCCCGACATCCGCAAGGGCGAGCAGGGGTACATCTCCGTTCCCTCGCTGCTGGTGGTCGCCCTCGGCCTGTCCGGACTCATCGTGGCGGTGAGCTTCTACAGCGAATGGAACGGCGACTGGCGTTTCTGGGCCACTCTGGCGGCCAGCGTCGTCCTTCTCGCCCTGTTCGCCGTGGCGCAGCTCAAGATGGAGCATCCGCTTATCGAAGTGCGTGTGTTCTCCTATCCGGGCTTCAGCCTCGGCATGCTCATCCTCATCATGAGCTCCGGCGGCGTGCTCGGTCTGAACTTCATGCTGCCGATCCTGCTGCAGCGCGGCTTCGGACAGACCAGTATGGTCGCGGCGCTGATCCTGCTGCCCGGGGCGGTCATCGGCGCCGTCTCCGCGCCGTTGATCGGCAGCGCGCTGAAGAACCACTTCCCGCCCAAATTCATCATCTGCGGCTTTCTTGGCGTAAGCGTGATGGACGCGGTGATGATGGCGTTCGGCGGACAGATCGAATGGGTGGTGGCCGTCTCCTACGCCCTGTTCATGGCCGCTTCGGGCTTCGTGCTCGTGCCCGACCAGACGCATGCGCTCAACCAGCTGCCCGCCCGCATGAACGCCGACGGCTCGGCCGCGATGAACACCATCCAGCAGTTGGCCGGCGCGATCGGCACGGCGGTCGCCAGCACGTTGATCACCGAGGCCAGCGCGGCCAATATGGCCCAGGGCATGAGCCAGTCCGAAGCGTATCTGCGCGCCTTCCCCTCCAGCATGACGGTGCTGTTGGGCGTCGGGTTGGCCGGTGTCGTGCTCGCCGCGCTGATGTTCCGCTTCTCCACGCGGCGCGCCCCGGAACTCGTCGAGGTGTAGCCGGCCGAAGGCGGGCTAGCGGAGCGCCGAGCGGAGCATCTCCTCGATCTCGGCATGACGCCGCGGCCGTCCCTGGTCGTCGAGATCGGTGCGGTCGACCGGCACATCATCGGTGATGCGTCCCTCGCGCAACACCAGAATACGGTCCGACAGGCGCACCGCCTCGGCGATGTCATGCGTGACCATCAGCGCCGCCCATCCCTCGCGGTCATGGAGCGCCGCCAGCAGATCCTGCATGTCCAGCCGGGTCAACGCGTCCAACGCGCCGAAGGGCTCGTCGAGCAGCAGCAGGCGCGGATGGCGCGCCAGAGCGCGCGCCAGCGACGCGCGTTGCGCCTGCCCGCCGGAGAGCTCGCCGGGCCACGCGTCGACGCGCGCGGCCAGCTGCACGTCGGCCAGCGCCCGCTCCGCCAAGTCGTGACGCTCATGCGCCGTGCCGGGCAGTCCGATCGTGACGTTGTCCCACAGGCGCAACCATGGAATCAGACGCGCGTCCTGAAAACCGACCGCGAAATCGTCCGTCGCGTCGATCGAACCGCCCGAGGGTTCCAACAAGCGGGCGACAAGACGCAGCAGCGTCGATTTGCCGCATCCGGACCTGCCGATCAACGCGACGAACTCGCCGGGGCGAATATCCAACGACACGTCGCGTAGAACGGCGGTGCCGTCGAAGCTTCGTTCGACGTCGCGCAAGCGCGCCAATGGGAGGGAGGTCGTGTGCGGGGAGGTCATGCTCGTCTCCTTAACGATGGGATGGTTTGTCGTGCGATGGGACGGCTCTGCGTCCGGCGAACGTCATTCGGAGCAGTCGATGACGGAGTCCTTCAAGTCCGGCGCGGAATCGATGAAACCGAAATCGACGTACTGCCGCGCCTGCTGTTCCAGCATGGCCAATCCGTCCGCGTCGATCGGTCGGATGACGGGCACGTCGAATTCGGCGATCTGCTCCACAAGGTCGTCGGAGGCGCCGAACTCGCGGTAGGCGTCGGTGATGACGGACGGATCCTTCTGCGCCTTGTCGGACTCCTCGACCAGCGCCTGGTACATCTTCCTGACCAGGTCGGGATGCTGTTCGGCGAATTGCTTCGACACCATGTGGATCGAAACGTTCAGACTGTCGTACTGCGTGCCGTCGACGAGCAGCTTCGCGCCGGGCACCACCATGGCCGCGGCGAGATTCTGGTCGAATGTGGCGACGGCGTCCACCTGTCCGGAGGTGAAGGCCGCGTTGAGGTTGCTCGCGCTCAACTCCACCTCCTCGACCTTCGACGCGTCCAATCCCGCGTGCGCGAACGCCTGATGGACGATGTAGTCGCCGGTGGCGCCTTTGGTGGTGATCGCCACCTTCTTGCCGTACAGATCCTCGAGGCTTTCGATGCCGCTGTCGGGGGCGGCCACGATGCCCTGCGAATCGCCCGAATAGTATTCCAGCGCGAACGCCACCCAAGGCTGCCCTTCGGCGATGAGATCGATGAAATGGCCGGTGCCGGTGCTGGTGGCGTCGGCCGCTCCGGAAGTCACCGCGGTGAAGGCGTCGGTCGGATTGAACGGGCCTTTGAATTCCACGGTGTCGGGCCGCAGCGCCTCCTTCATGAAATCGTCGTCCTTCGAGGTGGTCAGATAGTTCGCGGTGGACAGGTAGGCGACGCGCACGGTCGTGCCGTCGCCCGTCGTGTCCGCGGAGTCCGCGGCGGACGACGATCCGCACGCGGCGAGCGGCGAGACCAACGCGATGGCCGCCAGTGCGGCGGCGAGGCGACGGTGGGATGCGTGGATGGTGAAGGTCATGATGGTTCCTTTGAAAGATGGGATGATGTTGCGGTTTGATTGCGATGGCGCGGATGGCGCGGGATGGATGGCGGATTACGCCCGGCTCTGCTTCCATGGCGTCACGGCGCGTTCCAGCACGCCGACCAGCGCCTCGGAGGCGAGTCCCAACGCGGCGTACAGCACCACGCACAGCACCATCTGGTCGGTGCGTGAGAACTGTTGCGAACGGGAGAGGATGTATCCCAACCCGATGGAGGAGTTCACGGTTTCGCATGTCACCAACGCGATCCATGCGACGGTGAGCGCGAACCGCAGACCGGTCATGAAATTCGGCAGCGCGCCTCGGAACAGGATCCGCCACAGCACGGTGCCCCGGTCGAGCCGGTACGCCTGCGCGAGCTCCAGCAGATGCGGATCCACGCCGCGCACGCCGTCGCGCAGGTTCACGTAGATCAGTCCGAACACGCCGACCGCGATCAATGCGATCTTCATCGTCTCGTCGATGCCGAACCACACGATGAACAACGGCGCCAGCGCGGGGAACGGAATCGCGCGCATCATATGGATCGGCTTGTCGATCAGCGTCAAACCCAGCCGCGACGCGCCGGCGACCAGACCGGCCGGGACCGCCAGCGCCAAACCAAGCGCCAATCCGCCCAATACGCGCGCCAGACTCACGCCGATCGACGGCAGCAGCATGCCTTGTTCGACCAGTTGCGCGCCGGCCTGCCATACTTCGAGCGGTGAGGGGAGCGGACGGGAATCCGCGGGGGAGAGGGTGGCGAGAAACCACCAGAGCAATAACGCGACCGTGGACAGCCACGCGGCCCCAATCCTCAGCATGCGACCGCCATGCTCCGACCGCGCGGACCGGTTCGCCCTCGCGAACCCGAAACGCGCGGACGGCCCGTCGGCGGCGCGCGCGGCATGCGACGATGCCGGCACTGCCCCTTGGGCGGTGCGCTGATGCGATTGGTCTGCCGAACGGCTGGACGGACGCACGAAAACGCCGTGCATCTGACATTCCCTTCGATAGTGCTAACTACATCAGGTTCGACGAGTGTGATCTCAGCCCAGCCGCCCGCTTTCGCGCGCCACCGATTGCGGTGGCGGATCCAGCCTGTTTAAGGCCTCAGCCCGGGCACCCCGTGTCGCGCACCATTGTGCGCGCACGCCATGGACAACACGCCGGAAGACATATGTGCCGCGGACGCGACCCGGGCGTGGCGCGGGCGGCGGCGCGCCGAACGTCACGAGATGGGCGCAGGAGGAGCGGCCGCGGGTATGACGCGCGTTATCGTGGGAATCCCAAAACGCGTTCGCCGAAGACGGGAACGCCCGGGCCCCAAACGACGAGGAGGCGAGACGCCGATGACCGACGACAAGAACACCACGAACGCCCAGGAACCCGCACCCACGGGCGACGGCGGCAACCGGGACCGACTGCCCGAACAGCGCGAGATAACCACCCGCCATACGATCACGCTCGACGGACGCGAATGGACGTACGACGCGACCCTCGGCACGCTGAACATCGACACGGCGAAGGTCAAACCCGCCGCCAGCATCTTCTACGCGGCGTTCAACGCCGTGGACCCCGAAACCGGCGCGGTCGACCCGCGCCGCCCGGTGACGTTCATCTTCAACGGCGGTCCCGGCTCGTCCACCACGTTCCTGCTTATGGGATCCATCGCCCCCAAACGCATCGACGTGCCCGACGCGGCCCCCGTGCCCGCGGCGCCCTACGCGCTCGCGGACAACGCGCACACGCTGCTGCCCGACTCCGACCTCGTGTTCATCGACGCGGCCGGCGCGGGCTTCTCCACCATCCTCGACAAAGCCAAGCCCGAACTGTGGAGCGTGGATGGCGACGTGGCGGGCTTCAGCGCGTTCATCCGCCAATACCTGAGCAAACACCATCGTTGGAATTCCCCCAAGTACGTGCTCGGCGAATCCTACGGCACCACGCGCGGCGCGGCGCTCGCCTACCGTCTGCAGCAGGACGGCGTCGCGCTCAACGGCCTGGTGCTCGTCTCCAACATCCTCGACTACGCGTTCACGCTCGACACCTCCGACCAGTTCTATGTCGGGTACTTCCCGACCTACGCCGCGGTGGCCCACTACCACGGGCGCGCCGGCAAAGGCGTCGAGCTCGCCGACCATCTGCGGCAGGCCCGCGCGTTCGCGAACGGACCGCTGCGTCTCGCCCTGGCCGCCGGCGCCTCGCTGGACGAGGCTGAGAAACGGCGCGTGGCGGAGCGCTACGCCGAATTGACCGGCCTGGACCCGCGCTATGTCGCCGATTCCGATCTGCGGGTGGTCGACATGCGTTTCCGCAAGACGCTGCTGCGCGGCGAGGACCGCATCGTGGGCCGTTATGACGGCCGCGTGGCCGGATACGACCTCGACCGCATGAACGACGAGGAGACCTTCGTGGTGGACGACGCCTTCCTCGACCCCGCCTATTCCAGCCTCGCCAACGCCTACCTGCGCGACGAGCTCGGCTGGGACGGCGAGGCGGAGCGCCGCGGATTCGCCGACTTCGACTGGGACGCCACGGAGCCCGGCAAGGGATGGGTCTGGTGGCACAAGCAGCCGGCCATGACGAAATCCTCATGGGGGTCGAACATCCCTTTCCCGAACGTCGTGCCCGATCTCGCCGCCGCGATCACGCACCAACACACTTTGAAGGTGCTGGTGGCCAACGGCGTCTACGACCTGTGCACGCCATTCGGGCAGACCGAATACGACATCGACCATCTGGGCCTGCCCAAGCCGCTGCGCGGCAACATCGCGTTCGCCTACTATCCGGCCGGACACATGCTGTACAGCGCCGAAGCGAGCCTGGCCAAGTTCACGGCCGACCTGCGCCGCTTCTACGCGGCCGATCCGGCCGATGTGGCCGCCCTCGACGAGCGTCCCGCGCCTTCCTCGCCGCTCGGCGGATCCCTTTCCTGACGCCGCCGCGGGCCCTCGTCCGCCCGACGTCCTTGCCCACCGCGGGACTCATCCGCGCGGACGAGGACGTCGGGGCGTGCCATCTGCAAGAATGGTGGGCATGGGACGTTTTATCGCGCAATGGATTACTCTGACGATCGCCGCCGGCGTGATGGTGTGGCTGCTGCCCGGCATGCGGCCGGTCGGCGACAACACGTTGTTCGCCGTGGGCGGATTCGCGCTGTTCATGGCGCTGATCAACGCCTCGATCAAACCGATCGTGCATCTGCTGGCGCTGCCGTTCTCCATCCTGAGTCTGGGACTGGCGGCGTTGGTCATCAACGTGCTGTTCATGCGGCTCGCCTCGTGGCTGTCGGTGTCGATCTTCGGCTTCGGCATCGCCATCGACGGATTCTGGTGGGCCGTGCTCGGCTCGCTGGTCATGGCGATCGTCTCCGGCATCGTCGGCGCGATCATCGGCGACTAGTCCGGCAGTCCTTCCGCGGTCGGTCCCGTTTGGGAGATCCTGTCGAGATAGTCGGTGAGCATGGCCCGCATGGAGGGGACGGGCACCACGTCGCCCTCGCGCAGGGACTGCATGTAGCGCATGCGCGCCAGGCTCGTCGCCGTGGACGCCGCGAGCATGATCTCATCGTCCAGCGCGGCGTCCTCGCCGTCGTCCGCGGGGGAGCCGGCGAACACGCGCCGGTCGGGACGCTCCTGCAGATACGTCCGCAAAACGCGTGATATCCGATGCTGGAGCTCCAGCGTCATGCGATGGCTGTGGAACATCATCTGAGGCATCTTCCTGATGACCTGTTTGCGCAGCGCCGCCGTCTCCCCGTTCGCGGGCATGGTGGAGAAGCCGAGCATCATCACGTCGACCAGCGTGTCGAGATAGTTGGATCCGCGGTCGGCGTCCGGCGGTCCGAGCCGTCGGGCGATATCCCCCTCGTCGGGCAGCTCGTGGCGTATGCCGAGGATCGCCGCGTCCTTGGAGTGGTAGTAGTTGAAGAAGGTTTTCTTGGAGATGCCGACGTCGTCGCAGACGTCCTCGATGGTGGCGCGGTCGTAGCCCAATTCCAGCACGCGGGTGAGCATCGCCCGTTCGATGGCGTCGCGTTGCTGGAGCTTCTTGCGTTCGCGCAGGCCCATCATGTCGGTCGACGGCGCGTCGCCGTCCCGCTGTTCGCCCGTTGGTGAGGTCATGGTTCTCCATTCTACGGCGGAGTTTTTCCGAATCGGCCGTCCGGGGACCGTTGTTCCGTGAAAAATTTATACCGAGTGTAATATTACACACGGTTTCATAAACAACCGTCTCAAGGAGGGCGCAAGGAATGCGATTGACGCGCAGACAGACGGCGATGATCGCCGTCATGATCTTCGGATGCTTCATCACCACGCTGAACCAGACCGTGGTCTCGCCGGCGCAGCCGTCGATCATGCACGACATGGGGGTCGACACCACCACCGTGCAATGGCTGACCACCGGCTTCACGCTGGTCAACGCGATCATGATCCCGATCACCGCGTGGCTGACCGACAAATTCTCCACGCGCGCCATCTTCATCACCGGACTGCTGGTGTTCACCGCCGGCACGCTGGTGGCGGGCGTCGCCCCGAACTTCGCGCTGCTGCTGGTCGGGCGACTGGTCCAGGCCGCCAGCGTCGGCGTGATGATGCCGCTGGTGATGACCGTGATGATGCTCATCTTCCCCGCCGACCAACGAGGCAGCGCCATGGGCGTCTTCAGCATCGTCATCGCCTTCGCCCCGGCCGTCGGCCCCTCCCTCGCCGGCGTGGTCATCGACCACTACAATTGGCGCGTGCTGTTCTTCGGCATCGCCGCGCTCGCCGTGGTCGCGGCCGTCGCCGCCTTCTTCGCGTTGGACGACATCGGCGAGCGCAGGGATCCCGGCCGTCTCGACTGGACCTCCGTGGCGATGTCCACCCTCGGTTTCGGCGGCCTGCTCTACGGCTGCTCCACGCTGGGCAGCTCGTTCAACATCGTCGACGTCGTCATCGCGCTGGTCGGCGCGGCGTTCATCGTCCTGTTCTTCCTGCGCCAGCTCAGGCTGGACCATCCGATGCTCGAGGTGCGCGTGCTGTTCAACCGCCAGTTCCTCATCGGCACGGCCATCGTCATGATCGTGCAGGCGTCCATGCTCGCCGCCGGCGTATTGATGCCGATCTACCTGCAGTCGCTGCGCGGCTTCTCCGCCACCACCTCCGGACTGGTGCTGCTGCCCGGCGCGCTGCTCATGGGACTGCTCGGACCGATCACGGGCCGGCTGTTCGACAAATACGGACCGCGGGCGTTGAGCCTGACCGGCCTCGGCGTGCTGACGGTCGCCACGCTCGGCTTCTCCTTCCTCTCCGACGACACGTCCCTCACCACGATCGTGATCCTCTACACGGTGCGTATGGCCGCCATCGGCCTGGTGAACATGCCGATCAACACCTGGGCCATGAACGCGCTCGACAACTCGGTGATGAACCACGGCACCTCGGTGAACAACACGCTGCGCCAGGTCGCGGGCTCGCTCGGCACCGCCCTGCTCGTATCCGTCTCGTCCATCGTCGCGAGCGCGAATACGGGCCGCGGCGTCGAACCGGTCCGCGCGAACATCGTCGGTCTGAACTGGGCGTTCGCCATCGGCACCGCCCTATGCGCCGCCGCGCTCGCGCTCGCCGTGGCGTTCGTGCGCAACAGGGCCGCCGACGCGCGACAGAGCGATCCCGACGACGCGCGTCGCATGGTGCTCGAGTCGATTATGGTGCGCGACGTCTTCACGCTGCCGACCGAGGCCACCGTCCTCGACGCCATGCGTCTGATGGTCGGCAAAGGCATCAGCGCCGCGCCGATCGTCGACGACCAGGGCCGTCCCGTCGGCTTCGTCTCCGACGGCGATGTGATGCGCTACCTCGCCAGACGGGACGGCACCATCGTCGATCCGGTGTCGCTGACCATGTTCACGGGACTCGACCGCTCCGATTTCGGCGAGCGCGTCGGCAGGCTCGCGGATATGAAGGTCACGGCGATCGGCGCCAAGGGCGTCATCGGCGTCGACGTGCACGCCGGACTGCCCGAGGTGTGCCGCGTGCTCGGCGACAACCATCTCAAGAAGGTGCCTGTGCTTCAGGACGGGCGCATCGTGGGCGTCATCAACCGGTCCAACATCACCCGCTATTCAATGGAGTCGTTCCTCGACACGTCCGCCCAGACGGCCTGAGGGGCGGTTTCCGAACGCGCCCACATCGGACGATGACACTGTTGTGAGCGCTCACATGCTTTTTCGGGCGTGTTGTTCACAACGTCCATAAAGCGCACTAGGCTAAGGGTTGTCATCAAAACACAACCGTTTTAAGGAGTAGTTGTGGCAGCAATTGAAAGCGTGTACGCGCGTCAGATTCTCGATTCCCGCGGCAACCCGACCGTTGAGGTCTATCTGGAGACCGAAGACGGCGCTCTGGGCAAGGGCCTGGTCCCGTCCGGCGCCTCCACCGGTGAGGCCGAGGCCTGGGAGCGTCGCGATGGCGACAAGGCCGTCTACAAGGGCAAGGGTGTCCTGGACGCCGTCAAGGCCGTCAACGAGGAGATCGCTCCGAAGATCATCGGCATGGACGCCTCCGACCAGCGCGCCCTCGACGATCTGATGATCGAGCTCGACGGTACCCCGAACAAGGGCCGTCTGGGCGCCAACGCCATCCTCGGCGTGTCCCTCGCCGCCATCTACGCCTCGGCCGAATCCGCCGAGATGCCGCTGTACCGCTACCTCGGCGGCACCAACGGCCACATCCTGCCGGTGCCGAACATGAACATCATGAACGGCGGCGCCCACGCCGACTTCGCCACCGACATCCAGGAGTACATGATCTCCCCGTACGGCTTCGAGACCTACTCCGAGGCCCTGCGCGCCGGCGTCGAGGTGTACCACACCCTCAAGTCCGTCCTGAAGAAGGAAGGCCTGGCCACCGGTCTGGGCGACGAGGGCGGCTTCGCTCCGAAGATGAAGTCCAACAAGGACTCCCTGAACTACATCATGGACGCCATCGCGGCCGCCGGCTACGAGCCGGGCAAGCAGATCGGCATCTCCCTCGACGTCGCCTCCTCCGAGTTCTACAACAAGGAGACCGGCAAGTACCACTTCGAGGGCGACGACCGCGACGCCTCCTTCATGCTCGACTTCTACGAGGGCCTCGTCAACGAGTACCCGATCGTCTCCATCGAGGATCCGTTCCAGGAAGAAGGCTGGGACGACTGGGCGGCCATCACCGCCCGCCTCGGCGACCGCCTGCAGTTCGTCGGCGACGACCTGCTCGTGACCAACCCGAAGCGTCTGGCCAAGGGCATCGAGCTGGGCGCCGCGAACTCCCTGCTCGTCAAGCTCAACCAGATCGGCACCGTGACCGAGACCCTCGACGCCATCGAGCTGGCCACCGCCAACGGCTTCACCTCCATGGTCTCCCACCGTTCCGGCGAGACCCCGGACACCACCATCTCCGACCTGGCCGTCGCCAAGAACACCGGCCAGATCAAGACCGGCGCCCCGGCCCGTGGCGAGCGCGTCGCCAAGTACAACCGCCTGCTCGAGATCGAGGAGGAGCTCGGTTCCACCGCGAAGTACGCCGGCTACAGCGCCTTCAAGGCCTGCAAGCAGTACATCGCCAAGTGAGTTGTGCGCGCATAGCGTAACCGCGTAAGCGAACGAACGGGCGAGGGATCCCTGCGTGGGATCGCTCGCCCGTTCGTTATGCGCGGAAAGCGTGGGATCGGCCGGCCGATCGGCGACATGCGAAAGGGCTCCGGCGGGCGTACCGTTCGTCACGCACGACGGGTATTTTATGCGTATGAGCAAATCGACCCGCACACGCAAAACCGGAGGCGAACCAGCCCGGAACAATCGTGGGGCGGGCCCCATCGCCTTCTTCGTCTCCCTGTTCATCGTGGCTTTGGGCACCATCCAACTGGTCTCCACCTTCCACACCTATGCGCTCAATCTCGCCGAACTCAACGGTCTTAAACGCGAGGAGTCCTCGCTGCTGGCGCAGAAGCAGGATCTGGAGGAGGATATCGCCCGTTGGGAAGACAAGGCCTACGTCACCGCCCAGGCGCGGGAACGGTTGGGATTCGTGTTCCCCGGCGAACAGGCGGTGCGCGTGCTGCATCCCGAGGCCGTGACCGGCGACACGGACGACGAGGATGACGAGAAGTCGACCTCCACCTCCACGGAGCAGAAAAGCCTGCCATGGTACAGCGAACTCGCCTACTCCTTCGAGAAGGCGGACGAGCCGACCGAAGGCGCTTCGTCCGGCGGGACGACGGACAACACCCGGAATTCGCAATCCGATACCGAATAGACCATCATTCACGAACGCAGCTACATAAGAGGAGAGACCGTGACCGCAACCGACACCCGCGACCTGAAGACGCTGGCGGCCGCTTTGGCCGACCGTTGCCTTGCCAGTCCGGCGAGCGACGAGGACGTCGCCACCGTGGAACGGCAGTTGGGCCGCTATCCGCGCGGCATGGTCTGCGTGGGCGCCCGCTGCGTGTGCGGCCGTCCGCTGGCCGTCGTCACCCGGCCGCTGCTGCCCGGTGGCATCCCGTTCCCGACCACCTGCTACCTGACGGGTCCTGAGGCCGTCAAAGCCGCCTCGCATGTGGAGGCGGACGGCGTCATGCAGGAATACAACGACCTGCTGGCCTCGGACGAGACGGTCCGCGCCGCCTACGAACGCGCGCACGACCTGTATCTGGCGTTCCGCCACGAACTGGCGATCCGTCTGGGCGACGGCGAGGAGCATATCGAAGGCATCTCCGCGGGCGGCATGCCCGTGCGCGTCAAATGCCTGCACGCGCTGATGGCGCAGACCCTGGTGATGGGCCCCGGCGCCAATCCGATCGGTGACCTGCTGCTCGAGCGCGTGTCGCAGGAGTTTTCGCCGACGATCTGCCGTTGCGCGCCCGACGAACAGTAGGCGGGACGGCGCGCACGACCAGACCGGTTGCCATACTGGTCGGTCGCGCGCATCATACGGCAAAGCGAACATATGCGGAAGATACCGGCGGATAACGCATGGGACAAGGAAAGAAGGCGGATATGGATTCGGTGTTGGTGGCAGGCATCGACTGCGGTACGAACTCCATTCGATTGAAGGTCGCCCGCGTCGACGCGCGGGGCATGCGGGAGGTGGTGCCTCGCGTCCTGAGGGTGATCCGTCTTGGTCAGGACGTCGACAAAACCCATCGTTTCGCGGATGAGGCGTTGGAACGCGCCTACGCGGCGGCGCGCGAGTTCGCGGACATCCTCGCCCAATACGAGATCGACGGACTGCGGTTCGTGGCCACGTCGGCCACGCGCGACGCCGAGAACCGCGAGGAATTCGAATCCACCATGGAATCGATTCTCGGCGTGCGGCCTGAGGTCATCCCCGGCACCGAGGAGGCCGACCTGAGCTTCCTCGGCGCCACCAGCGTGATTGACCGCAGCGCCTTCGAAGCGCCCTATGTGGTGGTCGACCTGGGCGGCGGCTCCACCGAACTGGTGCTCGGCGGCGACGGCGTGGACGCGCCCAACACGCAGGTGCAGGCGGCGTTCTCAATGGATATCGGCTCCGTGCGCATGACCGAACGCCATCTGAAAAACGACCCGCCCACCGCCGAACAGATCGCGTCGGCCATCGTCGACATCGACGAGCATATCGACGAGGCGTTCCGCACGGTGCCCGCGGGCAAGGCCCGCACCATCATCGGCGTGTCCGGCACGGTCACCACCATGACCGCATTGGCCATGGGATTGACCGAATACGACCATTCGGCCGTCGACGGGCAGCGCATCGGCTTCGACGAGGCCTTCGCCGTGGACGACAGATTCCTAGCCATGACCCGTGAGGAGCGCAGCCGGTACAAAACCATCCATCCGGGGCGCATCGACGTGGTGGGCGGCGGCGCATTGGTATGGAACCGCGTTCTGGCGCGCATCGGACAGGCCGCCGCCGAGGACCACGGCACGCCGATCGATTCGTTCATCGCCAGCGAACACGGCCTGCTTGACGGCATTGTGCTCGATTACGGGCGTCGTCTGCTCGAAACGCGCTAGAATATCCAAGTCGGCACCAACGCCGGCGCCACGCCCCTGTGGCGAAATCGGTAGACGCAGTGGACTTAAAATCCATCGCCTTTGGCTTGCGGGTTCGAGTCCCGCCGGGGGCACCTTTTCGAAGGTTGGAAACATTGGGCTTTCCCAGTGTTTCCAACGACTTGCAGCATTTGAGGTACATCCATAAATATCCTGATTTGCCCAAATGTGGGCAAAATGTGGGCAAATGTGGATGGAACCACTTTCTCGTGCCTCAGTAGGACGGAGTGCGACGCATTCGCGTAGGCCATGATCGAATCGATGAAGCAATACCTCTCACCGGACTCCGTCTTCGGACTCAGGAGTTTCTGATTTGAATCCGTCGCTTTCTATGCGTTTTTCATCGCGTTTCGCTCTGCGTTCCACCTTTTTGATGTCTTCGACCGCCGGCAGGTCCTCCGGTGCGATTCCTCGATCCATCAGGGTACGTCGGATGGCCCTGTTGTTGTCGACGTGTTCGCGGGTGATGGACGGCGTGCCGTGTAGGTCTCGTTCCCGGATACCGAAGTTGGTCATCTGCGTGGCGAGTTGCTTGGCTGTTACGGCGATGGGATGGAGACGGTCGGCCAACGGCTCCTTCTTCGGGACTTCCAGTCGAAGCTTCATCTCGTTGGTGCTCATGCCGAACAGCGCTTGATCTCCGCGCGAGCGGATCATACCGAAGTCTTTTTCTCCGACGCCGCGTTGGAATGCGAGCGAGCTGAGTTGCTTCTCTTCGGCGGTCAATGCGTGACGTCCGGCGATGCGGATGATTTCGCTCATTCGCTGTTCGAGTAATTCGGCGGTGCGCGTCTGCACGGCGAAATAGCTTTGCAGCAAAGCGATTTCCTCTTTGCGTGGATCGCCGTTCTGTGCCACAAGGTAGCAGGCGTATCGAGTCAGTTTCACATCCTCTATCGTTCGGATTCCGCCATTGGCTATGGTCACGTCGCGTGAGGAGTTTTGGAAATGCGAGCTGGTGGCGCTTCCTGAGTTTTGACATGAGATTTTCGCTTTATCAATCACTTTTGCGAAGTTGCGCCATTGGGTGTATCCAAATGGTTGCATCAGGTCTCGGGCATACCAAAACTCAACGCCGTTCCCGTCTGTCTGTGTGATGCCATCCAGCTCCGATGAGCGCTGGATGATGGTTGATCTGTCCATGTTGGCCCTTTCTCGACGGAGCATTTTGCTGACGTCAGCAAAATGTTCAATCCCAATGTTTCCAATGGTTTTCGCGGACTGTTTTTGTGATGAGGACGATTCATTCGTCGCATGCTGTTCTAGTGATAATCATGCGGGTATTGTCTTCCACCAATGAGAATTTTGCGGCCGGCTGGTATCGATCCGGATTTGTCTCTTTGGTGCGTTCGGCGATTGATTCTCCGTCTTTGACGAGGTCTGCTGTGCTCTCGCCGAGGGTTTCGCAGAATGCTTCGAAAGTTTCAAGGTCTATGGTGCGTTCCGCTCTGAGGATCTTCGAGAGCTGTGATTGACTGATGCCGATCGCCTCCGCCATTTCAGACTGCGTGATGTCGTGAAAAGCCATGCGGCTTCTCATGATCTGCGCCATTGCTTTACAAAACGAAGAAAGAGTTTTCATGGGCTCAATTATCCTACTTACAAATTGAATAGTCAAATAGAACTATTACAAATTCATATAAACTAATCAGGATTGTGTAAACCACCGTGGGAAACATGCAAGCCCCACCTGGAGCATATGAAGCAATGGCATCGCCTGTTTGGCGGTGCCATTCGCATATCGGCGAATCGGGCGGATACCGCCGCGCCATCCGGCGGAAACATGGTCGTTGCAAACCGCCGCTAATGTTCCACGCAGTTGCATGACCTCGATGAATGGAGCATTATGCCCTCGAACTGGATGGATACGGAGAAGCCCGCACAAGGCGCGATGCCGACGATGCTGGCCCAGGCGGCGATCGTCGCCGCCACGTTGTGCGTGGGCGAGATCGCCTGCTCGCCGCTGTACTTCAATCTGCTGGCGCAATCCGTGGCTCTGGTGCCTTGGGCGCTGATGGCCTGCCTCATCGCGGTCGCGTTCTCCTACATCATCGGATTCGCGCTGCTGTGGTGCGCGGAATCCTTCACCAACCGCATGCGAGCCAACCTCCAGCCCTTCGCCTACGCGGCGGTCGGACTGATCGGCTATGGCGTGTGGGGACTGTTCGTCATCACCTCGTCGCTCAACTCCGTGCTCGAACCCCTCGCGCAGCCCCTGCTGAGCAACGGGCAAATCGTCGCGGTCACGGTGAACAGCGGCGCCCTTGGCGCGGTGGCGTTCTTCCTGGCGCGCATGTTGGGGGAGAAGCTCGCCGTCCGACGCAAGCCGGCCATCGCCCTGATCGTGGCCGAAGCGGCGCTGGCCGTGGCCGGACTGGCTGTTATGGTGATCATGTTCAGGCAGCTGTACTGATTCCGTACGCTGCATGGCGTGAAAGCGAGGAAGCCGTGTTCAGTGTGCTCGATATGTTCACCATCGGAGTGGGCCCCAGTTCCTCGCATACCGTAGGGCCGATGCGCGCGGCCCGCGGGTTCGCCGACGCCCTTGAGACGGCCGGACTGTTGGAGCGTGTGGAGCGCGTGCGGGTCACGTTGTACGGCTCGCTGTCGCTGACCGGTATCGGGCACGGCACCGACCGCGCCGTCATGGCCGGACTGGAAGGCAACCTTCCCGACGTCGTCGACACGGAATACATGTTGCGCATCCGCGAAACCGCGGCCCTCGACCATACATTGAACCTCGCGGGCCGTCGTCGCGTCCCCTTCGACTACGACGCGGATATGGTGTTCGAACAGTGGAAACGCCTGGCCACCCATCCCAACGGCATGCGTTTCGTGGCCTATGACGCTGCGATGACGCCGTTGTCCGAGCAGGTGTGGTATTCCATCGGCGGCGGATTCGTGCGCCTCGGGCATGCGGACGATCCGCTGATCGGCATCCACGACCGATCCGCGCGCGATGCCGTGCCGGCGGACGACGCGAATGCCCCCGAAAGCGATATGGACGGCGTGCCCTATCCCTTCTCGTCCTGCGACGAGCTGGTGGCGCTCTGCCGCACGCGTCGGATGAGCATCGCCGAGCTCGTGTGGGCCAACGAAACCGCGCAGCGCTCCGAACATGAGGTGCGCGAACGCATCGAACGCATCTGGCAGGTGATGCGCGACTGCGTGCACCACGGCTGCGTCTCAGACAAACTCCTGCTGCCGGGCGGACTCGACGTGCCCCGCCGCGCGCCGAAGATGTACGAGCGCCTGTCCTCGAACGCCGACGTGCTCGCGCGCAACCGCCGCCGCGTCGACGCCGTGCTGGAATCCTCCGACGCGGCATGGGTGAACCTGTTCGCCCTCGCCGTCTCCGAAGAGAACGCCGGAGGCGGGCGCGTGGTCACCGCCCCGACCAACGGCGCGGCCGGCATCATCCCCGCGGTGCTGCACTACTACTGGCATTTCGTCGACAGCGCCGACGAACAGGGCGTGGCCGACTTCCTGCTCACCGCCGGCGCGATCGGATATCTGTTCAAACGCAACGCCTCCATCTCCGGCGCCGAGGTCGGATGCCAAGGCGAGGTGGGCGTCGCCTGTTCGATGGCGGCCGCCGGTCTGGCCGCGGTGATGGGCGGAGACCCCGCCCAAGTGGAGAACGCGGCCGAAATCGGCATCGAACACAATCTGGGGCTCACCTGCGATCCGGTGGGCGGACTGGTGCAGATCCCCTGCATCGAACGCAACGCGATGGCCTCGAACACGGCGATCAACGCCGTACGCATGGCCATGCTCGGCGACGGCAGCCACATCGTCACCCTCGACCAGGCGATCCGCACCATGAAGCAGACCGGCGAGGACATGATGGCGAAATACAAGGAGACCTCCAAAGGAGGGCTCGCCGTCAACGTCGTCGAATGCTAGTCCTATGCTCCGCTCGCCCTTGACGGGGCGAAGCCGTGGCGCCGGAATCTCCCGCGTCTTTCATTCCGAGCGAAGACGGAGGTTCCCTTCCGAAGCGCCGATGGTCCTTTCCGACCATCCCATCGGCCGAACCGTTGGCCACGACGGCATGTGGTGCTAATCTGGTTGGCATTGTGTTTCAAGGAGGTATAGATATGGCAGATACGACCATGCCCGTGGTGAACGCCGAATTCGGCACCGCCCCGGTGATTGAGTTTCCGACCGCCGAAGCCCCCAAGGGCCTCAAGGTCGTGGAGTTGGAGGAGGGCGACGGCCCGATGGTGCGCCGCGGCGACACCGTGACCGTGAACTACCACGGCGTGGTGTGGGGCAAAACCGACCCCTTCGACTCCAGCTTCGACCGCCACCAGCCGGCCAGCTTCGGCATCGGCGTGGGACAGGTCATCAAGGGCTGGGACCAGACCGTGCCCGGCCACAACGTCGGTTCCCGTTTGGTGGTGTCGATTCCGCCGGAATACGGCTACGGCTCGCGTGGCGTGCCGCAGGCCGGCATCGGCGGCGGCGATACGCTGGTGTTCGTCATCGACATCATCTCCACCCGCTGAATCCAAGCTTAAGGAGGTTCCCATATGGCCGAGGATAAGGTCTACCTGCTCACGCAGGACGCATACGACAAGATGAAGGAAGAACTCGCCTGGCGTGAGGGCGAATACCGCGACGAGATCACCGAGCGTATCGCCGCGGCCCGCGCCGAGGGCGATCTGTCCGAGAACGGCGGCTACCATGCCGCCCGCGAGGAGCAGAGCAAGAACGAAGGCCGCATCATCGAGCTGACCGTCAAGCTGCGCGACTCGAAGATCCTGGTGGCGCCGCCGGCCGGCACCGTGGGCAACGGCTCCGTGGTGACGATCGACCTCGCCGGCCGTGAGATGACCTACGTGCTGGGTTCTCGCGACCTGACCGTGGCCACCGACTACGACGTGATCAGCCCCGAATCCCCGATCGGCAAGGCCATCGACGGCGCGAAGGTCGGCGACACGGTGAGCTACCAGGCCCCCAACGGCCGTGAGATCTCCGTGACCGTCAAGGACGCCAAGCCCCTGCAGTAGATACCATGCGGCTGGCCGTGCGACGGACTTGGCCTGATGAGCCCGATGCCGCACGACGAATAAGGCGGGTGCCCATTCTTTGCGAAAAGGTGGGCACCCGCCTTCGTCATATTCGTCGCCGTGGCAGGTCTCCGGGCGGAACGTCGTAAATTTCGCAGTTCGACGGACCATATGCGAAATCCACGACGTTTCACCGGTTTCAAACGTCGTAAATTTCGCACAAAGTCCGTCGAACTGCGAAGTCTACGACGTCGGCGGACGTCGGGCATCCGGCCCATTGGATACGGGGCGTTGGAACGGCGTTGCAGGGAATCAGGTCCACAACGCCACGATGACCATGTAGATGGCGACCATGTGGCAGGCGTAGCCGGCGACGGTTCCGCAGTGGAAGATCTCATGGAATCCGAAGACGCGCGGCCACGGGTCCGGCTTGCGCAGCGCGTAGACGATCGCGCCGGCGATGTAGCAGGCGCCGCCGGAGGCGAGCAGGACCACCACGGCGGGGCCGGCGGCGGGGGAGACCCAGAACAGGCCCATGAATCCGACGCCGTACACGCCGAAGATGATGTACACCACGGTGTAGAGCCAACGGGGCGCGTTGATCCAGATCACGTGGATGACGATGGCGATCGCGGTGCACACCCACATCGAGATGATGATGAAGTTGCGCCAGAACGGTTCGAGCGCGAACGAGACCGGCGTGTACGTGCCGGCGATCAGCAGGAAGATGTTCACATGGTCGATCCTTCGCAGCACGTCGGTGACCTTGGGACTCCAGTCGCCCAGATGGTAGGCGGCGGAGTTGGCGAACAGCACCAGCGAGCTGGTCATGAACACCGCGCACGCCCATTTGAGTCCGGCGCCCTGCGCCAGACAGATGAGCACGATGCCCGCGGCCAGGGCCAATGGGGCCGCGACGGCGTGGATCCAGCCGCGCATGGCCGGTTTGGGTCGCCCATGCACGTCGAGTCGGATCTTGCGGGGCGGGTCGATGCCTTCGATTCCCTCGATGCGCGCGGCGCGGGCCTCGCCCTTGGCCAAAGCCAGTTTGGCGCGCTCCTCGGCCTTGGAGCGGATCGCCTCGGCCTTGTACGACGCCTTGGCCCGCACGGCGTCGGCTTTGGCCCGCACGGCGCTCTCGCGCGTGTCGAACACCGCCTGCTGTTTGGCCGCTATCTCGCTTTCGTCGCGCTGTGTCATATCGCCGCCTTCATGATTGACGTCAAAAAACCTTACGTTGCCGTAACCTACGCTACCGTAACATATTCGTCTTCCATATGCTACCCCCGCATGCGAATATCCGCCGCACGTCACGCACGCGTATGACCATACGTTGGGACGCAGCGCGAAAAACCGCGTATGCGCGCACGGTCGTGCGTATGATGGTCGCATGGCAGATTTCACACATATCCTGGCGACCCGACCTGATTTCGAAGACGAGGACCGCGAGTGGCTCCACCAGCTCGTGGCCGACTGGCAGGTGATCGCCGATCTGAGTTTCGCCGATCTGCTGCTGCTTGTGCAGGACGGCGACGGCAGGTACGTGGTGGCCGAACAGTGTCGCCCATCCACGGTGATGACGCTGCGCACGGAGGACGTCGTGGGCAACATCATGCCCGACGATATGACCGGCGAGCTGGACGTGGCCATGCGCTCCAGCGTGGTGTTCCGCTCCACCGTGCTGCGCACCGTCGGCAAATCCACGGTGTGCAACGTGTACGCGCCGGTGCGCCACAACGGCAAGACGCTGGGTTTGGTGGTGCGCGAGACGAATATGGCCACGCGTGAGTCGAACGGCCGCTATGAGTCGGAGAGCATCATCGCCGGCAAGCACCTGTACGAGATGATCCCCCGCGGCCAGTTCCCCTTCTCCGACGCGGTGATGAGCCAGCGCCACAACGCGCGCGTGGCGGACGGCTTCATCATCCTCTCCGTGGACGGCATCGTGCGCTACGCCGCGCCGAACGCCATCAGCTGCTTCCGCCGACTGGGCCTGCTCACCACCATGCCGGGCCATTATCTGAGCGAGCTCGGCGCGCAGCTGCTCCATGAGAACGATCCCGTCCCCGAATCCCTGCCGCTGCTGCTTTCGGGCAAAGCCGCGGTCGATGCCGAACTCAACGCCAACCGCTCCACCGTCTCGATGCGTTCGTTGCCTTTGTATGACGAGAACGGACGCACCGGCGGCATCGTGCTGTGCCGCGACGTGACCGAGCTGCGCCGCCGCGAACAGGAGCTGCAGACCAAGGACGCGACGATCTCCGAGATCCACCACCGCGTCAAGAACAATCTCCAGTCCGTCTCCGCCCTGCTGCGGCTGCAGGCGCGCAAAACCAAAAGCGACGAGGTCAAGAAGGAGCTGCAGGAGGCGCAGCGGCGCGTGCAGACCATCGCGATGGTGCATGAGGGGCTGAGCCAGACCGCCGACGAGGTGGTCGACTTCGACAAGGTGATCTCCAACCTGCTCAATATGTCGGTCGGGCTGGCCACGATGCGCGACCAGCACATCAGCGTGAACTTCATGGGCAAGTTCGGCATGATGCCCGCCCAGGACGCCACCCCGCTGTCGCTGGTGCTCACCGAGCTCATCACCAACTCCATGGAGCACGGCTTCGCCGGGCGCAAGGAGGGCACCATCACGGTGTCGGTCGGCCGCTCGGGCAGCAACCTCAATGTGGTGGTCGAAGACGACGGCGCCGGCCTCGAATCCGAAGAGCACGACGGCATGGCACGGTCCTCCGGATCCGGTCTGGGCACGCAGATCATCAACACCTTCGTGACCAACGACTTCGGCGGCACCGTGCATTGGGAGCCCCGACGCGAGGGCGGCACGCGCGTGGTGCTCGATATGAAGCTGCGTGCGGCGAAACCCCACGCGTGACGCGCCTCCGCGCCCAACGGCATGGAATAGCGTGAGCCCCTTCCGCCCATGGATGGCGGAAGGGGCTCACGCTGTAAACGTTTCGGTTCTGAAAGTCCTGCGGTCAGATCTGCATCTGCATGGCCTGGGATCGGCGGGCGCGCATGGCGCGACGCTTCAACGCGCGGCGTTCGTCCTCGCTCAGACCGCCCCACACACCGTAATCCTGATTGGTGTCCAGCGCGCACTTCAGGCAGGCGTCGATCACCTTGCAGGTGCGGCATACGGCCTTGGCCTCTTCGATCTGCTGGTAGGCGGCACCCGTGTTGCCCACGGGGAAGAACAGCTCCGGATCCTTATCGCGGCATGCGGCCTTCGCTCGCCAATCAAATGCACTGCTCATATCGTTCCTCTCGACGCTGTTCGCATACGCTCGTTTTGTCCTGTATTAGGTAATCATGAACCGGACGGTTTTTCAAGAGGTTTCGCGAGAAAAGAATCGATGTTTTTCTCAAAGGTTCACAAACGCGCACTGCACGACGGCCGCCGAGCCCGCCGAAACCATCACCGCCCGGCCGGGCGTGGCGATGTCGTTCGCGTCGAACGACGCCAGCGACGCGGCCGGAATGCCGCTGACCAGATCGGCGGTGCGCTCTCCGCAGGGGAATACGATCCGGGTGCCGCAATGCTCCGGAACGCGCACATACCGGTGCGAACGGACGGCGAACACGACCGTCACGTCCGGATCGGCCAACGCCGTATGGAAGGCGCCCGCCAGCGGATCCGTGGAGAACGGGTCGAACAGCCGGTCCGCGTCGTCGACCAGCCACACCGGATGCCGTGCGGGAGGCGGCGGGGGACCGACGTCGTCAAAGGAACACGCCGATGCGGCGCGACCGTCGGGCGGTGGTGGGGATCCGACCCGCACCGCGCAATGCTTCGAGACGGCCAGCCTGCGTTCCAGCAAACGCAGTATGGCGCTTTTGCCCCGTCCGTCCGGTCCGATGACGCCGATATTGCCGCGGCCGATACGCAGGCACGCGGGATGCAGCCGCACGCCGTCGTCGGACAGGCCGAACGGCACCGTGATGACGCCGTCCGCATCGACCAATGGCGTGGCGGCGAGCTGCGATTCGCGCAGACGCGCGGGAAGCGGCGCGGTGAACAGCGGCGGCGGGGGAGGAATCCCCGTCATAAGCGCCGCCAAGCGGATCGCCTCGCAACAGCGGTCGATGTCGGCGGGCGCCGCGCAACGCATCGCCGTCACCGCATCCGCGTCGTTGCAGTATGCCGCGCCGGGCAGCGAGGGCGGGATGCGCGCCGCGCGGGAGTCGGCGAGCAGCTCGCGTGACTGCATCTCGTCGCGCACCCTCAGACACAGGTTCAGCGAGATGTTCGCCTTCATGTCGGCGCTGATCTGGCCGAGGGGATTCTGCGTGCAGGCGATGAGATGCATGCCCAGGGACCGTCCCAACGAGGCGACGCGCACCAGCCGCCCCACATAGTCGGGCAGCTGGTCCTTGAGGGCGTGGAATTCGTCGACGACGATCACCAGACGGGCCGGAGGATCCGCCATCGCGGAGAGATCGGCGACGTGATGGTCCGCGGCCAGCCGTTCGCGCCGCCGCAGTTCCGCCTCCAACGCCTCGAGCGCGCGCACGGCGTGTTTGAGGTCGAGGTCGCATACGCCGCCCACGGTGTGGGGCAGTCCCTCAAGCGGCCGGAAGGCCGACCCGCCTTTGAAGTCCAACAGCACGAAGTTGAGACGCGTCGGATCGTTGGCCGCGGCCAATGCCAGGCACCAGCTTTGCAGCAGCACGGATTTGCCCGAGCCGGTGGTGCCCGCCACCAACGCGTGCGGCCCTTGCGCCCGCAGATCGATGCGGAAGACCCCGGACGCGCCGATGCCGACGCATACGCGCATGGTGGGCGGATTCAGCCATGCGCGAACAACATCGCGCCAGGGAAGCCGCCCCCATTCCAGAAGACGTTCCAGCGAGACGGTGCCGAGCGCTCGCATGACGGCTTCTCCTCCGGCGTCGCCTTTTGGGGAATTGATATGCTCCGGCCGTCGCGAGTCGGGCGCGGCATGGCGCGTTGGGGAACCGCTCCGTCCGTCGTCGCCGGCGGAGCTCCACGCGTACAGCGCGGAGGCCGCGCAGGCGATGATGCCGGGCGTCACCATGGTGGCGAGCAGCCATTGGCGTTGCGCGAGCGACGCCGCGAGCATGACGGTCTGCGCCAGCAGGGGCGCGCCCACCGTCGCGAAGGTCAGCAGCCGCCGATGCCGTGCGATGCTCCGCACGCCCTGCCGTCGCGCGACGCGCCTCGTATGGGATCGATGTGTTCCGGACATTCCTCCAGCGTGAACGATGGGAGTGCGTGAGCGCAAGCGGAACGGGGTGATGTGGTTCCAGCCTCGGGGTTATCCACCATATGAGGAGCGGACCGATTGGCCGGATCGCGGGAAGTCGCTGATTCCGATCCGTCCGCGTCCATCCGCAATACCGGGCGGACGGACCGCATATGGCTGTCCGACGGCCGGCGGCCGCCACTGGCGACCGTATGGGAATGGGACCCGCGTCCCAACGGGTGGAGATCAGCCCTGGCTTTCCGCCAACGTGCCGACGGTCCCGGCGGCATGCGTGCCGTCGGCGAGCTGGGAGAACAGTTCCAGGTTCTTGGCGTCGTCGAGCAGCACGGAGGAACCGACTCCGTCGACGTAGTAGTCGGGATCCGTCCAATACACGCTGCCGGACACGCCCTCGTCGCCGGTGGCGCTTTTGAACGCCAGCGCCATCATCAGCATGCTGTAGGGGTTGGTGTCCTCATCCACGGTGATCGAATCCAGACCGGCCTGCGCCACGGACATCACCGTGCTGGGATTCGTCAGGGTCTGCCTGCTGGAGGCCTTGGAGACAATGGCCGAGATCACCTGGCGCTGCCGGGCGTTGCGGCCGAAATCGCCTGTGGCGTCGGCGTATCGCATACGGGAGAACGCCAATGCGGTGCCGCCGTCGGCGGTATGGCATCCGGCCTGCCATTCCAGTCCGGAATACGGGTCGCTGACATCCTCGTCGTAGCACAGCTCGATGCCTCCCAGCGCGTCCACCACCTGGGTGAGCCCGCCGAATTGGATCTGGGCCACATGGTCGATCTTCTGCCCGGTGATCTGCTCGACCTCGCTCACAAGCGCCTGCGAGCCGAAGATCTCGGCGACGGCGTTGATCTTCATATACGTGTCGTCCACGGCGACCAGCGAGTCGCGTGGGATGGAGATCAACGAACTGGCCCCGCTTTTCGGCTTGGTGAGCACAAGGATCGTGTCGGTGCGGAATCCCTGCACATCCGACTCGTCGGGAGTGGTGCCGTCGCGCTCGTCGGAGCCGAGGATCAGCCACGTCGAGGCGGGGGTGTCGGCGGCGTCGGTGAGCCAGGAGGTCTTGTTCAGCCGTCCGTCGACCCAATTCCACGCGCCGAACACCGAAAGCGCCATGGCGACGACCAGCAGCAGCAATACGGTCGCGACGATGGTCGTCGCTTTGGGGCCGCGCCTACGGGGTGCGGACGCGACGTTGGCCATGGATCCCGAGCCCGGGGCGGCCGCCATGGAGGGCGTCGGCCTGGATGCGGGCTGCACGTGGGCCGACGAGGCGCGCGAGGTGCGCGCCGCGCGAGGGGCGATCGATTCCGGAACCGCCGCTGCGGCGGGTCGCTGCGCGGAGGCGGCGGAGCCCGACGACGTCGAAGCCCGTGAGGTGCGTGGCGCGGCGTTGGCTCCGCGCGTCCTGGAGGCGGCCGGCGGAATGCTTTGGGGAGTCTGCCCGCCGCGCGAGGCGCGCGGAGTGAAGCTGGGGGGAACCGGGGCCGATCCCGACTGGGCCGCGCCCGCGGAACCGGCCGAGACGGAACGCTGACGTCGGGACGCCGAGGGGACGAAGCTCGGCGGAATGCTCCGCGGATCGGCGCCGCCTGCGTCCTGTGTCATCATGCCTCCATATGTCCGTCTGTCTGCCCCACTTTTACACGGTCGCGCCACCGCGTCGGCTGCGCTCGGTTATTCCTGCGCAGTAACGGCACATACGGTCACGTTCAGGTAACGGTCGGCGATGCCTATGTATTCGCCGGTGGTCGCGTCGGTGATGGACCCGTTCTCGGGATCGACGATGCCGCCGGTGTCCGGATCGATGAGCGTGCCGTCCTCCAAGGTGATCAGGCCGGTGGTCGGATCGACCTGCGGGGTGGTGTCGGTGGCGCCGGAATCGCCCGTGCCATCCGTTCCGTCCGTGCCGGTGGAGGCGTCGGCGCCGTCGGAGGTGCCGGTGTCGCCCGTCCCGTCATCGGTGGTGGACGAATCGGCGGTGTCGTCCGCGATGGTGATCGGCTTGCCTTCGCGCATCTTCGCCCACAGCGTCTCCGCGTCGGAGGTCCACACGCGGCGGTTGGTGTCCAGCGCCCACTCCTGGACGGGCACGGTCTGCGCGTAGAGATGGGTCATGTCGAAGTCGGCCAGGCTCATGGCCAGACCGGCGAGCGTGGTGGTGTTGGCCAGGCCGCGGCTGATGTTCAGCGACTGCAGCGCGGATTTCGCCAGCTGGTAGAGCTGGCTGGTCTGGGTGAACAGGTTCTTGGACATGGCCTCGCTCAACAGCTGTTTGATGAGGTACTGCTGCCTGGTGGTGCGCATGATGTCGGTGCCGTCGGTGCCGGTGCCGTGGCGCATGCGCGCGTACTGGGTGGCCGTGGTGCCGTCGAGATGGTGCAGGCCGCGGGTGAGCGACAGACCGGTGTACGCGTCCTCGGTGTCCACGGGGATGCAGATGTCCACGCCGCCGAGCGCGTCGATCATGGAGCTCAGTCCCTGGAAGTCCACGACGATGAAGTTCTGGATGTCCAATCCGGTCAGCGAGTTGATCGCGCTCACCGTGCAGCTGGCCGCCGAGGCGAGGTCGCCGCCGACGGAGTAGGCGTTGGGGAAGATCGAGTTGAACATCACGTCGTACTGCGCGGGGATGGTGCCGTTGGAGGTCTCGCAGCTGGGCACGTCCACGATGGAGTCGCGGGGGATGGAGACCAGATTGATCCACGAGCGGTCGGCGGCCACCTGCACCACCATCGTGGTGTCGGCGTTATGCAGATCGGCGGTGTCGTCGGCGGAGCCGCCGATGGCCGCGTTGCCGTCGCCCTCGCGCGTGTCCTGGCCGAGCACCACGAATTCGATGCTCTGGCCGGCGTTCGGATCGATGATCTGCGAACTGGCGCTGTCCCCGTCTTGGGCCAGCATGTCGACGGCCCGGTCCTGGATCGTGCTGTCGAGATCGAGCAGCGTCGCCGCCGTGGCGGTTCCCGCGCAGCAGAGCAGCGCGACGATGACGCAGGCGATGACGGTGCGCACGCGATGACTGACCCGGTATCCCGTGCTGTGCCGCGGACGGGTGGCGTCCAGTTGGTTCAGGTTGGGGATTTCGGCGTCGTCGTTGCTATACGGTGTCACGCTGCTTGCCTTCCTTGTATGGGGATGCACGTCGGCCGGGCCGGTGCCCTGTAAACCATTGAATTGTAAGGCATCCACATGAGAACGGCGTTCAGAATGAGGCAAACTGCGCAGATATTCGCGAAATATTCGCGTGCCCTATATACCACAGTATGCCCGAAAGGGGTGCATCGACACAGGGCGTTATTTGACAAATTCGAACTCACATGTGTGTAATTTAACCGACGAAAAACACGCTCAAGGCAAGGAGGATCGCATGTGGGGTGTGATCGATGAGCCGGGCGACGAGCCGTTGGGCGATCTGTGGGGGTTGTTCGCACCTGAGGGGGATGTGTTTTGGCAGCATAAGGCCTTGTGCTCGCAGACCGATCCGGAGGCGTTCTTCCCCGAAAAGGGCGGATCGACGCGCGACGCGAAACGCGTGTGCGCCAAATGCGAGGTGCGTGAGCAATGCCTGCAATGGGCCATCGAGCATGACGAACGCTTCGGCATCTGGGGCGGCATGAGCGAGCGCGAACGCCGCCGTTACAAAAGAGAACGCAAGGAGCGGGCATAGCGTTCGCCCGGGTGCGTACACTTAAGGGTTATGAATCCGACAGGCAACAGCGATATCCAGCAGGCACTGGCCGACGCCATGGCAAGCCGTCCGTACACGCATCGTCAGGACGTCGACGCGTCGGTGGCGGCCGTCATCACCGTGGAGGAGGACACGCGTTTCCTCACCGCCACGCTCCGCGCGCTGCTGACCCAGACCATGCTGCCCGGCGTGATCGTCGTCGCGGACGCGACCGGCGAGACCTCGCAGCCGGTGCAGGCGAGCTTCGAGGTCATCCACTCTCCCTCGGGTCCCGTGTTGGAGATTCCGGAGAGCAAGCATGTGACGATTCGTATCGTTCGGGCCAAGGGCGCCCGTTCGTTCTCGGACGCCGTCGCCAAGGCGCTGACCCACGCGCGTCTGGAATCCTCGATCAAAGCCTTGTGGCTGCTGCACGACGATTCGAGACCGGCCGATGACCGGTGTCTGGAGAACCTGCTGGAGGCGTGGCACAACGCGCCGGGCGCCAGCGTGCTGGGCGCCAAGCAGCTCGATTGGGAGGGCGAACGTCTGCATGATGTGGGCTTCTATGCCTCACGCCATGGCGTGGAGAGCCTCGTGGTCGAGGGCGAGCCCGATCAGGAGCAATACGACGGCCGGCAGGACGTGTTCGCCGTCTCGCTCGCCGGCGCGTTGGTATCGATGGAGCAGTACCGCGCTTTGGAGGGCGTCAACCCATGGTTCACCACCTTCGGCGAGTCGCGTGATTTCTGCCGTCGGGTGTGTGTGAGCGGTGGACGCGTGGTGGTGGTGCCGCAGGCGCGCATCGCGCACGCCCGCGCGCGCTATGAGGGCCTGCGTTCCCGCGACGGAGAGCCGTTGGACGCCGGGCATGAGACGAACGCCGCGATGTCGGTGAAGCGCGCCGCCCAACGATACCGGTACACGGACGTTCCCAAAGGCCACTGGATCTGGATGTGGCTGTGGAGCGTGTTGCGCGGACTGGGCATGGCGGTCGCCTGTCTGTTCGGCAAGAAGCCTTGGGAGGCCTGGTGCGAGCTGTGTCTGCCATGGCTGGCGTTGACGTCGATCCCCTCCGCGCGCCGCGCCCGGCGTATGGTGGCCAGGCAGTCCAAAGTGGCGATGTCGAATCTGCGCATGCTCACCGTCGACAAGGAGCAGCGCAGGCTGTGGCGCGACCGCAGACAGGCGTTTGAGGACCAAAGCCATGTCGTGCTGCTCAGCCCGCTGGCCAAGGCGCATCTGCGCGCGCGCGTCGTCCGCCGGTGGTCGCTGGCGTTGGCGATGGCGGCCCTGTGCCTGTTGACGGTGGCCGTGATGCATTGGGACGTGCTGCGCGCGGCGTTCTCCGACGGTTCGCTGTACTCGGAGTCTCTGCTTTCCACCGACGCCACGTTCGGCCAGTTGGTGGACGCCGCGACCACGCCGTGGGTGTTCGGCGCGGGCGCGGGCATCCCCGCGCCGCCCACGCCGTGGCTGCTGGTGCTGATGGTCGCCTCCATATTCACCGTGGGGCATGTGAACGTCGCCCTGACGATGATCTTCTTCTTCGCCGCCCCGTTGAGCGCGTTGTCGTTCTGGGCGCTGGCCGGCGTGTTCACCCGTTCGGATGTGGTGCGCACGCTTGGCGGGCTGATGTGGTTCTCGCTGGGGCTGAGCATGGGCCTGTACGCCGAGGCCAACCTCGCGATGCTCACCGTGATGGTGTTCCTGCCCGCCGCGTTCGCGTTCGTGTTCCGCGCGGTCGGCATGTACCACACCGAGGATATGGTCAAGCCTCGCCCCTCCGTGCAGGCGGCTGCGATATCGGCGTTGTGCTTCATGCCGGTGGTGGCCGCCGAACCGCAGCTGCTGCTGCCGTTGGTCGTCTCCTTCCTGGTGTTCCTCGTCTTCGTGCCCGCCCGCCGCGTGCGGCTGCTGCTGATTCCCATCCCCGCGGCCTTCGTGGTGGCGCCGACTCTGACCAATGCGGTCCGATACGCCGACGAGGGCGCGTGGCGTCAGATCTTCGGCGACATCATGGATCCGTCCGTGGCGCTCAACGGTTCGCCGTCCGCCTTGTCGTTGGCCGACGTCGTGCAGCGCGCCTTGGGGTGGAACATCGCCTCGCTCTCGCCTTTGGATGTGATGTTCACCGCGGTGGCCGCGGTGGTGGGACTGCTGGCGGTCGCCTCGCTGGTGCTGCCGTTCGCGTTGCGCGCCTCTCGTCTGATGTGGGTGGTGACCGTGACAGGAGCGGCGTTGTGTCTGGTGTCGACGCGCGTGACCATTCAGGTCGATGCGGACGGTTCCGTGGCCGGCTCCGCCTTGCCGGGAATGGCATTGGCCGCGTTGGGATTGTTCTCCTGCGTGTGTTTGGTCGCGGGCGGCGCGGTGAAGCGTTTCTACGCCCTGCACGCGCGTTCGTCGCGGATCGAGCCCTCCGGCGCCGCGTCCGCGACGGCCATCCGTGTGGGACGCGCCGTGCTGGCGGTGGTGCTGGCCGCATGCGTGGCCGTGCAATGCGCGTTCGCCGTCGGGCGTCTTGACGACGCCACCGTCGGCTTCTCCACCACGTCGCTGCCCATGGTCGCGGTGGACTATCTGGACAGCGGGTCCGATCATCGTGTGCTGGCGTTGCGCGCCCAGGAGACGAACGCCGTCGATTACACGGTGATGCGCACGGGTCGGGGCGATCTGATCGACAGCTCCCCGGCGCAACGCGTGCGTGAGATCTCCGGAACGAGCGACCAGGCCAGTCTGACGTTGGCGCAGGCGTGCGCCAGTCTGTTGGCCGACGTCGACTCCGACGCCATCGAGCAGATCAGCGCATTGGGCATCGGCGGTGTTTTCGTCGTGGCCTCGGACGACGACGGCCGAGACGCCTACGACCAGCTCGTCTCGCATCTGACCGCCTCCGAAGGCACCCAATCGCTGGTGAGTTCCGAAACCGGCACGTATTACCGTCTGACGTTGAACGACAGCGCGACGCAGAACATCGACACATCCTGGCAGACACGCACCCAATCCAGTCCGTGGCGGCTCGCATGGCTGATCTGCCTGGGTCTGGTGAGCGCGCTGTACTGTCTGGTGGCCCTGCCCAGAAGCCGTCGCATCCGTCTGGAGGAGGAAGCATGAGAAAAGCGGCACGTATCGGTTTCGGTCTGCTGACCATGCTGGTGATCCTCGCCGTCGCCGCGGCGTTGGTGCTTCTGCCGGGACCGTCCTCCTGGGTGGACGACACCAGCTCGGCGAACGGCGCCGCCGTGTCGCACACCGTCAGCCCCACGCAGTTCTCCTCGTACTGCCCGTCCCCGATGAATCTGTCGGATACGGAATCCTACGGCGACAGCGCCTACCAGGCCTCCGTGGGCAACCAATCCTCAACCGCCCGATACGCGGCGTTCGGTTCGGTGTACCGTTCCACCATCTCGCCGTTCGCGACCGATGACGACGAGGCGGATTCGCTGTCGTTGGAGAGCGCCGATCTGGCCGACTCCGACACGGTGCTGGTGGACGGCGAGGAGCTCGCGCAGAACGCGGCGAGCCGACTGATGGACACGCGTCTGCTGGAATCCGGACAAGGCGTGGGCGTGGCCGGCGCGCTGGCCTCCCAAGCCACCGAAGGCGATCTGAAAGGCGTCTCCGCCGCCAGCTGCGTCTCGACCGACCTGAGCCACTCATTCCTGCTGACGGGCACCGTCACCGGCACCACCCAACAGCTGATCGTCGCCAACCCCTCGTCGAAGGCGACCACCGTGGACGTCCAGGCGTGGGGGAGCGACTCCAGCGGCGCGCTGACCCTGGCCACCTCGTCCACGTTGACCGTGCCGGCATACGGCGAAAGCTCCATGGATCTCGCCGCCGCCGCGAGCGGACAGGACGGCCTGTACGTGACCGTCTCCAGCGAGCTCACGCCGGTGGCGGCGGTGGTGCGTACGGTGTCGATGGACGGCTTGGATTCCAAAGGCTCCGATTTCGCGATGCCGCTGGGCGAGGCGAGCGCCGTCTCGGTGGTGCCGTCGATCACCCAAGGGGACGAGACCACCGCCTACCTGTTCTCCTCCGAAGACACCGACGTGACGCTGTCGTGGGTGGATGAGGACGGTTCGGAACAGGCCGAGGAAGTGGCGTTGGAGGCACAGCGCGTCACGGTCGTCGATCTGGGCGAGGCGCCCCAAGGCGCGTTGGCGTTGGCAGCCGACGCCGAGACCGAGGTGAACCTCGCCGTCGCCACCACACGTTCGGGCGCGGACAACCAGGCCGATTTCGCGTTGACCAACGCCGCCCATCCCGTGGAAAGCTCCGCCGTGGCGCTGCCCGACGGCATGGCCGCGCGCGTGACGTTGGCGAACACCTCGGATGAGGCGCATACGGTGACGCTGCACATCTACGACGCCTCGGGCGCGAGTTTGGGCGACCTCGACATCGAAGTGGGCGCGAACGCCGCGGAGTCGCTCACCGTCGATGATCTGACCGATGGCGACGGGACGGCGGCCGTGCTGGTGCTGGACGACGAGTCGCATGAGGTCGGCTGGGGCGTGCTCCTGTCGAACCCGGCCGTGGACGATGCGGATATGGCCGGACTGGCCACGTTGGAGGCCACTTCGCTGATGCCCCAGCAAACGCAGGTGTGGGCCCGCTCCCAGAGCGGAATCGTCCACTAACAGAAGCGAATCATCCGCCGGCGCGTTCGTCGAACGGCGGCGCCGTGCCGTCGCGGCTCACATCCCCCAGTCGGGATCGATCTCCTCGGGGCGGCGTCCGTACAGCTGGGCCAGGCGGCCCACCAGCTCGTCGCGGATCGCCCACTGCAGTTCCATACGGGAAAGCGCGTGCGTCTGCAAAGGCAGACGGTAGAGCACGATGCGCGCGGGGATGCCGTGCGAGGCTGCGAAACACTGCGAGGTGGGGCGCGGCTCGATCTCCCAAGGCGCGGGATCGGACGGCGGCACATCCTCCACGGCGAACTGCACGGGACGCACCAGCTGCGGCCATGCGCCGTTCAAACGGCGTATCTGCGCCGCCACCATATCGTCGAACATACCCGATCTGGTGCGGTAGCGCGGCAGACGGGTGCCGAACATCGGGGTGCGGGTGCCCCGTCCATGGCGGTTGCGATACACACGTGCGTTCCAAGGCGGCTCAAACATGCCTTCCACCATAGGACAAGGCGGCGGCATTGCGTTACGATACTGTCATTGGCCGTTGCATGACGACTCAGGAGGAGAGACCTATGGCGGTGGTTGTCTCATCGTGGAGAGACTGCGATCTGGATGCCGTCTGCGCTCGTGCGAAGGTGTTCGGATTCGATCTGGACAACACGCTCGCCACATCCAAGCAGCCGATGTCGCCGGCGATGGCGCGGCGTTTCGCGGCGCTCACCCATCTGACCCCCATCGCGCTGATCTCCGGCGGCAGCTACGGCGTGGTCCGCCATCAGGTGCTCGACGCGTTGGACGCGACCGCCGAACGCGCGGACCTGCATGTGATGCCCACCAGCGGCACGCGCTACTACCGTTGGAACGGCGAGGAATGGACGCTGGTGTACGACCATGACCTGGGCGAGGCCGACCGCGCCGCCATCATCGCCAGTCTGGAGCGTCGGGCCCGCGAGCAGGGCGCGTGGGAGAGCCGGGTATGGGGAGAGCGCATCGAGGACCGCGGCAGCCAGATCACGTTTTCCGCGTTGGGCCAGTGGGCGCCCGTGGAAGCCAAACGCGAATGGGATCCCGACGACACGCGCAAACGTCGTCTGGCGCGGGCCGTGCAGGCGGACCTGCCCCATATGCTGGTGCGCACCGGCGGCATGACCAGCGTGGATGTGAGCGAGCCCGGCACGGACAAATCCTATGCGATCGCCTCGCTGGCCGACAGACTCGGCATCGAACCCGGGCAGATCGCGTTCATCGGCGACCGTATGGATCCGGGCGGCAACGACTATCCGACGGCGCTGGCCGGAGCGATGGCGCTGCGCGTGAGCGATCCGGAGGATACGCTGCTGTTGTGCGACGAGCTGATCAGCCGGCTCGGTGGCTGATGACGGGCCTGGGGGAGGCGGTGCGGCGTTCGGCCGCCGCGGCGCGCGATCTGATGCTGCCGCGCGGATGCGCCGGATGCGACCGCCCCGACCAGGTGCTCTGCGACGACTGCCGCGCAGTATTCCAGGGATGCGAGCCGCGGGTCCTGACGGGTTGCGCGATGGGTGGGGCCATGGCCTGCGCGCCGTATCGCGGCGAGACCCGCCACGCGATCCTCGGATGGAAGGACCACGGCGACGAGGAACTCGACGGTGTGTTCGGCGAGCTGCTGGCCGATCTGGCGCAGCGCGGCGGTCTGATCGCATGGTGCCGTGGACTGCCGGCGTCGGACCTGCCGGTGTGGGTGGTGCCGCTGCCGTCCTCGTCCCGTTCGATGCGTCGGCGTGGGCGGCACCATACCATGCCGTTGGCCAAAGCCGTGGCCGCCCGTATGCGAGCGCAGGGCGTTGACGCGGTGGCGGTGGCGGCGCTGCTCAGCACCGCCACGGGAGGCCGGAGCGTGGAGCAGGGCAACGCCGCCGATCGGGGACGGCGCATCGGCGGCCATATCGTGTGCGACGACTCCTATGGGATGCGCGGCCGCGTGGTGGTGCTGGTGGACGACATCATCACCACCGGCGCCACCATGCGCCAATGCGCGGCCGTGGCGGGCGACGCCGGCGCGTGTGTGGCGACCCTGCTGGCGTTGGCGCAGACGCCGTCCGCCGCTACTCGCTGATGTGGTATTTCGGCAGTGTGATCTCGAAATCGGCGCCGCGCGCGTCATCGACCACTTTGACGGTGCCTCCGTGCAACTGGGCGGCCCACCGGGCGATGGACAGGCCCAGTCCGGTGCCTCCCGATTCGGTGCCGGGACCGGTTTTGCCTTTGACGAAGCGGCGGAAGATATCCGAACGGTCGGAGACGGGGATCTGCGAACCGAAGTTGATGACGTTCACCACCACGGTGCCGTGCGTCTCGTCCTCGCGGGCTTCGACGAGCACCGTGGTGCCGTCCGCGGAGTGCTTGAGCGCGTTGGCGATGATATTGGTGAACAGCTGGCGCAGACGGTCCTGATCGCCCTCCATCATGATGTCGCCGTCCACGCGCATGCGGATGTCGTGGGCGTGCCCCGCGTCGGCGATCTCCAACGGCTCCACCGTCTCGTCGAGGAACTCGCCCACATCGAAGCGCTCGATGTTCAGACTGGCCGCGCCCGCCTCCATACGGCTCAGATCAAGCAGGAAGGCGATGAGGTCGGACAGGCGGCGGGTCTGGTTGAGGATGCTTTCCATATTGGCCGGCGTCGGTTCCACCACGCCGTCGGCCATATTCTCGACCATCGCCTGCAGGGCCGAGACGGGGGTGCGCAGCTCGTGGCTCACATTGGCCACCATATCGCGGCGCATCTGGTCGGCGTGCTCCAGCTCCTCGGCCATCTCGTTGAAGGAGCGGGCCAACTGGCCGACCTCGTCGTGCCGTGTCGAATCGAGGTCGACGCGCACGGAATAGTCGCCTTCGGCCATGGCCTCGGCGGCGTCGCGCATCTGGCGCAGGGGAGCGGTGAGGCCGCGCGAGAAGTAGTAGGTGAACGACAATGCGACCACCAGCGTCAACGGCATGGCGATCCATCCGCTCCAGCCGAATTTCAGCAGGAACCAGCACATCGCGAAGGCGATGGCCGTGGCGGTGACGATGATGGTGGCGAGCTCGAGCTTGAGCGAGGAGAACAGCCCGAGCGGGCGCACGGGCTTCATCCGTGCGCCCGCTCGGGGAACGCGCATATGTGGCTGCTTGGTCATGGACTTCAGTCGGCCACCGGCGGCTCGAAGGCGTAGCCCACACCGTGCACGGTGCGGATCGTGTCGGCGCCGAGCTTATGGCGCAACGCCTTCACATGCGAATCGACCGTGCGGGTTCCGGAGGCGTCGACCCAATCCCAGACCTCCTCCAGCAGCTTTTCGCGGGTGAGCACCGACTTCGGCTTGCGGGCGAGCGTGGCCAGCAGGTCGAACTCGGTGGGGGTCAGATGCACCTGCTCCCCGTCCACCGTCACGATGCGCTGCGCGGGATCGATCACCAGAGAACCGAAATCGAGCAGCTTCTCGTTTTCGGAGTTCTTGGCGATCACCTTCGCGCGCTCGACACGACGCAACAGCGCCTTGCACCGGGCGATCAGCTCGCGCATGGAGAACGGCTTGGTCATGTAGTCGTCCGCTCCCGCGCCCAAGCCGATCACCTTATCCGCCTCATCGTCACGCGCGGTGAGGATGAGCACGGGAACGGGCCGATCCGCGACGATGCGCTTCGTGGCCTCCAATCCGTCCATCACCGGCAGCATGATGTCCATGATCACCAGATCGGGGCGGAGCTGGGACGCCGCCTGCACGGCGCTGGCGCCATCGCCGGCGACGCGGGCCGTCCAGCCCTCGGCGGTGATGCGCTGCGCGATGGCCGTGGCGAGCGTGGGCTCGTCCTCGACCACCAGCACCGTGCGTGGGGTCATGTTCTGATGCGCTGTCGTGTTGAGCATATTCATGTCGCCTTTCAGTCTACTGGCTTCAAGAATACCGTTCCCAACGCCGGAATCGTGAGACGTGCCGAAGCGGGTCGCGCGTGGTACTCGCCGGCGGTGGCCTCGAATGTGCCGTTATGGATGTCGGAGCCGCCGTATTTCAGGTCGTCCGTGGTGAAGGCCTCCGTCCAACGTCCGCCGTGGGGCAGTGGGACCTGATAGTTCTGCCATGCCTCGCCGGAGAAGTTGGTGACCACGACGACCTCCTCGCCCTGACTGCCCAGACGCAGGAAGCTCAGCGTGTTGTGGTCGGCGTCGTCGCTGGTGAGCCACTGGAATCCGTCCGAGGTGAAATCCTGGCTCCACAGCGCCGGTGTGTCCTTATAGAAGGCGTTGAGGTCGGCGACCATCTCCTGGATTCCCTGATGCTCGCGCCAGTTGAGGCAATCCCAGTCGATGGACGTGTTGTGGTTCCACTCGCCGTACTGGGCGAACTCGTTGCCCATGAAGGTGAGCTTCTTGCCCGGATGCGCCCACTGGTAGGAGAACAGCGCGCGCACGCCGGCGTAGCGCTGCCAGTCGTTGCCCGGCATCTTGCCGAACAGCGCGCCCTTGCCGTACACGACCTCGTCGTGGCTGATCGGCAGCACGTAGTGCTCGGAGTAGGCGTACACCATCGAGAAGGTGATTTCGTTGTGGTGCCACTTGCGGTTGATCGGCTCCTCGTGCAGATAGGCGAGGGTGTCGTGCATCCAGCCCATATTCCACTTGAGGCCGAATCCGATGCCTCCCGCGTTCGTCGGCGCGGTGATGCCCGGATAGGCGGTGGACTCCTCGGCGATCATCATCACGCCGGGGTTGTTCTTGTAGGCCGTGGCGTTCGCCTCCTTGAGGAAGTCGATCGCCTCGAGGTTCTCGCGCCCGCCGTAGATGTTCGGATGCCACTGGCCGTCCTCGCGGCTGTAGTCGAGGTAGAGCATGGAGCTCACCGCGTCCACGCGCAGCGCGTCCACATGGTATTCGCCCAGCCAGAAGCAGGCGTTGGCCACCAGGAAGTTGCGCACCTCGCGGCGGCCGAAGTTGAAGATGTAGGTGCCCCAGTCGGGATGCTCGCCGCGGGTCGGGTCCGGATCCTCGTACAGCGGGGTGCCGTCGAAACGGCCCAGCGCGAAGGCGTCCTTCGGGAAGTGCGCGGGCACCCAGTCCATGATCACGCCGATTCCCGCCTCGTGCAGCTTGTCGACGAGGTACTTGAAGTCGTCGGGGAGCCCAAGCGCGAGTCGACCGCGTAGTAGCCGGTCACCTGATAGCCCCACGAACCGGAGAACGGGTGTTCGGCCAGCGGCATGAACTCCACATGGGTGAAGCCCATCTTCTCGATGTACGGCACCAGCTTGTCGGCCAGCTCGCGGTAGTTGGACACGTCGGTGCGCCAGCTGTTGGCGTGCATCTCGTAGATCGAGACGGGGCCGTTGTGCGGGTCGGTGGTGCGGCGGCGCTCCATCCACGCGTCGTCTCCCCATTCGTGCGTCGACTCGGCCACGACGGAGCCGGTCGCCGGCGGGATCTCGTGGCTGCGCTCCATCGGGTCGGCCTTCTGGATCCACTCGTAGTTGGCGTTGAGGATCTCGTATTTGTAGACCTCGCCAGCGCCGACGCCGGGAATGAAGATCTCCCACACGCCGGAGGAGCCGAGCGCGCGCATGGCGTGGCGGCGGCCGTCCCACGAGTTGAAGTTGCCGATCACACGCACGGCGTGGGCGTTCGGCGCCCACACGCTGAACGACGTGCCGACGACGGGCTCGCCGGGCGTGCCGTCCGCGCCGCCCATCGGATCGTCGTAGCGGATGACGCGCGCGCCCAACGCCTCCCAGAGACGCTCGTGGCGGCCCTCGCCGAACAGGTAGGTGTCCATCTCGCCAAGCGTGGGCAGGTAGCGGTACGGATCGTCCTGGGTGAGGGTGGTGCCGTCCTCGTAGGAGACGCGAACACGGTAGTCGGGCACGCCGAATCCGTATTCGTTGGAGACGGAGGGCACGACGGCCATGAACACGCCGTTGTATTCATGGCTGGCCTCGTATTCCCCGTCCTGGGTCACGATGGTGACGGTTTTCGCCAGAGGACGCAGCACGCGCACCGTGGTCTGGTTCGCATGCCTGCCCTCGGCGAGGTGGCCGCCGAGAATCGCGTGGGGGTTGTAGTACTCGGCGTTGCTGACCGCATCCAGATTGCTCTGGTTGACTGGCACTGCAACGGTATCTTCATTGATCTTCGTGTTTTTTGCCATGCCCCAAAGTCTACGTGGGCGTGGGCGGAACACGCGACATTGGCGCGTCGCAACCCTCGTGTTTTTCGGTTTTTCCCGGATATAAAGGAGAGGTCCATACCGTCTGGCAGAATTGTTCGAGTTTTGTGTGTTCTGCGAACCGGAGGATTCATGGGTTACAAGGTCGGCGATATGGTCGTCTATCCGCGTCACGGCGCGGCAAGGGTCGAGGACATCACCGAGCGGACGGTTAAGGGCGTGACCCGCGAGTATCTGCAGCTGTCGGTCCTCTCGTCCGACGGTCTGGTCATCAACGTTCCCGTCGACAACGCCAAGAAGGTTGGCGTGCGCGACATCGTCTCCGCCTCCGAGGTGGCCAAGGTGTTCGAGATCCTGCGCACCCCGATCATCGAGAAGGAGATGAACTGGTCGCGTCGCTACAAGCTGAACGTCGAGAAGATCGCCACCGGCGACGTCAACAAGATCGCCGAAGTGGTGCGCGACCTCGCCCAGCGCGATGTCGACGAGCACGGTCTGTCCGCCGGAGAGAAGCGCATGCTGACCAAGGCCCGTTCGATCCTCACCTCCGAGATCGCGCTCTCGGAGAAACTCGACGAGCCGCAGGCGCAGCGCCTGCTCGATGTGAACCTCGGCTACGCGCCGGCCGAACCCGGCGACGACAAGCACCACACCAAGGAGCCCGAGGAGGCCGCCGCCGATACGCTGGCCCGCGTCGAGGCCGAAAAGAAATCCCGGAAGAAGTGACGTTCCGACCGCACGCAGGCCACGCCTCGTGCGGTTTTCCATATCATCTCATCGCTCCTGGCGGAGAGCCCATCCTCTCCGTCATCCTTAAGTGACGCGGACCCATCCTCTCCGTCATCCTGAGCGAGGCGGAGCCGAGTCGAAGGATCTCATATGCGCATAGGCCAAGGATTCGACGCCCACCGTTTCGCCGAGCCGGGTTCCGGCCGGGAGCTGTGGCTGGCCGGTCTGCTCTGGGACGGCGAAGGCATCGAAGGGGACTCCGACGGCGACGTCGCCGCCCACGCGCTGATCGACGCGCTGCTCTCCGCGGCCGGCCTGGGGGATATCGGCTCCTTGTTCGGCGTGGGGTCATCCTCGCGGGGCGTCGGCATGCATGGCGTTCCCATGTTGCGAGAAACCGTCGCCCATCTGCGTGAGTCGGGATATACGCCGGTCAGCGCCTCCGTGGTGGTCGTCGGCAACCGTCCGAAAGTGGGGGCGCGGCGGGCCGAGGCCGAAGCCGCGCTTTCCGACGCCATCGGATGCGCGGTGTCCCTCACCGCCACCACCACCGACCATATGGGTTTCACCGGTTCGGGCGAGGGCATCGCCGCCATCGCCAACGCCTTGGTGACGTCGCCGGACGAAGACAATCCGCGTTAGCGGTAGTGGATTTATGGCTTTGCAGAGGTCAATCCGCGTTAGCGGTAGTGGCCTTATGCGCCAACGGCGTATATGAGGCGCGGAATACCGGGCCTGTTAGATGAAGCAAGGTCTGTAGGGCACTACCACTAGCGTAGATCGATGTTCGCAAAGCCATAAATCCACTACCGCTAACGCAGTTACCTGTTGGTGAATGAGCGCACGGCTTTGATGACCGCCCAAATCAGCGTGGACAATGTCACGATGATGAAGCTCGGGGGAGCTGGGAACATCGCGGAAAGCACCAGACCTCCCCAGATGGAGGCCAGACAGATCACGCTGGCTCCGATCATGGCGCCCAGCGGCGAGGACGCGACCATATTCGCGCTGGCCGCCGGCGTGATCACCAGCGCGAAAATCAGCAGCGTGCCCACGGCCGGCACGGCGATGGTGATCACGCCGGCCATGATCGCCATGAACGCCACGTTCATCAGACCGATCGGCACGCCTTTGGCCTGCGCCACCTGCTCGTCCAGCGAACTGAACAGCAGCGGCCGGTAGATCACCGCCAGCACCAGCACCAGCACCACGTCGAAGATGGCGAATCCGATGATCTGCCCGGTGGTGATGGTCAGAATCGATCCGAACAGAATCGACTGCATCTGCGAGGACGCCGAGCTCGACAGCCTCGCGAAGAACAGGCCCAAGCCGGTGGCGAAGGCGAGCACGGTGCCCGTGGCGATCTCACGTTCGGAGACGCGTCGGCCAAGCGCGCCGATCACCAGCGCGCCTCCTAGCGCGAACGCGCCAAGACCCAGCGATACCGGCAGTCCCAGCAGCACCGCGCCGGTGGCGCCGGGAAGACCGATATGCGCCAGCGCGTGCGCCGCGAAGGTGGAGCGGCGGGCGATGGTGAAATATCCCATCACTCCGGCCGCAACGGCGATGGCCAAGCCGGCCAGGAACGCGTTGGTCATGAACGGGGCGCTCAGCGTGTCCATCCAGTCGGGGTCGAATGAGAAATCGATGGCGCTCATGCCTGCTTCCCTCCTGCCGTGGAATCCGTGAGGTTTTCGATCGTCGAAGAGTCGGGTGATCCGTCCGCGTCGGCGTGCGTGTGGTCGTGCAGTCCGACCAGTTCGTGCGCCTCATGCATGTCGGCGGAGACGGTCGCGCCGCCCTCCGGCGAGGGGGTGACGAACATATCGCCCTGCGGGGTGGTGACCACCTGCACCTGCGTGCCGTAGAGATGCGTGAGCAGGTCGGAGTCGAGCACCTCGTTCATCGCGGCGTAGTGGGGATGCCCGTCGAGCAGGTAGACCGCGCCGGTGAGGATCGGCAGCAGCATATTGAGGTCATGCGCCACCACTTGGATCGTCATGCCGAGCTCGCGGTTGAGCTTGGTGAGCACCTGCACGGTCGCCTGCTGCGAGGCCAGATCGAGATTGGCGAGCGGCTCGTCGAGCATCAGCAGCTCCGGGTCGCATACCAGGGCCTGGGCGATGGCGACGCGCTGGCGCAATCCTCCCGAGAGTTGGGAGAGCCGCAGCCGCGCCTTGTCGGACAGGCCGACGAAATCCAAGGCCTCCATGGCTTTGGCGCGTTGGGCTTTGGTCACCGGATGGATGCCGAAACGGGTGCCGGTGAGTCCCAGCAGCACGGATTGGATCGCGGTGAGGTTCGAATCGACGTCGGAGGTGTAGCTTTGCGGCACGTAGCCGATGCGATGGTTCATCTCGCCGGCCGGTTTTCCCAGCACGGTGAGGGATCCGGCCGCGAGCGGCAACAGGCCGAGCTCGGCGCGCATCATCGTGGTTTTGCCCGCGCCGTTCGTGCCGACGATGGCCGTGACGGAGCCGGAGGGAATCGAGAAGGTGCCGTGTTGCCAGATCGTGGTGCCGCCGCGTCGTATGGCGGCGTCGTGGAACACGATGCAATCGCTGGAGGTGTGGGTCATGGGGCGATTATCGCAAATGATGTTGACAATCGTTCTCAATAGCAGTGTTGCCTGTACGTCTCTTCGACGGGCATGGCGCAAGGAGCGTCACACGGACGGTTTTCCAAGGATTCCCGTCCGGGGGATCACTTGCCCGGGTCGGTCTGTCCCTCGGTCGACGAATCGTCACTGGAATCACCGGCGTCGGCATCGTCGCCGGACGAGCCGTCCGTGCCGCAAACGGATGACGAATCGCCGGAGCCGTCGGACTCGGTGCCGTCGCCGTCCTGCGTGTCGGTGCCGTCGGTGCCATCAGCGTCGGCGACGCATTCCAGCAGCCCCTCATACTCGGGATCCACCGCCGAGGCGATCTGCTTGACCAGCGAGAAGATCCAATCGGTCAGCGTTTCGGCGTCCTCGGGCATCTGCTCGCTGATGTCGACCACCGGCACCTCGGAACGGCCCGCCGTACCGGTGAGCATATTCGTCGCATCCGAGGCCGACTGCGTGTTGTTGATCAGCAGATCGATGCCGCGGCTTTCGATCAGCTCCTGAAAATCCTGCAGATCGGCCGCGGCCACCTCGCCCTCGGCCGCCGTGGCCTGCGCGTATCCCTCGGGCGTCAGATCCTCGAATCCCAGATCCGACATGAGATAGTAGGCCACCGCTTCGGTGGCGGCATACGTGGGTTTCGCCGATCCGCCCGTATAGCTGGACATCCAATCCGACATCCAATCGGAGAGCTCCTGCTCCTGGGCCTTGAACTCCTTGAGCCGGGCCGCGAACTCATCCTTCTGTTCGGGGCGCTGCTTGGAGAACTCATTGGCCAGCTCCTCGGCCATGGCGATGCGCGCGTCCCTCGAGAACCACAGATGGGGATTGTCCCCCTCCATGGCCCCCACCATCTGCGCCGCCGAAACCAGCGTCGTGCTCTTGCCGAGGTTCTTCGCGGCCCACGAGTCATAGCCGGCGCCGTTGGCCACCACCACGTCCGCCGTGGACAGCGCCGCCATATCGGCGGTCTGCGGCTCGAAATCATGCGCGTCCACCGCGGTCGACGAGAGGATCGAAGTGACCTGCACGTCGTCGCCGCCGATCTGCGCGGCCAGCGCGCCCCACTGGTTGACGGACGCCACCACCTGGATCGGAGCGTTGGGCGTGGGCACCGCGGAGGCGTTGCGGTCGCCCGACGACGGATCGGCGGCCGTCGTGCCGCACGCCGCGCCGCCCGCCAGCATGGCGGTGGCCGCGACCACGGCCATCACGCGGGTGAATCCGTTCCTGAACGCTTTCGTCATCATGATGCCTTCTTGTCCATGGGGAAACATCGTTGACTCCACTTAACGATAGCCTATCGAGCGGAAGGAAGCGTCCGCATCGAAAGGAATGAGCATGTCCATCACACTTGACGGCAAGGCGGTGTCCGCGACCATCAAAGGCGATCTGGCCGCGCGCGTCGAACGGCTGAAAGCCCGCGGCATCGAACCGGGACTGGGCACGCTGCTGGTGGGCGAGGATCCCGGCTCGGTCAAATACGTGGCCGGCAAGCACGCCGACTGCGCCGAAGTGGGCATCCGCTCGATCAAACGCGAACTGCCCGCCGACGCTAGCTTCGACGACATCGCCGCCGCCGTGCGCGAACTCAACGAGGATCCCGCCTGCACCGGCTTCATCGTGCAGCTGCCGTTGCCCAAAGGCATCGACGAGAACGCGATCATCGACCTCATCGACCCGGCCAAGGACGCCGACGGCATGCATCCGTACAATCTCGGCGAACTCGTGCTGCATGTGCGGGGCGGCATCGCCACTCCGCTGCCCTGCACGCCGCGCGGCGTCATCGAACTGCTCGCCGCCTACGACATCGACCTCGACGGCAAGGAGGTGTGCGTGCTCGGCCGCGGTATCACCATCGGCCGCACCATCGGACTGATGCTCACCCGCAACGCCGTCAACGCCACCGTCACCCTGTGCCATACCGGCACCCGAGACGTGCGTGAGCACATGCGCCGCGCCGACGTGATCGTGGCCGCCATGGGCAACGCGGGCTTCGTCAAACCCGAAGACATCAAGGAGGGCGCGATCCTGATGGATGTGGGCGTCTCGCGCGTCTTCGACGAGGAAGCCGGACGCTACCGCATCAAGGGCGACATCGATAAGGCCTGCTATGCCAGGGCGGCGGCCTATTCGCCCAATCCCGGCGGCGTCGGGCCCATGACGCGTGCGATGCTGCTGGCGAACGTCGTAGAAATGGCGGAACGTCAGTAAGACGGTGCGTGGTCGTGGGAGGGGCGGGTATCCTCTTCTCGACACGCTCCGGGCCGCTCAGGCCAAGTCTTTACGGTCGAGAAGAGGATACCCGCCCCTCCCACTTCCTTGCGTCTCTACCTGCGTTCCGCTGGAAGCGGAGCAGGGGTCGGGGTTTTCTCTATGAGACCGTAAAGACTTGGCCTGAGCGGCCCGGAGCGTGTCCAGAGAGAAAACCCCGACCCCTGCGACCAACGCTGGAACCGGTGTCGAACACTATGCGACACGCCCGAAATTTTTGAGGGTTTTTGGGCAGTGATGGCTGTATCGTTGGTATTTGCGTGTCCGCTAGGGCGCGCTCATGATAACTGAACATCGATTAGTATCCATCCAACTATTAGAAACCATATATTTACATGGCAGAGAACAACACTGAAGTCACCAAGGTCGCGATCAACGATATCGGCACCGAAGAGGACTTCATCAAGGCAGTCGATTCCACCATCAAGAACTTCGATGATGGTGATCTGGTTGAGGGCACGGTCGTCAAGATCGATCACGACGAGGTCCTCCTGGACATCGGCTACAAGACCGAGGGTGTGATCCCCTCCCGTGAGCTTTCCATCAAGAAGGACGTCGATCCTGACGAGGTCGTCGAGGTCGGCGACACCATCGAGGCCCTTGTCGTCACCAAGGAAGACAAGGAAGGCCGTCTGATCCTGTCGAAGAAGCGCGCCCAGTACGAGCGCGCCTGGGGCGACATCGAGAAGATCAAGGAAGCCGACGGCATCGTCGAAGGCACCGTCATCGAAGCCGTCAAGGGCGGCCTCATCGTGGACATCGGTCTGCGTGGCTTCCTGCCGGCGTCCTTGGTCGAGATGCGTCGCGTCCGCGACCTCTCCCCGTACATCGGCCAGAAGATCAAGGCCAAGATCCTCGAGCTCGACAAGAACCGCAACAACGTGGTTCTGTCCCGTCGCCAGTACCTCGAGGAGACCCAGTCCGAAGTGCGCGAGACCTTCCTCTCGCAGCTCAAGAAGGGCCAGATCCGCGAAGGCGTCGTGTCCTCCATCGTCAACTTCGGTGCGTTCGTGGACCTCGGCGGCGTCGACGGTCTCATCCACGTCTCCGAGCTGTCCTGGAAGCACATCGACCACCCGTCCGAGGTCGTCAAGGTCGGCGACAAGGTCACCGTCGAGGTGCTGGACGTCGATCTCGATCGCGAGCGCATCTCCCTGTCCCTCAAGGCGACCCAGGAGGATCCGTGGCAGCGCTTCGCCCGCACCCACGTTCCCGGCCAGATCGTCAAGGGCAAGGTCACCAAGATCGTGCAGTTCGGCGTGTTCATCTCCGTCGAGGACGGCATCGAGGGCCTGGTGCACATCTCCGAGCTCGCCAACCGTCACGTTGAGAACCCGGAGACTGTGGTCAAGCCGGGCGAGGCCGTGTTCGTCAAGGTGATCGACGTCGATCTCGATCGTCGCCGCATCTCCCTGTCCCTCAAGCAGGCCAACGACTCCGTCGACCCGGCTTCCGAGGACTTCGATCCGGCTCTGTACGGCATGCCGGCCGAGTACGACGAGCAGGGCAACTACAAGTACCCCGAAGGCTTCGACCCGGAGACCAACGAGTGGATCGCCGGTTACGAGAAGCAGCGCGAGGAGTGGGAAGCCCAGTACGCCGCCGCCCACGATCTGTGGGAGGAGCACAAGGAGTTCGTGGCCAAGGAGCTGGAGAACGCTGCCGAATCCGCAGCCGCCGACGGCCAGGGCCCGAAGGAAGAGAAGGTCGAGGAAGTGTCCAACTACTCCTCCGAGACTTCTTCCACCGGCACGCTTGCCGACTCCGACCAGCTGGCCGCCCTGCGCGATCAGCTCCTCGGCGAGAACAAGTGAGCCCAAGGCGCGTTCAACGCGTCTGATGGCGTGAATCGCTGAAGAAACCCGGCCCGTAAGGGTCGGGTTTCTTGTATGTTGGGAAGCTATGACGGTACGGGTCGGATTGACGGGCGGCATCGCCGCCGGCAAAAGCACGGTGGCCGCACGGCTGCGCCAGTTGGGGGCGTTCGTCATCGATGATGACGCGCTGGCGCGCAAGGTGGTGGAGCCGGGCAGTGTGGGACTGGCCCGCATCGCGCGCGAATTCGGACCTGAATCCATCGCCCCGGACGGCACGTTGGATCGCGCGTGGATGGCCGACCATGTGTTCGGCGCGCATGCCGAGCCGGGCGCGCGGGAGCGGTTGGACGCGATCGAGCATCCGCTGATCTACGCCGAATCGCAGCGATTGGAACGCGAGGCCATCGCCGCACATGAGTCCAAAGGCGGCGTGGGCCGGCTGGTGATCGTGCATGACGTGCCGTTGCTGGCCGAGGTGATCGGCACCATGCCGTTCGATTTCGACCATGTCGTCACGGTGGAGGCGCCCGAGGAGTTGCGGATCGCCCGCATGATGGGGGAGCGCGGCATGACCCGCGAACAGGCCGAGGCTCGCATCCGCCACCAGTCGAGCCGGGAGGAGCGCGAGGCCATCGCCGACGTGGTGATCGACTCCACCCAGCCGCTGGAACGGATGCTCGAACAGGTTGACGGTCTGTACGCGCGATGGCGCGTGCAGACTACAGCTCGATAATGCGATCGGCGATATGCGCGTCCTCCTGATTATGGGTCGTGTATATCACGATCGCGCCGTCATCGGCGAACGCGCGCAGATGATGCATGACCATGGCGCGGTTGTCCGCGTCAAGCGATGAGGTCGGCTCATCGGCGAGAATAATGCGCGGGGATCGGATGAGCAGCCGTGCGATGGCTATCCGTTGCTGTTCTCCTCCGCTGAGCGTGTAGACGAGCCGGTCGCCATACCCCTCCATATGCACTTTGCGCAGGGCCCTGCGGATACGCTGGGATCGGCTTCCCATCGCAATGCCCATACTGCGCAGCGCCAGCGTCAGATTCCTGTTGACGGTCCATTGTTCCACCAAGGCGTAGTTCTGAAACATGAACCCCATGGTGTGGCGGTGCATGAGACGCGCCGTTCTTGGAGAGTCGCCGGTGAGGGATCGGCCTCCATAGGTGATCGTTCCGGAGCTTGGAGGCTCCAGCAATCCCAGAATATTGAGCAATGTGGTTTTGCCGCAGCCGCTTTCGCCGGTGAGGGCGGTCAGCTCTCCCGGCAGGAACCGGAGGTTCAGATTCGACCATAGCGTTCGTCCGCCCATGCTTTTGCCAAGGTCATGGGTGTCCAACGATGGGGCGACGTTGTGATCGGTTGCCGTGGCGTCAAGAGTTGTTGATGAGGTCATTGGATGCTCCTTTGTGAATTGGAACGGGACGGATTCTGTGTTGGTTTACGGATGCTTGATGCTGTCCGCGCGAAGCCGTGAATCGTAGGCGACGGTCGTGGCCAACAAGGCGAGGTCGAACATCACGGCGATGGATAACGAAAGCGCGCTGTTGGTACCGACAAACGGCGATATCAGACATGCCGGCGCAAACAGCGCCACAGCCAACGTCATCGCCGGTCCGAATCGCAGACGCAGTGACGCCCCGTGTATGTATTCCACGAACATGGATTGCCGTCGAAGCGTGCATAAGGTCAAAGCCACCATGATTCCGCTCCCGATCGCGCAGGTGAAGGATATGACGGCGGTTGTGGCGAAAAACGCGATTTCCTGAAGGTTTCTGGCCAGGCGCGTTTGAATTTCGTCGCTTCGGTTCACCACCGAAGCCACCAAAGGCCGTGCTCCGCTGTCGTCAAGATCGGTGATGATCTGCTGGCGTGTGGCATTGTCGAATATCATCGCGCCGGTGGAGACCATGGCCGAGGTCGCATCTCCGCTCAGCAGCGAGGCATTCATAATAATGACCGGTGCGTGCGGATAATCGGCATCCGCGTTGAAGGGCGTCGGAACTCCGTCTCGCGAGCAGACATCGACCACAACGTCTCGCGCGTCCAGCGATGGCAGGGCCAAGCCCTCGCGCATCGCCTGGCTCTGCTGAAATGCGTACGTGGCGAGCACATTGTCGGTCAGCGTGCCGGTGTCCCATTGGCCGTCGCTGGGCAAAAGAACGGTGATTGAGCCGCCTGATGATGCCGACGTCATGAGATGTTGTTGGACGGCCGTCTGGGAATCCATGATGATGCACGCGGACTCTCCTGAGGCATCCACCCATGTGCATGTCTCATCCAATGAGGAGAACCGTATGCGTTCCGCGTCGGTGGATTGTTTGATGAAACCATTCCAATTGGGCATGTAGGTCGTTCGTGTCTGATCGCTGACGTACCACAATTGCAATTGGAGGCCGCGTGATGAGGATTGCGCCTGCTTCAAGGATTTGGCTGAAGCCCGAGCCTGCTCCAATTTGGAGAGGGACGTCCCGGCACTGGCGTTGACGAGACAGAGCAGCGTGACGGCTCCGATGCAGCTGACGGCCATAAGGAACCTCATGGGGCGGCGACCTTTCAGCAAGGCAAGGGCGTGAGGAACCATGATACGTACCATGGCGATGGCCAGTGAGGTCAGTATCAGGCAAATACCGGCGGATATCGCCATAATGGACAATAGCATCCGACCGGCAAAACCGAGGGGAGAGGCGGAAGGCCAGAATATCAAGCCGAGAACGGCCCAAGCGAACCAGCCGGTGAGCGCGCATCCGAAGAAAAACGCCGCATGTCTGAGCGACTGGCGTATGACGATATTCGGCTGATTCATACCATGAAGCGACTGGATCGCGCACATCCGTGAGGAGACGGAAGCCGATAACGCCGCCGAAACGAAGACGACAATGAAACCCACGAAGACGATGGACGCGAGTGAATTGGAGAAGAAACGGCTGACCAGCACAGGAAAATCGACGCCATCGCATATGGCGAGCTCGAAGCCCGCGGCGCGCACGTCATTGACCATGGCCTCGGCATCGCTCTTGCCGCCGTATACCAGCCAGCGGCCAAGAGGGGCGGTCATGTCGTCCCCCTGCCGCACGCGTGTGCGGATGGAGAAACCGTAATCGGGATATGGCTGGTCGGCGGCGAAATCCGCACCATCATCCGTTGAACCGAATACGGAGATCACACGTTCGTTGCCGCCATGCCCGTTGGGTTCGAATGTGTAACGGGCGATCATGGTGTGATGGGAGGCGGCGATGTTCAGCAACTGCGACAACGTTCCGTTGTGAGTGTTCGAGATGATGATGTCCTGCTGAGGCCCTGACGGATAGGTCTCCTCGCAATTCTGCGCGTAGAGTCCGCCGGTGACGACAATAAGCGCCAGAGCCAATATGCTCGCGATTTTGTAAGTCCAATGCATCGGATGATGCCTCCCTGTTTATCGGCGCGTTGCGCGCCGCGGTACCGATGGTGGACACCACGATAGGGGCGGGGCTTTTCGATCGGGAACTTGGTGTGACGGAAAACGTCATGGTAGTGTGACAGCCGTCGACAGGTCGTGGGAATGGGGGGGGGAGTCGCATGGCGAGGAATCAGACCATGGGTTCGGTCGGGATCGCGGTGGTGGATAATGATCGCTGTTCTGCGGATATGATGACGTTGCTCATAGGCAGGCAGGTGCCTGGATCCAAGGTGTTGTGGAACACGGATAACCCGAGTCTGGCGTTGGAAAGGTGCCTGTTCGATTCGAACAAGCCGGATGTTCTTGTCTGCGATCTTATGATGGACGGGTTGAATGGATTGCAACTGTCGGAACGTCTTCGGCGTCGCGACTCGTCGATGGGAATCATCATCGTCACCTCATATGATGCGAAGACGTATCGCGACGACGTCGTGCGTTGCGGAGCTCAGGCAATGGTGTCCAAAAGGGATTTCGCCTCAACGATCGGCTCTGCGGTCAAAGCGGTGGCCGCTGGAGGGGTATACCCCGCGGATTGGGGATTTTGTACCGCTGCCGATGCCTGCCGGTTGATGCGTATCGATGTGAATGCCGGCGGTCAGGCGTCGTTCTCCGATCGGGAACTGGCCGTTTTGCGTCTCTATGAGCATCATGCGTCCACCGTCCAGATAGCCCGGCATCTGGGAGTTAATGTCGAGACGGTATACAGCCACGTGAAACGCGCCATGCGCAAGGTCGGCGTGACGAGACGAAGCGAACTTCTTGAATACTGCGACCGGTACCATCTCCTGTGATCGCAGGTGTTTGTGTGGGAGGAGCATCAATGGAGGCTGAATCCGGCTTGGTGCGGAAGGCCGCGGTGATCGCATGCTCCTCGCTGGTGTTTGTTGACGCGGCTTTGGAATCGTTCGCCGATCCGGTTGGAGGTATGCGGACGCTGCCTATAGCGCTTGTTTTCGTCGTCGTGCTGCTGGTTTGCGCGGTGAGGCCGATTGGTGGAAGCGTAGCTCTGGGAATTGTCTGGTGCGTCGTCTTTCCGATGCCGGTGAATCTCTCCATGGGGCTTAGCCTGCTCGTCGTATTGCCGTTGGTCACGCTTTCCTATCACCGTGCATGGTGGGGGATGGCGCTGGCGGCGGCGGTGACGGTGTCCCGTATCGCACAGCTGGCATGGCAAGGTGGGATGACGGGACGTTCCTTGTCGTCGGATCTTGTGCGTTCGTTGCCTTGGATCATCATGCCGAGCGTCGCGTGCGTGGGGATCGGCGTCGCGCTGAAATGGCTGCATCGCGAACGGCAGCGGGCCGCGGACGATCGCCGCCGCTTGGAATCATTGGATCTGGCGGCCCATCTGCATGATTCGACGACCAATGACCTGTCCTATCTGATCATGTGCATCGACAAGCTTCTGGCCGAGCGACATACGGATATGGGGATTTCCGACTTATCGCTGATGCGTGAGGTCGCGCAACGGGCATTGGACCAGACGCATGAGGTCATTGCGGTGCTCGCGGCCGATGACGTCTCTCGTTTGGATTCGGATCGGCCTAAGACGGAGCCTGCCAAGGAGCAGGCCTCATGCGATGCCCTCGCATGGGTGAACGACGAACTCGACCGGCATCGAAAAGAATTGTCCGCACTGGGTTTTCACGGTGAAACCATCATGATGGATTCACCTGTTGACCTGAATCGTGTGGATGAGGCGACGATGCGATTGCTGCATACGCTGTTGCGGGAGATTTTCGCGAATATCTCGAAACATGCGGATCCAGAACGGGGGTATGTGGTCGCGGTGTCCGCGAACGGCGATTACGCGCATGTGTCCGTCGCCGATGCTCCGGCGGCGAAACGATGCCCGTCCTCGGAGCCAACGGCTTTGGGCATGGGATTCGGCTTGCCCCACTTGCGTCAGCTCATCGAGGAACAAGGCGGAACGGTGCGTATCCGCGATGAGGAGGGGTATTGGAGCTTCTCGGCGAAAATCCCCTTATCTCACACCGTGCCGTAGGATGAGACAGGAGGTCACGCCTATGGGATTCAATATCGAGCGCACGAACAAGCCGTTCGTCGTCAAATCGCCCTATAAGCCGTCCGGCGACCAGCCGGCCGCCATCGAGGAGCTCGCCGAACGTCTGGAGAACGGCGAGAACGACGTGGTGCTGATGGGCGCCACCGGCACCGGAAAAACCGCCACCACCGCATGGCTGATCGAGAAACTCCAGCGCCCGACCCTGATCATCGAACCGAACAAGACGTTGGCCGCGCAGCTGTGCGCCGAATTCCGCGAGCTCATGCCCGACAACGCGGTGAGCTACTTCGTGTCCTACTACGACTACTACCAGCCCGAAGCGTATATTCCCCAGACCGACACCTATATCGAAAAAGACTCCAATATCAACGACGACGTGGAGCGTCTGCGCCACGCCGCCACCGCGAATCTGCTCACCCGGCGCGACTGCGTGGTCGTGGCCACCGTCAGTTGCATCTACGGCCTCGGCACGCCCGAGGAATACGCCGGACGTATGCTGTTCCTGCGCGAGGGCCAGCAGATCGACCGCGACCAGCTGCTGCGGCAATTCGTCGCCATGCAGTACAAGCGCAACGACATCGCCTTCACCCGCGGCACCTTCCGCGTGCGCGGCGACACCGTCGAGATCATCCCCGTCTACGAGGAGCTCGCCGTGCGCATCGAATTCTTCGGTGACGAGATCGACCGCATCTCCACCCTGCATCCGCTCACCGGCGACGAGATCGCGCATGTGGACGAGGTGCATATCTTCCCCGCCTCGCATTACGTGGCAGGTCCCGCCCGCATGGAACGCGCGCTCGGCACCATCCGCGAGGAGCTCGACGAGCGTGTGGCCGAGCTGAAGAAACAGGGCAAGGAGTTGGAGGCGCAGCGTCTGAGCATGCGCACCACCTACGATCTGGAGATGCTCACCCAGGTGGGCGTGTGCTCCGGCGTGGAGAACTACTCGCGGCATTTCGACGGGCGTGAGCCGGGCACGCCGCCGCACACGCTGCTCGACTTCTTTCCCGACGATTTTCTGCTCGTCATCGACGAATCGCATGTGACGGTGCCGCAGATCGGCGCGATGTACGAGGGTGACGCCTCACGAAAGCGGACTCTGGTCGAGCACGGCTTCCGTCTGCCCTCCGCGATGGACAACCGGCCTTTGAAATGGCCCGAATTCCTCGAGCGCGTCGGCCAGACCGTGTACCTGTCGGCCACGCCGGGCGATTATGAGATGGGATTGAGCGACGGTGTGGTCGAGCAGATCATCCGCCCCACCGGCCTGGTTGACCCGCAGATCGACGTGCGTCCGGTGGAGGGGCAGATCGACGACCTGCTAGCCGAGATCAAGGAGCGCGTGGCGAGGAACGAACGCGCGCTGGTGACCACGCTGACCAAGAAGATGGCCGAGGATCTGACCGACTATCTGCTCGAACGCGGCATCAAGGTCGAATACCTGCACTCCGACGTGGACACCCTGCGGCGCGTGGAGCTGCTGCGCGAGCTGCGCGAGGGCGTGATCGACGTGATCGTGGGCATCAACCTGCTGCGCGAGGGCCTCGACCTGCCCGAAGTGTCGCTGGTGGCGATCCTCGACGCGGACAAGGAAGGCTTCCTGCGCTCCTACCGTTCCCTGATCCAGACGATCGGCCGCGCGGCCCGCAACGTGGACGGCACGGTGATCATGTACGCCGACGATGTGACCGACGCCATGCGCAAGGCCATCGACGAGACGAACCGCCGCCGAGACAAGCAGATCGCCTACAATACGGAGCACGGCATCGACCCCAAGCCGCTGATCAAGAAGATCAGCGACGTCAACGACATGCTCGCCAAAGAGGATGTGGACACCCAGACCCTGCTGGAGGGCGGCTACCGCAACGCGGGCAAGGCCGGCAACACGCATCTGGGCGTGCCCACGCTCGACAAGGACGAGGCCGGCAAACGCCACGAGGAGATCCTCAAGGCGGGGCTTCCCGCGCAGGCTCTCGCCAACCTCATCCGCCAGCTCAGCGAGCAGATGCACACGGCCGCCGAACAATTGCAGTTCGAGCTCGCCGCGCGCCTACGCGACGAGATCCGCGATCTGAAGAAGGAGCTGCGCCAGCTCACCGAAGCCCAGAAGTAGCCGCGGTTCGCCGTGCGCCGATTTTCTGCGCGGATTCCGCGGTGCGGCCGATACCGACGATGGTTGTATGCGACGGCATATGGCCGCGGTTTCCCGTCCGTCACATGCTTTCCTTACACTGGTGTCTCATGGCTGAAACCCCTCTTGCATTTGAAATCGTCACCTTCGTGGTGCTCGCGCTGTTCTTCATCGTCGATCTGTTCGTGATCGGACGCAGGCCGCATGTGCCCTCCACCAAGGAATGCGTGCAGCATATCGCCTTCTTCGTGGCGATGGCTTTGATCTTCGGCGGCTGCATCTGGTTCTTCGCCGGCTCCAAGCCTGCCATCGAGTTCTATTCCGGATGGCTGACCGAATACAGTCTGTCCATCGACAACCTGTTCGTGTTCGTCATCATCATGTCGAATTTCGCGGTGCCCAAGCATCTGCAGAAGTACGTGCTCAGCGTCGGCATCGCCATCGCGCTGGTGTTCCGCGGCATCTTCATCCTGATCGGCGCCGCGCTGATCTCCCGGTTCACGTGGGTGTTCTTCCTGTTCGGCGCGTTCCTCATCTACACGGCCATCAGCCTGGTCACCGGCAAGGACGAGGATGAGGAATACCACGAGAACGGCGTGATCCGCACGCTGCGCAAGGTGATCAAGATCTCCGACGAATACGACGGCGAGAAGCTGCGCACCACCAAGAACGGCGTGCGCTACTGGACCCCGATGCTGATCGTGTTCCTCACCATCGGCACCACCGACGTGATGTTCGCCTTCGATTCGATCCCCGCCATCTTCGGCCTGACCAAGGACCCCTTCCTCGTGTTCACCTCGAACGTATTCGCCCTGCTGGGTCTGCAGCAGCTGTACTTCCTGCTCGGCGCGCTGCTCGACAAACTCGTCTATCTGCCCGTCGGCCTGTCGATCGTGCTGGGCTTCATCGGCGTCAAGCTCATTATGGAGGCGCTGCACGGCAACACCCTGCCGTTCATCAACGGCGGCGAAGGCGTCCACTGGGTGCCCGAGGTGCCGACGTGGCTGTCGCTGGGCGTGATCGTCGTCGCCATCGGCGGCGCGGCCCTGGCCAGCGTGGTCAAGATGAAGTCGCTCGAATCGTCGTCCAAGGCCTGAGCGCATACCCCGTGAGACGGCCTCAATATCGCCGTTCCATGCGATTGTGAGCGCTCACAACACACCCGGTCGAAAGCGTTGTCTCACCGGAACGCAACGAGTAGACTGGGGACTTGGCAAGTGGGGCGGCCCCGCCCCGGAACCAATTCAAGAATAGGCAGGCATGCATGCGTAAAGCCAAGATTGTAGATACCATCGGTCCCGCTACCGAATCCCTCGAGAACCTCACCAAGCTCGTCGAAGCCGGTATGGACGTCGCTCGTCTGAACCGCTCCCACGGCACCCCCGAGGACCACCTCCGCGTCTACAACAACATCCGTGAGGCCTCCAAGTCCACCGGCCGCAACGTGGCCGCCCTGGTCGACCTGCAGGGCCCGAAGATCCGCTGCGGATGGTTCAAGAAGAACGCCGAGGGCGAGGACAAGATCCAGCTGACCGAAGGCCAGGAGTTCGTCATCACCACCGACGACGTCGAGGGCGATGAGACCATCACCTCCACCACCTTCAAGGGACTGCCGGGCGACTGCCATCCGGGCGACCCGATCCTCATCGACGACGGCAAGGTCCGCCTCGAGGTCACCAAGGTCGAGGGCAACAACGTGCACACCAAGGTCATCGTGGCCGGCCCCGTCTCCTCCCACAAGGGCATCAACCTGCCTGGCGTCGCCGTCTCCCTGCCGGCGCTGACCGAGAAGGACGAGGAGGACCTGCGCTGGGCCATCCAGACCGGCGCCGACATCATCGCCATGTCCTTCGTGCGTTTCGCCACCGACATCGACCGCGCCCACGAGATCATGGACGAGGAAGGCCGCCGCATCCCGATCGTCGCCAAGATCGAGAAGCCGCAGGCCCTCGAGAACCTCGAGGAGATCGTCAAGGCCTTCGACGGCATCATGGTCGCCCGTGGCGATATGGCCGTCGAGTGCCCGCTCGAAGAGGTGCCGCTGGCCACCAAGCGCTGCATCGAGCTGGCCCGCCAGTACGCCAAGCCCGTGATCGTCGCCACCGAGGTGCTCGGCTCCATGGTCAACTCCCCGGTGCCGACCCGCGCCGAGGCCTCCGACTGCGCCAACGCCGTGCTTGACGGCGCCGACGCCACCATGACCTCCAACGAGACCGCCGTCGGCAAGTATCCGGCCGTGACCGTCGACACGATGGGCCGCATCTCCGGCTACGCCACCGAGCACGGCTTCGACCGCATCCCGGAGCTCAAGAACCTCGACATGTCGTCCACCGGCGCCGTGTCCTCCGCCGCCGTCGACCTGGCCGACAAGCTCAACGCCAAGGCCATCGTCGCCTACACCCAGACCGGCGCCACCGTGCACCGCGTCTCCCGCGAGCGTCCGGCCACCCCGATCTACGGTCTGACCAACCTGGAGCACACCTACCACTGGCTGGCTCTGAGCTGGGGCACCGAGGCCTTCCTGGTCGAGGAGGACTACCACGACAAGTCCCGCAAGGAACTCATGATCTTCACCGACAAGATCCTGCGCGCCGCCGGCAAGGTGTCCGATGGCGACAAGATCGTCGTGCTGAGCTCCGCCCAGGGCGACCACAAGCCGGGCAGCACCGACTCCATCTACGTGCACACCGTCGGCGCCTGCGACTGATCGCGAACGCCGTCTGACGTGATACGTCCATAACCGTGTGGGCCCCGTCCGATTCGTCGGACGGGGCCCACTACGTATCCGGCGAATGCCGGTCCCGGCCAGACGTCGTGGATTTCGCACTTCGACGGATGGTGTGCGAAATCCACGACGTTTCGGAAAAGAAAAACGTCGTGGATTTCGCACATGGTTCGTTGAACTGCGAAATCGACGACGTTCAAGTGGTGCCCCCGGTGGGGAATAGCCAAAGCATGGAAAAAGAAGAGGTGTTGGTACCTCTTCCCGGTATTACGCCCGTTATGGTCGCTGCGATTGCAGGCATTCTTTTGTGTGCCTCATCTGCAAGCGAAGATGCACAGATAAGTGCATCATTCCAAAATTAATCTGCCTTCAACGCACAACAACGTGCGTTTTACAAGGAGGCATAGCTATGGCAGCTCTCAACCAAACACAGTCGCGACGCAGCAAATTTGGCACCATCATTGCCAGATACGACAAGCAAGGCGATCTGATCGGATGGCAGGCGCGCTACACCAGTCCGATTGATAGCCGAAAAGTCCAGAGACAGTTCAAACCAGAGCTTCGCGCCGAGGCACAGCGATGGCTAGACCAGGAACACTGGTTGGTCACCATGCATCGCAAAGGCATCGAGACCTGGGTACATCCGACGGAAAGAGAACAAATAGAGAAGCGCCGACGAATCAAGTTCGGCGATTACGTTGAGATATGGTTCCAAAACTATCGCCTTTCCAATGGGCAGCCGATAGCGGGAAGCACGCGCAGAAACATCCGCGCCGACATCGGGCACTTTCTTCCAGTCTTTCAGGACAAACTGCTTAAAGACATCACGCCGGCGGATATCAAGAAATGGCTTGACTCACCGCACCCGGAGGGGCCCTGGGCATTCCACCGCTCATGCCAGAGACTGAAATCAATTTTCCGATCCGCGACGATGGAGCAGCTGGACGGGACCGCGCCCCTGAGAGAGGATAATCCCTTCATCTTTCCCGTGCCTCCTGCACCGGAATCAAGCAGAGAAGGCATCCCACCTGTCACTCCGCAGGAGTTGCAGGCGCTCTACGACGCCATGCCGGACTATACGCAGCTATCCGTGCTTCTGGCCGCTCTTGTGGGAGGCCTGCGATGGGGCGAGGTCTGCGCTTTGCGAGTCAAAGACATCGATCTCGTCAATCGCAAACTAAATGTTCGACATTCCGTTAACAGAGGGCCTGACGATCTCGGATCGATGCGGCTATCCCCGGCCAAAACAAAATCCAGCGTCAGGACAGTGCCTATCCCCGATAGCCTGGTTTGGGTCATCGAACGGCATCTAAAGACCTTTTGCAATCTCGATAATCCGGATTCCCAGGTGTTCGTGCCGAAGCGGACAAGAGTTCTCGGGCCGAACACTCTACGGAAGCAATTCGATAAAGCGAAAGAGGTTGCCGGCAGGCCGGACATCACTCCGCATACGCTTCGCGCCTCGCATGCCACGATGCTGATGCTCAAAGGGGCGACCTTGCGGGAGGTGATGGAGCAGCTGGGGCATACCAGCGAAAGAGTCGCGATTAAGCATTATCAGCGCCTGGTGGCCGAGCATCGTGATGAGATGGTTAATCTGCTCGCGGCCGATTATATGCGGCCCGCGCAGAATGCCGAGGGCAATCCCTATGAGGATCTGATAAAGAGCACCGAAATCGAAATGCGGAGGCTCCAGACGTTCCTGGTCAAGGTGCGCCATGAAATGAGCATCAGCGCCTGATTTCATAATGCATGATTTCACGCATTATGGATTGCATGAAAGATACGAACAGATTGAAAAATGTACCAAAACGTGACAAAATAGAGGTATGAAGATGGAAAATGCTGTATTAGATGTCGCTAAGAAAAATAACGGTATCGTGACAGTAAAAGATATTAAGGCTTTAGGCTATTCCGAATCGGCCTTACGGCAGTTCGCGCGTCGCAATGATGACATCATTGGCAAACAGGGCGGCGGCGTATACATGGTTTATGATGCCGACGGCGTCGATCCTCGGGATGCGTCGTATGCAGCCGCGCTGGCGATGACGGGAGACGAGTCATATTTGTCCGGATCATCGGTACTTGATTTCTATAATCTTGCGAATGCCAATCCGCGATGGACGACAGTGCGCACGCCGCACCATATATCGCGCAAATTACCGGGATGGCTACGCGTCATCCATGATCGTAGACAGTCGAGGAATGTGGATGTCATTCGAGGAATCAGATTGCAGAACCTTTCTGATGCGTTTTTGGAAGCAAAAGACACGCGTCTGGATTACCGTTTAGAGGCCGTCGATGAAGCGGAACAGCGTAATCTGCTGTCACCGATACAGGCAGACATGTTACGAGACGTGCTTAAGAAAGGTGTGATCGTATGAACCAGGAAAAGAAACTGCCAAGTTCCGGAGGCATCACGGCCAAACTCAACCATCATGCGAATAAGACGGGGATTCCTTTTGCACGACTTCAAAAGATGATCGCCGTCATTATCGTCTCGCAGCTCGTGCCCGAAGGAACCGTCATCAAGGGAGGCAATGCGTTAGGCCTGCGTTTCCCCCTGGAGGATTCTCGAATGTCGAAGGATCTCGATCTGGTCTTCGGTGACAGCTACTTGGAATGGGAGACCGAATTTCGTGCTCGATTGGCAAAAGGAACCAATGGCTTTGACGGTTCCCTGGAAGACCGGGGCAAAGGAGAAACGCAAAAAAACGAGCGTGATCCAGGTCGTCCCAACGTGATCTATAAGAACATCAAACTTCGTTATCTAGGGAAGTCGTTCTCTACTCTTCCGTTGGACATCACCCCTGCTCAAGGCTACGAACGGTCATCATCGTCCTACCGTATCTCCGACGACTCCGTAGCTTTGATGAAGTACCTGGGATTCGAAGAACCGGCAGGAGCCAGGCTATTGGATGTTGAAGCACAATTGGCACAGAAGACCGCAGCGTTGTACTCATCCAAAGATCCTCGGCCGAGCGATCTTACCGACATGGTTCGCTTATTCCCCGTCCTAGACGGCGAGGGAAATCTTGAACTATACCGATCCCTGCTGGCGTTCGAAATGGAAATACGCGAAATCAAACAACCGTATGACATCCCCAATAAGTCCACGCTACAGCAGCTCTTCCGCAATCAGGAAGGGGGCGATGACGAAACCTTCACTCATATCACGGAACGAGCGGAAAAAGAGATATGCGAGGCAAGTCGGAGGACTCCATGGAAACCAGAAGTCAGTCAGAAGAAAACCATACTGGCACAGATAAAATCTCGTGCTCAAAACAGAATCGATGAGCAATCACACACGTCAGACCAAGTACGGAAGAACCGTAACCGAGGAATCTGATTGACATTTCCGCCGGCCCTCAGGTCATGCGCTTCGCGCATGGCCTCTTCTTTTGCCGCTCGCAAGCTCGCGCGGGACGGGCCGAAGCACAAGGGCACTGTCTCGGGCACCACCAGCATGCCACGTCTCCGCTACGGTTCCTCGCCGTGTCTCACGCCGCTCCCGCTCTCCATTCCGATGGCATGAATGATGCCATCTCCATTCCGATCGCAGCGTCGCGATCCACGCCTTCGTCGCCTTCGCTACGACATGGCAGGCGGGTGGTGTCCGAAAAACCGAGACAAGAAAGGAAATCTCATGGACACCAGAAGAACCAGCCCCGATATCGACACCCTCACCATCGAATACCGCAGAGAATGCCGTGAAAACGGCATCAGGAAAACCGACCGCGAATGGATGCACCCAGTCCTCACGCAATGGGCGAGAACACTGGAAACCGGCCATCCGCTCGATGACCACACATCGACCCTGACCGTCATGCTCATGGCCCATTCCCTCCCATTCCGGGACGCGATAATCCTCTCATCCCTCAAACGATTCACCCCGACGCAACTGCTCGACATCGCCACCCGCCAACACAGAAAACAAACGGTGGCGCTCATCACCAAAACACTCGAAGAGGCTTTCGAATCCGCGGACTACCGACTGGACACACCCCGTGTGGAACGAGCAAGCTCCCAACTCTCACGCTTCGCCGCCGACTACGCCGGAGAACAATGGTCCGCGCAACCGATAGCCTCACGAGCCTACCTGTCATGGATACAAGGACACACGCAAGCGGCCTCGGCTGGAGCCTTGGCCGCCCTCAGCGTAGACCCCGAATGCGCCCTAGCGAGCATCGTGTTCTTCGCCGTCGAAGGCAACATCCGACCGATGTACCTCTAACCACCAACCGCCGGCCCTCCCACGGAGGGCCGGCCCCACAACCATCAAGGAGCAACAATGAGCAAGCACTATTTCGATGACTTCCGCACGCAGACCATCGAGAAGATGGCCGGAGCGATGGAGGATATGACCTACGCCTACCAGCAAACCAGAGTGCCGAAAAAACACTACAAAGACTGTCTGAGCAAACCAATCGAAGAAATGATGGAAGCCAGCGTGGAAGTCAATCTAATACAGCCATACATCAACATGATTAAAACGATGCTCGACGAAAACCCGAAGAGCTTCTACAAAGCTCTGCTATGCGTGGACGCGAAAATCAGCATGAGTTCCGTGCGCACAAGCGAGTGGGAGGCCTTGGAAATCATGTGGCATGAAAAACAAAACGATTCGACAAGGAAAACCATCCTACCGAAAACCGAACTCGACCGCTTTCATGACCTCGTGGAACACAGCTACGACGAACTGCCGCCGCTGTGACGACCACCTTCCGTCACCGTCGCGCCCATAGGGCGCGGCGGACGAAACCACCACACGGACCGTGTCCGGCGCGGCGACGGAGGCCGCGCCGAACACGGAGCAAAGCACTTTTGCAAACGGTGCCGGGTATGGCGAATCCGCCGCGCGCGAACAAGTTCGGCGCGTCGGATCTGCGTCGTCGGGGCAGAAAATTATGCCCCTCCTCCTGGCATGCGCAAGCTGAAAACACTTGCGCATGTCGCCATACCCGGCACCGACGGAAACCACACCACGACCGTTAATCGGCATCGGAATAATTCAGCCGCCGCATCTGACGCTCATACGCGCGCCGCTCCAACACGAGATCCAGTTCCATCAAGCCACGATTGGCGAGACCACCGACGAACAAAGCGGCGACGGCCACCCAAAACGTCTCATCGAGCCGCCAGTCAGGCGTCGAGGCGAACCAGACATTGTACGCGTAGACCGCCACGACGATGAGCGCGATCGTCGCGATGACGATGCACAAAGTCGCGACCAATCGGACCACGGCGCGAATCGGATGGGTCACCGCGAACACAAGCGCGTTGACACCGGACACGGCCAAACCGATCAGCCAAAACACCAGGCTTATGCCAAGCAGCATCAATCCAATAATAGGCATCGCTATCACGCCTCCAATCGGAATCCGTCACACCATCACACGGTGATTATCCCGCATAGCCAGGAACAAAACCAGACTCTCCAGACACGGAATAATCAGACTGGCCGTGATCCTGACTCTCCACCTGGTCCGCCGGCGGCTGAGGCTCATCGGAGGCTTCATTCTTCCGTTTTCCCGTCGGAGGCCACACGATATTCATCTCACGTTTATCGATCTTCAACGTGTCCTGCAAATACCTCCGCGTCGAACCGCTCGTTGCGATGAAGTCATCAGCGGCGACACGAAACTGCTCGATCGCCCAACGCAGATCATCCAGCTTCACACCGACCGCGCGCAACGAATCACGCTTGGCGCGCAACGCCTCAATCTCGGCATCCACAGACTCATCGGCAAGCTCACGCATCGCCCTGTTACGTTCACTCGGCTTCGCCATTTTCCAATCCTTTCATTCGAATATCGGTAAATCCACCATATGTCCGATGACTCTTTAGATTGGGCGGACAATGTGCGCGAATATAGAATGAACCTAGTCAACGATGATTACCACATGAGGAGATCTACGTTATGGAAAAAGAAATCGACTCCGATGCAGCGTTCTATGCAGAATTGTCCGATAACCCCGACACCTCACTGTATATCTATCGTGTGGAAGAAGTGGAGGACATTCTGCCTCAACTGGACCAAGGAGCCTTGCGGGGACTTTTGGCAGGTGGACTGTCCGTGACGCACCGAATCAATGGAGTGCGGGACATGGGCGTCACCTATGTCCCATATGTGAAGCAACCGTACGGCGGGTACTTCCGACTTAAAGAGATGGATGTTGAGTCTTTCGAGGACGGAAAGGATCTGACTGACATCAAAGCCGAAAACAGAAGTCCCGCGTTGGTTGGAATTACGGTGGACTACCTCACACGCTACATGCAAGGAACATCGAAAGAGCAAGCCTTTTCAATACCGATAATTGGTGGAGAGAAGGCAAGGAAAAGTGCTGAAAAACTGGGCCTCAAGCCGGAGACCGTCGGAGGAATAGCGGCGCGTGAATCCGAAAAAATACCCGACTATCTGGATCAAATCACGGGATTGGATGACACCTCAATAAAGGCGGCGATGAATCTGGCATCGTTCGACTGCATATACAGAAGAGGCATTGGCGCTTATTTCCCCTTGGACCATCTGCCTGAGATGGACAGTATTACAATCGGGAATATTCGAACTATGATCGAACGCAGCCAACGATTCATGAATCGATACGGGTCAGCGTTCACAGGAATGAACACATTTCACGGCGGATACACAGAAGTCATTGCCTTCGGCGACTGCGATACCGTGATGCAAAACGGCTTATGGGATTTCAAATGCAGCAAAGGGTCTCCCACGGCAAAGCATCGTTTGCAGCTGCTGATGTATTGGCAGTTGGGATTACATTCCAAACATCTCGAATACAAAAACATCGAACTATTAGGAGTGTGGAATCCACGGCTGGGCAAAGCGTGGACATATCCAATCAGCAAGCTCAAGGAGGAAGACATTCTCGATCTACAAAACAGGGTGCTTGTCTTCCAACTACCGCTAAAAACAGATAAAGATGGCAACTCCTTAAACAGGTTCGCACGTGCTCGCGTATGGCGGCATCTAATTCAGCAATGGGAAATGACACATCCGAAAACCCCGTTGTTGGACGGGCCACTGGATCCGTTTATCTTCTAAAACATTGATTCCGAGCCTTTAATTGTCCGCCCAAAAATCCGTCAGTTGGGCGTGAGGATGGATACGGAATGTACTCCATCACTGAAAGGAACGGAACCAATGAGGCTCGTCATCGCGGAGAAAAAATCAGTCGCCGTGGCAATCGCGCAGGCACTGGAAAGCAGCCCAATACCATCCGACGGATATATACAAGCCGGAGATGTCATCGTGTCATGGGCGCAGGGGCATCTCGTGGAACTCGCCACCCCTGACCAATACGACGGTATGCCGTGGGCGGCGGAACGATGGAGCATGGAACAGTTGCCCATCGACCCGCAGCAATGGCTTTGGCAGGTCAGCACCGACAAAGGCGCAAGCCGCAGATACCGAGACCTGGCCGACCTCATCCGACGCCCTGACATCACCGAAATCGTCAACGCCTGCGATCCCGACCGCGAAGGCGAAGCGATATTCCGACGCATCATCGACCGCGCGCAGACCGCCAAACCATCATCAAGGCTATGGGTCGCGAGCCTGGAAGAACAAGCCATCCGCGACGCATGGAACAACATGCTCCCCAGCAGCCAATACAACGGTCTGGCGGCAGCAGCCGATGCCAGGGCGAAGGCCGACTGGCTTGTGGGCATGAACGCCACACGCGCCAACACCATCGCCTACCACCGGCGTCTATCGGTGGGCCGCGTGCAGACGCCGACACTGGCGATGGTGGTGGAACGGGACCGCGCCATCGCCGAGCACAAGCCGACCCCGTTCTGGCGAATCGCCATCGACATGGGCGGATGGAAGCTGCGAAGCAAAGACAAAATCAACATCCGCAGCGAGGCCGAAAGCCTGCTCGCGGAAGCGCAAGGGCGATCGGTCAACATGCTGTCAGTGGAACGCAAACGAGTGAAGACCCACGCACCCACCCTCTATGATCTGACCGGCCTGCAAAAGGATATGTCGCGCTTGCACGGGCTGACGGCGGCGCAGACGCTGGAGGCGTTGGAACGTCTGTATCTCGCCAAGCTGACCACCTATCCACGCACCGACTCATGCCACATCACGCACGACGACCTCGCCGAACTGGAGGCCCTGACGCGCTCTGAATCGTTGGATGAACTGATGCCGGTGACGGTCGCCGAAGCCGTCCGGGAATACCGGAACACAGACAGGCTCAATCCCTCGGCATGCGTCGCGGACGACAAGGTCTCGGGCCACACCGCGATCCTACCGACCAAGCGTCTCACACAGGCAAGCCTGGCATCGATGGGCGAGCATGAACGACTGGTTGCATGCCGTATCGTGCAACGCATGTGGGCGGCCTGCTCGCCGGAATACACACACGACACCACCAGCGTCACGGCATGCTTCGACCACATCACCGAGCACCTGCTGACCGCATCGAGCGATATGCCGGTGGATCCGGGATGGCGTCTCATCGACGGACCGCAAACCGACGAACAAGCCGCCCCCTCCATCCCATCATCCCTGATGGAAGGGCAGAGCATACCGGTGGGCGCGCACGCGATCTCATTGGAGGAAGGCGTCAGCGCGCCGCCGAAACCCTACACCGAAGCTACGTTGCTGGCGGCGATGGAGCACGCCAGCCGCTTCGTCGCAGATAAGGACATGAAGGCCGCGCTCGATGATGACGCATCGCATTCCGGCGGCATCGGCACGCCTGCGACAAGGGCTGAAATCATCGAAAAACTCGTGCGAAACCAGTACCTCCAGCGCAAAGGCAAGCAGCTTGTATCGACGGATGAGGGACGCCTGCTCATCGATGTGGTTTCGCCGGAACTCAAAAGCGTCGAACTCACCGCCAGCATGGAAGCGCAGCTCTCCGACATCGAGCACGGCCGCATACAATCAGCGGTTTTCCTTGATGGAATTCGCGCCATGTGCGCGAGGATACCGCACGACGTGCAAGCCTCGATGCGCACCGAATCCATCAGCACGGGACCACGCCGCGCGAGCCTCGGCGCATGCCCTCGATGCGGAGAAGACGTGATTAAAACCGGCAGTGTCTGGCAATGCTCCAGCAACAAAAGCGAGAAGACCGAAAGCGGACAATGGCAGCAGACCGGCGGATGCGGATTCAAAATCTACTCCACACTCAGCGGCAAGAAACTTACCGATTCCGTCATCGGCAAACTCCTCGCGGGAAAAGCGGTGAAGCTGTCAGGATTCGTCAGCAAACGAACCGGCAAAGCCTTCGCCGCGACGCTCGTCATCGATGAGGAACGCGGCGTACGCATGCAGTTCGACTGATCTCCGCGACGCGTGGAACAACATTTCGGCCGGCCTTCGCCGGCCTTTCTCATATCCAAAACCGTGAAAATGTCCGCCCAAAAACAGCATTGCACGCACGCAAAATCATAACGGGCCATCACACGGACATGCAGGAGGGTCATGACGAAAACCACACCGAACCCATACCCTAATCGCTGCTCGAATCAACGAAAAAACCGTGGATTTCAAACCCCTCCCAGAGGGGAGGTTTTGTCGTAGCGAGCATAGCAGGTGTACGTACACCTGCGCGACCTGACGGACCTGACGGGTCGCCCGGCACGGCCTCGCGGCCATGAGCGGGACACCCGCACCCGATACAAACGAAAGGACATACAGATGGCATCTTGGAAAGGAAACAGAAGCCGTCCTCATCGCAGGTCGGTGACATTCACCGACGAAGAGCTTCGCTGGCTTGAGGACTCACGAAAAATCGAGAACCAACAACGTGCGGCGACGGGACTGCCGACGGTCGGCTGGATGCAGTTCGCCCGACAAAGACTCATAACATCGCGACGCCTATGGATCGCAGCACCACCCGGTGCCAAGGATTTATCCAGCCAGATCTCACGCATCGGCAACAACATCAATCAGATAGCACACAAGGTCAACCTCAAGAACCAAGCGGACAGCGCAGACCTACGCGAATTGCAGGCGGAGCTTGAGGAAATCAAGGGATGCCTCAAGCGTATGGAACGCGACATGCGTATCGGGAATGAGGAGTTGTCGTGGCGTACGTAAAAGTCAAACAAATCAAAACCACGCTGCAAAAAACGATGGCATACATCACCAATCCCGCCAAGACGGAAAACTACCGCCTAGTGAGCACGACGACAGGGGAGCGCGTAAAAAATCCCGACGCGATGGCGCAAGCGTTTCTGATGGCGCTTGACCGTGCCAAAGGCGGAGCCAAAAGGGAGAACGCGGTGTTGGCACATCACATCATCCAAAGTTTTGATCCAAACGATCCCATCACCGCCGACGAAGCGCACAGCCTCGGCGTCCGATTCATCGAGGAGCTGAGCGGCGGCGCGCACGACTACGTGATCGCGACGCATGTGGACAAAGACCACTTGCACAACCACATCCTGCTATGTCCGAACAACAACATCACGCACAAAAACATCAGAGTCCAAAAAGGCTCCCTCAAGCAATGGCGGGAAATCAGCGACAAGCTATGCGCGGAAATCGGGTTGAACGTCATTCCCGCGACCACAAAGGAACGCGCCGAGCCAAGCATGGAGGAAGTGCAGCTAACCGCCAGAGGCGAAAGCTTTAAAGACGCATTGTGCGTGATGATCGACCGTGCATGCGCAACAGCTGGAACGTTCGATGAATTCAAACGAGAACTCGCCGTGAAAGGCATCGAGGTGAACGTTCGCGGCAGCCACCTCACTTACATACTCGCGGACTCGAACCGTCGCATCCGAGACATCCGGTTAGGCATCGGATACAACGAGCTGGGCGTTATGGGCAAAATCGGCAGGGACACATTCAACGTGATTGGCTTCGACCAAAGCATGATCGCCAAACGCGGTGACGGCAAAGTGCGGGTCTGGTTGCCGGGATCGCACCGCAAACTGCTGCTGACCATCCCCATCGACCGCATCGTGCGAGACGGACGCACCTGGCGCGCGTATCTCCCCGAAGACACACGCCAAGTGATTACCGACCCCGAAGGCGGATACAAGCGGACGGTGGAATGCGACGACCTCTACAAGTGGTTCGCGCGCCCCAGTTTCCGCATCGAGGACTACGCGCGGCGGCGTCTCGACCCGTCCGACCTCAGAGGCTTGGGAAGACGCGCCATCGCCCAAGCCATCGCATGCGACCAAATCGAATCCAGCCTGGACGAACTGCGTGCGATCAGCCGCACCTTGCGTGCCGGAGACACACGACAGCAGGCATATGACAAACTCTCCGCGCAAGTCGAATCAGACGGCATCCAGATGCGCGCGCTGATCGCCGCGATCGCGGAAGCGCGGGACCACGGCGACGACACGACACAGCTCGAACTCCAGCTCGTGCAGATCGAGACCCATAGCGCCGAAACCGCGCGCAACGCGATCGCGCTGCGACGCCTCATGCGACGCAGCGACAACGAGCAGCAGCGGAAACAACAGGAAATGTCCGCCCAAAAACACCGGCATCGAGGACGAAGCTAAAAGTAGCGGACAAAAGTCCGCCGAACCGACAGAAAGGAGCATACATGCCGGTGGAAGACCAAGCACAGGAATACGTCATCCGCATCGCGGAAAACGGCACAAAAGCCGTCATGGAACTCGGCAAATGGGGCACGTCAACGCTGTTCCGTTCGCTGGGCCTTTGCGCGAAGACCGCCAAAGACAAAATCGAGGAGCTACGCCGCAGCGGAGGCTTCGCCTTCCTCCGTGACCTGCAACGCGACAGCGGCACACTCAAGGTCGTGGAGATCGAAGCGGACGAATCCCGCAACATCGTCAAGCAGCTCAAGAAAAGCGGCGTCGCGTTCCACATCGAACGCGACCGCGAGACAGGCAAGACGTATCTGCACTTCGCGGCCAAAGACGCCGACGAGGTAAAGCACGCGGTCGATAAAGTGGTCGCCCTGCTCAACCAAAACGCGGAAGAGATCGAACGGTCCACGCCCCTAGGAATTTTTGAGGACACTCCGACGGGTCCCCAGTACACCATCCCCAACGGGCAGGTGCCGTTCAATCCGGACAGTCCGGACAACGGAACGTTCGACTTCGAGACCGTGGAATGGGATCGCGACGCCACAATCGTCTCATCCAACCTCACGGAACTCGGATGCCCATTCAAACAGGAGCAGATCAGCGAAACCACCCAACGATTCACGTATCCCAGGGAATGCTCCAACGCCGTGGCGGAAATGCTCAACGACTTCAACGAATACGTGCCGGGACTTGATTGGAGCCGCATCAACATGCATCCGACGCAGGAACACGACACCGCAAGCCGTGACATGCCCGCGCCCGAACAGGCAGAGGAAAAGCCACGGCATGTGAAAACCAAATCGGAGACCATCAAGGCCATCAAACAGCGCGCGAGGGAGCGCGTCGAAGGCCAGAAGACCTCCGTGCCCAAGAAAACCCACGCCAAAACACGATAAGGAGAAACCATCATGGAACAGACACCCAACATCACGGCGGCCCAACTCTCCGAAGCCGGACTGGCCGACGTGCCCACGACGACGCTGGCCTTCGACACCGTGACGGGAGACACGGTGACCGTCATCATCGGACAAGTGCCGGGCGAGGACCGGTGGCGTCTCTACTCAAGCGTCAACGCGGGCGCGCTCGTCGCGATGGGCGCGGTCACGCCGGTCGAGAACGGCTACCACGCCAGCATCATGCGATCCAACACATTGACCGACCTCGCGACGGTGACAAGCATGAACTTCGCCGTGCAAACCATCGTCAAACAGACATGGAGCGACGCCAATTGGGACGCGCAGACGGCGGAAAAAGTCAACTCGCTCCAACTCTCCCAGGACACCTCGAAGAAACCCAAACGGGAGATCTGGCCCCGCGTCAATTTCCCCAACAGCTTCGTGCATCCGTTCACCCGCACCGCGAGGGACGGACGCGAATGGGAGATGATGCGCGTGAGCATCCCGAAGGGCACGTTCGTCAACGGCATCGACATGGGCGGATGGCAAATCGACCGTTTCATGGGCCGATCATCCAAGGAAGACAAACTCAACGGTAGGCCCGTGACCGTGAGCTTCAAGCCGGGCGAAGCCGTCACCCTATGGCGCGGCGCTGGCGAACAACGCGAGACGCTGACCATCGACGACCCCTGGACCCTATGCCGCGCCGTCAAAGCTCAGCGGGACGAATACATCGCGCACGCCAAGCAAAACAACCAGCAGAAAACGGAGCCGACACCGGAAACGACGCACGAAGCACCGCAGCAGGAGCAGCCAACATCCTCCACGCCTGAACAACAATCATCGGAGCCGGCATTGCAGGCATCTGCCACTGCCATCGATACGCAAGACGATCCCTGGAGCATTGACCCGCTGGATTGGGAATTGAATTCCGACCGAGGCGAATATAGAGGCGACGGTATTCCCAGAACATTCGGTGGGCAACCATACGATCCGCTGGACGGCTATCCCCAGCCGACGACGCAACAGCAGCAGTCGCCGGCGGAGACCGAACCGCACAAGGACAAAGCAAGCGTGCTCGACGGCATCAAGCAACGCGCGGACGCGCGGGTCGAAGGACAATCCGCCACACGCGACAATCCCTCGAAAACCCACACCAAAACACGATAAGGAGAAACCATCATGGAAACGCAGACAAGCCTCGCGGCCGATGAGGCACGAACGTATGCGGACAACGTGGGCGCGATGCTCGCGACGGGCATCGTGTCCGCCACGACCGCGATCAGCGCGACATACTACGCCGCCCGCACCACCGCACCAACCGAAACTGAAATCGAAGCGGCCGCGAAAATCTACGCGGAAGCGGAATACGGCTCTGACCTGGACGACCTACCGGTCGGAAGCAGAAAAACCTGTCTCACAACGGCCAAGAGGATGCTCGAAGCGGCGAACAAGGCGGTGAAGTGACATGGGTGGAAAACACTCGCTGACCGACCTGAAGCGTCGGGCCGCGCGCGTGTCCAAGCATATAGGCGGCGAACTGCTCGTATCCAGAATCGAGACCGGTGAATACCAGATTGCGCTCTCTCCCAAAAACACCTCATCGACGCTCATATGCACGACAAACCGCGACCAAGAGGACATCTGGAAATTTCTAGGGGCTTTCGAGCTGGGCGCGGTTTTCGGCGCTGCACACAGTCCAAACGCCATCGATGAAAGGAAGGAGGTGCCGGCGTGACAGCAAGTCCGATCGAGACCGGTGTGTGGGTCAAGGGCACTCTCAGCAGGGACATCAGAACCGTGACCTACGAGGACGGCAACGAAGTCGCCTACATGTCACTGATCGTCGCGCAGCAGGCCGAAGGCAGCCTCGCCGTCAAAGCCGAAGCGCGCGGCATGGTCAAGGGCTACCTCATGGCGGCGCAAGTGCGTCAAGGCGACAAGCTCGTGCTGTTCGGAGTGCTGCGCAGCAACAAGCACGGCGACTACGTGGCCGTGCGCATCGCCTGCGCCCACACATCCCTCGACGGAGCCGCCTGATGATCCGACTCACCGATCTGCAAGGCATGACGATTCTGGCCGCAGCCGACGGACGCCAGGCGCAGCTGGTCCGCGCAGCCGACTGCCTCGACTCCACAGTGGTGGATCCGGCGACGCCGGCCGGCCGAATCATCTCAGCGATGTGCGGAGGCACGGGCATGATGGCGGCCACGCAAGGAGACCTCACCTGGCTGCTGCCAATCCGCATGCTCGACACCACACGCGACCCGATCCGCGTGATCGGAGAGGACCGGCTGCTGCCGGACAAGGCGGAAGCCATGCCAATCGAACCACCGGCACCCCAATATCCTCCTCAAGCGGAAGAGGAGGAACGGACAGCGGCGGCAACGCAGGCGGCTGAAACCGGCAGACGAATGGCATCGAAACGCCAGGTGCTCGAACTCATCCGCCAGCGCGCGGAAAACCGTGTGGCACGACAGGAAGACGCCCAGCAATCCGGCGAGGAGACCGCACGCGCGGCGGTGCGGGACCGCCGGACAAGGGACGCCATGATGATGGAAAGGAACCACTGATGACCAGGGAACGAATACGGGCCGCATTATGCGCGATCGTCGCGGCGATGCTGCTCTTCTGGCTGGGAGACAAGATCTCCTGGCAGATCCGCACCGACCTCACCGCAGGCATGCAATGGGGAGACCTCGCTGACCGATTCTGGCTCGACCTCATGAATCCCCTGCATCTCAGTCTCGACCGCACCGACATGCTATGGGGGCTAGGCATGGTGGGCGTCGGCTGCTTCGCCTGGATGTACCACATCACCTCGAAGCTCAACACGCGCGCCGGCGAGGAACACGGATCGGCCCGTTGGGGCAACAGAGCCGACATCATGCCGTTCGAGGCAGAGATGGCCGACGCCAACCTGCACTTCACCCAAACCGAGAGGATCGCGCTCGACACGCGCAAAACAATGCGCAACCTCAACGTGCTGCTGCTCGGATCATCCGGATCCGGCAAAACCCGCTACTACGTCAAGCCGAACATCCTATGCGCCGACATGAACTTCTCATGCACGGACCCCAAAGGCGAACTCAAACGCGACACCGAGGAAGGGATGCGCGCGCGTGGATACGAGGTCAGCACGCTCGATCTGATCCATTTGGACCAGTCCGACGGCTTCAATCCGATGCGCTACCTCGATCCGGGTGAACCGGAACCGGCGATACTCCGCCTGGTTGACAACATCGTCACGAACACCACCGGAAATCAGAAAAACTCCGACGACTTTTGGGAAAAAGCCGAAAAAGCCCTGCTCACCGCGCTCATCGATTGGGTCTACTGGACCGAAGAAGGCGAAAGCGACGGGCCTAACGGGCGCAGGATCGACAACCGCAGCCTGAACAAAGTCACCGATATGGTCAGCCTCATGAACGCCAGCGAACAGGACGAGGATAAGGAATTCATCGTTGACGCCTACTTCGCCGAAGCCGCCATCGAGGTCGAAAACGCCGCGCTGAACCCCGACGACTACGACGCCGAAACGAGGCGCATGCTTGACGGACTCCGCTTCGCATGCACCCAGTACAGGACCTTTCTGCAGGGCGCGGGGGAGACCAAGAAAAGCATCATCATCTCGCTCGGCGTGCGCCTGGCACCCATGCAGGTCAGCAACGTGCGCCGCATCCTGGAAACGGACGGCTTCGACCTTGACCGGCTCGATGAAGGCAAGCGCATCATCTATCTGGAACTGTCCGACACGGATTCCACGTTCAGCTTCCTCGCCGCCATGTTCTACCAATCGCTCTTCGAGACGCTGGTGCGCAAAGCGGACATCAACGGGGGAGTGCTGAAACGCGAGGTCCATCTTATGCTGGACGAGTTCGCCAACATCGGCAAAATCCCCAACTTCGTCCGGCTCATCGCCACCATCCGATCCAGACGCATCAGCACGAGCATCATCCTGCAGAACGACAGCCAAGGCAAAGCCCTGTACAAAGACGACTGGGAGACCATCAAGGGAAACTGCGACTCGCAGCTCTTCCTCGGAGGCAACGAACAATCCACCACAGAATACATTTCGAAACGTCTCGGCAACGAGACGATCGACGTGATCGAGACCAGCGAAAGCCGTGGCAGCTCGGGCAGCTGGACCAAAAGCGTCAGAAAAAACGAACGCGCGCTGCTCAACCCCGACGAACTCGGCCGAATCCCCACCGACATGTGCGTGTACATGCTGCGAGGAGTCCCGCCGTTCTACTCGCGCAAACTCCATCCGGATCCAAACCGTCTCGCAGGAAAACACTGAGCTAAGGCCCGCTCATGGCGGGCCTTACTCATAGGTGGTCGGGGAACAGTTCTGGATCCGAAGGCGCGGGCACCTCCCATCCGCTGCTACCACCACCGCTGCTACCACCGCTGTTGGAGCCGCCTGTGGACGCTCCACTGCCGCTGCCACCACCACTATTTCCGCCGCCTGTATAGGCGGGTGTGTAGCTGGGAGTGTAGGACTGTTGCGCTTGCGCGGCGTCCGCCGCTTCGGCGGCCTCTTCCTCGGCTTTTCGCCGGTCCTCCTCGCTCTTCTTGGCGATGGAGGCGTTCACCGCCTCCACGGCCTTTCCCAAGCTGTCCTCGGCGTCCTTGAGGTCCGTTGCATCGCTTGCATCGGCAAGCGTGGCGTCAGCGGCGTCGATCGCGTCCGACAGATCGTCTCTGACCGACCCATCGGCCACTTTACCGTCGCTATCGGCAAGCAATTGGCGTGCGGACGCCAACGCGGCGGACAAAGCGGATTCGGCCGACTCCAGTTCCTTCGCCTGCTGTGAGGCGAGCACAGAGTCGGCGGCCTTACGGATCCGCTTCGCCGCCGTCTCGGTCGATTTGGTGGCGGACGCCGCGCGACTGGCCGTATCGGTCAGGTCTGACACGGTATCGGCGTCGCACTGCCACACCGTCTTTTCCGGTTGGGTGTCCATCGCCTCGGCCAAAGCGTCCACCGTATCCGGGTCGGCCACCATGTCGGCGGTAATCGCGGCCGCGTCCTTCGCGTCGGAAACCGCCTGCTCCCAATCCTCACGAGCGGTTTCGGCATCCGCGACAGCAGAAGCGCAATCCTCGACGGCGACGCCGATCGCGTGGCGACGATACAGCGCCGCTCCTCCCACGGCCATCGACGCGACGGCGATGAGGCAAACCAGGACAATCGCCATAAGACGAACCGGCATCCTATGCGCAGCGGTGGAAACGGCTATGTCGGGAACTTCGGAGACGTTCTGCAGCTCTTCGATCGGATCCGTCGGCAGTCCATCAGAAATCGAATCTTCGGACGGTTCGATGGGCTGATCTCCGTCATCGGCGATCAACGGTTCGTGCCGGCGTCGCGGCAGCAGCCGCCGCTGCTGCTGTTCGGGAGGTTCGGGCGGAGGTCCGGCGGCGAACGGATCCTCCTGGGCCTTCAACGCCCATGCCGTCAGTTCGGGCCATGCCGACGGGTGGTCGGCGATCTGGCCCAGATATTCCCAATTGTCGGATTCGGCCGAGAACGCGGCCAGTTCGGTCGAATCGAGTTTCGGATTCAACCTCACTGCTCCGCCTCCGCACCGGACGGAGACGACACGGCACCATCCAATTCAACGACGCCCTTCGAACGCCATTCGCCATCCTCGCACACGAACGACACAGACCATGCCTCGGAACCATTCTTGACCACACACGTCGCATCCAGGCCGTCATGGCCGGAAGCGAGATAGCCTTGCGCGTCGGCCGACGCCGATCCCACCGCATCGACGGCCAAGATCGAGCACACTTCATCCAACGGCATCACCGACAACGACTCACCCGCACTTGCGGCGCTCCCATCAGATTGCCATGTGCGGGTTTCCGACAGCCAGGCGGACACGACCAACACCGCAGCCACGAACACGATCGCGAACGCCAGAATGACGCGATCTCGCAAACCCAGACTCCTCATATCCGCTCCTTCGCTCCTTAATGGATGAAATCGATGCCCGACAGCGCCGCGTCAAGCTGCGTCTTGGTGAACGTGCGCACGGAGACCACGCCCAGGCCGACGGCGTTCGACTCGCTGATTTCGATGGAACCGTCCGAGTTCACCTTCTCCACCACGGCCACATGCCCGTAATAGCCGTCAGCGCCGAGTATTCCAGCCTGGAACACGATCACATCACCGACCTTGGCGGTCTTGTCCACGCTCATGCCGGCCGCTTTCGCCTGGTCGCGCCAATCCTTCGCGTTGCCCCAACCGGGGATAGGATTGCCGATCTGGGCGCGCCGCGACGCCACCCACCAAGTGCATTGACCCCACGGATACCGGGTGTCGCTGACGGTGCCGGTGGCCTCCATATCTGCCAGCAGATCGGTCTTCATCCGCAGCGCGGGGGAGAGCGTGCCGACGCTCATGCCGGCGGAACAACCGGAGGTGGAGAGCCGCCATCGCGTCGTCATTCCGTCGGGCTGCGACTGGTATACCGCGATCTCGTCACCGGTCTGGTCGCCGCTCTGAGCGCCGGTGATGCCGCCGGTCTCGTCATGCCGAGCGCCGATCCACTCGCCATCGCCAGCGTAGAACTCCACATGGCCGGACGATGAGACGATATCGCCTGCCTCCAGATCGGCCACGGAACCATCCCAATCGGCAGCCGTGAAACCGGCGGCCTGCAAGGGATCCCGCATCGAAGCCGTCGAGAACGGCAATAACGTATCTCCGACCTCAAACCCAGCCGCCCGCAACGCCGTCCACACGAACGAGGAGCAATCGTAATCCGGTCCGGTGCGATGGGTCTGCGAATAGCCATGCGTGTCATCCTCGGCGGTCTCGCGCGCCCAAGCCAGATAGGATTCCACCCGCGCGTCATCACAACCGGTCTCGGTGGAACCGGCGGCCGGAATGAACAGACTCACCAACACCACGACCACGATCGCGACCCCACCGCCGATCAAAAGCATCGGCAGCGACGCCATAGCCGTGGTGCCCGCGACAATCGCAGCCTTGACCTGGGTGACGGCAGCGGCCGTATACCGCGCCGCAGCGGCGGCGGTCCGCGCCACGGCGCGGCCGCCATTGGCGGCCGACTTTCCGGCCGTGCGACCGGCCGTGCGACCGGCCGTGCGACCGGCCGTGCGACCGCCGCGCCGGACCGTACCATGCCCGCCCATATGCGCGGCGGCGCGCCCGCCAGTCGGCCGGACACGCGTGGACGATGCCGAACCGGTTCCTTTGAACCTGATCCGGCTCGAAGCCTTCTCGCCCGAAGACGAAGATGCGGGGGCGTCGCCGGCCTTGGCCGGCGTGGCCTTCCCCGTCTTGGTCTTTCGTCGGGTCACGGCGGGTTTCGCGTGTTTTTGGGCGAAATCCGCCGCCGCGGCATCCACCTGGTCGGCGTCGGAAACACCCTGACGGGCATCCTCGGCGCGCGACATGGACACCAGCCCTTTGCCTCCGCTCAGGGCCTTGTGTCCGACGAAGCCCAAGCCACGCCCCGCCACAAGGGACACGCGCCGCGCCCTGCCTGCGAAATTCGCAATACGTGTCTTCGTGTGGAATTCCTTCGCGGTGGCGTGGGAGTGGTATTCGGACAACGGTCTCGCTTTGCGCATTCTTATTCCTCGCCGAACTTGGTGGAGAACAGGCGATACAGCCTGCTGGACGTGTCGATACGCCCGTCGAACGGGATGTATGATTCAGCGGACTTGAGCATGCCCTGGCCGGGCTGGACGCCGGTGAAGAACTCGCGCTGCTCATCGGACAGCTTCAGCAGCTCGCACAAGGCGGCCGCGTCGGTCGCGGTCTGGTTCATCAATAGCAGGAACGAACTGTTGGACAGCATCAGCCGCGCCTCGTCGTTCAGCAGCAACTCCTCGATGTTCTGCGTGATGCCGGTGACGCCCAATCCCCATTTGCGACCGCGTTTGTACAGGCGCAGGAAGTAGTCGGCCGCGAACGGATTCGAGAACAGCATGTGGAACTCGTCAACCCACAGCCATGTCCTTCGTCCCTGGGCGCGGTTGCGCACCACACGATTCCAGACTTGATCCAACACGACCATCATGCCGAACGTCTTCAACTCCGCGCCCAGGCCGGACACGTCGTAGACGACCATGCGATTGCGCACATCGACATCCGTGGGATGCGCGAAGGCGTTGAGGCTTCCGGCGGTGTAGATCTCCAACGCTTGGGCCGCCTCGTGCGCGCGTTCCTCGTCCAGGGACTCCAGCATGTCGCGCAGGTCGGCCAGGGTCGGCATCAGGAGGCGTTTGCCGTCGCGCAGGTCACGGTACAGCGTCATCAGGCATCGGTCGATCAGCGCGCGGGCCACCTTGTCCATCCCCT